>JBAXXL010000052.1:0-26619 GCA_037127915.1 bacterium
AAATCATCAATGTCCCAGCTGCTTTGCGAAGGCAATTGCAGTTGTGAACCACCTGTTATTGTTCCATCAACTCTTCCATACCTACCTGTAAGAATTGTTTCGTAAGCTGAATTAAGTGAATTTAATACTGCTTCGTCGATTAAGTTACCTTGAGAATCAACATTTTTATAACCCTCGTAACCCATATTGTGATTTAGCAAGCCTACATTTTTATCAGGCCAAGTCCCATTTGGAAACATACCTGTTTTATAATATGGAACACCCTGACCAGTATGCCAATCGATATTTGTCCCGTTCCAATATTCTTTAAACCCTGTAGCATAAAGATAATGCGCCGCAGGATTATCATTAACAAATGTTTCCAAAGCGGCCAATGTATCAACAAACATGTTGAAATAACGGTTGGAACTCCATAAACCTGGTATTAATTCGTCATTAGCATAAAATCTGAATATTTTTCCGTGTCTAGTTTTTATACCCAATGAATCTAAATAGTTAAAAACCATGCGCTTCATTGTTGTGTCATATTTACCGTGGCTAAGAGCCCGAAATTGTGGGGTTTCCAATTTAATATAGTCAATCGCAAGGCTTATCTTATCTGTATAATAGACTTCAACATCCAGCTTTTTTATGTAGTAATGCAGATCATTATGTTCATACCAATCCGGCATAAATCGTGGATTTTCACTTGAATCCCTATTTGATGGACTAAATTCATTGTTAAAAGTAAGATGTGCAGATAATGTTATATTCCCATTTGGATCTAGCAACCCCTTAAGCATTTTGGCTGTTACTTTAAATATACTCGATTTTTGATTAAGAGTAAAATACTTTAAATACCGTGTATATCCTCGAGATTCGCCTCTTGAACCTATTATATTATAAACATAAGTTTGTGGCAATCCATCCGTCTTAGGAATTGCATCAAAAAAAGCGTATCTTGTTGGTGATAAATGTCTTTCATAAAACTTGCCTGCGCTGTCTAAGTAACTATATTCTTCATAAGGCAGTCTGATTTTAAGAACTACTTCGTCATCAATCAAGCTTTGTATATCACCAATTGTATGCATATTTATTGATAAGTATATGCTTTCACCATTTACTAAAGAATCAAATCTAACCATAGTTGAATCATATGGTGGTTTTGCTTTATAGTTCATATAATGCATTAAATTATTTTGCCATACATCCCAAAGTACCTTCTGTTCTCCATTAAAATTACTCATTAACAAATGAATTCTGTGATATTCTGGGTCTGTTGTATCCGATGAGTAAATGATCCCACCCGCTTTTCCTCTCCAACCAAATACTGCACCGGTTTTATCACCGACACGTGGTGTGAAATTATTTGTAGTATCAACAGTGATTGTGGGTTCATAGTATGCTGAAAATGCATTTAGAATCACGCTTGTTTTTCTATTTCCTGCCATAGCTAAATTTTCAATAATGACTGCATTATCAATTACATCAAGTGTATTAGGATTTTGATTTTTAATATAGCCCAGATAGCCGTGATAATACTTAATATTAAAAGCTTGGTCAAGTTTTTCGCCTCTATTACCCCAATTATAGGCAAGTATAAAATCTTTTCCGGTATAAAATTTATCTGGTAAATAGATTGAATGTCCAGTATATGCATACCAATTTTGGGCTGATTTATCAAACAATTTTGGCGGGTCAATTATATCCTGTGAATATAAATTTATCATATTCAGAAGAATAATTCCAATTAACATTATTTTTTTCATTTAGTTATTCCTTCAGGAATTTGTAACTTACTGAACTCATTTTGCTATTTAGTTGTAGTATGCACATTCCTTTAGGTAAACGAGAAGTGTCGTAATTTAATTGGAATGAATTCGAAATTGGGAAACTAACAAGAATTATTCCTGTTTCGTCAATTATTTGAACCTCATAATCCAAACCATTATCCAATTCCAAATTCAAAAGATGACTTGTGGGATTCGGGTATAATATCGTTTCTTTAATTGGATCATTTACTCCTGTTATATTTGTTATGTCATAAATAGCTAGAAGTGGCTTATCTGTAGAAACAGCTATTAATTTTGTATTATCTTCACTAAAACTAAATGTTTGATGGTTATAGCTTGTTTTTATTTTTTTGGTACCAAGATTATCTTTATTGATAATAAATAAATTATCTGCACTTGGGAAAATTGAAACCATTAAATAATTATCATTTGACGCAATCATCATTGGGTAAAAGTCAAAATTAACAATAGACTTGATATCTGTATTCAAAGTTGTTAATGTAACTGATTTCTTGAATTGGCATGATTCGCTTTCTGAGTCATAGTATTCCTCAAAATAGTAAGCTTTATCATTATTTTCATCAAAAATAAAGTCCAATGCATGATTGTATTCCTTAACCATTTTATTTTCATTTATGCTGTAAATTTTTGTGAAATATCTACCATAACTAAGTGGCGAACTTACATCAGTGTATAAGTGCCATTCAAATGATAAATAGTTTAAATTCTCATTCCAATCTATTTTAAGGAATACGAATTCATCCTTATTCGTTACTTGGAAATCAAATTCACAATTTATTGTCTTTTCCAGTACAATTTCTTTGGTTGCCATATCCCATATAACAAGTTTCATATCAGGATAAATATTTGCCCCATTTCTAAATAGCACGCATAATTTACTTTGGTCCTTTGATAAAACAAAATCCAAAATTGTTTGGTTGTTGTAGGTAATTGAGTCTGTTAATTTCCAAGTTGTTGTATTATAGATTTTAATACATTGTCCTTTTTTCCCGATTAAATTTTGCCCTTTATTGACAAAAGCAAATCCCTGCATATGTCTTACTTGAAGTAATTTTTCTCTTGAATCGGCATCGATTACAAAAAGGTCGCCATTGTTTTCTTGTAATGCTAATATATTTTTTTCATTGCTAAAAGCAAATGAACCATAACTAAAAGTACCAATATCTTGTAAACCTTTTAGGCTAATTACTTTTTCAGGTATTAAGTCTTGGGCATTTGCTTTGCCGGCAACAACTATTAATATCGCCAGCACGAAAAATAAAATTATTTTAGATTTTTTCATTTTGGATCTCTCAATATGTTTTTAAATTTTTGGTTTCTTCACGTGGGCAAGCCCACGTGCTTCCACACTTTTTTGTTTTTTTGGAAGCATTGGGGCTTGCCCCAATGAAACCACTTTTTGTCCCCATGCTGAAGCATGGGGTTGATAATATAATGTAAGTAGAGTAGGTCATTCCCACCAATTTGATGCCCGTAATACGAACCAAACAATTATTTATGGCTATGGGATAATATGGCTTATGCCACAGCCCGAGCGGGAATGCAAAGAATTCGCTCCGTCGTCAGATAGAGCTTAGTGGGGAAAAAGAATGTTTTATTCATAAGTAACTCACTAATTTATTTAAATTCATTATGAAACACAAACAAAATTAATATTATTATTCAGAATTAACAAATAATAATTTTATTTTTTGCAAATATTTATTGAAACGAAAATAAAATCTAAATCGAAATTTTTCCAATTATCGCGCCCTATTCACGTCAAAAGGGATTAATAATAGATTGAATTTATTAGGAAAAAAACTAATTATGAATAACATAAATAAGAATTTAAACGGAAAGACAATATTCATCACAGGAGCAACTTCCGGAATTGGAAAGTTCGCTACTATAGATTTAGCATTACGCGGTGCTGTAGTCGTAGCCGCTTACAGGGACTTTTCAAAAGCCGAAAGCTTGATGACAGAGTTTAATAAACAAAGAACTCCCGCGACCAGAGGATTGATTGATTTACTATATTGCGATTTATCGAGTATAGCTTCGATCAATAATGCTTGCAATTCATTAAAAGCAAATTACAAATCATTGGATATTGTAATTAACAATGCAGGTGTATGGAATTGGAGTTTTATCAAAAGCCAGGATGGTTTTGAAGAAATTTTTGCGGTCAATGTATTAGCGCCGATATTAATCACCAATAATTTATTGGAGATTATGACAAATAAGGATTCAAAACTGATTTATACCGCTTCGGGATTGCATTGGGGCACAATCAATTTTGACGATATCGAATTTAAAACCTCCTACAGCGGTTATAAAGCATATCAGCAATCTAAACTCTGCGATATAGTAATAGCCCGCTATTACTCTTCCCTATTGGCAGACAAAGGCATTTCAGCTTATTCTCTCCACCCGGGAATGGTCAATACCGATTTAGGACGCACAGCAAATCCTATCGCTCGTGTTTCATTTAAAGCCTTTGGCATTCCTCCCGAAAAAGGAGCGGAAACTTTAATATACTTAGCAACCGAAGATAACCGCAATTTGAAAAGCGGTGAGTATTATTATCATAAAAAAATCGCAAAAACACAGGCTTATTCGTATGATAAAGAAGTTGCAGATAAACTTATAAATTTAGCACAAAATTATTTAAAACATCTAAAATAAAAATCTTCATATTTCATCGGAATATCAACTTTTCAACAGATTAAACGAACTTTAAAAAAAATCCGTCGTATTTAAAAAACAAGTACATTTAATATTAATAAAAGAGGACAGTATGACAAAATCAAACATTGTTAAAGTAAAAGTAATCCTAACGGGGATTATAAGCGTCTTTTTGTTCAGTTTATTATTTTCGACTCAATTATCTGCTCAAGATAAACCTGTTGAATCTAAAATAACCAAAAATGACGGTGCAATTTATATTGGGGTAATATTAGCGAATGATGAAAAAGGTGTTCTAATTGAAACAAAAGATTTGGGGAAAATTTTAATTCCTAAATATGAAATTAAAGCTATTGAAGTTTACGATAGCAAAACAATGACAAACGGAACTGATTTATATTCTACACGATATTTTATTAGCACAAATGGCTTACCTATAAAGAAAGGTGACGATTATATGATGCTTTCACCTTTGGGTGCAGAAGCTCATTTTGCCGTTTCCGATAATTTTTCCTTGGGAATTATGACATCTTGGTTAGCAGTACCTATTATTGGTTCTGCGAAGTATTCGATTAATTTGGGTGAGAATTTTAACCTGGGTTTAGGAGCCTTAGTTGGTACTGCAAGTTGGGCCGGATTAGATGGATATGGATTTTTAGGTTACGGCTCTCTAACTTATGGTAATCGCCAATCTAATATAAGCGTCTCAGGAGGTTACGGCGTTTTAGGGTATAAAAGCAATCACGCAAATGCTCCGCTTATGTCAATTGCAGGTATGACACCTATAACAAAAAAGGTATCATTTGTATTTGATTCCTTTATCTATTTGGATAAAAAATATTCTGCCGCAATGATTGTTCCCGGTTTGAGATTTGCAACTTCCGAAAAAAATTCATTCCAATTCGGCTTTATGGGTCTAATGGCTGATGGTAAAATTGCTCCATTCCCTTTCCCAATGTTAAATTGGCTAAGAGCTATAGATTAAGAGATTATAATACTTTTTTAATGCTTCCAAATATCCAACATCTTCACATGATGTTGGATATTTTTTTTTTGATTATTTTGAAAAATAAAATAAAATTAGTAATTTTGGAAAGTTATTTTTTAGAGAAAGTTAGGTTACTGATTAGTTTGTTATAAAAACCTACAAATAGTGTTATTGAAAACAGTTGTTTCTTTTAATTTTTTATGGAGTTTTATGATGAAAAGATTTATCAATTTATCAAGTATTATGTTGTTTTTAATTTTATTTCTCTCAAGTTGTGCCACTATCATTCATGGTGGTGACCAGGACATCACAATTAACACATCTCCTTCGGGTGCTAAAATTAAAATCATGAATTTAAATGACAATACCGAAGTGGGGAATTTTCTTTCACCTTGTATAGTTAATTTAGACAGAGGATTTAGTTTTTTTGAAAGTGGAAGATATTCCATTGAAATCGAAAAAGAAGGTCATGCAAAGAAACTTATTTATATAAGGGGCTCAGTCGATGGATGGTATATAATTGGGAATTTATTCATAGGCGGATTCTTAGGTTGGTTAGTTGTTGATCCCGCTACGGGAGCAATGTGGAAACTAAGACCGGAAAGAATTTTTATTACCTTACCGGAATCTAGTGCTATTAAAGAAATGGGATTTGATAACGGTAATTTTATAATTGATAAAAACAAACTGACTACCGAACAGTTCAATGCTTTAGTTTCGGAATAATTAATTTTAATTAATTTTGCAATTACTTTTTATTACATATATTTGTATTAAGTCAAAATTGTAAATCAATAAAACAATTTTAAAAATAGAACATTTTTTTATTTCAACAAATTAGTGAGGTCCTGATGGAAAATTCTGCATTGATGGGAAATATGGTAGCAATGAACACAATTTCCTTAATTATTGGAGCTATATGTATTGTTGCATATTGGGTGATATTTAAAAAAGCCGGCGAACCTGGCTGGGCGGCAATTGTCCCTATCTATAATATTTATACAATGTTAAAGATAGTTGGCAAACCTTGGTGGTGGATGTTATTATTAATAATTCCATTTGTTAACATTGTTATTGGTATAATGGTTATTGGTTTAACGGCAAAAGTCTTCGGAAAATCTGTGGGATTTGCCTTTGGATTATTTTTCCTTCCGTTTATCTTCTTCCCAATCTTAGCTTGGGGTGATGCTAAATATATCGGACCTAATCCACAGGAACCAATGGTATAATTATTATACGAATTTAGATTTAAAAACACATAGTTTTGCTATGTGTTTTTTTTTGTATAAAATTTATTTGTAAATTTGTAAACTAATTAGTATTAATTGTAGCTATTTTACAAAGGTTTCATAATGTTAGAACAAACAACTTTAACAATACCAAATAATTTAACATACATAAGCATAGCAAATGCTTATGCCGATTCGGTTATGCAGAAATGCGGTTTTTCATCTAAAGATATAAAAAAAGCTCTTATGGCTTTAGAAGAATCATTGGCAAATATTTGTAAACATGCATTTGAATCTGACGATAAAGAAAAAATTGAAATTTCTATGTCAATTGAAAATACTTATTTAAGTATTTCAATCAAAGATAAGGGTAGACCTTATGATTTTATGTCTGGTAATGTTTATGATCCAACATTACTCAATACCGACTCCGATTTAAACATTGATGAACTATCGGCATTTTTAATAAAAAACAGTGTGGACATAGTCAGTACGGCAAATCTTGGCAAATTAGGTAACGAACTTGGATTAATGATTTCATTACCTGCGGATAAGATTACAGAAATGGCTGATATGATAAAATTAAGAGAACAAGAAGCTGAAGCGCCACCTTCAAGTGAAAATATCGTAGAATTTCGACAGATTTTACCGGAAGAAGCAATAGAAGTTTCTAGATGCATCTATACAAGTTATGGTCGATCTTATGTAAATGAAGATTTATACTATCCGGAAAAAGTCAAAGAAATGAACCGAAATGGTACAATTACTTCAATAGTTGGTATTTCCCAGTCAGGAGAAATAGCAGGCCATATAGCATTAATACGTCCTTCCGCAAATTCAACAATAGTTGAATGGGGTATGGCAGTTACCAAACACAAATTCCGCGGCAAAGGTTTAATGAACAATTTACACCATTATGCAGAAAAGATTGCAATTGATATGAACTATAAAGGATATTTTGCACATTGTGTTACTGAACATCCATTTACACAGAAAATTTGCAATAAATTTGGGTTTAGAGATATTGCTATAGCATTCGGTTATAGCCCGCTTAATGTTACGTACAGAAAAATGTCAGAAAATCTTACCCAACGCCAAACAATAGTATTTGCTTATAAATATTTGATATTAAGTGACAACGCAAAGTTATTCCTCCCAAAACATCATTCAGAAATAATTACTGATTTATATAATTCTATAGGGTTGCAAATTGAACCTCAAGAATTGAACGATAAACACGAAAATTCATCTGAATCAATATATAAAGTTGACTTCTTTAACAACAGAAACACTGCTTTCATCACAGTGAAAGAATACGGTGAAGATATAGTGGAAAAAGTGGCTTTTGAATTGAAAAACGCCTGCTATGAGAAAAACGATATAATATTTATCAACTTGGATTTATCTAATCCTATGACCGCTAAATACTGTGAAGAATTCGAAAAATTAGGTTTCGTTTTTGCCGGATTACTACCGGGTGAACCATTTGAACATACATTAATTTTGCAGTATTTTAACAATATAAGATTCGATTACGACAAAATTGCAATTTATTCAGAACAAGCAAAGCGACTATTCGAATATATTAGAACATATATAAAAGACTAATCTTTGTAAACTTTTGTTTAACTACTATCATTTATTAAATTTTTTTTCGTATTTTTAAGTTTATTTTAGAATTATAAAGAGAAATACTAATGAAATTCGTCAAAATTCTGAATATTTTAGCATTGTTGCTCATTTTTACTCCATTCATCAAGTACTGCTCCGAAGGAGAAGAACAGCACCATACCAAGAAAGATAATGTAGCAACAGTTTCAAAAGAAGCCAATCCGGTTAGAGCAACTAAATCGGATAGAGAAGAAAATTTGTGGGATAAAATTACTGTATCGAAAGAAGGTAATTATATTACCGGTTGGGGTATGGTATTTTTTACCCTAACCGATATAGTCGAATTCAAATTCAACCAAGTAGCATTTGAATTTTATTCGATAACTATCTCTTTCTTCCTTCTGATCTTCACCCTTTACAAGCTTATTACAGGAAAATTTAAAAGGCTTACTCTCTACTATGCCCTAAATTGGGTATTTATAGCCGTAGCTTTTTATTTAGTTACACAAGGCTTCCACGATGGCGATACCGTAAGGTGGGGTTTTTATGCCTATATTGCCGCTAATACGGTATTATTGGTACTTAGGTTGATTATAAGAAAGCATTGCAAAAAAGAATCCATTGAAGCGATGTTAGAGCAAACATAATAATGATAACAAAATATATTTAATTTTTTATATAATTATGAGGAATTTCTATGAGTATATTGAAAGAATTTAAAGCATTCGCAATGCGTGGAAATGTTATTGACTTAGCAGTCGGTGTGATTATTGGCGGTGCGTTCGGAAAAATAGTAACTTCGCTAGTTGCTGATATTATTATGCCTTTAGTTGGTTTGTTGATTGGCGGTTTTAATGTTTCAACCCTTAAGGTTACTTTAAAATCACCTGTTACTGATGCGGCGGGAAAAGTAATAAAGGATGCTGTTACGTTAAATTATGGTTCTTTTGTTCAATTTACGGTTGATTTCGTCATTATTGCATTCGCCATATTTATGTTTATCAAACTAATTAATAGTATGAAACGTCAGGAAACAGCATTACCAGAGGCTCCACCAGAGCCGACAAAAGAAGAAATTTTATTGACTGAAATCAGAGACTTACTTAAAAATAAATAAATTTAGTATAATTTTAAATAATGATTTAAAGAGTGCTTATACGAGTTGTTTTCAAACACTATTTAAATAATTTTAATATGGCTTAACATTTTATTTTGTTTTTCCGAAATATTTGTTAAATTTGTAATTAAAATTGTAGCAGTATTATTTTTTATTTTAATTTGAGGTACAATATGAAAAAAGCAATATTAGTTGCTGTATTAATAACCATTATTAGTATTGGTGCAAACGCACAGGATTTTAAATCCGCAATCGGCATCCGTGGCGGTTGGTATAACGCTTTAACTTATCAACACTTTATGACACGAACTACTGCCTTTGAAGGATTAGTTGCCGCACATGGCGGTGGTTTCAGTATAACAGGTTTATACGAAATTTATCATCCGGCATTTGATATTAAAGGTATGAAATGGTTCTATGGTATTGGTGCACATGCAGGTAATTATTATTATGATGAACTATCAATCGGTGTAGATGCGATTATCGGATTGGAATATACATTTAAAGAACTACCGATTAATGTTAGTGCCGATTACAAACCTGCTTGGAATTTAACTGGTTATACAGGCTGGTGGAACGATTACGGTGCTTTATCAATTAGGTATTACTGGAATTAAGATTTAATTATTAAATCTATCACATTAGAACAAATCATCAACCATAGGTTTAGACCTTTGGTTGATTTTTTTTTACCTAATCGTCCTCGTTCCAAAGCTCTTGCTTCGGAACGGAAGTGTTTACCAGAGATTAAACAATTATTTACAATGCAAATCGTTAAAACTTATTTAAACAATACTTAAGCGTGATATGTTTACCGGTTTAATCGAAGAAATAGGTTCTGTAAAGAAAGTAAAATCCATAGGTGGCGGAATAAGGATTCAAGTATCTGCCTCCAAAATAATGGATGATTTAAAAATTGACGACTCCGTTTCAATTAACGGTGCTTGCCAGACTGTTGTTTCTTTAACAGATAACAGCTTTGAAGCCGAAGCGGTGGAAGAAACTTTGCTCAAAACAACCTTAGGAAAACTCAAAACAGGCGATATGGTGAATTTAGAGCGCGCCGCTTTGCCGAGTTCACGATTAGGTGGTCACTTTGTTCAAGGGCATATCGATTGCATCGGTGAATTAGCTAAAATTGATAAATTGCAAACGGCTGTTAATCTATGGTTCAGTTTCCCAAAAGAATTTAGCGAACTAATTGTTCCAACGGGATCAATTTGCATTAATGGAGTTAGCTTGACAAGTGCTCGAGTTGAGAATAATCAATTTATGGTTGCTATCATTCCTCATACATACAAATCAACTAACCTCATAGATTTGAATGTCGGCGGTAAAGTAAATTTAGAATTCGATATTATCGGCAAATATGTAGTTAAAATGCTAAATGCAAGCAATACAACAAAGAAAACATCCTCTTTAGATAAATACATAACTCAACCAATGGATTAATATGCGTCAAGAAACAGATTTTATTGGTTCAAAAGAAATTAGCGATTCTGCACTCTTTGGTATTCATTCAGTAAGAGCCGTTGAGAATTTTCCCAACCGCCAAAGGTTCAATATAAATTGGTACAAAAGCATTGGAATTGTGAAATTAAGCGTTTACAAAACTTATGTAAAATATAAATCTGCTTTATTAGCAAAGTACGATGTTTCAGCTCTACCCTTCACATTGATTGCTGATGATGTAATCAAGGCGCTAATTAAAGCCGCAGAAGAAGTTTCGCAAGGAATGCATTATGATAATTTTATTGTTCCCGCAATCACCGGAGGAGCGGGTACAAGCCAGAATATGAACGTTAACGAGATCATTGCCAATCGTGCATTGATATTATTAGGTCACAAACCCGGCGAATATGATTACGTCCACCCTATTGAACACGCAAATATCTATCAATCAACAAACGATGTGATTCCAACTGCTTTGAAAGTCGCCTTAATGCAATTACTTAAAGATTTGGAAAATTCCATAAATCAATCTCGCCAACAAGTCGAAGCTCTTGAAACGAAATACCGCTCGAATTTGAGAATAGCTTATACTCAAATGCAAGCCGCTGTTCCCTCAACCTACGGCCGATTATTCGGAGCTTATAATGAAGCTTTATCGCGAGATTGGTGGCGTGTATCGAAGTGTTTTGAGCGTACTAAACAAATTAATCTTGGTGGTAGTGCAGTTGGCACAGGCTTGACTGTTCCAAGATATTTCATTATGGAAACGGTGAACGAATTACGCTCCTTGACCGAGCTCCCGCTATCTCGTTCCGAAAATCTTACCGATACTACCCAAAATCTAGATTCTTTTGTAGAGGTATCAGCAATCTTGAAATCGCACGCTGTAAATTTGGAGAAAATCGCGGGTGATTTGCGTTTATTGGCTTCCGATATTATCCGGGAACCGGAATTAACAATTCCGCAAAAACAAGCAGGTAGTTCTATTATGCCCGGGAAAGTAAATCCCGTGATTTGTGAATTTGGTATAAGCGCCGCTCATAAAGTTTATGCAAACGATTCAATAATCAGTAGTCTTTCCGCATTAGGTTGTCTTGATTTGAATGCTTATTTGCCAAGTATTGGGGATGCGATTTTAGAATCAGTTGAGCTACTAATAGCCGCTAACCAATCATTAACCCAGCATTTGTTTAATGATATTCAAATTAACACTGAACTTTCATTGAAAAGACTTTTAGAAAGCCCATCAATTTCAACTGCTCTTTTGCCATATATTGGTTATGAAAAAGCAGGATTATTAGCGAAAGAAATGAAAGAGTCCTGTTTGGACATTTTTGATGCCAATAAAAAACTAAATTTAATCCGAGAAGAAAAGTTAGCAGAAATATTGAAGCCGGAAAATTTGATAAAAGAGGGTTTTTCGATAAAGGATATTTTATAATCTATTCCATTGTCATATAGATATTAACATAGCTTTCATAGCGTTCGTAGTTTATCTCTTCGCTTTCCACAGCCGCGATAACAGCACAACCGGGTTCGTGAATATGTGAACAACCTGGAAATTTGCAATTAGGGAAATACTCATCAAATTCGTGAAAATATAGCGAAAGTTCATCTTTTTCCAAACCGGACGTGGCAAATTCACGTACCCCCGGAGTATCTATAATATTGATATTATCGCTTAGCTCAAACATTTTTACAGAACTTGTAGTATGCTGACCTTTATTTGTTCGTTCACTTATTTCTTGAACAGCTTGTGCTTCGTGACCGACCAATTTATTGATGATTGTGGACTTCCCTACTCCGGATGGTCCGGCAAAAACAGTAATCTTGTTTTTCAGAAATTCTTTTAATTCTTCCAAATCATCGTTAACAGCAGAAACAAAAAATATCTTATGTCCTAAATTTTGGTAAGTTTCAAAATCGGCGTTTATTTGATCCAAATCCTCAGCTAAATCGCTTTTATTGAAGCATATCGCTGATTTTAATCCGCCCAATTCAGCCGAAACCAAGAATCTATCTATAAGACGCGGATTGTAATGAGGACTTTGCACTGATATAATCAATAACAAATAATCTGCATTTGCGGCAAGAACAAGTTCTCTAGTTGACCTTCCGGGTGCTTTACGAGAAAGCATCGTTCCTCGTTTTTCTACGCTATAAATAACACCGAACTGCAAACCGGTATCGGTTTCATCTTGGTCTTCAGGTAATTTTTCTTCTTTGAAATAGACTATATCCCCTACAACCACGAGTGAACTTTTATAATTCTCTGTTATAAGCGTTCCGCCAATAGTGCATTCAAACATATCTTTTGTATCGAGTTTGCGCACAATTATATATTTGCCAATAGCGGCTATAACAATTCCTTTTGAAGAATCTTTTTTTATATCTCCCTTTTCTTTAATCAAGGTACGCTTAGAAGCTGAACGAGATTTTCGTATATGTTCAGCACGTATTTCATCGTCTAAATCGTAATTCTTCATTTAACTTATTATTCTATCCGGATTGTTTTTGATAAATTCACCCCAAGAATTGGATTTCTTTACCGGGGAATTTCGTTTGAGCAAATGGCAAACTGCTATAGCTAAAGCATCGGTTGAATCAAGAAATTCTGGTGTTTCTGAAATGTTCAGCATCTTCCGCATCATATAACCTACTTGCTCTTTTTGTGCTCGTCCCATACCCGTCACTGATTTTTTTACCTCCAACGGGGAATATTCCACAATTGGAATCTCCCTCATCGTAGCGGCAAGCATAGCAACAGCTCTGGCGTGCGTTAATTGTACTAATGATTTAACATTTTTAGAATAAAATGTAGATTCTATCGCGGCTTCGTCCGGTAAAGTTCGTTCTATAACGCTGATTAACCGGGTATAAATCTCTTTCAAGCGCATCGGAAAATCCTCATTCTTCTTTTTGGCTTTGATAACACCGTATTCTACTAAGGTAAGTGAATTACCTTCTTTTTCGACCACACCGTAGCCGCAAATAACAGAACCCGGGTCAATTCCAAGAATTCGCATATTTTATCCTAAATAAGTGTAACCGTATAAACCGGAACGGTAATTTGATAAAAATTCTTTTCCTTCTTCTAAGGATAGTTTTCCGGATTTTACTGATACAGTTACCCAACGTTCCATTTTACGGACCAATTGCTTTGGATTGTATTGGACGTAACCTAATACGTCCGAAACGCTCTCACCGTCAATGATTTTGGATATTTCGGCTGTGGTTTTGTTAACATTAATATGAACAACGTTTGTATCACCGAATAAATTATGCAAATCTCCCAGAATTTCTTGATATGCACCAACTAAGAAGAAACCAAGGTAATATCTTTCTTCGTCCGGTAATGGATGAACCGGCAAATAAAAAGCTTTTTCACCTAAGCCGATGAAATTATCAATTTTACCATCAGAATCGCAGGTTATATCTTGCAAAGTTGCGTTGACGGTTGGTTTTTCATTCAACCGCTGGATTGGCATAATCGGAAAAATCTGGTCAATTGCCCACGAATCCGGTAATGATTGGAAAACAGAAAAGTTACAGAAATACTTATCAGTTAATAAGCGTGGTAAAACACGTAATTCATCGGGTAAGTGTTTGAAATCTTTTGCTTTCTCTTGAATATCCCGTGCTATAGCCCAAAACAGTTTTTCTGATTTTGCTCTTATCTGTAGATCCACCATACCGAGTGAGAATCTATCTAAAACTTCTTCACGGATTTGTAATGAATCATGCCATGCTTCCAAAATTCTAGATTTTGCTAAGTTTTTATAGATTTCATACATTTCTTTAATTAGCTCATCATCGTCATCGCTGACTATATCAATTCCATTAATCCAAACCGGTAAAGATGCTGTTTCAAGAACATCTACAATCAGTACGGAATGGTGTGCCGCTAAAGCTCTACCCGATTCACAAATTATATTCGGATGTGGAATATTATTTTTTTCACTTACATTAACTATATTGAAAACTACGTCATTGGCATATTCTTGTATTGTATAGTTTGCACTACTTGCGCGCGAAGATTTTGTACCGTCATAGTCAACGCCCAATCCGCCGCCAACATCAACGAAATCAACCAAGAATCCCATTTTCTTCAAATGGACGTAAAACTGCGCCGCTTCGCGAAGTGCATTTTTAATCATTCTAATTTTGGTTATCTGACTCCCGATATGAAAATGGATTAACCTTAAGCAATCTTGCATATCGTGCTCATTTAATATATCAAGCGCATCTAATAAGGCACTGGATGATAGTCCGAATTTGCTTTTATCACCGCCGGAACTTTCCCATTTTCCACTGCCCGAGCTTGCTAATTTAATTCTAATACCAATATTTGGTTTGATATTTATTCTTTTTGCAATAGTGATAATTGTTTTTAACTCATTCAATTTCTCAACTACTAGAAAGATTTTCTTACCCATTTTCTGAGCTAAAAGCGCCAATTCAATAAAAGCTTCATCTTTATAGCCATTACAAATAATAAGCGCCTCAGGATCATCGGCAGAAGCTAAAACAGCGTGTAACTCGGGTTTAGAACCAGCTTCCAATCCAATATTATACTGACCACCCTTATTCACAATTTCTTCAATAAGCGGCTTCATCTGGTTAACTTTTACAGGAAACACTACAAAGTTATTACCTTCGAAGCCATATTCTTCTTTAGCAAGTTTAAAGCAATTGCTCACTTTGAACATCCTATCTTCCAAAATATCAGGGAATCTCAGCAATACCGGTGTTGATATATCCCTCAAATCCAATTCATCTATTATATCTTTTAAATCAACCTGCGCCAAAGTGCTTTGCGGTTGAATACATAAGTTACCTTTTTCGTTAATGGATACATAATCGTCGCCCCATCCGGCTAAATTATATAATTCTTTACTATCTTCTAGTGTCCATTTTCTCATTTGTTTTTCCAATTATTTTATATGCAAAAATAAATATAAAATTCTTAAAAATCTCAATTTAGTATGATTAAAATTCAATTATCGGCATTTTTATCTATTTTATTGAGTTTTGAGTAAAATATCGTATTTTTGTGTATTAATATTTATCAGATTTCTTATGTTAAAAATTACAATAAATAGTTTTTCTTATAAAAAAGGCTTGCCAATTGACAAATCAGGCAATGGCGGCGGCTTTGTTTTTGATTGCCGGTGTTTGCCGAATCCATATAAATTCGAAGAATATAAATATTTTTCCGGTGAAGATAAGCAAATCGATGAGTTTTTTTCAAAGCGACCTGCGGTTGAAGTATTCTTATCAAGTATATTAAATATAATATCAATAGCAGTGAATAAATATATCGATAGGGACTTCACGAATCTTTCAATTAGTTTCGGATGTACCGGCGGCCAGCACCGTTCAGTATATTTAGCCAAATTGACTGCGGAATATTTAAGCTCAAAATATCCAGCAGTAATTGAATTGAACCATTTGGAAAAGAACAACTGGATATTAAAACCGGTTGCCGAATAATTCGTCAATTTCGTCGATATCTTTAGCTGGTAAATTTTTCGTGCCCTTTAGTATATTAAGCAAAAAATTAGATTTAGCTATCTTTTCGAGTATTTCCATTCTTTCAAATGCTTGACATAAATTAGTACCTAAAGTTAACGCTCCGTGATTTTCCAATAAAACAACATTGGATTTTCTTACTTTTTCTGCTACATTGTCCGCTAACTCATTAGTTCCCATAAGCGCATATTCCGCTTTGGTAATTTCACCGCATATTGCTCTCATTTCTCCACTTAAAGACGAATTAATATCTTTATTTGTAAAAGAATAAGTCGAAGCGAAAGTAGGATGAGCGTGGCAAATTGAATTTATATCTTCTCTTTGCTTATAGATGGCAATGTGCATTCCCAATTCCATACTGCATTTGAATTTTGGGGTTAGGTTCTCACCTTTGAAATTTGCAACACAAATATCATAAGGTTTTAACGCTGATTTATCTTTTTGTGAAGGTGTAATTAATAAGAAATCATCACTGACTCTTCTACTAATATTTCCACCTGTGGAAGTTGTTAAGCCCATTTTATAGAGCCTTTTCATATATGTGGCTATTAAAATCCTATCTTCAAAATATTCCATAATACACTTGTAAAGTTATGAAAAAATATAGTTCTAAAAACTACAATTATTATGCCATAGTATTGTTATGAAATCTTAGATTATTCAATAAAACCGGATTTTGAAGAATGAAAAATTTCTTGATAAATTTTACGAATTATCCCTAATGGTAGTTTATTATTTTGGTCAGAATATAGCTTGTTAATTATCTCTTTCTCCCTTTCGGGATTAAAAACTTCCTGACCTTGCGCAAGTTTTAGATTTATCAGTTTCTCGCTTATTTCTTTTCTTTTATTAAGATAGAATATTATTTGTTTATCTGTCTCGTCTATTTCATAACGATATTGTTCAATATTTTGTTCATTATTCTGCATCAAAGCAAATTCCGATATATTACATTTTTAAATTTAAGCATTTTATAATTATTAGAAAATTTTCGCATGTGTTTTTTTCTTAATTTATTTTTTGTTAATATTGCTTTTTTAAAAATCAAATATTACGTAAAGAGTAATTTATGAGTGAATCAAAAGCAAAATATAAATTTTTAATCGGTGCCGGCGGTACAGGCGGTCATCTATACCCAGCAATTGCAGTTGTTGATGCTTTAAAAAAACAATTACCTAATAGCGAATTTTATTTTTGTGGAAGAAACGATAAAATCGAAGCTAAAGTTGTACCTGCACTTAATTATAATTTCATACCGGTTGATATAAAAGGCATTGGCAAAGTATTTAGTATTAATACTATTACCGCGCTATTAAGTTTGCAAAAAGCTCGTGGATTTTTAAAGAAAAAGATTAAAGAACTCAATATCGACTCTGTTATTTGCACCGGAGCCTATATTAGTGTACCACCCGGAAAAGCCGCCAAATCTTGCGGTATCCCTCTTTTCTTGATGGAATCGAATGTTAATCCGGGTAAGGCTATAAATATGCTTTCAAAGGACGCTGACCGCATTTTTACTTCTTTCGATGAAACGTCCTCATATTTCCCTAAAAGCTATGCTAATCGGATTTTTACCACCGGTAACCCTATACGCAAAGAGATTACTAATCTACCATCAAGAACAGAGTCATTAAGAAAGTACGGCTTATCTCCCGATTCAAAAACAATTTTAATTTTCGGGGGTTCTTTGGGTGCCGCTTCGATTAATAAAGCTGTTGAGGATAATATTGTTGAGCTGTCTAAGTACGGTCAAATTCTTTGGCAAACGGGCCAAGATTATGAAATTAAATCTTCATTACCCGCTAATGTAAAGACTCTGAAATATATTGACGATATGGCATCAGCTTTTTCAGCTGCTGATCTTGTGGTTTCTCGTTCCGGTGCTACAACAATTGCTGAGTTGTGTATTACAGCAAAGCCTGCTATTTTAATTCCGCTAAAAACCGCATCGTGCAACGAACAAAACCATAACGCCAACGTATTAATGGAAAGAACCGGTTGCGCCATGATTGACAATGATGAAATTGGGCTAAAACTTGTTGATACGGTTAAGGCATTTATGACTAACGATAATTTATTAATTGGTATTTCAAATAAATTAGCAGCATTGGCTAATCCTAATTCCGCAGATATAATTGCAAAAGAAATTATTAATTTTTTGGACAAAAAAAATGGAACCACGTAAAGTATTTAAAAGAAGAATTGATTTTATATGGCCCTCGATAGCAATTTATTTTGGGGTTGTTCTATTATATTCAATCATTCGCGGAAGTATCCACAACTGGGAATTTACTATATTGTTAAATGACCCGCTGATAATGCTTTTCTCCGTTTTCATAATATTAAGCGCATTATCCTATTTAGTACGAAGGATCAATTCTCAAAGAATTACTATTTCTGATAATCATATCATATTTAGTACAAATTTCAATGAGCGGATAATAGGCCTCGAAAAAATCGAATCAATTACATTTAAACAAAAAGTATTACCTGATTCCGTTCAGCCATATAGTATTATAACTCTTACTTTTATTGAAAAATTAAGACCGATACATATTTGGCCGCCTTTATATTACGATAGTGATGATCTGATGGCAAGTTTTGAGGAATTAAAAGTTTTGAAGGATACGCGGGTTAATGCTTAGATATTTATTATTATTATTGTTTTTATTACCCATCTCACTAAAATCGAATGAACTTAGAGAAAATTTTTCCATTCTCGATTCATTGGTTGAGCGGGTCTCGGTTGATATTTCGAATCAAATTCCAAATGAAGCTAAGCCATTAAATTTGATAATTTCTGAGCATCCTGCCTCGTGGCTCATCAAACAGCATCTAATTAATAATATATCTAAAAAGAAAATACCGCTTACCGACAGCGCAAGCGAAAACAATCTAAATATAAATATATCAAAGATATCTGTCGAATATAAGCTTATGAAAGCGGACGATAAATTGAACCGGCTGGTTACTGTGGATATTGATGGATATATTAAGTATAAGCTGATTACCCCGATTGGAAAACAGAAATTGGTATATTCGGATACAATCGCCACGGACGATGTGGGAGTAGTTGAAGCTTCAACTTATGCTTTTGCTAAATCTATAGTTCCCCACCCCAAAGAAAGTTTTTTTGAAAAGTACTTCCAACCGCTGATATATGTTTCTTCCGCGGTGATTGTAACGGTATTATTTTTTACCCTGAGGTCTAAGTAAACGCAAAACTTGTTCGCTCAATAATTGTAAACAAAAAAAAGGGATAGACCAAAAATAGTCTATCCCTTTTTTACAATTCAATAATTAATTTCTTCAATTTTTATTTATATCACAACTTCGGTGTTTTAAGAATCAACATAAATCATTTGCTATAATAATGCCATACCTTCGGCATTTTTCTTCAATCCTGAAAGGATGGAATTATTGTAGAAAATGGTATCTCGATTGTGTCCAAAACCCTGAAAGGGTGAAATAAATACAAAATCCTGAGGGTTTTCATATTTGTTGAAAATGATATGTATTGTTCACATTCGACTCTGGCCGGAGTCGCATTAATAACCTCGGCATACTCTTCTACACATATTTGACCTCTCTGAGGTCAAGTGTTGATTTTGTTCTCATTTTATTTACTCCACAATAAATTTATAACTTGATTGTTCAGTTTTATCTTTTATTGTAAGTAAGTAAACTCCTTTAAGTAACGGCTGATTAATTTTGATTATGTTTACCCCAATCACAAATGGTTGGGTTCCTAAGTCAATTATCATTTTACCAGTAGTATCATAAACCATTGAAATACCAATAAAAGATTTATTGGTATTGTATTCGAGTTGGTTGTTGCGGTAATTCAAAAAGTTTTCATTTAGATTTTTATTTTCTTTTACTGAAACCTTGTTTTTATTAAGAAGTCCTATAATACCATTTTGATTGCATAGTAGCATTAAACTATCTTTTAAATCAATACTTCTAGTATATTTGATATCAATATAATTCTTAATTCTATTCTCAATTAGATTCCAAGAAAAATGGAAATACTTATCACCAGACAAATCATCACAACCAGTATAAATATTATTATCATCAATAAACCTAGGTTCAAAAATTCCAGCTATTGATTTAATCCCAAACAAGGCTTCTAACTCTTTTTTTCTTATATACTTTTTCTCTTTACTTACCAAGTTATAAATATAAATGTAATTATCTCCATTACCGTCATTATAATGAAACGCGACTTTTTTTCCGTCAGGTGAAAATTCCATAGAATTGATTACTAATTTAAGTGATTCGATTGTAGTGTAATTCTTCTTGTCATTTAGATTGATTAAAATAAATTTATTATTGAAAGTATCATTTATTTTATAACCTACAGAAACAGCAAGCGTCTGCCCGTCTGGTGAAATATCGATTTTATCACCCCAAGTCATACTTTGATATGATAATCTTTCGATTTCTTCGAAAGTTGCCATATCATAAACCGCAATTGTTCCGGGATTATCATTCTTGTTGGGTAAAGTAACATACATTTTTGTTCCATCTGGTGAAATGCAACACCACCCTACTTGAAATTTAAATTGTTTAATAATCTTACCCGATGGAATATCCCATATTGCTAATTCAGGTCCCGAAACCCGAGTTATCAGCTTTGTACCGTCTTTGGTAATTTTTGGATCTGATGCGTAACCACTTGAAAGTGCATCTAAATTCCTAATGATTTCTCCCGACTTGGAATCTATAATCATTGGTCGTCCTTTCCAAATCGCAATTATATTGCCATCAGGAAGGAATAATGAACCTCCGGCTTCGCCACCGCCTGTTTTGCTTAGGTTTACCAATGTATCGACTTGCAAAATGGGCACATCGGGAATTGCCCAAAGTGGCGTAAATGCGGCTATAAGTACTGCCGCAGCGAGAACGATGTGTTTTGTTCTCATAATTAAAACTCCTTCTATTATTTATAAAATGCAACTATTATAGCTACTTAACTTTATTAAATTCAGAATCTCAATTAATTTAAAATCGGACTATTTGGTCTCCTTGCACTCTTAAAAATATTTATTTATATTTGGTTTAAAACCTGCCACTAAATTAATAAAATAAATTTTATCAATCAAATAATATTTACTTTATTAAAATAAATTAATATTTAAACGTGATTTTGCAGTGATTTTCATTAGGCAAAGATGGCGCTCCACACTTCGTTCGGAGTGGCTAATCCCAAAAATCCTTAAAACCCATGAATCATCGTTCAGAATACGCAAAGATGGACTTCATTTTCAAAATGGAGTCCATCTTTAGTAATCATATTTCTTTACCTATTACGGTACTTCTATAGCATTCAATATTTCTGTGATTATATCTTCACTTGTTATATTTTCGGCTTCGGCTTCGTAAGTAACACCTATTCTGTGGCGGAGAACATCCAAGCTGATAGCGCGGATATCTTCAGGCACGACATAGCCGCGTCTTTTGATAAATGCAAAGGCTTGAGCGGCTTTCGCCAAATTGATAGAGCCACGCGGTGATGCACCGAATGAAATCAGGTTGGATAGTTTGCCTAAACCGTAGTCTTGAGGATTACGTGTTGCAAAAACTATATCTAAAATGTATTGTTCAATTTTTTCATCCAAATAAACTTCCTTAACAATTTCACGAGCACGTTCAATATTCTCAATTGACATTACGTGCTGTGCAGTTGGAAATTCTTTGGCAATATTTTGTCTAAGAATGGTTTTTTCCTCTTCGCGAGTTGGATAGGTGATAACCAGTTTCATCATAAAACGGTCAACCTGAGCCTCAGGAAGCGGATATGTACCTTCCTGCTCGATTGGATTTTGCGTAGCCATAACCAAAAACGGTGAAGGCAATGGATAAGTTGTATCACCAATAGTAACCTGCTTTTCCTGCATCGCTTCCAATAAAGCAGATTGAACCTTTGCCGGAGCACGGTTTATTTCATCTGCTAAAATGAAATTCGAAAATATAGGTCCTAACCTCGGCGTAAATTCATTTTTCTGCTGGTTATAAATCAATGTACCGGTTAAATCCGCCGGAAGTAAATCGGGCGTAAATTGCAAACGATTAAACTTCGCATTTACAGCGGCGCTTAAAGTGCTAATTGTCAAAGTCTTTGCCAAACCCGGAACACCTTCCAGCAAAATGTGACCGTCTGCCAATAAACCAATAAGTAATCTTTCGACCATATATTTCTGGCCCACAATTACTTTACTCATTTCCATCAGGAGCAAGTCAACAAATGAACTTTCCTGTTGGATTTTCTCGTTCAAAACTCTTATATCTGTCATAATTCTTTTAAATGCGTTTTACATATTAAAGGATAAATAACGAAATTTTACTAATAAAATTGTATAATAAAATTAACTCAATTACCGAATTAATTATCCTATTTTTAACATAATTAATCTATATTTCATTTATATATAAAAAAAACCTTGGAATATCATCCCAAGGTTTTTTTTAATTTGTTGTTTTAACTTTATAGCTTAACCGCTGGTTTTAGCTTTAACTGAGGAATAGCTTTTGTTAAATCAGTATCTAATTTTTTATTCCATTCGTCAACGCGTGCTTGCTTTTCTTTCACTTCTTTAGGAACAGTACCTTCGATAACGATTGTGATAATTTTATCACCTTGTCTAATATCGTTGACAACTTGCATACCTTGAGTTACTTGACCGAATATTGTATGTTTCCCATCAAGCCATGCCGTTGGTACGTGAGTTATGAATATTTGACTTCCGTTAGTGTTTACCCCTGAATTTGCCATGGATAATGTACCGGCTTGGGCATGTTTCAAACCTGTTTTTACTTCATCTTCAAATGAATAACCCGGACCACCAGTACCCCATTGTTTTTCTTTTCCAGGGTCCAATGAAAGCGGATCGCCCGTTTGAATCATAAAGTTAGCAATAACCCTATGGAAAACGATACCATCATAAAAGCCGCGACGTGCTAAATTCACAAAATTCGCTACTGTAAGTGGTGCATTTTCGCCATAAAGTTTTATTTCAATATCGCCTTTTGATGTCTTAACAATTGCTGTTAAAGGTTTATCCATTTTTTCCTCTTTTTGTACTTTAGGTGCACAAGCTGTAATGAATACAACCGCCACCATCAATAACATAATTTTTTTAAACATAATTTTTCCAATTTTTTTAATTAAACAAAAATGTCTCGACGAATTTTAGTCCTCATTATTTTTGACAACATCAAGTTCGAAGCTAATAGTTGTACCTTTATTAAGCTCGCTTTCAACATAAATTTTACTTTTATGGAGGTCTAAAAATTCTTTACAGAGTACCAAACCCAATCCGGAACCTTTTTCCTGGTTTGTACCTTCGCTAATTTTCCCTTCTAGAATTTTAAAAAGCTGGTTTTTAATTTTATCATCCATACCTATTCCGTTATCAGTAATGTTTATTAAAAACTTATCTTTTATAATAGTATTTGATATAACGATTTCACCACCGTTGTTAGTAAATTTGATAGCATTTGCCAATAGATTTCTGACAACAAAACTAATGATATTTTGATCACATTTTACTAATAAGTTTTTATCTAATTCATTTCGCAAGCTAATATTTTTTTCTATCATATTTACTTGCATTAACGATAATTGTTTTTCGAATAATTGATTGATGTTAAGTTCTTCTTTGTTAATATGGATTTCCTTCATCATAGTTCTCGCCCACATTAACAAATTATTAGTTAATTCGTAAAGGCGTGCAGAGCTTTGTGTATTTTCCCTAATAAGAATATCTAATGAATCTTTATCTAATTCATTGTATGAACTATTAAATAGATCCCAAGTTTGTTTATTCATTGCTACGGGTGACATAATATCGTGAGCTACGATAGAGAAAAAACGGTTTTTCATCACATTCATTTCTTTCAAAGTATGATTCCGTTTATTGCGCATTCGCAATGCAAATAATAGTAAAATCAAACCTACGATTGCGAATAATAGTAATACAGAAAGAAGCCATATCGTTCTTAGTGAAAGAACTTCCTTTGATTTAGCATCCTTTTCTTCATTTTCTTTCTTTTCTAAATCGGTTGTTAATCTTAATAAATCTTTTTTATAATTATTGTTATCTTCTTTGATCGCCTCATCTAATGAATCTCTGATATCTAAATAATATACCGCACTATCTTTATTCCCGGTATTAATAAAATATTTAGATAATAGTAAATACAACTCCAATTGCCGGCTTGTATATTTCATCTCGTTGGCAATTGATAGTGCCTCGGAAGCATTTTTAAAAACTACATCATATTTTTTCAGTTCTAGATACACATCAGAATTAAGAACTAAACTTGTGCACAATTCATAAGGGAACATACCATTTTTACTTATTTTAACAGTTTCATCCGTTAGTTGTTTAGCCAACATTAAGTTTTTCTTTGTCAGATAGTTATTAGCTAAAGTATTAGATGCTATAACTTGAAAAGCAATATTTTGGGTTTTTTTGGTAATTTCTAATGCTTTTTTTAGTTTAACTATACCATCCGCTCTATCATCTTTGGCAATGTCCACAATCGCTTGATTTACATAGGTGCCACAAAGCCTGTTCAGTTCTCCAGTAATTTTTGCCAGACGCTCAATTTTTTTAAATTCAATTTTCGCATTATCATAATCACCTAATCTATATAAAAATAAACCATAATCGGTTGATATATTCATATAGATATTTATTATCCTTTTCATACTGTCATTTTGAGATTCATAATACTTTTTATCTGAATTAATAACTTTCCTTATAAAAGTTTCATCATAATAAGATTGCGCTTTTTTGTATCCCTTATATGCCTCTATAATCATTTCCATATTCAAATAGATAGTTGCTAATTGAGATTCGCAATACGAAGCTCGGGCAATATCTTTTTGTTTCAAAAAATAGTTTTTAGCAATTGAAAGTAAATTTCTGGCTTCTTGATATCTTCCAAATGAAATTAAGGAATAACCGAGATTGGCAAGTGTTTTGTTATATTCAGGTTCCATTCCATTAATTTTACAGAATTTTGCTAATTTATAGGTGTATTTTAATGAACTATCAGCATTTTTATTAAAAAAATAGTAAGTTACTTTCTGAATGGCATTATAACGCTTTTCTGTAGAGAATTTATCGGAGTAATATATTTTCAGAAGGCTATCTTGGTTAAATGCCATAGACATAGATGGTATTATAACCAAAAATAATAGAACGATAATACTAATTTTTTTCATATTTTATTTCCTATTAATTACGATTTATACAAAATTACAAATAAAATAGTATTTCACTCGTTTGCTGTTATAATATTTACTAAATTATAGTAATTTTGTTTTTTTAATAATCCCAAAAAATAAATAGATGGAACATAACGTAGAGCAATTGAAGAAAAACCTCAAACTACGCGATAGAGCAGTTAAAGCCATTTCAAAGGATGGTTTTTTTCGCGTGGTTGCTATAAAAAATACACAAGCGGCACGAGATGCCCAATTAAAACACAATTTAGATTATATGCCTGCTTTTTTATTAGCACGAACTATGTCCGCGGCCTCAATGTATGCGGCATTAATGAAAGGTGAAGAACGAATAAATATTGAACTGTTTGGTGAAGGTTATATTTCAAGAATTTTCGCGGAAGCTATTCATGTTGGTGAAGTGCGTGGTTTTGTTAATTTCAATCCCGATGCACCGGAAAGAATAATTGAAAAAATGTCCGATATTTTGGGTGAAGGAACATTAAACGTTACTCGAATTTTACTCGACCAAAAAGAACCAATAACTAGCATCATACCTCTTAAAACAGGAGATGTTGCCGGAGATATGGCCCATTATTTCGACCAATCAGAACAAATACCCACAGCTGTTATTTTGGACGTGGAATTTGACGAAGAAACAGGATTGATCACACAATCCGGAGGATTACTACTTCAAGCTATGCCGGGCTTTTCAAAAGACGAGCTATTTAAAAACTATATCATGCTAAACAATCTAAAACCAATCACAAAATACTTCGACGATGAGCTTACTCCGAAAGAATTACTTGCTGAAATACTACCTTTTGAATATGAATGCATCGGAAGCACAATTATTGATTTTTTCTGCCGTTGTACAAAAAATAATTTCATGGACAAATTGATGACATTGGGTATTAATGAATTAAAAGAAATGCAAGCGGTTGACCACCGAGAATTAGTTTGCCAGTACTGCAATAAAAAGTACGAACTTT
>JBAXXL010000053.1:0-24980 GCA_037127915.1 bacterium
TTAAAATACAAAAATAATAAATTATTTTTGTACCAGTTTTATTTGAAACTCAACCTTTAATTATCAATGATAAATGGGAAGAGAAGCAAGAATTCAATCCGGAGGGATTGCATATTTGTAGAAATTGGATGAATATAGCGAGGTGCGACTCCGGCCGGAGTCGAATATCAAACACCCTAACGTTTTTCTACAAATATTTGACCTCTACCGAGGTCATTTTTCTAATCCTGAACATAAAATATCTGTGCGGCAATCTGCTTAATCTGCGTCATCTGCGTGCTATTCTTCACGGTAATAGGGCTAAAGCCCATTTTATCAGGTTTATATCCTTACCACGACTTAAAAGTCGTGGCTATTCAAGAAGAAAATCAAGTACGAATTACGGGATTTCTCTTCGCATTTTCAACTTTCTACTGTCAATTTTCAATTTCTTCATACCCCCAAACCCGATACCCAATAACCCATACCCTGTTCGAAGATTGATACTTCACTTCGTTCAGTATGACCAATCAATTACGGATTTCAAATTACGAATTACGGGGCTTCTCTTCCTATTCATCATTCATCATTCATCATTCATCATTTATCATTATTTCTGTATCCTGTTCATCCTCAAATCCTAGTCATCAAGATTCTGACAATGAATTTGCGGAGAGCCCACGAGCTGTCCCTACAATTCAAAAATCTTTGCGTCTTTGCGCCTCTGCGGTGAATTCTTCTTCACTACGTTCAGGATAACTTCAAACTGAAAATCCCAAAATCCTAGGTATCAAGATTCTGACAATGAATTTGCGGAGAGCTCGCGAGCTGTCCCTACAATTCAAAAATCTTTGCGTCTCAGCGTCTTTGCGGTGAATTCTTCTTCGCTTTACAAACTAAAAAAAAATCCCCAGTGCCGAAGCGCCAAGGATTTTTGGGAAATACGATTTATTAAACTTTTTTTAAAATTCCCATCCTGCGCGAAGCTGAACACCGAATTTATTTGAATTATAGAAGTTGTTTTGTTGTTTATAATACATAATGCTGTAGTCCACGCCTGCCATAAATTTGAAATCCTTGAATGGTTTTATTTCAATTCCCGCCATCATTGGACGAACAACATATCCAGCACCCAAATGATTTACGGGAATACCGGCAGATGCTTCAACAAGCGGCGAAATCATACCGAATTGCAATGCTTTTGGCTGATAACGAGCTGAAAGCGAAACAACTTGGAAATTAGGGTTTTGCTCGTAAGCGTAAGTGTTGCTCAGTTCTTTGCCTTGGAATTTTTCATAATAATTTTCGCGTCTGTAATCCATACCTATAGCTAAATCACCTGTAGCTTTGTAATAAGCGGCAATATTCATATTGTTCATCGATTGATATTGGTCGGGATGCATTGACCCGCCATTCGTTACGTAATATCCTGCTCCGCCGATTTCAACTGAAAAACGGCTATCTTTAACCCGAGGCATTTCTGCTATATAATCATAAGCACTGCTCGCCGGTAGATTCATATTAGGAACAGAGTTGCCATAATCGCGGTCTTCGTTTGTGATACGAGCCATAAGTACATCGTTCGAATATGCATCGCTATTGTTTACCGCGTAAATATATTTTACTTCGGGTGTAGCCGAAACTAACACACCTGCTTGCGGATTTTCGTTTACATAGACGTATTTATATTTGTAAACGACTTTTTCGGGTTGCGATTGGACGATGTTACCTGCATTATTATTTAAAGCATAGCTTTGAACCATTGGGACATTCTTCGTAAACTTATCCATTTGTCCGTCCAAATTTACACTATTACCCCATGGCTCTAAAAATAATAGTGTTAAAACAACAGCGGCGGCGGCTGAAGTAACACTGCTTATAATGGCTGAAGAATTCTTTGCAAAAAATCCTTTTTGCGCAACAGGGGCAACCGCGGCACCTGCAAACCCAAGTTTATCGAAAATATTCAATGTACTTGCCGCTCGTGGAGTGAACGCTGTTAAATCTTTATGCACAGCAGATGTCATTTTCAACTGCTGTTTAAAATCAGCTCTGAGTGAGCTGTCTTCCGCCAAGTTGCTGAATAGCTGGTCTTCTTGGCTTTCGCTTATATTGCCGTCAATATAATCGTGTATTAATCTATCTGTTTCCATATCTTACCGCCTTTCTTTCAAAGATATAGTTTTATATTCTTGCATATATGGCTTTACTATTGTCATTAGTTTCTGTTTCGCTCTAAAAAATCTTGTTTTTGCGTTTTCTTCCGATATTTGTAAAAGTTCCGCGATGTCTCTATAAGACAAATCACTATATTCCCGCATTACAAATATCTCCTTATATTCATCGTTAAGTAAGTTAATAGACTTTCGTACTATTTCGTTCATTTCCAGTTGGTCATAACTGACATATTCGTGTATAAAATTCTCTACATTTTCAATATCTACTGTAGGTTTTTTATTTCTCATCGAATTATAATGCACATTGCGCGCTATTTTAAATAAATATGCTTTCACATTTGCATTGTCTCTATTATCAACATATTGATAAAATTTAATAAAAGTCTCTTGAAAAACATCTTCCGCTTGGTCATAATCGCCAACCACACGGTAACAATATGCGTGTACAACGGCAGAATAGCGATCGTATAACTCTTTGAACGCCAATTCGCTATCGTTATTTTTCTTGCAGATTATCTCTGCAAGTTCCAAATCTTCATATTTTTTATATCTGTTTTTCATGCATCTATTAATTTATCATAACTAATATACACATTTATTCGTGTTTTGTTACACTTCGAGTAGAAATAAATTGTGTTAATATCAAAGAACATGCCGCAAAGCCCGCTCCGGCGAAAAAAGCCAAGCGGAAATTCACCATCCAAAGTATTCCGCCGACAACAGGAATAATCACCGCCGAGATATGGTTGATTGTAAAACCAGTGGCAACGGTTGATGAAATATCACGCGGGTCAGCTGTTTTTTGAAGATATGTATTTATCGACATAGCAAACGAGAAAAACATATTATCGAGCATATAGAGCAACGCCGCAACCCAGCCGATTT
The DNA here is from genome assembly GCA_037127915.1 of bacterium. Classification (GTDB taxonomy): domain Bacteria; phylum Bacteroidota; class Ignavibacteria; order Kapaibacteriales; family UBA2268; genus JBAXXL01. The sequence continues at coordinate 3,042 of JBAXXL010000053.1, forward strand.
CGATAAAAGCATAGCTTGAAAATACCATTATCATACATATATATTCCATCGAAAGAACTTTGCGTTCACCGAAACGGTTTATACTTCTCGCAACTAATGGATTTACAAAATATGCCAGCGCATTGTTCAAAATAAATAAAAGAGCTATGTTTTCTACTGTAAAATGATATTTTGAAACTAATAAAAACACCGCAAAAACTATGAGAATTTGCCGGCGCGCCCCGCTAAAAAAACTCAGCATATAGTAAAGCCAATATTTTTTCTTGAACATAACTTTTCGTATTTGCGGCTCGGAGTTATTTGGTTTGGGATTTCGTGAAAGACCGTATATAGCCGCGAGAATTGTCAACCCGCCGGTCAAAAGATATATTTGCGGGATTTTGAATATACCGCTGTAAGAAACTAAAAGCCAGATAACCACGCCGACAATTATATTAGCAATCGAAGAATAGCTCTTGTATTTTCCCATCACTGTTGGAGCGTCGTATAAATTGAAGTTCTGCAGAATCAACGATTGATTTACCGCTTCGAAATAATGAAATCCAACCGACATGATAAATGTTGTTATCAGCAATCCCCAAAACGAAGGGAAAAAGCCTGTCAGCATGACCCCTATACCGAAAACTAAAATTGACAACGCCGCGAGCTTATGTTCTTTTATTACTAAAAGCAAATACACAACGAGCAACGACAAAAAACCCGGAAGTTCCCTGAATGATTGTATAACACCTGTTTGAAATCCGTTCACATGTGCATAATCCACAGCAAAGTTGTTATATAAGCTATGCCAGCCCTGCAAACCGGACGAAGACACTATGGCAAGCAACATCAGGTACTTGTACATAGGATTTATTTTTATTGATTCTGCTATGCGCATTTTTCTCTTTGATTTCTAAATAATATTTTTCTTGTTCCCAAACTATTTCTTGGTAATGAAATCCGCAACGGTGTTGCGGATATTGGATATATTAAATTATTACAAATTACTATTCTCAAATTCTCTTACCCATTCCGTCATTTTTTCTTGTAGCAAATGTTTATCTGGTAAATAAAGACTATACTCGGAAGCATAAATGTTAGCTTCTTTTGGTAAAGTCAGTTCTACAAGAGCATCCGTTTTCTTTTTGCATAATAGAATTCCAATTGTAGGTTTTTCGTAATCCTGTTTAACGTAACGATCATAATAATTAACGTACATTTGCATCTGTCCCAAATCTTGATGCACTAATTTATCGGTCTTTAGATCAATCAGGACATAACATTGAAGCAATCTATTATAGAATACTAAATCAACAAAAAAGTGCTCATCGTCAAATGTAAAGCGTCTTTGACGAGCTTCAAATAAAAATCCTTTTCCCAATTCCAACAAGAATTGTTGTAGTTTTGATATGATTGCACCTTCCATATCGGATTCAGAAAACGAAGTATGTTCTTCCAACCCTAAAAATTCTAATGACAACGGGTTTTTCAATAAGTCCTGAGGTTTCTCAACTATATGTCCTTCGTTTGCAAGTTTCATTACTGCTTCTTTATCGCGGCTTAAAGCTAATCGTTCATATAGACTTGAATGATATTGACGCTTGAGTTGAGGCTCAGACCAATTTTGCTGGTATGCCTCAATTTCATAGAAACGGCGTTCTGCCGGATTTTCAATCCGCATCAATATTAGATAATGCGACCAACTCAAAGTGAAATCGCACGAAACGCTAGAAGGTTTCTGGCGAATTACATCTGTGTGTTTTTCTTTCATTAGTAAAACGCCAGAAGGCTTCTGGCGAATTGTTAGTTCTCTATCGCCAAAAATCAGAAAGAATTGACGCATATTTTTCAAATTGCTTACTGAAAATCCTTTACCGAACTTTTCTATCAACTTCACCGACAAATCTTTTAAGACAGTTTTTCCGTACTCTGCACGTTCTTTACCCTTCTGCTCGTCTTCAACTATCATTCTACCAATTTCAAAATATGTATGAACCATAGTTAGATTCACTGTAGAAGCCACTTGTTTACGAGCTAGCTCAATCAACTCTGAAACTTTACTTAAGAGTTGGTTTTCGGATGTTGTTATATCATTATTTTTTTTCATAAAATTTGGTATTAACTATTGATACGGACTAAATATTATTTTTTACTGCTTCAAGTTCGTAATATTCTCTTTTGCTATCATCATCAATACTGAATAATAATCGGTATTGCAACCAATACAATTGCGTCCGCAGTGCGGACGCAATTGGGAATATGCGACAAAATTGGCGACTACGTTCTAATTGACGGAGAGAAAATCCACTTCCGAATTCGGGTTCTATCTCTTTTGCCAAATTGCGAATTAAATAGGTACCGTAATCAGCACGTTCTTTACCTTGCTGTTCTTCATTAAAAATACGCTCGTCTAATTGCCAATACATTTTGACCCGATAGAATTCTACACTTCGCACAGCCTGCGAGCGAGCCTGCCCGATGATTGATTTGATATCTTGAATGAATGTACCGGAAATATTTAAATCTTTATTTTTGTTCATACGCTTATATTTAAACTATGGATACAAACTGTATTAATTTCTATGTTATCGGAATATATTATCAACTATATACCTGTTATTCTATTTCTATATTAAATCTATCCAACAATCCCAAAACCCCCGGATATGAAAATCGGGCTTTTTTTACTCTATTGCCCTCGGGGTCAATAGAGTAATTATACGAGGATGTTAAATCCGATTTTTCCAAGATTGTACTTGCAAAGACCGCTCTACCTAAATCGCAATTGTCAAATTTTGCGGCGGTTAAATCTGCGCCGCTGAAGTCTGCTTCAACAAGGGAACACTTTTTAAAATTAGTACCGCGTAATCGAAGCTTGTAGAACGATGCCAAATTGAGTAGACAGCCCTCAAAATCGAGCGCCAGCAGGAAACTGCTCACATCGCCGAACATTATGCCCAATAGTTTGCAATTCTTAAATTTTGCACCTTTAAAGGATGTATTTTTAACTTTCGCTAAACTCAGATTGCAATAATCAAATTTGCAATCTATGAAAGTTAAGCCCGATATATCGGAGTTCGAAAAATCGCAATCGATGAATGTGCAATTTTCGTATTCCCCTTTCGCAAGCGCATCCGACGAATAGTCCATCTTTTCGTATTGAACATTATTATAATTCATTTTGTTCTTCAATGGTTTATAGATAATAATAATCGGCTGATGAATTGGTACTTATTAAGCAGAAAAATGCCATTTCGTTATTATTTTAATTCTTAAAATTCAATAATCCAATTACTTTAGTGCAAAAATATAAAATATTTTTGAATTTGCGGTTTTGCACCTATGTAGATTGATGCTTATTTGAGCGAACAATCACCATAAAAAAAAGGCTTGTAAATAAATTTACAAACCTTATATAGTAGTAAAATAAATAATCTCTAAAACTTAATAATCAAGCTCACAGTTGCACCGCTTTTTTCAAATGACATAGTCGAAGTATTGTCGCTTCCGTAATAATAGCTAAATTTTCTGTATTCATAACCGGCTTGTATTCCAAATCTTGTAAGTGGAGGATTGTACATCAATCCAATTGTACCGCCATAGAGATAATTGAAGTTTGTGCCTAATCCGAAGAAGGTTTGTACGAACGGATTCAAATTACCGAACTGAAGGAATTCAGCATCGTATCGTAAAATTCCCGAAAGCGATAATGCTTGTGAATTTGTCAACGATTTGTTACCACTTTGAGCATCGTAAGTCCAGCGATTGATATTTTCAAATCCGCCTTCAACACCTATTTTAGTTCCGCCTTTCCATTTACGGTAGTATGTTACAGCTATTCCGCCGGTAGTCATAAAGTTATTGGTCTGGTAAGGATTCATTACTTTTACGGAAATCTCATTATCGCGGTTCAATTGATCCATCAAACTACCATGTAAACTAAAGGGATTTAGTTGAAAAACGAAATTACCTGGTCTTTCGAATAGATTGCCAAAGCTCGAAGTATTTCTAAATAAATCCGATGTGGTTATATCTTCGATAGAAGGAGCAGATGCAAAATCAACAGCAGATTCAGATTTTGCGATTAAAGTATTTTCCTCGCTTTTCGATTCGTTCGTCGATACGTAATCGCTATTTTGCAAATCGGAAACTTTCGTTGCTTTTTTGCTGGCTTTATTAATGCTTTTCGTAGGTTTTGATTCTTTGATTACTTTGCTTTGCTTTTCGCTTGGTGCGCTCTTTTCAACAATATTTATGTCTGTGCTCATTGTATTTGCAACAATACTTGTTGATGATACAATAGGGATTTTCTTTTCGGATAGTGTGTGTGTTTTAGGTTTTTCGGTTGATTCCGTGGATACAAATGCATAGTAACCGATGAGGGTCAGGGCTAAACCTGCGGCTAAAAATACACTTGCTTTTTTAAGTGTTGAAATCCAAGGGATAAGAGGTTTTTCATTATTGCCGTTGGAAAATCCCAATTTATTGAACAAATCGTTGGTTAACTTCTCCGATGGTTCATATTTAGGCTTTGTTTGGGCAACTTTACGTATAGCGGTTTCCATTTCGAACTGTCTGTTCAAAGTGTTGTCGCTATTAATTCTCCCTAATATATAGCCTTTCTGTTCGCCGCTGAGTTCACCGTCGATTAGTAGTGTTATTAGTTCTGAGTCTGTATAATTATAAGGTTTTACCATTTTACTTTTTGTGCTTTTTCAGGCACTAATTCTCTTAATTTAACTTCTAAAAATTCTCTTACTTGTTTTTTTGCTCTATGTAGTCTTACTTTAACAACATCCAATGTTTCATTTGTAATTTCTACTATATCGTTATAACTAAACCCTTCATATTCTCTCAATATAAAAACTTCTCTCAAATGATCGGAAAGTTCGTTTATCGCTGAATCAATATATTGGCCAATTGTCTGGTTATCTAAACTTATGTCCAAATTGTCAATCTTAAACTCGCTTTTGTCGTCGAGGTATTCATCGTATTCCACCATTACTATGTTATGATCTCTTAAGTGATTATAGCATATATTACGTGTTATGGTTATCAAATATCCCGCCATGTTTGTCATTTCTTTATTCGCAGTTTTTGCGGAATAAAGTTTCATAAAAGCTTCTTGAAACGCATCTTCAGCGTCTTCATCCGTCTTTAAAAAGTGTCTGCAATATGAAAGAACGTTTTTTGAATAGCGTGCATAGATTTCTTTAAAAGCCCTTTCTGAGGTACTTTTGTCTTCAAATAACATATTGTATAATTCGGCATCGCTATATTCAATAATATTTTTAGTCATTCACTTATAATAACACGAAATGTGGAAAAATGTTACATTTTTTATAAAAAAAAGTTTTTTTTTGTTAAATATATTTAGTAAATATATGGAAAAAACTTCTATTATTTGCGATTTTGCTGAAATTACATCAATTTTGAATGATATTATTAATATAATTCGAAATTTATGGATTCACTTAAACAATCGCTTATATCAGAAACAAAAAGCCCTTTTAAAAAAGCGGCAGAAAAATTAGTTAACTCGGTAATTGAAAAAACTGAAAACAGTAACTTCCAAAATACAGAACTCGAAAACCTATTAAAAATCGCAACAGCCGTAGCTAAGACGGTTCCGGATTTATTAAATTTAGCCGGCGGCGAAAACTCAGAACTTGCTGAAGGCAAAAGCATTTTCTTGGCATATATTCGGCAAAATATAATAAACGATAAACGTGCTATGAAATCCGCAAAAAGTCTGCTAAAATATTGCGCAGAACATCAAACGATTGAGTAAAAGAACTAAATTTTATTAATAAAATGCTGAACTAAAATCTTTATACCAATGGCGATTAATATGGCACCGCCAACAAAATCCATTCCCTTACCAAACCGGTTGCCTAATTTGTTACCGGACATTAGGAATATATAACTCAAAATAAAAGTAATTGACCCAATAATTGCAATCGGGAACCATATATCCATTTTTAATACAGAAAAGCTAATTCCGGCGGCAAGAGCATCGATAGAAGTTGCAATAGACATTATTAGTAGAGTTTTTGGGTTCAAGCAATTTTTTTTAGAGCAATCCGGATCGTTTTTTTGGAATGCTTCTATAAGCATATGCGCGCCAATTATAAACAGCAAACCGAATGCTATCCAATGGTCAAAACTCTGAATATAAGTACGAAAAGAAAGCCCAAGTGCCCAACCAATCAACGGCATTATTGCTTGGAAAAAACCAAAAGAAAATGCAATCTTAAGCGCATCCTTTTGCTTGATGTTTTTTATAGAAATTCCATTGGCAATGGATACCGCTGAAGCGTCCATAGCCAATCCAATAGCAACACCCGTTATTTCCAATAATGTCATATTGTTTATCTACCGTTTGTTGCGCCGAAAGGTTTGAATACCATGTCAGGTTTCATAAAGTAGTCTTTTTCGAAACTGACATTACTGTCTATTTGAACCAACTCAATAGTAGCGGTTTGGCTGGCTTCTTTTAATACGGTCTTATAAACCATTCCGCCACCAAGCCATACTTTTTTTAAGCCGTTCGAAAATTCCCAAACCTCGCACTCAACTTTTTTTACTTTCTCTTTGCCGATTACTTTTCCGCCCATAGATTTGTAAAGTTCCTGATAAGCTTTGTTCGGATCTTTTGCCTGGTTGTAAAACCTGATATAGTTTAAGTTTTCAACATATTGGAATTTGTAGCCTTCATTCTTCATCAAATCTATTGAAAACGAACTATCACGAACAATATACGTTTTCGATTTGTTCTCGGCTTCAAAATACATCATATCCTGCTCAATAATGTATTTAAGACCATAATCCTCGAAATAAACAGTTTGTTTACCCTGCATAAATCCAGTCATCTTGTATTGCAAGATTCCGTTTTTTTCAGGAAAGAATTTTAAATCCTCCGCGCGTGCGAAGGAAAATACGAGCAATAATGCAATTGCCGACATCAATATATTTTTCATAAGCCACCTTTGTTAAAATATTTATAATAATCCATATCGTTTTCTTAAAAACCATTCTGTTGTAAAAAATACTATTGCTAACACAAGGAAATACCATTTTTCCCAAATATGCATTTCCTCGCGCAATGTAATACCATAAGGGACGAAATTCTTATTTTCTATTATATCATTAATCGCTTTTTCCGCCGATTGGGCATCATAATACTTGCCCCCGGAACGTTTGGCAATCTCTGTGAGCAAACTTTTGTTCATACGCAAATCATCATATTCAGGCGATATATCGCCAACGCTAAATATTCCGTTATCTTTAGCAATTAATAATCTTTCGTTTTTGGCAATGGCGGAAAATTTATAATCGCCACGCTTCAATCCTTCAATCTGACCTGAATAACGGCCGTTACCGAGTGCTTCCAAATTCAAATTCTGTTCGAAATCGTTGTTATATATACGGACGAAAACCTCTCCTTTGTCAATTGGAGTAAATGCGGCATCATATAGTTGAGCATTGAAAACTACCGGTTCGCTCATAGAATATTGCTGTTTAGTAGTTTTACAGATAAAGGTCTTGGTGCGATTATCCGTAGAAAGCCATTTCATTGAATTTGATACGAATATTGAGAATATGTCCGGGCTGTCGTCAATTCCTCTAGCTTCCTGCGCGCCTTGACCCATTAATTTCCATCTAAACAGTCCATACGCCAAAACGGCTACCGATTTACGGCCTTCGAAATTACGGGTAACAATCAAAGGTTCGCTGATGCTGATTTTATTCACTTTGACACCCAAAACAAAATCACTTTCGGGCTTTACTTTGACAAATGTTTCTGTTTTATATACCGGAGGTAAAGAATTCCAAAGAGCTATATCTCCTTCGTCATCGTTTATCCGCATAATCGGCGAATTTAAGGAATATGAATTTGCGTCCGGACTGGCAAGGTATTCTTTGCGGGTTGTCCGCAAAGTATTGAACGGCAGATAATCTATTAATATTTGCAATTTTTGATAGTCAGTATTGTAACCGGCAAAAAATAAAATTGGTATTCCTTTATCCAAAAGAGCCGCAATATTTTTTAATACCCCGTCGGGAGTATATTTATTGGGGAAATCTATCATTACAATCGTCTCTGCGGAAGAAATGCTCTCCTTCGTTGGAATGACATAAAATTGGTCAGCTGATTTTTGTATATATTCTTTTAATTCAATTCCTTTATCGCGGCGGATAACTGAATTGATAAACGAAATATCCGGTGTTGGCGCTCCTGCAAAAAGAGCAATTTTTTGTTTATCTTCCAAAACCTTAACAAATACACTTTTCGTATTGTTTTTATCAGTGATTTCGCCTTTCAATGTCGGGATTTTGACTGTCAGCTTCTTATTGCCGGAAGTCTTAGGTGTATATTCAAAAACTAAAGAATAATTGTTGTTATCGGGAGTAAATGAAATTTTCTGTTTTGATATTTGCTTACCGTCTTCGTATAAAACCGCGCTAATGCTGTCGGCGGGGAAACCGGAAATGCTGATATTGGCATTTACAGGGATAGGTGATTCTTTATAAACAACTTCGTTGGTTAAAATTCCCTTAACAGAGGCGTCTTTTGGAGCGGCTGTATCGCCAATTCCTATTATATAAATAGGTCTATTGAATTTCATAGCTTCATAAATCGGGTTTTCCCCGGTATTGAAGCATCCATCGGTTATAAATAACGAGGCGCAGGCATTGTCTTCATAAAGATTTCTTCGCATTTTGCGCATAGGTTCGGACAAATTTGTTGAAGCATCCTTTAAACTGAGTTTTTGGTCGAGATTGTGCTCCGATACGCTTTCGCCGAATTTATATATTATGAATTTGTTTTTGATTTTCCTGGTATTGATCGCTGATACTACATCATTATAAATAGTTTTTCTATTACCCGCGGCATCGGTGAGTGACATAGAGATAGAATTGTCCAAATACGTGCGGCATATAGGATGTATTTTCTTCCCGCTTATCATTGTCCAAATTGGTTCGAAAAGGAAAAACACAATCATTATTAAAGCGGCGGATCTCAGAATAACTAAGCCGGTTTTCTGTGAAAAGGAAATTTCGGGAACGACGCGTCTATAAATAATCACTGTGCCTATAAAGAGTACTAAGCATATTAATGCCAAAAGCGTCGTAGAGCCGTCTATATTTAAAGTGTATGAATTCATATTAATGTACAATTATAAAAAAGCAAATTTAACTAACAATTTTCAATTTCTTACAATTGTTTTTCTGCTTTTGAAAAAAAGAAGATGATTGTAACAAATATATAGGACTTCCGTATATTCTTTTAGAAATAATTTAACAGAAAATTAATAGAAAACCAATAAATAACTAAAAAGAGGAAAATATGAAAATAACAATTATTTTGATCTTACTATTCATTATTTCGGGATATGCTTTTGGACAAACATCTAAAAATATTGAATTTAACAAGGAATATACAAATGTCAATATTGATAAATCTCAAGACCTTAATTATGTTTTAAAACTTGATAAGGGTTCTTTATACTCTATTTCAGTATTTCAGCAGGGAATTGATATTAAATTAGTTTTAACTGATGAAAGTGGTAAGCAAATACTTGAACACGACTCACCAAATGGACAAAATGGATTTGAGAGATTTGAATGCACCCCAGCAGAGACCAAGAAATTCAATTTAAAAATAGTCCGACTTGAACAAAAAGGAAATCCTGAAAGTGGGCAAGTTACAATTCAAATAAAAAAGTTTACAAAACGCGAACTTCAATTAAGAGAAAGGATTAAAAAAGAATTAGAAACGGAAAACCAAAAAACAGTTATAACAGCAGATATTGATCATTTTTGGGAGGCATTTGATAATTTAAAAAATTGCAAGTCAAGTATTGACAGCATTAATTCTTTTCAATCATTATATCTTGATAGAGCGACCGATGGCTTAATTGATTTTATTGCCGCCCGACAATTTTCAGCCGAAAAATTTGTTGACGCTGTTAGGGGATTTCCAAAGTTTTATAATTCTGTTAGGGAAAATACTTATAAAGTAAAAAATGCTGTTCCATTGATTGAAGAAATCGTAGCAAAATTTCAACAAATTTATCCAAATTTCAAACCGTCTAAGATTTGCTTTGCCATTGGATTGATTAATACCGGCGGAACAGTATCTGACAAATTTTTATTAATTGGAACAGAAGTTACTACAGCAACAAAATATAATGATTTATCTGAATTTAACGGCAGTGTTTATAGCAAGTATTTAGCAAGCGGCGATAGCGTTGTTCAAAAAATTAAAAATATGGTTGCCCATGAATATGTCCATACACAGCAAACTAAACCATACGATGAAAATTCTATTGGTTGTATGCTTTTATATAAATCAATGAAAGAGGGCTTTTGCGATTTCATTGGTGAAATAATTTCAGGAAGCCAGATTAATTCGATCACCCATTTATATGGCGATCAACACGAGAAACAACTTTGGCAAGAGTTTAAAAATGAACTCTGTAATAGCAGTGATGACAATTGGTTATACAATTATTCAACAGTAAAAGACAAACCTGCTGATTTGGGTTATTATATAGGCTATAAAATTGCAGAAGAATATTACAAAAATGCAACTGACAAAAAACAAGCTATAGCCGATATTATTGAAATGAACGACCCGATTAAATTTTTACAAATCAGTAAATACGACCAAAAAGAAAAACAATAAATTTAACTAACAATTTTCAATTTCTGACAATTGTTTTGATGCTTTTGAAAAAGATGAGTATTGCGGCGGTAATTATCAGCACAGCCCAAAACCAATGCGGAAGAAATAAATTGTCGGCAATTACTTGTGTATCGGTACTTTGCGTGTTCCCAGCTAACTGAGCGGTGTTGGTAAACAAGTAATCTATGCTCAGTAGCATACTGATCAAACATTGCAGACCGATTAATTGAATATAGGCGGTAAGAACATTTACTTTCTTCGAGCGCGATACAAAAAAAGTAATTACTGCTATTAGAACAATGATTGCGTAAGTTATGCTGAAAATCGGTCGCACCCAGAGAACAAGAGATATAAGCATAATTATTGAAAAAACCCGCAGGAAATTCTTGCTTGATTTTGCGGATTTGGAACACCGGATAGCCGTTGCTCCAGCAATTGCTGGTCCCATTGGTCCAGCCGCCGCAATTAACGCCGCACCGAATCGCCCCAAGTATAAAGAGTGATAGGCAAAATACGCTACACCGCTTCCGTTTGGAAAAAGCTCCAATTTTATAAACCGCGCCCCCATAATCATCGAAGCAAATCCGTGCGATAGTTCGTGCACCCACGTTCCAAAAATCACGAAAGGATACAAAAAGTAAGTTCCATAAGGGATAAACCAAACCGCAATAGTACATAACGACAGTATTACAAGGATTACTCGCGGAGTATTTACTTTTTTTGGTGTTTTAAATTTGAATTCATCCATATTAATAGCGCGGGACGGTGCAAGTGAGCAAATAAAGTTTCCTATTAATCACTCCCAAGGCTTCGTACGCATTTTCACGCCAGTTATATCGAGGTTCGCCTGTCCAATCCATCATCGTGCCGTGGTGCGTTTTATTTTGCTCTATAAACTGCATTACTAAATTGGTGCCGTTTGTAAATGCGTATGTATCGCTTCCCGGAGCGCGCGGGATAACCGCATCGGCACCGGAAAAGTATTTTATATTTGTTCTTTTGCCGTTAATATTGATGAAGTAATTTATTTCATTTGAAGCAAAGAAATAAAGCTCACTGCCATCGTAAGTGAATTGCGGTTGACTTGTTATTCTGCCTGCTACATACTCGACGGAGTTCATAGTTACGCTGTATTTTTCCTCATTAAAACCTTTGTATGAAAAAAGCGGAATTCTCGGGTGTAGCGCTAAGCCGGTTACTTTCTTGTACGCTCTGCCTTGGAGCGGTTGGCTGTATTCGTCCGAAAACATCAATCCATATCCCCAGCCATCATATCCATTGACCAAAACCGCGGCAACAGTACCTTCCAAATTAATAGCCGTTTCAGCAATACCGGCAAACTTTTCGGTCAGGGGTTCTTTGTTTTTGCAAATTTCCCAACCTTCTCCCAATCGCGCGGCATAGAGAAATGTATCGTCGTACCAAAAACCTATTGGAAGAATTTCATCGTATTGCTGGCTTTCGCGTCCGTTAATATTAATCACATAGTAGCTTCCGCGTAATCCCAGGAAAGCTACTTTTGTTCCGGAATAGTTGGTGAAGATTTGCCCTGCCCGATTCGTAATTTTAAAAGTGTCCGTAGGCGAACAAATCGTTTCAACAGTACCTTCGTAAAACGAATAGAGCAAAGTTTCGGAATTGGCACTGTAGTGAAGTTCCCCTGAAGAAATCCCCGGTAGATAAGTTGCACCGCTGTCGGTTATTAAAGTCAAACTACCGTTATTCATTCCGAAAGCCGCCCAGCGCAAACCATCGGGAGAAAAAACCGGACTGGTGATATTGTCATATACATCGGTTTCATTACCATTTACGATAAGCCGTTGTTTAGCTGTAAACGGTTTGGTGATTGCCCACCAATTGAATGTTGTGTCCATTCCAACGCTTAGTAAATCTTCGTATCCGTCCAAAAGCAAATAGTCATTGCAATAATCTTCCGATTTAAGCAACGTAAAAGATGACAAAACTATAAATAACACTAAAAGGATTTTCTTCATAATAATTCCGTATTACATTCTATGGCAAAATTACTATTTATTCGTGAAACGCATATCTCGCAATAAGATTTTTAATCGCGGGAAAAAAAGTTTTATAGTTATGAGTTATGAGTTATAAGTTATGAGTTATAAGTTTTGAATTTTGGATGCTAGGAAACTAGGAAACTAGGAAACTAGGAAACTAGGAAAAGAAGAGTAGCACGCTGAAGACGCAAAATTAATTGTCAATGGTTAATTGTAAATTGTTAATGCGAAGAAGAAGAGAAACCCCCTAACCCCCTTTGAAAAATGGGGAACCAAGAGGAAAACCCAGTAATTCGTAATTTGAAATTCGTAATTGATTTGTTATCTTCTTGAATAGCCACGACTTTTGTAGAGAGGCGATTTATCGCGGCTTCTTCACCAGCTCACACTGAAATAGAGCAGTAAAAAAAAGACCTCCAGGGGAGAGGTCAGTTTATTACATTAATTTCGATTACAAGATTCTTACACCGCTTGATAATATTTCTTTCACAAAAGGATTATCTTCGTTGAAATCCTCAGGACGAAATGGATGTGTTTCAATGTCATACGATATATTTAATTTTGGCCGGCTTATTTTTTGATTATCCAAATACCGCAAACCTATGAAATCAGAAGAAACAATAGCAACATCAATATCACTCCACTCATTATTTGTTCCTTTGGCATAGCTTCCAAATAAAACTGCTTGCTGTATATGAATGTTGTACTTAGTTGCTTCTGAGATAAATCTTCTAATTATATCTAATATTTTAGCATTGACTTGAGCCATAAGTAAATCTCATTTATTTTTCTGAAATTAGATTCGGTAAATTCTCTATCGGATAATTTGTAAAACTCATGTTTGTATTCCGGATATCTACATTCAATTTGAAATGTATTAATATTATCTAAATGTTCCTCAACATCCGGTTCTAATTGTATTTGAGCTTGTTTAGCTAATATTAATAAATTATGAATACGAGGAGGATTAATATCTTTATTATTATTCACCCACAAAGCCTTAAGTGATTTTTCTAAGACAAGATGACCAATAAATAAGCACCAATCATAATGAGCAGAATCAAAAAGAGATTTTGCAGTTTTAAAATCATTTTCGGCACTATCCAGCCAATATTTTATGGTTTCTTCAATATTCATAAATAATAAACGAAATAATTTTTCAATTATTTGATATTTCTTGGCTTTGTAAAAAAACAATTTGTAATGGCTTTAGCCCGAACACGAATTGGGCGATGGTTAAAGAGGATGAATTCACCGCAAAGACGCTAAGGCGCAAAGAAAATCGGAAATGATAAGAAGGTTTTTGCTTATCTTCGCTTCGCATTCATCATTCATCATTGTTTTTATCTTACAATTTCAAATTTCTTAGTATAAACAGTGCTACCGGACTTAATTATGCAGTAGTAAACACCTGCCGAATAATTGCTAATATCAATATCGCAGCATTTATCGGTTTTTAAAACTAATGTCCCCAAAACATCGAATATCTCAACTTCTTCTAATAGTATTGATTTCGACATAATGGAAAAATTTGTATTCACCGGATTAGGTGTAATTATTATATCGCTATTAACGGAATTATTATCGTCAACATCACCTGCTTTGTTTACCGTAACCTTAAATTTTGCCGCCGCCGATTCGAAGCCGTTTAATACAGTAATTGTTAAATTACAGGATCCTGACTTGTTAGGCCTAGGTATGATGTTCACATTGCAGTTATTTCCAATCCCGGTAACTAAAATATTATAATTAGCTATTAAGGTTTCGTCATCGCTTTCTTTAACGAAACTAATGGAATTGGGATCGTCGCAATTTATTGAGAAAGGTATATCTACTGTAGTGTTTGCGTCTATAATTATATCCGAAATTTTGGACATTGTTAATTGTATTCCTTCACCGGTTAATTCCAAGACCGGGTCGAAGTCCGCACAAGTAACATCGGCATCGCTTTCAAACACGATTTGGTCAGGGAACTGCCCGTAACCATTTGGGTTAAACATTACATTAAACTTTTTGCTTTCACCGGCGAGAATCAATAATGGAGTGTCCGGACTGATGTTGCCCAAATTAGTTTTATAAACTTCCGGAGCGGCGGGCAAACTATAACCTGTAATTTCTAAATTGGTAGCGCTATTGTTAGCAATTGAAAATTCACGAGTTACAGAAGCACCCTTGAATTCCGTACTGAAGTCAATATTGCTAACATTGATGCAAGATAAACCAAAAGATGCTTTGACCGCGGCTTTGTATTTAAAATAGCAGTACGTGTTCAATTGGCTCGTTTTATTAGCTTTAAATCCAATCGAATCCAAAAAACTATTTTTCCCTGCAAGATAATCATCATTAACTGACGCAGGATTGAATGTGACTTTAAATGGCAAACTTTCGCCGGGTTGAATCGCGTAGCCTGGTAATACGCCGCCATAAGTTTTATAGATTGATGAATCTAATTTAAAACCGTTATATACCCAATTTCTGTCCTTAACCGTTGATAATAAAAATATTGAATCCAACAGAATAGGATTTTGTGAATCGTTGGTTAAAGTAAATTGCCTTATCTCTGCCGGGTCGTTCGGTTTTTTTAAACCCCAGCACTCGATTTTATTTTGGAAAGTCAATTTTGCGGCTTGGTATTCTATGGTTACAGTAGTGTCATTACCGGCGCGGTCACTGAATTCTAAAACAGCTTTGGCATCGGCTTCGCGGTCTTTTACACTCAGACTCCAATCCACATTATATGAATTACTTGGAATAAATTTTGTCATATCATAAACAAGGTCATTGAAGTTAAAGCTTTGGGTTTTATCCATTCGTAAATCCTGTAAATTGGAGCGTAATGACTCATTCTTTTCTGGCTGTTCTATAACCTTTCCTTGAACATTCCCTTCGCAATCCAACGCGTAAGTAGGAACCGGCGCCCAAACGTCGGCTTTTGACAGATCCCTAAACTCGCCGGAAACCGGATAACCATAAGAATCGTACTGGTCATAACCATACGCATAAGCTATCATCGGGTCGTTACTGCGTAAACCGTAAACGCCTGCCGGATCGTCGATTGTGATTGTAAGCGCACGATATTTGCGTGAATCTGTGATTGTTTCGTCAATTAATTCTTGTCCGGTGTAACTTAATATCGAATTGAGTTTTCTCCAATTTATTACTCCATTGCTGGCTTTTCCGAATTCCAAATCATCCGGTATTTTGCCGTCACTGGTAGATTTATAGCACAAATTTAAATAATTCTTTCTAAAAGAGGAGCCCCCGTTCGCTCCGGGACTGCACCAAACAAAGGATTTTTGGTATTGTTCTACCGGAATTAGCGCCATTTGGAATGGGTCGCTTGATATATCGTCATCGCTAAGGCTTGTATTATATTGGGTAACAGCAATACGGTTTTTAGCTGAAATTACAACTGGACGCAGGGAATCACCATTGTTTACTGCTCGTCTTTCGACATAGCCGGTACCTTCGGCGCCTCCTACTCCTTTAACCAAAGACCATTCGTTACCGTCACGGCTGATAACTGTATTTGGCACTGTAGCGAATACGCGTATGACAGCAGCTTTCTTTCGATCTTTAATTCTGGTCACGTGATATTTGTAACCCCAAGTTTCCATGGGTAAATCCTGCTCAATTATATAATCACAAGCATCGACTTGTATAGGGATATAAGGACAAAAGTTTCCCGAGATAACAGCCACCGGCTTATCCGATTCTATAGTCGTTCCGGTTAAATCACTATAATCGCCCATTGTTCCTATTAACCAGACGTCACCGCGATTAATAATATTAGTATCTCTATCGCCTGTTTGCAACACGTTTGCACCGGGAGTATAATTGCTAAATCGCCCGCCCAATTTAATTTTGACGGAGGTATTATCATAAACACCCACAATGCTGGTATAAGGTGTTAAATATTGGTTCCCATTGTCTTGGCAAGGGTCATTATACGAGGAAACAATATAATTTTTGCCTAACACATTTTTTGGATATGCCAAATAACCGTCGGATGTGTATTGATAACGGGTCATTCCGTAACAGATAATCGGGTCTTCGGCTTTTACAATTATACCATATCCTTTGAATACTTGTTGAGGTTTTGGCGGCTCTGTGTCCGTTTTTCGATAGCACATAGCAAAACCGGGATCAATTGAGACTTCAATTACTTCGTTTGGTATTGTAGTACGTTCAAAGGATTTCTTTTTTCCGGGGATCTCTATTTTTACCCGAGTAGCTACCGCGGAAGTAATATATATGTTACAGGCGGCAGGATGGCCTGCGGCTTCCCAGCAGGGGTGGAAAGTCAGAAAGAATTCCATACCTTCGTTTGAAGAACCCAATAATTTAGGAAGTTCTTTGCGCAGAGTGGCTTCGTCGTTGTCAATTGCATAAGCAAAAGACGAAATCAAAACGACAGCTAATAATATTATTGATAAATTTTGTAATAATCTTTTCATTGAACACCTCATCCCAAACAATCAAATAACTGCATAAAAATATTTATAAATATGTTACCAAAGTTTCTTAACAAAAATAACATAAAAAACAAGAAAAATAATAGCTAAAGCAGAAAATACTAATCTTTTTTTTTTAAAAAAGTAAAATTTATCAACTTTACGAACTTTATAACTTTAAAAACTAACTACTTAACAAGCTCGAATTTCCGTGTAAAATAATTGTTTCCCGATTTTATTATGCAATAATATATTCCAGCTGTCAGATAACTTATATCTATATCATATAAGTTTTCTGTTTTTAATACTAATATTCCTAAAACACTGTATATTTCAACTTCACCTAATAGTAAAGATTTTGACATAATGGAAAAATTTGTATTTGCTGGATTAGGAACAAGTGTAATATCGCTAATTTCTAAATTATAGTAAACATTCCCGGCTTTGTTTACTGTTACTTTAAACTTAGACAAAGCAACTTCCATCCCATTCGTAGCTACAATTGTCAAATTACAAGAACCTATTTTATTTTGGATTGGTGTAATTTTTGCATTACAGTTGGTCCCGATCCCTGTTACAATTATGCTATCTTTAGGTATTATCGTTTCATCATCGCTTTCTTTAAGGAATTTAATGGAGCTTGAATTATCGCTATTTATAGAGAATGGAACATTTGCCGTAGTATTTTCGTCAATATTTAAATCCGGAATGTCGGTTATTGTCAATTCTATACCTTCACCTGTTAATTCCAAAATTGGATCGTAATCCGGGCAAGTAAGATCAGTATTGCTTTCAAATACTATTTGGCTGGGGTACTGACTATAAGCATCTGGTTTGAATACGACATTAAACTTTTTGCTCTCGCCTGCAGGAATCAATAATGGATTGTCTGCACTGATGGCACCCAAATTAGTTTGATAAACATCCGGTGGTGCTGGCAAACTATAACCTGTGATTTCTAAATTGTTTGTACTGCTGTTTGAAATTGTGAATTCGCGTGTTACAGAACAGCCATTAATTTCTTGACCGAAGTCTATTCGTCCAACATTAATACATCGCGAACCCAATGCGGCTCTAACCGCCGATCTGTATTTCCAATAACAATAGTTGTTTACATCATCGGACCAATTTGCTTTTATTCCGATGGAATCTATATATTTTAATTTGTCGGCTAAGTAATCATCATTAACCGAGGCTGGGTCGAATGTTACTTTAAACGGCAAGGCTTCACCCGGTTTTAAAGAATAATTCGGTAAAACACCACCATATTTTTTATAGATTGAAGAATCTAATTTAAAACCGTTATATGCCCATTTTCTGTCATTTACCGTTGATAACAAGAATATTGAATCAACGATTACCGGATTAGCGGATTCGATTATCAATGTAAATGATCTTGTTTCGGGTGGATCAGATACTTTTTTAACACCCCAATTCTCTATTCTGTTTTTTATTGATAACTTTGTGCGTTGAAAATCAATAGTTATTATCGTATCATTACCGGCTCTATCTATAAAACCTAAAACAGCTTTTGCGTCAGATTCGATTTCTATAACGTGCAATGACCAGTCCATGATGTATGTTATACCCGGTTCGAAATTAGCTTCGTCATAAGTAATGTCTGTGAAATTATAGCTTTCGCCTTTTACTAAACGCAAATCTGCCAAATTTGAACGTAGTATTTCATCGTTTGCAGGTTGATCTATTACTCGTCCAAGAACTTCGCCATTACAATTATTTGTATAAGTAGGAATAGGAGCCCAAATATCGGGTTTTGACAAATCTGCCATAGCCGCTGATACAGGATAGCCATAAGAGTCGTACGAATCAAAACCATAGGCATAACCTATCATTGGATCATTGCTTCGTAATGCATAAACACCAGCCGGGTCTTGTGTTTCAATAGTTAAAGCCCGATAATTTCGCGAGTCGGTAATTGACTCATCAACAAGCACTTGTCCCGGATTATCCACTACGGTTGATAGTTTTCTCCAATTCATAACACCACCACTAACTTTACCGAATTCCAGATTATCAGGTATTTTACCTTCTTCGGTTGATTTATAACATAAGTTTATATAGTTTCGGCTGAATGGAGAGCCCTGATCAAATCCTGGAGTACACCAAATTAATGAATTTTGATATTGCTCTATTGGGATTAATGAAATTTGAAACGGATCGGTATCAATGCCATCATCATTTTGACCGCTGTTATACTGTGTGACTGATATGCGGTTTTTAGCAGAAATCGTTACTGGCCTAAGTTCTTCACCATTGTTTGTAGTACGACTTTCAATATATCCAGAATAATCGGGTCCCCCAACAGATTTAACCAATGACCATTCATTGCCATCGCGGTAGATAATCGTATTCGGCTCCGACGCGAATACCCTTATTATGGAGCCTTTTAAGCGTTTGGCAATTCTTGTTGCATGATATTTGTAACCCCAGGTTTCCATAGGTAAATCCTGTTCTATCAGATAATTACATGAGGCTGTTTGAATAGGCACAAAAGCACAGAATGAACCTGAAATAACAGCAACAGGTTTACTTGCAGTTACGATAGTACCTGTCAAATCACTATTTTCTCCCATCACTCCAATAAGCCATACATCAGCACGATCTAATCTTTCACTTCGAGTATCCCCTGTTTTTAGTGGGTTAGCCCCAGGAGTGTAGTTGCTTGCTCTTCCGCCCAATTTAACATCAACGTTTGTTTTATTATATACTCCCACAATACTGGTATAGGAGGTTAAGTATTGTTCCTCATCACCCGTTTTACTAGGATCATTATATGATGCACAAATATATTTTTTACCTAATCCGCTTGTGGGTATAGCCAAATAACCATCGGAAGAATGTTCGTAACGTGTCATACCATAACATATTATTGGTTCTTTTGCGGTCACGATTATTCCCATACCTTTGAAAACTCGTTGCGGCTTGGGTTGCTCATATTGAGTTTTTCGATAGCATTGGGCTAATACGGGATCCAACGAGATTTCGATTATATCGTTGGGTAATGTTGTTCTTTGAATAAATACTTCCCAACCGGGGATTTCTACTGTAACCCGTGTAGCTACTGCAGAAGAAATATATATTTTACATCCATCGGCTTTGCCCTTAGATTCCCAACACGGGTGGAATGTCATAAAGAATTCAGTTCCTTGGTACGATGAGCCTAACAACTTTGGCAAGTCTTTGCGGAGCTGGGCAGAGTCATTGTCAACCGCGCGAGCGAATGACGAAATAAAAATGATACTTAATAATAAAACCACGAAATTTTGTAATAATCTTTTCATAAACACACATCCTAAGCAGTAAAATAACTGCATTAAAAATAATTTTTAAATATGTACTTTCCTAATCATGTTCATCATTCTAGGATTCTTCTCTTTCTTTCTTCTCTTTATAAACTTTACGAACTTTAAAAACTTTATAAACTAACTACTTAACTAGTACGAGCTTCCGTGTAGAATAATTGTTTCCCGATGTTATTAAGCAATAATATATCCCGGCTGTTAGATAACTTATATCTATATCATTTAAGTTTTCTGTTTTTAAAACTAATATCCCTAAAACACTGTATATCTCAACTTTACCTAATAATAAAGATTTTGACATGATGGAAAAGTGTGTATTTGCGGGATTTGGAATAATTGTAATATCGCTTATATCTGAATTATCAAAAACACTGCCCGGTTTTCTAACTGAAACTTTAAATTTTGTTGAAGCGGATACCACATTATTAGTAGCTGTAATTGTCAAATTACACGATCCGGTTTTATTTTGGATTGGTGTTATCACAGCTTTGCAGTTACCCCCAATTCTAGTAATAATTATGTTGTCTTTAGGTATTAATGTTTCATCATCGCTTTCTTTAATAAAATCCATCGGATTGGTATTATCAATATTTAAGGCGAAGAGTACATTTGCAGAAGTATTTTCGTCCATATTCAAATCTGGAATATCGGATATTGTCAATTCTATTCCTTCGCCGGTTAAATTTAAAGTCGGGTTATAATCAGCGCAGGTTGTATCGGCATCGCTTTTAAAAACAATTTTATCAGGAAATTGACCCAAAGCGTTTGGTTTAAATGTTACATTATATTCTTTATTTGTCCCTGCCTTTATCTTTAAATAATTAACAGCACTAATGACACCTAAATTTGTTTCATATATACCGGCATCGCCACCGGAAGGCAAAGTATAACCCGTTATATTTAGGTCTGATGGACCATTGTTTGTTATCAAGAATGATTGTGTCACTGAATTGCCAACTATTTCCTGACCGAAATCGATTTTTTCCACATTAATACAAGGTGAATATATAGTTGCTTGAACTTCCGATTTATATTTGAAATAGCAGTATCCGGCCGTTCCATTTTGCTTATTTGCCTTTATTCCAATAGAATCCGAAAATCGGGTTTTACCAGCTAAATATTCGCTATTGATAGACATTGGATTGAATTTAACTTTCAATGTCAAACTTTCACCGGGTTGCATTGAATACCCGGGTAATACACCACCATACTTTTTAAATATAGAGGAATCTAATGCAAAACCATTATAACCCCACTTACGGTCTTTTACTGTTGATAACAATAATATCGAATCTAAAACAATGGGGTTCTGGGAATCGTTTGTTAAAGTATATTGTTTAATTTCTGGGGGATCATATTTTCTTTTCCTTCCCCAAAATTCATCAATAGTATTTAGTGTGAATTTTGTTCGTTGATAATTAATGGTTGAGTTTC
Organism: bacterium; assembly: GCA_037127915.1. GTDB lineage: Bacteria > Bacteroidota > Ignavibacteria > Kapaibacteriales > UBA2268 > JBAXXL01. The sequence continues at coordinate 24,943 of JBAXXL010000053.1, forward strand.
AAATAAAACTGGTACACTTTTTTAAAAAAAATATGTCC
>JBAXXL010000054.1:0-24299 GCA_037127915.1 bacterium
AGCCAATTCAAGCCGATTTTTGACATATATATTGTTTTGATAGTGTTGCCAAATTCCAATACTTAAAATCTTTACATTATTCATAAATAGAAAATAAAACTTTCATTAATATTATTCTATAAAATAAAATAACACATATTTTCGAAAAATGTTACATTTTTTGGAAAAAATAATTTTATTTATTTTTATTCTGCTGTTCAGTTAGAAAGAGCAAGCAGACAAGAATGTCTGTATAACCCTATATATCAATGACATAGTAGAACAGACTTCTTGTATGCTCATGAATTTCCCATTTTTCAAAGGGGGTTGGGGGTTCCTCTTCGAAGACGCGATAAATCACATCTCTACAGTAGTCGTGGCTATTCAAAAAATTCACGAAAAAAAATCTGTGTTAATCTGCAAAATCTGCGTCATCAGCGTGCCATTATTCTTTTCCTTGTTTCCTCCCATTAACAATTTACAATTAACCATTGACAATTATTTTTTGTATTTTTGAATTCTTTATTAACTAAACTAGAAATGTACTAATGACAAATACAAAAAGTGCGAAAGTCGGATTTCGTGATTTTCCGAAAAATTATTGGCTTGTGATTTTCTTCGAATTTATAGAGCGCGGTTCATATTATGGAATGATGAGCATTCTATCGGTTTATATGACCGACAACTTAGGTTTTTCCAAAGAAGGTGTGGGTATAATCAAATCCACCATTCAGCCTTTGCTTTATTTCCTGCCAATTCTAACCGGTGCAATCGCCGACAAAGTCGGATATCGTAAAACTTTAATGGTTGCATTTTCGCTCCTGGGTTTGGGCTATATAGCTACCAGCCAATTCGATACTTATTCCGCTGTATTTCTTTCATTAGTATTAATGGGATTCGGTGCGGGTACATTCAAACCGGTTATATCGGGTACTATAGCACGAGTTACTAATGAGAATACATCTTCTCTGGGTTTCGGTATATTCTATTGGTCAATTAACTTGGGTGCTTTTTTATTCCCGTTATTTATCGTACCGGCTTTGAAAAGCATCAATCCATCTTATGTATTTTTAGCTTCAGGTATAGCAACAGCGCTTATGCTGATTCCTACAATGCTCTGGTTTAAAGACCCTGTAGAAAAAAAGGCAAATCAGGCAAAAGAATCATTTATTTTTGTGGCAAAAGAAATTTTCCAAAAAATTGCCAAGGTTGTTTCGGATTGGCGTTTTATGTTATTTATTTTTATTTATTCCTGGTTTTGGATACTTTATTTCCAAATGTTCGATACAGTTCTTTGGTACGTGGATATGTTCGTTGACGCGGCGCCTTTGAACAATTTTATTAACGGCTTATTCGGCACCCATTGGGCATTTGACGTGGAGCACGTAACGGTTATCAACGCCGGAACAATTATACTTTTGCAACTCGTTATATCCTATATTGTAAAACATACCAAACCATTACCAACGATGATTGCGGGTATTACATTAGGTGTGATCGGCATGGCGGTTTTATCGTTTAGCCAAAGTATATGGGTATTTATTTTGGGAACAGTAATTTTTTCATTAGGCGAAATGACGGCGCATCCGAAATATATTGCATACTTAGGTTCAATTGCGCCGCAGGATAAGAAAGCCACATATATGGGATTTAGTTTTTTGTATGGGGTATTCGGTTCATTTGTAGGCGGAATTGTCGGTGCATTATTATATGTAAATTTAGTTGATAATCCGATGATCGGTTTTGTGAAAAATAAATTAATCGCCGGTGGTCAATCGGTCTCCGGAAAGCTCGATATAAAACACGCTTTGGAGCTTGCGCAGTCTGCCGGATTTTCTAAATCGCAAATTTTATCACAAGCGCATACTCAGGAATTGTGGCTAATTTTCTCATCTATCGGGGTTATCTGTATAATAGCTTTGTTGCTATATAATAAGTTTATTGGGATTTCTATAGCGCAGAAAAATTAATATTTATTTATAAATGAACTCAATTGTGAAAAGTTACCAATTAATAAAAAAATATCTCACGATTCATTTTTTATAAAGAAAAATTTTGTAATTTTGCTATTTGAAAAATTAAAATTTGTTAATATTCAATTTTATTTACTATTAATAGGGTAAAGAATTGTACGAGTCAAAATCATTAGTTAAAGCATTGGCAGATAAATACGGCCGCGATAGCGAAGCCTTAATGCCAATACTTCAAGGAATAATAGCCGAACACAATTATCTAAACGATGACGCAATGCTTAACATTGCCAAAGAGTTAGATTTGTCAGCGGCTCATGTATTCGGTACAGCATCATTTTATTCGTTCTTAGACCATAAAGAACGCGGTAAATTTGTAATCCGTATTTGCAGAACAATATCATGCGATATGAAGGGCAAAGCGCAAATTCTACGCACGATAGAAGACACATTAAAGATTAAACATGGTGAGACAACAAGTGATAAAAAATTCACTTTGTTGGAAACAAACTGTATGGGATGGTGCCACAAAGCGCCGGCTATGCTAATCAACGATATTCCATATACTGAATTAACCACGGATAAAGTCATTGAAATTATCCAAGATTATCAAAATAAATAATAATATTAAAGGATAAAGTTATGGAAACAAAATCTCTAAACAGAGTAGAACTCATATTTGAACCTTGTGAAGGTATGGACGCTACATTAGCTTCCGTTTTCAAATATTCAAATGATGAAATCACATCAGAGTTGATAGATTCCGGTCTTCGCGGACGCGGAGGAGCAGGCTTCCCAACAGGATTGAAATGGAAATTTACAGCCGCTACACCGGGCGATGAAAAATATGTAATCTGTAACGCCGACGAAGGCGAACCGGGTACATTTAAAGATCGCGAAATCTTAGCTAAAGTACCGGAAAAAATATTTGTTGGTATGGCTATTGCCGCCAAAGTTATCGGCGCAAAAGAAGGATTTATTTATCTTCGTTACGAATATAAATTTATGCTTAAAGAATTGCAAGAACACGTTGATTTGTTCAATGATATGATCAAAGGTTATCTTGATTTCAAAATCAGCTTCCGCTTAGGCGCCGGTGCTTACGTATGCGGCGAAGAAAGCGCTCTTTTTGAATCAATGGAAGGCAAACGCGGCGAACCCCGCAACAAACCTCCATATCCAACAATCAGCGGTTTCCGTGGTAAACCTACAATCATCAACAATGTTGAAACATTAGCGTTTGCTACGATGATTATCAAATACGGTGCCGAAAGATTCAAATCATTAGGTACACAAGACAGCCGTGGTACTAAAGTATTCTCAGTATCGGGCGATTTACCAAATGCCGGAATTTATGAATTAGAACTTGGTATGACATTACAAAAATTCGTTGACGAATTTTCGGATGGCGATGCAAAAGCAGTTCAAGTTGGTGGTGCTTCAGGTTTCTGCGTACCCCGCAAAAAATTCAAAGACACAATCATTGGTTTCGAAGGTGTTCCAACCGGCGGTTCAATGATGGTATTTAACAGCTCACGTTCTATGTATAATGTATTACATAACTATTTGGACTTTTTCGTAGAAGAATCATGCGGTCAATGTACACCTTGCCGCGTAGGATGCCAACAATTACTTAAAGGTTTAAAAGCCGTTAAGAAAGGCGAAAAACCAGAGTCATATTTGGAAGATTTATTAAAATTATCCAGATCAATGCAATTAACTGCTAAATGCGGTTTAGGTCAATCGGTAGGTAACTCATTCGCTTCTATAGTTGAAAACTTCAAAGAAGAAATGGTATATTAATATCTAACTAACTAATTATGTTAAAAATTATAATAGTATAAATATGGCTAATCAAGTAAATTTAAAAATAAACGGTATGGCAGTAACGGTTGACGAAGGCTCAACTATTTTACACGCCGCCAAAAAATTGGATATTCATATCCCTACTTTGTGTGCTCACGACGACTTATGCGTCGCCGGAAATTGCCGTGTTTGCATCGTAGAACAAAAAGGTTTGCGTACATTACCGGCCTCGTGCGCTGTTCCTGTTTTCGAAGGAATGGAAATCGAGACAAATACGCTGAAAGTTCGCCAAGCTCGTAAACACGTTATTGAACTTTTATTATCTGAACACAAACAAGACTGCTTATCTTGCTATAAAAATGGAAATTGCGAATTACAGAATTTATCTTCTGAATTCAAAGTTAACGGATCGATATTTATGGACTTAGTAGAAGACCACCGTTACACTATCGACCGCTATTCTCCATCAATTATCAAAGATGACAGCAAATGCGTTCGTTGCCAACGTTGTGTTCGTACTTGTGAAGAATTGCAAAAAGTAAGCGCTTTAGCAGTATCCGGTAAAGGTGCGGAAATGAAAATTTCCACATTTATGGACCGCCCAATGGTTGAAGTTGTCTGTACAAATTGCGGTCAATGTATCAACCGTTGCCCTGTTGGAGCATTGGTTGAAAAAGATTATATTGATCAAGTATGGGATGCTATCGCTGACCCTAAAAAGCACGTTGTTGTTCAAACTGCTCCTGCAGTACGTGTTGCTTTGGGTGAAGACCTTGGCTTACCTAACGGTGAAATCGTTACCGGCAAAATGGCCGCCGCTTTACGCCGCTTAGGCTTCGATTCAGTTTTAGACACAAACTTCACTGCCGACTTGACAATTATGGAAGAAGGTACTGAGTTGTTACTAAGATTGAAAGGCGCTTTGGTTGACAAAAACCCTAAAGTAACTCTTCCGATGGCTACATCCTGCTCACCGGGCTGGATTAAATTCATCGAACATAAATATCCTGAATTATTGCCTAATTTGTCAACTTGCAAATCACCACAACAAATGTTTGGTGCTTTAGCAAAAACATATTATGCGCAAAAAATCAATGTTGACCCTGCGAATATCGTTTCTGTATCTATTATGCCTTGTACTGCTAAAAAGTACGAAGCGCAAAGACCTGAAATGCGTTCAAGCGGTTACCAGGATGTTGATTATGTATTGACAACCCGCGAATTGGCTATTATGATTAAACAAGCCGGATTCGATTTCTTATCATTACCAATCGAACATACCGATAGTATTATGGGTGTTGGAACAGGTGCCGCAGTTATTTTCGGCGCAACCGGTGGTGTTATGGAAGCCGCAATTCGTACTGCTTATGAATTAGTAACAGGACGCGAAGTACCATTCAAAGATTTGGACATTATGCCGGTTCGTGGTATGGAAGGCGTGAAAGAAGCGAAAGTTCTTCTTGAAAATTGCGTTCCTGCTTGGAGCTTCTTGAATGGCGCTGAATTAAGCGTTGTTATTGCTCACGGTTTGGTTAATGCTGATAAAGTTATGAAAATGGTTCGTGATGGAAATCCTCACGGCTGGCACTTTATCGAAATTATGGCTTGCCCGGGCGGATGTATCGGCGGCGGCGGTCAACCAATTCCAACAAACATCGACATTCGTAAAAAACGTACTGACGCTATTTATCAGGAAGATGCTAATTTACCTTTACGTAAATCGCATACAAACCCTGAAGTAACACAGATTTATGCTGAGTTCTTGACAGAAGGTCCTTGTGGTCACAAATCACACGAACTTCTTCATACTCACTATACAGAACGCGTTGGTTACTAATATTTCAGATTTTATTATAACAAAGTGCTTTCCGGTTTCGGTAAGCACTTTTTTTTTCTTATTTTTGAACTATATAAAAAATGAAATGTTTAATTAATATAAGAATATCAAAATGAAAAAGATTATCAATTCCGGTAACGCTCCGGCACCAATAGGACCTTATTCGCACTCAGTATTAGCTGAAGGCAAGTTTTTGTTTATTTCAGGTCAGATTCCTTTAGATTTGGAAGGCAACATCGTTGGCAACGATATAACATCCCAAACCCACCAAAGCATCAAGAATTTAAAAGCGATTATCGAAGAAGCGGGCGGAAAATTGGAAAATATAGTTAAAACAACCTGCTTGCTGAAAGATATGAACGATTTCGCCGCAATGAACGCCGTTTATGCTGAATACTTCGGTGAAACCAAACCAGCCCGCGCCGCTTTCGGTGTTGCACGTTTACCAAAAGACGCCTTAATTGAAATTGAAGCTGTAGCAGTATTTTAGATTAAAATTGAAGGGGGGGCGAGGTCTCCTCGCCCGTGATGAATTGTAGGGGCGTATTGCATACGCCCAATAGAAATTAAAAACACGCCGTCAGATGTAACACCTGGCGGAACGAAGATGGATTCCCGCTTTTGCGGGAATGACAAAAGTAAGACATTCCCAAGCAGGAGCTTGGGAACGAGATAGTAAAATGATGAAAAAAACGATATACATATTACTCCTCCTTTTTGTTTGCGCAAATTTAGCATTAGCGCAGACACCGGTGGATAGTACCAAAACCGAGCCGAAAGCAAAAATGACGAAAAGTCCGGCGGGGGCTTTATGGCGTACATTTGTTTTGCCGGGTTGGGGACAAATTTACAATGAGGATTATATTAAAGCTCCTTTTTTCACTGCTTCTGCTGTGGTCTTGGGGTATTTGATATATGACAACCACGTGAAGTATATGGACATTAAAAAACAAACCGATGCTATGCTGAAAACCGACCCGCTTTATGCAAACAAAAAAGCGGAACGGGAGTATTACCACAACAACCGCGATTTATTCGGTTTAGGACTTCTGGCTGTTTATGGTGTAGCGGCGGTTGATGCTTATACCGGAGCACATCTATTTGATTTTAACGTCAGCCCCGACCTTTCGATGAGCGTTCGTCCGGCTCATATACTGGGCGTTTCAGTAAATTTAAAATTTTAATAAATTGATAGTATAAGAATAGTAATGGAGAAAATTTTGCAAAAAAAACATGTTCTTTATGCGGTATTGTCGGGTGTATTATTGGCTTTGTCCTTTCCACCGATAAATATGAATTTTTTAGCATTTTTCGGATTGATTCCTTTGTTGCTTTTGCTTAAGGACAGAGAACTCAAACATCCTTATTTATTAAGTTACATAACTTTCTTCATTTTTCACGTTGCTTCAAACTGGTGGATAAGCTCTTGGCGGACAGGTACGAATCCATATCTAATGGCTTCGGGTTTGGCAATAGATTTTGTTCATCCATTGTTCTTCTTAGTTCCTATGATAGTTTTCCGCTTTTTTAACCGCCATTTGGGTTCAAAAGTTGCCCTGAGAACTTTCCCGTTTATTTGGGTGGCGTATGAATGGCTTCATTCATTGGGTGATTTGGGTTATCCCTGGCTTTCGATTGGCAAAACACAATTGATATTTTTACCTTGGATTCAATTCGCTGATTTAGTTGGTGTGATAGGAGCCGGATTTTTCATTGTAATGATAAATGTTCTATTGCTTGAAATTATTGAATACTCAAGAGAAAATAAACTCAATTTTTTCAAATCTTTGATAAAAAAACCTATACAATTGGCATTGATTGCTCTTTTCATAATCGCGCCCGTGATTTACGGATTTATACAACTCGATAAATATGACCACAAAAAATTACTTGCCGAAAATGAGCATTTGAATGTGGCACTCGTTCAACCGGCTTATGACGCTTGGATAAAGTGGGAATCTAGTCCGCTTTCAATGGTGGAACGTCATTTCAACCTTCTGGATTCGCTTATAGCTACAAAACAAAGCAAAATTGACTTGGCTGTTTGGCCCGAAACCGCAATCCCCTATTTGGGTTGGAGTTTCAGCGTTGAACACAATTTTTCATTATTAGAGCAATATGTCGAATCACGCAATGTGCCGCTTTTGGTTGGCTTTGCCGATACCAAAGTTTATACAGCTAAAAACGCGCCCGATCAAGCCGATGCACTGCCGATGGATACATCAATTAAGTATATATCCTATAATGCGACGCTGATGCTCAATAAAAAGCCTTATGAAAAAGCTCAACCAAGAATTTACCACAAAATGCGTTTAACTCCTTTTGCTGAGCGTGTGCCTTATGTAGAGCATCTCGGATTTTTGAAATCAGTAATGAAATCCGGCGTCGGTTTATCCGCTTGGGGAAAAGGCGGCGACCAGCACAATTTGACTTTCTATAAAAATGGTGAACGCCATACTATTGGTTCAATAATATGCATAGAGTCAATTTTCCCCGGTTTTATTAGGAAATTTACCAATATGGGTGCCGAACTTTTGGTAATCCAAACGAATGACGCTTGGTATGACTATACAACCGGACCCGGGCAACACTACGACATCGCTCGAATACGCGCTATCGAAAATCGCCGCTATATAGCCCGCTGTGGCAATACCGGCTTATCGGGATGGATTGCTCCAACGGGGCGCAGTTTGGGCGAATTGAAGCATTACGTACCGAATGCGGGCGTACTGTCATTGCCGCTTCTAAAGGAAAAATCACTTTATGTACGTTCCGGCGATTGGTTCCCGAATTTTTGCTTGCGTTTAGTAGAAATCATGTTCATTATTGTGCTGTATCAAATGATTATCAAAAAGAAGAGGAAAAGTGGAACAACCGCCAAAATATAGTACGCTTATAGTATATTATTTCAGTGGAACAGGCAACGCCGCAAACGCTTCACGTGTAATGGTGAACTATGCCAAAAATTTAGGAATGCAGACGCATCTTATCTCCGTTGACCGCTATGACCACGATATTAAAGTTCCTGAATTCGAAGGCAAGGCGCTAATCGGTTTTGCATCGCCCGTACACGGATTTTACATTGCCCCGATTATGGGGCACTTTATTTCGGATTTTCCGCGCGGGGTTAATGCTGATATTTTCATACTGAACACACGCGCCGGAGTAAAGGTCGGAAAAAGTCTGCTCCCGGGTATAAGCGGAATGGCTTTTTATGAGCCGGCTATTATGCTCAGGATGAAAGGTTACAAATGCCGCGGTTTTTTGCCGATAGATTTACCTTCGAACTGGATTTCCATCCACCCGGGCTTAACAAACAATGCAATCAATGTGATGTATGATTTCTATACTAAAAAAACTGAGCGTCTGCTCGCAAAAATGCTGGACGGCGGATATGTTTATAACGGTTGGTACGCTTTATGGATTGATTTGCCGCTAATTCCTATTACTTTGGCTTACTCGTTTGTTGGTCGCTACGGTATAGCCAAAGCTTATATGGCGGATTCGAAATGCACTAATTGCGGAATCTGTATTGAAAATTGCCCAACCGAATCGCTGATAAGAATAAATAACCGCCCATATTGGAAATACACCTGCGAAAATTGTATGCGTTGTATGAATAGTTGTCCGGAGCGGGCAATTCAAACACCTCACCTTTTTGCTTTTATTATATGGTTTTTGGCTTATTATGCGGCGGATTATATAACCCGTTTAATTTACAACAACTATATTTGTAATATCAGCACACTTTGCGCTTGGAAAATTGAAGTCATCAATTTTCTAATAGTGAGTGTTTTATGGGTAGGTATCTCAACTTTCGGATTTTATATCCTGCATATAGCTATGGGTATAAAATTTATACGCAAAATGGTGGAATATACATCACTTACAAAATTGCTAGCTTGGCGAAGATACAAACCTAAAAGGATAAAATAATGAAAAACTTCGGATTGAAATTTCTAATACTTACATTGCTATTGCTCGCGGTAATTACCGTCCGTTTCGATAGAAATGATTTCTTTATCAAAAAATACACAACGCAGGAATTGGGCGATTCGCAGTATTATAACAACTACGTCGATACTTTCAGAGGTGCCGATAGTTTGATTGTCGGTGCCCCGTTCGGATATCGTCCGCTTGTACCATACCTCGCTTCATTTTTGCCTTTTTCAGCCGGTATATCACTAAATCTTTTGAATGTATTGATAATGGTTATTACGCTCTTTGTATTCGTGAAACTGCTTTTTGCATTTCACATCAGGGATAAAATAGTCTTTTGGTCGGCAGTTTTGTTTATAGTCAGCTTCCCAACGTTTTATTACTCCACAATCGGTGTGCTTGATCCGATTTCAATGTTGGGTACAGTATTTTGCTTTTATTTAGTCGTTATAGATAAAGAAAAACATTTGCCGATGGCTATAACGCTCTTCACGTTCGGCAAAGAAACGGTTGTTTTCGTTCTGCCGATTATATTCCTTTATATGTGGATAGAAAAGAAAAGCCTGAAGAAAGCGATTATAACTTCGGTCACAGCATTTGTATTTTATTTTGCGGCTACTTATATAATCAGAAATGTCATATATCCGACTGATACAGTATATTTATGGGAACCGTCTTTTAAAACGTTAAACGAAAATCTTTTCCGTCCGCGCGCGATTATTTCGTTTGTTTTAAGCTTGGGAATACCTGGGTTTATAGCATTGTTTTTATTAGTAAAAGCAATGATTAAAAAGAATTGCGATTTCATCCGCAAGACTTTTATATATTATTTGGCTTTGCTCGAATTTACAGTTCTCTTCGTATATACGGTATTTTCGGCATATTCCGACGGCCGCTTTATTTGGCCCGCTTCGTTTTTCACTATACTTATAGTAGCCATATATTATAACGACTATAGGAATAAAAAAATAAATTGCGGATAAAATTGTGAAGATGTGCCACTCTTTGAAAGTGTGGCACATCTAAATTTTTTTAAATTTTTAATTTTTCACAAACTTCGCGGTCTCACCACCTACCTTTACAAAATAGATTCCTTTTGGTAAATCGGAAATGTTGATTCTTCCTCCCTCGCCTTTGGAGAGGGCTGGGGTGAGGCTCTTCACCTTTTCGCCGAGTGTGTTGTAGATGATGATTGAGGTTTCATCAACCCCATGCTTAAGCATGGGGTTGATAGTTCTCAAAGTTATTGTTATAAAATCTCCAGCCGGATTAGGAATTATCTGAATAAATTCCGATTCGTCTTGCACACTTGTTTCACCCGTTCTAAATGTCCAAACTTCGCTCCAATATGCTGTGCCGATAGTTTCCGTATTCCAAACTCTTACACGCCAATAATATAAAATATCCTTTTCTAAATCGGGTACAAATTTTTCTGTGGCTGTGATGGAATCTTTTGAATAAACCATATTAGTAAATTGTTCATTTTTTGATATTTGCAGTTGATAGTATTCAGCTCCTACTACCGAATACCATTTGAAATTGATTTCTTGCTTTAAACCCGTTTGAGTATCTTCAGGATACATAAGCAATATATCGCCCAAGCGAGTTTTGAATTGCCATATTTGCGACCAATAACCCAATGTATCACCCGATTCATTCCGAACCCGCCAGAAATATTTTTGCCAATAATTCAGATTTTTGACATCAGCGTTTGCTGTTTTTGAAATAAGTGTATCATTTTTTAATGTCGTAAAATTGTATGCTTCGGAAATTTGTAAACGATAATCTTTTTTATAAATGCCTGCTTCCCAAGAAAAAGCTGTAGGAATGTTTATTAACTTTGATAAATCAACAGGCGTTTTCAAATTTACCGAATCCATCAGTGTTGTAAATTTCCATACAGATGACCACTCGCTTTGGTCGGTTTCGAACTCAGCTCTTACCCGCCAAAAGTACTTATTTAAGAAATCTAATCCATTACTATTGAAAAATGTTTCTGCTACCGTTGTATCATAAATAAAATTAGAAAAATCTGCTTTCTTTGATATTTGTAAATGATATTTGCTATTTGCGCTATTTTCTTTCCATTCAAATTTGCAATCGATTGGAATATTGATTGTATCGTTTGCTGGTGTAATTAAATACTGCGGATTATATTTTCCCGTAGTAAAATTCCACATATCAGACCAATAACTCGAATCCAACCCATTAATTGCTTGAACACGCCAATCGTACTGAGTCATTGGGTCATATTTATTATAAATAAAATTTGTATCTGTGATTATCACATCGGATATTATTTTGGAAGAATTATATATCTGAATCCTATAGCTTTTTGCTAATTCTACTTTTTTCCAAACTAATGCCACATCGAGCGGTATATTATAATTTCCATTTTTTGGCGAAACAAGTATGGGTGTTGGTAATTTTGACCAGAATGTTTCATTTTGTCCGTAAGTCGTTCCTAAAGAGTTGGTTACATAAGCGCGAACAAAGTATTGGGTTAATGGTTGCAAATATTTCATCGAACTCTGATATTCACCTACACCTTGACCATCAACAGTTATACTGTCATTTATTGTCGGGTTTGGTGTTACCGCCCAGCAAATACCCCGAACGCAATCCCATTCTTTCCCGTCTGAAGTTACATTACCGCCGCTTACTGCGTTCGAATCAGTGATAGCTGTGATTGGCAAAGTTATTACTTCAGGAAGTGTGGGAATATGTCTTCTGATAAACATTGTATAGTTACAATTAGAATTATTTGAAATTCGAATAACATCACCAATATCTTTAACTTTCGTGGGTATCTTATATATAGTAACTTTGATGTAACGTGTCCCGCCCCAAACCCATAAGGAACCATCTTTTTTGATTGCGGTACTTTGATAATCATCAACTGTTATTGAAACCCAATCATTTTCTTTTCCAATCTGAACGGGATAATACACTTCACTAATTGTCGAATCCCCCAATCCTCCTTGCCAATTCGATCCCCAAGCCCATAGAGTACCATCCTTTTTTAGTGCTAAACTATGATGCCACGCACCCGATATTGATGCCCAATCGTTATCCACACCGATTTGAACAGGTGTGTTTTTATCAATTGTTGTCCCATCACCTAATTGTCCATGGGTATTATCGCCCCAAGCCCATAAAGTGCCGTCTTTTTTTATAGCATTTGTACAATAATAATCGCAATTTATAGATAACCATTCACCATCTGTACCTATTTTTACCGGATAATTTTTGTAAATATTTGTTCCATCTCCAATTTGTCCTTTTTCATTTCCACCCCATGTATATAATGTACCTCCTTTTCTGATAGCGGCTGAATATTCAACTCCAGAACTTATTAAAATTAAATCCTGCCACGTTTTTGGTTCAACCCTGATTGGACTGGGATAGTTTTGACCTATAACAAGTGTACTGTCACCGAGATCACCTCGGTGATTACCACCCCAAGCCCATAATGAACTATCACTCTTTATTGCTAATACATGAGTTGAGCCAGCAGAAACATAACACCATCGTCGTTCGTCACCAATTCTTTTAGGAATATTTGATGAAACAAAAGTCCCATCACCAAATTGACCATGTAAATTCCATCCCCAAGCCCATAAAGTACCATCTGTCTTGATGGCTAAAGAGCCGTCAATATTTGCAGTTATGACTTTCCATTTATAATCCTTCCCTATTTGAACAGGTACAAATTTATCGTCATTAGTTCCATCTCCTAATTGTCCTTCACCGTTGCGACCCCAACCCCAAAGTGTGCCAAAGTCGTTTAGTTCCTCGGTTTGAGGTTTTTGTAAAGAAGGAGAATCCTTCCCGCTCAAGGGTTGCTGAGCAAATGATAAGTTTGGCGAAAACAATAGAATAAAAAGCGAAAAGACGAATAATAAGTAAAATTTCTTCATAAGAACTTCTCAAATAAATGAACATTTCAATTAAATTGATCACACTATACAACCAATAACACATATTTTAAAGATTTGTTACATAATTTAGTCAAAATTAATTTTCTTATCCTGAAAATCCTAAAATCCTGTAAATCCTGATTCAGATAATAAAGGGAAAATAATCTGCGTTCATCTGCTAAATCTGTGTCATCAGCTTTCCATTCTTCGGTGAGCGATTTGGGCTAAAGCCCGGTATATCGTGCGTATATCTGCACCACGACTTAAAAGTCGTGGCTATTCAAGAAGATGAACAAATCAATTACTAATTTCAAATTACGAATTACGGTTTCATCTTGGTTCCCCCTTTTTCAAAGGGGGTTAGGGGGTTTCTCTTCTCTTCGCCTTTCTTCCCATTCATCATTTAACAATTTACAATTAACCATTGACCATTAATCCTTCATCCTGGGTATCAAGATTCAGACAATATTTCGACGAACACTTCTCGCGCCCTCCCCCGACAATAATACCCCAAATAAAAAAAAATATGCCGTATTCTTAAAGAATGTGTTAATTTTGTAGATATTTTAATTAAGTATTTTATAAATATTATTTTGGATTTTATAATGAAAAAAATCTTAATCCTATTCATAGCATTGATAAGCATAGCATCATGCACAAAACAATTCGAAAATACCGACAAATGCAGACCCGAAATAGCTTATAGCGGAAAAGACACCATGGCTATTTGGAGTTATGATTCACATAATCGCATAGACAAAATCGAGTATATAGCTAACGGCGGCGAAATGGAATTTTCCGATTACGATACGTTGGGAAGACCTCAGGAAATAACAGGCAGAATGTCAAAGAAAGAACCTCTTTTGAAAAGAGTTATAGAATATAAAAACAAATTTCAAGCAGTAAGTTATTTTGATGAAAAAGATGATTTGGTGGCTTTGGACACTTCATTCTTGGAAAATAAAGCGATTAAAAAATATGTCTATTATGAAAAAGACAAAAAAGGCAAGTTTGTTATTCAGCTATTGATGGATATAATGAAAGCTGATAAAGACGGCTCCGTACTACAAAGCATTGCTTATGGTTATAATAAAAAAGGTGAATTAGAAACCCAAATCACATCGGATTACAAATATTACGAAGTTGATAATATACTTTTCAAATACTATGCCGTGGACAATAACTATAATTTGAATAGAAAACTTGTCAAAACTATGGACGTTGAAATGCTCGGTAGTGGAATGGACAGATATTTCGAATTATACAGTTATCAACTAGACAAAGACAATGTTCCGGTGAAAATGTATTTTAGAAACAGTAGCGGTTTAGCCGACACTATCCGTATTAAATACATAAAAGCTAAATAATGCCGGATTTTCCTGTCATAGAATCGGCAAGGTTGCGCTTTGTAGAATTATCCGCTAAATATGCTGAGCGGATTTTTGAATACGCCTCGAACGAAGAAGTAACAAAATATGTTGCGTGGAATCGGCACGAAACCATAGACGATACTTATGAATTTCTTAAATGGTCGCGAAGTCAAAGTGAGGACTTAAATCATTTTGACTTCGGTCTTATTATTAAAGCAAGCGGAGAATTTATTGGAACTACCGGTACTTCGAACTTCCTGCCCGATGAAAAGAGTATTGATTTTGGCTATGTGCTGAATAAAAAATACTGGGGGAATGGTTTTGCAACCGAAGCCGCTCGTGAAATCCGCGCTTTTGCCTTTCAATTGGATGATGTCGAGTATTTAAGGGCTTATGTGTTTGACGCCAATCTTCCCTCGCGCAGAGTTTTGGAAAAATGCGGTTTTATTAATCGAGGACCGGCAAAATGCCCATCTTTAGCATCTCCCGATGAACGAGTTGCCCTAAAGTACGAATTAAATAAAAATGATTATCTTGAAAACCCTTTAATAAGCGATTTTATATGAAATATATAGTTATCTCTCTGGCACTTTCTTTCTTTTTATTTTCTTGCTCAAAAGAAAAAGAAAACGAATATATAGAAACGCACAAGGTGGTTCGCCAAACTTACTCTATGGGTTCAGTTGTAGAAATTCAGATTATCAACAAAGACACTCTGAGAGCAATTGCGGCTATTGATAAAGCTTTCTTAGAGTTAGCGCGCATAAGCGATAAGTATTCTACATTCATAAGCAATAACTATATGTCGGAAATGAACAACGCCGGAAGTGAATTCAAAGTTGATGCCGAAACATACTATATGCTTAAACAATGCGATTTCGCTTACGAAGCAACAAACCATACTTTTGACGCCGCTTTGGGTAGTTTGATAAAACTTGTCGGTTTCGAAGAAGGCAAACCGAAAATGCCAACCCAAAAACAAATTGATAGTGTGATAACCTCTACAGGCTGGAAGCATATTGACCTGAGTAGTTCATTATTACTAAAGCGTACAGCACCTGTAAAGATCAATTTCGGCGGAATTGGTGATGGATATTCGTTGGACAAAGCCGCCGCGGTAATAAAATCGTTTGGAATAGATACATTTCTTATCAATGCCGGTGGTGAAGTTCGCGCTAATGGTAAAACTTGGAACATTGGTATCCAGCATCCGCGCAAAAGAGGGCAATTTCTGGGAGTCTTGCAACTTGAAAACAAAAGTGTCTCAACTTCAGGCGATTATGAAAAGTTTTTCCAGAAATCCGGTAAACGATTTAGCCATATAATTGATCCACGCACAGGGCAACCTTGCGACAATTCTCAAGCGGTTACAATCATTGCCGATAAAGGGATTAGAGCGGATGCTCTTGCAACAGGAATTTTTGTTTTAGGACCAATAGATGGGATGAAAGCAATCAGCAAGCTAAAGAATGTAGAATGTCTGATAGTGGACAAAAACGGTAAAGTAACCATGTCCCCAGGGTTTGAGAAGTATTTCAAGAAAGTGAAATAATGGTAAATTTAAGATAGATTTTTTACTCAGTATGTCTGTTCTAACCTAACCTTTTCATCCTCATTAACCATTGATAATTAACAATTAAACATTATTCTTTGTTCTTGTTCCTTGATGAAATACCATTTTCAAGTCTTCATGTTTTTTTCGCCAAATTGAGCTTCGAAGTGTTAGCTCTTCTTTATTATTCCTCAAATCCGTTTTTTTAACTTTATAAATCATTAAAACAACATCCGGAGCTAATTGTCTAAATGAATAATTGAGTATTTCGTATGTTATATCTTTGTTTGCTTTGCTATCGAATACATCACCTTCGGCATATTTATAAACTTTACCGGTTGAGCCGAATTCAATAAAGTCGTTTTCTAAAATTTGTTTTAATTTATCCGCATTTGTTCGGACATCGTTGTCCATTAGTTTTTTTTCAAGTTCAAGTATTAGATTATTGTCCATAATCCGCCTTTATATTTCATTAATATTTTATATAATATTAGCAATAAAAATCGTGCCATTCGATTTAGCAGATTCAAATCTACTTTATTTTTTTTAATTCACCCCCTTTTGCATCGGAACACTGATGACGCAGATTTGGCAGATTACCGCAGATTTTTGTTTTGTCATTCCGGCCTCCGAGCCGGAATCCATCTTCTTGAATAGCCCCGACTTTTAAGTCGGGGTGCAGATATACGCATGGTAAAATGGGCTTAGCCCAAATTTCCCTATAGGAATATCAATTTTGGTGGGTTTAAACCCAAAGCCATCAATCTACAATCGTTACGTGATTAAAAAAATCACCATCCTGAAAATCCTATAATCCTGTAAATCAGGATTCTGACAAAAGATTGCTATATCAGGGAGATTACGTGTCAAGCACGGATTGACTGCTAAAATCTTCGTGTCTTTGCGGTTTTTCTTCTTCTCATTTTCAATTTTCAATTTCCTATACCCCATCCCCAAAACCCTATACCCTAACTATATTTTCGGTAATTAAACCCGTAATTAAAGAATCTTAGCGAAGAGAGGAACAGTGGAATACCCATAGTTGTATAGAGTATTGAAAGATAAAATGGCGGGACTATGCCGGAGCGGCGTAGAAGGATTCCTCCGCTTATCATTATAGCCATCATAATATAAGCTTTGAAATTGAAAAATGAAAACATACAAGGCTTTTCGATTTTCAGGTTCATTATTCGTTTTGTATGCTTAGCCGATATTTTTGAGAACATCAAAATATAGAAAAGGCTGCCGCAAACTAAGCTGACCAAGATTCTCAGCCATAAATACATAGGGTCGTTAACGTAAAATGCAATCCCTTTGAACAGTAGCATCCCACCGGCAAATGTCCACACAAAAGCGGCGATAAATAAGAGATATCGTTTTGGTAACCGAGGTTTAAGTGTTTGAAAGTAGTTCATCGGATTTTTTCCTTATTCTTCTTTGTTTGATCGTTTCGTATATGATTAATATAATTAGAATAGCTAATAATATGATTGACGAGCCCTTTGTGCCAAAGCCAAGCCCACCTTTTTCAGGAAGTTTTGTTAGGAGATCGCCGAAAGTAGCCCCAAATGGCCGAGTTAAAACAAAAGCAATCCAAAACAATACAACTGAAGAGATTTTCGTAAAGTAATGGGCTAAAACTACTATAGCCAATAATGCTGAAATTAATATTGCTCCGCCAGCAAAACCTAAACCGGAATTATCTGCCAGAAAATCACCTAACGCAGTTCCCAGCGTGTTTGAAAATAAGATAGCTATCCAATAGAACATTTCGCCTTTGAAAGTTTCGATATCGGTTACTGAAATAGATTTCTCACTAAAGTACCATATTGAGAGCACTAATATTAATATTCCGACCAATATCAGCGAGCCACCTGCATAACCTAATTTCAATGTCCTATCCATAAAATCCGACATTGTGGTGCCGGATGTACTAGTAGAAACAATTACCGCCCAATACAATACGGGGATATAATGCTTAACTCGAAGTTGCCCAAATAAAGTCAAAATAAAGAAACTTATTAGAATTATCGAGCTAACAGCATAACCAACATTTAGCGTCATTGATAGCAGGTCGCCGGCAGTTTCACCAAGTGTGGTTGCGCAAATTTTCATTACCCAAAATAAGAAAATAACTTCAGGGATTTTATTGCTTGATGAGTTTGTTTTATTCATTAATATCTGATTCCTTTTTTATCTATTGACGATTGTTTTGTTTTCTTAACCCAACTAGCTCCAATGCCTACAAAAACAATTCCTATTGCGGC
The DNA here is from genome assembly GCA_037127915.1 of bacterium. GTDB lineage: Bacteria > Bacteroidota > Ignavibacteria > Kapaibacteriales > UBA2268 > JBAXXL01. The sequence continues at coordinate 18,641 of JBAXXL010000054.1, forward strand.
AGGTGGAGAACCCAATTGCCAATGGAATATATAATTCATCGCACTAATTAAAACTAATATAAAACCACAGATGAACATTACATATCCTGATACAGTTTTTTTATCAAGTGTCTTCATAATAATTCTTTAAATCTATAACAACCAAGACAAATAGTTTAGTCAAATTTAACAATTTTGCCTTACAGAATATTAATTGCAATCCGTAAGGCAAAATGAAATTTAAAATTTAAAATTTAAAACTTATAACTTATAACTCATAACTCATAACTATTTTTTTGCTTTTTCTTTGCAACATTCCGGTTGATTTTTGCAATCTTTTTTATCGTCGCACTTTGCTTTTACTTCTTTACATTCTTTTTTATCACCGCATTTTTCTTTTGCTTCTTTACATTCTTTGGTTTGTTTGCACTCCGATTTCATTTTGCTTTTATCGCAATGTTTTATCTCCCATTTGTTTTTGTGCAAGACTTTTCCGTTATTATCGAAAGTAGCTGATATTCCTTGTTTGCAATTTGCAAATTCAACTTCATAAGCTCTTCCTTTGCTATTAACAGTCGCTTCCGCTTCAACGACTTTATAACCTAAGAAATCCTGCATAATAGTTTTTTTGATTGCTTTAGGTAATGTTGAGGGGCAGATCTCTCTTTCTGTTTCCATCCATTTGCCTGAATTGTCGAAATTTGCGGAAAATTCTTTGCCGTCCATTTTAAATTCGGCTTCCCATTCTTTTGAGCATTCTTTGCCCCATTTTACTTCAGTTGCTTTAGGGAATTTTTGCGAAAATGCTTTTGTTACTTCGGTCGGAGTTGAGCCCCCGGTTTGGGCTGATAGGTTTAAACTTAATAATGCTATTACAGCTAAGATAGTGATTAGTGATTTCATAATACATTCCAATAAATTATTCAAAATACAATTATGTAAAATTACGCAAAATTATTCAAATAATTATGCTATCGTTGTAAATAGTCTTAAAAAATTGGCGAAGGGAGTGATGTGGTCATTTCCGCGCTTGACAAGGAATCTCTCCATCTAGGATTTGGTGTATGAGGATTTCACTGCACAGACGCAGAGATGCAGAGATTTTGTCCGTCATTCCGGCTTCCCCGAGCCGGAATCTTCCAATCACACAAAGATGGAGCCCACCTCGAAGGTGGACTCCTTCTTATCTTCATACTTTCAAAACTTTACGAACTTTTAACTTTATGAACTATGCATTATTTAGCAACTACCAGTTCGCGGCTAATAAATCCCGAAGGTGTTATGATTGTAATATAATACGTACCGGACGATAAGGAATCAGTATTGATTTCATAGCTCGTTTCGCCGGAATTAAAATTTAAAATATCAGATTTTACTAATTTCCCATCCGCGGAGCTAATAAGAATTTTTGCTTCCGTCGATTCTGCATAACTTATACTTAGTACAGCTTTACTACCCGATGGATTCGGATAAAGTTGGATAGCGGTAAATTGCTCGCTTTCTTTCACTGAAACACTACTGGTTGTAAACTGCCATCCATCACTCCAAGGAATGTTATCCTGTGTGTTAACCCCTTTCACGTGCCAGAAGTATTGCGTCCCAATTGTTATATCCGCTTCGGTTAGCAAGTATTTGGTGTCATATATAGAATTTTTATCGAGAATTATATTCGCAAAATTAGCATCGCTGGCAAGTTGCAAATGGTAATATTCGGCTGTTGCCGCTGGAAACCAAGATAATTGCAATGGAATCGTTAGGTTGGCAGAGCCATTAGCCGGATTACTGAGAGTCATAGTAACTTGCTTAGTAGTAATTGACCAAGCATCGGACCATTGCCCCAAACTCGTACCAACGATCAATCGGACGCGCCAAAAGTAATTTTGATAGTATTCCAACACTGTTGTTTGAAACTCAAGCTTATTGTTTATTTTCTCATCTACAACCGTCGTTTGGAAATCGGCAACTTTCGAAATTTGTATTTGATATTGACTCCCGCCGGAATGCGCGAACCAAGTAAATTTTGTATCTAATGGTAGATTAACTGCTTCATTTGCCGGTGACTGTAATACAACAGGGCTGGTAGTTCCGGTTTTGAATCTCCAGGTAGCCGAATACGCGCCTGTTCCATCAGTAGTTACAGCCGCAACGTGCCAATAATATTGTATTTCAGCTAGCAAATTGTTAATTAGTTTAAATGTGTCGGCTCCTACATTCCCTTCGAAGAGGATACTAGAAAATCCCGCATCATTTCCTATTTGAATATAATAGCTTTGGGCACCGGTTACTTTCCGCCATTTTGCTGTAAGTGATAGCGATTCATTTTCAGCATTGTTCGCAGGCAAAAGCAACTCAGGTGATTTGACAACTGTTTTGAATGACCACACATCGGACCAAAGACCTAAACTCGTACCAACGACCAATCGGACACGCCAGTAATAGCTTTGATATGGTTCCAATATAGTAGTTTGGAATTCCACTTTGTTACTTACTTTTTCATCAGCAACAGTTGTCGCGAAATCAGCTACTTTGGAGATTTGAATTTGGTATTGAGTACCGGCTGTATTCGCCAGCCAAGTGAATTTCGTTTCCAAAGGAACATTGACTTTCAGGTTGGTAGGAGTTTGTAATACTATTGGTTTATATGATGTCTTGAGCTTCCAATTCGCTGAATATGCGCTGGTTCCATCAGTTGTAACCGAAGCCACGTGCCAATAATAATCCGTTTCGGCAAGCATATTGCTTATAAGTTTAAAAGTATCAGCACCGGCTGAGCCTTCAAAAAAGATTGAAGTAAAAGCGGCGTCTTTAGAAACTTGTATGTAGTAGCTTTGAGCGTTTGCAACTTTGCGCCATTTGAATTGTTCCGAAAGCAATCTATCTATTCCGTTATTTACAGGGTAAACCAATTCCGGTGATTTGACTGCGGTTTTGAATGACCACACATCGGACCAAAGACCAACGCGAGTACCTACAACTAATCGAACACGCCAATGGTAATTCTGATAGTATTCCAAAACTGTACTTTGGTATTCAAGAACGTTGCTCACTTTGGTATCAACTGTCGTTGTCGAAAAATCCGCTAATTTGGAAATTTGGATTTGATATTGAGTTCCTGCCGTATTCGCCAACCAAGTAAATTTTGTATCGATAGGTACATTTACTTTAGCACTTGTTGGAGTTTGCAAAACTATCGGTTTAAACGATGTGGTAAACTTCCAAGCCGCTGAATATGCGCTCGTACCTGAAGTGTTTACCGATGCTACGTGCCAGTAATAATCAGTTTCCGCCGCCATAGTATTAACTAATTTGAAAGTATCCGCTCCAACATTCCCTTGAAAGAGAATGTTTGCAAACGCCGCATCTTTTGCAACTTGAATATAGTATGTTTGAGCATCCGCAACTTTCCGCCATTTGAGTTGTTCCGATAGCAACCGGTCAAGCGCGTTATTGGCGGGATATATTAATTCCGGCGGATTTAATACACTCGAAGTAATTTCATTAGCAGCCAACGATGTGGTATATACTTCGTCGCCGTTGTTACCGCCATTATTGTCAGCTCCCATCAATGATGCATAAAATGTAACAGTTCCTTTGCCTGCGGCAGGTGCTGTCCATTTAAATGAGAATGTCTGAGTATTAGGTCCAGTGTTTCCACTTCCAGTTTGTACAACGTGACTCCGAGTATTAGAACCAACGGTATGTGTTTTTATTTTTGTTAATGTTGTGTTGGTTATGGTAATAGTACCGCCATTGGCACCTGAACTAAGCAATGCGACTGCATCTACACCAAATCGTTGATTGTTCGGTGCAGGACTATTTGAAAGGGTCACAGAAATAGTATAATCTGTTCCCGGGGTATATCCACTGCTTAGTGATGGAGAAGAGGTAATTGAAGCAGTTGCTGAACCGGAATTCACAGTCCCATCGTGGCAACTAGTACAATCTCCGTCGCCGGGAGCGCCTGAATAACCTGCTTTTCCTGTTGGGTTTAATATAGAGAATGCTGTTATGCCAATGATGAAGGCGGCCGACACCAAATAGAGTATTAGTTTTTTCATTAACTATCCTTTATGTTATTATATATTATAACTTGCCGTAAATACTTTTCGCGGTAGTAGTGTTTAATAGCTTATGTTTCATAGAATAAGCCTTTGATTTGTAGGCATGACGAAATATATAATTAAATATTGATGAAATTATGAATAAATTATTTAGTTAACAATAATAATAATAAAATACGCCTCAACAGCCAGATGGAGCCCACCTCAAAGGTGGACCCCATCTTATCTTCTTCTATTTAAAAACTTTACAAACTTTGAACTTTATAAACTTATTATGGCTTTTCCGCTTTGGATAATGGAGCCATTAAACACTTTTACAAAGTAGATACCTGCAGGTTTATTGCTTAAATCAACTTCGGAATTTGTATTATTAATTGATGATTTATAAATCATTTTACCTTCGGAATTAAAAATTTCGACTGAAGAATTAGCTGAAATTTCCGCATCACCGACTCCAACTTGGAATCTACCGTTAGAAGGGTTAGGGAAAATAGAAAGGTTTGTTGTATGATTGCTTTGGGTAACACTGACCGATGCTTCTTGAATCGGAAGATTTACAGTATATACTTTATCTCCTGAAGTACCTCCATCATTGTTTGCCGCCATTAATGAAGCATAAACAGTGGATGTACCCGAACCGGTTGCTGGAGCTGTCCATTGAAATGAAAATGTCTGTGTGCTTGGTCCAGTATTCATACTACCTGTATGGCAAACATTATTTCTAGTATTTGCACCAACTTTGTTAGTTTTAATTTTCGTCATAGTTGCATTAGTTATGGAGATTGTGCCGGCATTTGCTCCGGAACCTAAGAGTACTTCTGCATCAACTCCAAACCTTTTATGATTTGGTGATGGACTATTTGAGATAGTACAGGAAATTGTATAAACAGCTCCTGCTGTGTACCCATTAGCTAATGAAGGTTCAGATGTTATAGCACAAGTAGCTGTACCGGAGTTCACCGTACCGCTGTGACAACTAGTGCAATTTCCTTCACCCGGAGAACCCGAGTAGCCGGCTTTTCCATCGGGACTTAATATTTCGAACGACATGATGGCGATAATTGCAACTAATGCAAATAAGCTAGTAACGAACATTTTCATAAATTCACCTCTATATTTATTTTTAATTTTGCCGTAAAATAATTTTAATTCTTTTCGGTAATTTTGATAGCTTAGACGAAAATGATGTTTTATTATTGAAAATATCAACTAATATTATTGGACGCCTTGCCTAAAAATGGCTTTAACTTTTTTTATTAATATTTTGAAAATGCCTTTGATTCTTGTAGAAGTGTGTTCTATTCAACTGACTGCGGCAGATTTATTGGAATGCAAATATTCTTCTTAGATGAAGAGTTTTGGATACTTCGCTGAGCACAAATAACCAATCTAATTACTCTGAAATTAATTGCAAAACATAAATAAGAATTACACTGAGAACAACAGAGCGAAGACACAGAGTTTCACAGAGGGACATTATCAGTGGAAATCTGCTAAATCCGTTTAGTCAGCGTTCCATTCCTCTTCTTTCTTCACATTCAAAACTCAAAATTTCTTGAAGATAGATTCCTGCTTCCGCAGGAATGACATGTGTTTTTATATCTGCGTGTTATCTGCTT
>JBAXXL010000055.1:0-24220 GCA_037127915.1 bacterium
ATGGAATTGAAAGTGTAATTCGCAGTCTGGTCAATATCCCCCGGCGAGATTGTCGCACCAAAAAGAGATTGCTTAGCGATTACAACTTCCATACGCTCTATACTAAGGACAACGGAATTATAAGTAATCCGTAATAAGTCGTGTGGTGAGTAGGCGTAATCTGTCCAGGCTGTATTATTAAGCACGAGAGAAATTACACGGCTCGCGTCGGGGGTCACGGAAGTGTTGATAATGTTTGCGGTTAATGTTCCGCTTGAATTGAGGACTTCGACCACTAAGGTAGCGGCAGAAGTGGACGTAGTTGTTACAGAGATCCGAATTGGTTCAAATGCGCTGAGTCTTATGGATATAAGCATCAAGCTAACGATAAGGAGAAGAAAATGCTTCATAAAAAACCTATATATTAATTATATAATGAATCATACTAATCGTAATTTTTCTCAAGTAATTTAAATTTACCTAAGATTTGTGTACAAATATAATAAAAAAATATATATATAAATATAAGTAATATTAAAATCGCGTCAAAATTAATTCTTGACGCGATGGGAAACTCTTGACATGAAAAAAATGTACCCAAGCAGGAGCTTGGGTAAAGTCAATAAAAAAATAAAAAAACTGCCACCGGCAGTTTGGCACAGTTTTCGTACATATAGCTTTTATAATAAAAAGAATAGCATTTGGCGCCATAGTGGCGCAACAAAATGACATTTTAACAATATGTGACAAATTGACATAAAAATTATAATATAAATTTTAATAAATAGGAGCAATTAGATATGGGTAAAATAATAGGCATAGACCTAGGAACCACAAACTCTTGTGTTGCAGTAATGGAAGGCAACACACCAACAGTAATTCAGAACAGTGAAGGCACAAGAACAACACCTTCCGTAATTGGTTTTGCAAAAAATGGCGAACGTATGGTTGGCCAAGCCGCAAAACGCCAATCCGTAACAAACCCTCATAATACCGTTTATTCGATTAAACGCTTTATGGGCCGCCGTTACGACGAAGTAAAAGAAGAAATGACTATGGTGCCATTCAAGGTAGAAGCGTCAACCGACGGACAATCTATTCACGTTGATATAGATGGCAAATATTTCTCAGCACCGGAAATTTCGGCTATGGTTCTTCAAAAAATGAAGCAAACAGCCGAAGATTATCTTGGTACTAAAGTTGACGAAGCAGTAATAACTGTTCCGGCATATTTCAACGATTCACAACGTCAAGCTACAAAAGACGCTGGCGAAATCGCAGGTTTGAAAGTTCGCCGTATTATCAACGAACCTACAGCCGCCGCATTAGCTTACGGCTTGGACAAAAAAGGTAAAAATATGACCGTTGTAGTTTATGACTTGGGCGGTGGTACATTCGACGTTTCAATTTTGGAAATCGGTGACGGTGTATTTGAAGTAAAATCCACAAATGGTAACACTCACTTGGGTGGCGATAACTTCGACAAACGTATAATAGATTATTTCGCCGATGAATTCAATAAATTAGAAGGTATTGACTTACGCAAAGACCCTATGGCATTGCAAAGATTACGCGAAGCCGCTGAAAAAGCAAAAATGGAGCTTTCACAAATGCTTCAAACAGATGTAAATTTGCCTTTTATCACTGCTACAGCCGATGGTCCAAAGCATTTGAACTTAAATATGACCAGAGCAAAATTCGAAAACTTATGCGGTGATTTGTTTGAAAAGACTTTAACACCTTGCAAGCAAGCCTTAGAAGATGCTAAATTAACTCCTGCAAACATTGACGAAGTTATTTTGGTTGGCGGCTCTACACGTATTCCTCGCGTTCAGGAATTGGTTAAAAACTTCTTCGGTAAAGAACCTTCTAAAGGTGTAAACCCTGATGAAGTTGTTGCAATCGGCGCCGCTATTCAAGGTGGTGTGTTATCCGGTGAAGTTCACGACGTATTGTTATTGGACGTAACTCCATTAACTCTTGGTATCGAAACTTTAGGCGGTGTAATGACACCGATGATTCAAGCAAATACTACTATTCCTACACGTAAATCGGAAGTGTTCTCAACAGCATCCGACAGCCAACCTTCTGTAGAAATTCACGTTCTTCAAGGTGAGCGCTCGATGGCGGTTGATAACCGTTCGTTAGGAAGATTCCATTTGGACGGTATTCCACCAGCCCCTCGCGGTATTCCTCAAGTTGAAGTAACTTTTGATATTGATGCTAATGGTATATTGTCGGTTAATGCAAAGGATAAAGCAACAAACAAAGAGCAAAATATCAGAATAGAATCTTCGAGCGGATTATCGAAAGACGAAGTTGAAAAAATGAAACACGATGCTCAAGCAAACGCAGACAAGGATAAAAAGCGCAAAGAAGAAATTGATTTACGTAATCAAGCTGACACTTTAGTATATTCAACCGAAAAACAATTGACCGATTTGGGCGATAAAATTCCGGAAGATATGAAAGCTAAAATCGTTGCCGCTAAAGACCGTTTGGCATTAGCCGTGAAGGATAATTCAGATGACTTGCGTCCAGCGTTAGACGACCTGAACAAAGTATGGAACGATGCTTCACAACATCTATACAAAGACCAACAAGCCGCGCCGGAACAAGGTGCTCCAAATCCGGGTCCTCAACAAGAACAAGCAAAACCTGCAGATAATGTTGAAGAAGCAGATTATACTGTAGTTGACTAAAAATTGAACTCAATACATAATAATAAGGCCGCTCAGAAATGGGCGGTCTTTTTTTTGGTTTTCCAATAAGGTAATAAGGTTTGCGGACAAAGCGGTCATATTTCTCTACTAAGGGTAAGATTGAAAATAAGGTTTTAGGACTTTCCACGGATTTTACCCGCGGTAATTGAAATTTAGCTCTTTCAGAGCAGAATAATATCATTAATCAGGCTATCCCCAAAAAAGGATAGCCTTTTTGATTTTACTGATTATAAGGGATGTAGAGACGTAGCATGCTACGTCTCCGATCTACTGTTTTGATCAATAGAAGCCTTCGGCATTTGTATCATTATCATTTTCTGAGACGTAGCGTGCTACGTCTCTACGAGAAAAATTTTATACCTTATTATCTATCCAAACCTTAGTAGAAAAGGTGAAATTTATTAGCTTTCAACCTTATTAGCTTATTTTCGTTTTCCAATAAGGTAATAAGGTTATTGAGATTTAGCTTTTACCAAGCCAATATCTAGACTATGCCATCAACCCCATGCTTAAGCATGGGGTTGATGAGCTTATAGATTATTTCACTACTACTAATTCCCTCGTTATAAATCCCGAAGGTTTGATAATAGTAATGTAATATGTACCGGAAGTTAACTTTTCTGTATCAATTTCATAGCGTGTTTCGCCATTCAATAATTGGATAACATCCGTTCGTATGATTTTACCTTCAGTTGTGCTGATTAATATTTTCCCATCGCAGGTTTCAGCATAATTAATAATTAATTCGGCTTTATTTCCCGTTGGGTTAGGATATAGTTTTATTGAACTAAATAGTTCGCTTTCTTTAACCGAAACTTCACCGGTGGTAAATTGCCATGTCTCACTCCAAGGAGTAGTATAGGTCTTACTTATGCCTTTAACACGCCAGAAATAATTTGTGCTTACTTCGACATCGGTCTTTGAAAGTAAATATTGGTTTTCATAAATAGAATCCTTATCGAATATGATATTTCCAAAATCGGCACTCCTGGCAATTTGGAGATAATAATATTCGGCAGATGAAGCTTTAAACCAAGTTAAAAGAGTCGGAATAGGAACACCTGAACTTCCGGATTTTGGATTTCTCAGAACCAAAGTCACTTGACCGGTTGTGAAAGTCCACACCTGCGACCATTGCGATGTTCCATACGATTCATCATTCCAAGCTCGAACACGCCAATAATACAGTATTTCGGGTTCTAAATCTTCGACATACTGTTCCGCTTTGGTAAGAGAATCAGTCGAGTAAACCAAATCGGTGAAAGTTTCATTTTTTGAAATCTGCAATTGATAAAATTTCACACCAACCACATCATACCATTTGAATTTGAGAGCATTAGGCTGGTCAAATGATTTATCGGGCGGATTCAGTAAATTAGCTGATTGGAGACCTGTTTTGAATGACCACACATCGGACCAAAGCCCAAAACGTTGTCCAACAATTAACCTAACTCGCCAAAAATAATCTTTGTAATATTCCAATTTATTTGTCTGGTATTCCAGTATGTTATTTACTTTGTCGTCTACTACAGTTGTTTTGAAATCCGCAGTCTTGGAGATTTGGATTTGGAATTGGTTCCCGCCAATATGCTCAGCCCAAGTAAATTTTATATCTGGCGATATATTTACTTTTGCGTTTTCAGGATAGGTTAGTTCCACAGATTTGAGTGCTGTGCGGAATGTCCACGTTTCGGAATAATCGCTGGTACCATCAGTATTTATTGATGCTACGTGCCAAAAATAATCCGTTTCCGGTAGCATATTATCAATTATTTTAAATGTATCGGCACCCGCACTTCCTTCGAAAAACAAATCAGTGAAGGCGGTATCTTTCGCGACTTGAATGAAATATGTTTGTGCTTCGTCGGATTTACGCCATTTGAATTGCTCGGAAAGCTGTTTGTCGATAGATTCATTTGCTGGGTAAATCAGTTTAGGAGGTCCCATTACTGTACGGAAGTCCCATACTTCGGACCAACTACTTACGTTTTTGGCAGTATAAGCTTTCACACGCCAATAATATGTTTTCAAACCGGTTAGTTTGTCAGTTATAATAGTTGTGTCAGTATGGTTTTCATTCTCGAAAACAATTTTATCAAAATTTGGATCTTCCGCAACCTGAATTTGATAATGGGTTGCCTCTGCTATGGTATGCCATAATAAACCGGCACTTAACGGCACACCAACTTTTCCCTTTTCAGGGCTGATTAATTTTGGAGGCTCAAGACCGACGGTGAATGATCCGACATACCAATCACTATGAGCAGAATGTGTTTTACTACGGACCCGCCAGTAGTACTCTTGGGCGTAACCTAAATTCAAAATCACTTTGCAAGTGGTATCAGCTGACACGTTGACTTCAAATGGTCCATAAAACTGATCGCTAAAATCTAATTGAAATTCGTATTCTTCGGCTAATGGTGAGCTTTTCCAATTAAACAACGGGTTAATTTCTTCACCCATTTTCCCGTCTTGCGGGGAAATTACTTTCGGAGGTCTCAATTGCAATGAATCAACAACCTTGTACAGAGCATTGGTTAGCAAATAAGTATAGCCGCTATAATTGCACTTTACGTCGCGAATCGGGTACATATTGTAGCAACCCCGAATAGTTTTCCAATTTTCACCATAATCACCGGTTGTATAAACTTCATAAATAATACCTTGCAAAAGAGTAGAATTTCTTATATCAATATAACAATTCCCATAAATATCACCAACCAATTTCTTGATTAACCAATGGTTTTCGGCAAATGAACCAAGAGGCGTGAATGGCATATTGGTATATGTAACGCCTTGATCTTTTGATACATAAATTTTATTATCTTTATTAACGAAATAATAAATATCTCCATTCATTCCATAGAATAACTTCAAACTTTTCACAGTGGATATAACGGTAAAAGTTTTCCCATGGTCTGTAGATTTTACGAAACTTTTGTCTATATTTAAAAACCATATACCATTTTTATCGATAAAAAGTGAATTTACTTCGGGCTTGCTAGCATTTGTCCAAGAAGAACCATTATCACTTGATTGATAAATGCGAAAATTAATAATTGGCAATTGTGGGTCTGAATAGTCCAAATAAGCCCAAATCGCTCCCCATTTATTTGCTTTTGCGTCATACTCAATATCGACGAAGTTAGAGTATGTAAGATCACCTGTACTTGGGCATACCAGTGTGAAAGTCTTACCGCTATCCAGAGAAGCAAAAATTCCTTCGTTAGCCGCTACAAATATATCTCCTTTTGATGAAATTTCCACATCATTAATCCTGTTACAATCAAATTTTCCCAAATAAGTCCAATCATTTCCCTGGTTCAATGATTTATAAACCTTGCGTGTTATCCCCGATTTTGAAAAGGAAATCAATGTGTTGTCGAATTTGCTTGGAGATATTACTAAATAGTCATCTAAATCATCTTTGATTTCTGTATTAACATTTACAATTTTTGTTGCGCAAATAGTCCATTTCAGTCCATTATCAGTGCTTCGTGTTGCCTGGTTCAATGAAGTCGCCGCCAGAATTGTTCCGTTCGGGCTGACGTCCATTGCTGTTACACCCACAGCAAAATCTCCTGAGTTTTGCCAGCAATTCCATATATCATCCCAAAAATACAAGCCCGCGGAACGTGTACCCATAACCATTTGATACTTATTAGCTCCAACAGCCGCAAGATTGGTATCAACCAAGTTTTTTATTTCCCCCGATTCTTTATAATGAAACTTATTGCTAAAAGTATTCCAAGTTATTCCATCGCCTGTCAACAAGACTCCGTCACCGTTTGTGGCGGCATAGACCTTTCCGGATTCGTCCTTTACCAGATCGTTAACAAATAAATTGGTCAATTGCGTATTAGAAACGACCCAAGTTTTGCAAGTATCGCGCGATACATAAAAACCGCCGCCGTAAGTGCCTGCAAGTATAAAGCCATTGTACATAGTTGTTAAACATGTTATGTTGTCGTAGCGCAAACCTTTATCTGTCCGTTGCCAATTTTCGGCTTTGTCATCGGAAAAGTAAATACCGCCACCGTAAGTACCGCAAATCAATTTGCCGGTTTTAGTAATTGTAATAGCTTGAACATGCAAATTTAAAAGACCGTTGTTTTTTTGGCTCCAAGTTAATCCATTGTCGTTTGAACAAATTATACCGCCGCCAAAAGTAGCCACATAGATATCATTATTTCCAACCAAAATAAAATCTCGGATGTAGGGGGATTCCTCGGGGAAACTGGTTGATTTTGCCCAGGTAGTGCCGCCGTCGTATGATATATGTAGGCCCGAACCATTGGTGCCGGCATAAACAATTTGGTCGGTTTTGAATTTGAGGACTTCAACTTCGGAACCGTTTGGAATGGGAACACGGCCTAAATAATCGGGAGGCAAAAATGTTACAGCCGATTGAAGGAATATATTAGAAAAACAGCATAAAATTAATACAAAACTTAAATTTTTCATAAATCCACCATCTATAATACAAATCATTTTTATTAACAATTACACATAACAAACTTAATAAAAATTTGCTAAATAAATATAAATCATTTTGTCATTTAATGTAAATATCGTAATTTCGATAAAGTTTATTGATTTATTTTTTGAATTTTTATTTTGGGAGGTCGGGATATGAAAACTAAAGTAATGTATTTTTTAGTGCGAGTGGCAATAATCTCGCTAATAATTATTTGTAATTCAGGTTGTTCGCCTGAAGATGATTTGCTTTCTTTCACAAGAACAGACTTTACAGGAACTCAATTAAGAATTGATGGGTACTATTATTATGAATACACAATTGATAATGAAATCCATTGGGAGGTATATTTTTTGTATCGTAATGGAATAATTTTTCGGGCTTATTCTTATAAGAAATCTGATTTATTAAAAATGGAAGAACAATTTAAAACTGCTGAATTTAACGCACAAATAAAAGAACACAAGAATTATTGGGGATTATATATAACAAATAATAATATTATCCAATTTGAACTATGGTATCCAGCTAATCAAGATGGTTCGTGGCCAGCCGCAATAAAAACCGGCGAAATAATAAACGATACAACTTTCCATATTTCCAGTGGTATGCGGTCAAATGGAACCGAAAAGGGAGTATTTGATGAAACTTACCATTTCAAACGCTTCAGTCCAAAACCCGATAGCACAAATAATTTTGTGAAGTAAAATTAAGGGAAAAATAAATTGGCGAATTATAATGAAAATTTTTAATAGTACTATGAAATTGCTCGTGAAGAAACAATTAATTTTAATTTCGGTATTAATAGTTTGCTTTAGTTTAACAGGTTGCACAAGCTTTATGCTATGGACAATGGGTATGAGATTGCCAAAACCTCTTAATGAAAAACAAATTTATAAATATGCTAAGAAATACGATGTTCCCTTGACCGATTGTTATGACTTAGACACAAATTACGTCTATAGTTTAAAAAATATAGATACTACACGATATAAAGAAAGCAGGAAAAGCCATATACAGCCTTTGCAGGCACTTTACTATTACAATACCGGATATTTACAGTCATTCCATATAAATTGTTATGCCCAAGGCTGGCCGGATTTGAAATGGGATAGAGATGGAATTCTAGCAACTTTCCCGCCGCTTCAGCAGGCACCTATCGATAGCCTCTTGCCGCTCGATTCGCTGATTAGATATATAAAACCGCTATCGAAAACAGTAAAATTCGATGTGAAAGATTACGATTACATAGTTGTGGTTTTTTGGAATAGGTGGTGGGTTAAAAATAGTGAACGGTTAATTCATTTCATTCAAGGTAATTGCAAATTAACAACAAACCAAAAGGTGAAAATCATTTATGTAAACAACGATAATATGTTTGCATATATAGTTAAAAAAAGCGGCGGGTTCGGAATAGGAAGAAAAGGTGCACATTAGATATTTACAATCCTGATTGTAGAGACGTAGCATGCAACGTTAAACAAAAAAGAAATATTTAATACCTTATTTTCAATTCCAACCTTAGTAGAAAAGGTGCAATTTATTAGCCTTCAACCTTATTAGCTTATTTTTATTTTCCAATAAGGTAATAAGGTTTGCGGACAAAGCGATCATATTTCTCTACTAAGGTTAATATTAAAAATAAGGTTTTAGGACTTTCCACGGATTTTACCCGCGGTTATTGAGATTTAGCTCTTTCAGAGCCGATTTTATGAATATCAATGAAAAGGCTATCCCCCTAAAAAAAGGATAGCCTTTTGATTTATTGGATTCCAAGTTCTTTCTTCACATCCGAATGTGAAACCCATTTTTTATTGGTCTTTTTTTAATTTGATTTTTGTATTAATACGCTTGACCTTACCTTTTTGAATTTGGTTTTTTTGTTTCTTGATTAGATCACTAAATTCTTTTAGTTCTGTTTCTGACCATGGCTTATCTATTACAAAAAAATCTATTTCTCGCGGTTCTTTAATTAGTCCCATTTCATTTGTCCTTTTGAAAATATTGATTAACTAATTTCATTGCTGACGTTGTTTCAATAAACATACGTGTTCCCTTGAAATGTGTAGCAAAAATTGTTTCCTCATAATGTTTTATCAATGCTGTTTTCGCATCAAAAGCTATAAAACCATCATACCCTTTTTCGAACGACAATTTACAAGTAAAAGCTACCAAATTTCCGGGTACACCTAAATATATTTTATCTTTTCCTCTATTGAACTTAGCACTTTCAATCAAGTTCATATAAATATGATCGCCTCGATCGGATAAACAAAGCAACCCCTGAATAATATCAGGATTCCCTTTAATAACCAGTTTATATACTTGTCTATCATTGAGTTCTAATTGACTATGCCAATCGAAAAGCCAATGCGATTTCTTTATTTGTTTTTTATCAATGGAACTAAGAAGAATCAACTCAGTATCAAAAATGTCACCGGTAACGGCATTTTCTATTGACCGAGTCAATTTGTCTATTTCTATATCAATATAATTTAAGTCATTGTTCATCATAATCCTTTAACGATAAATGAATAAAATTAGTCTATATAGTTAAAATAATTATTTTTCTTTGAATTTATTTTGTTATTAATTTAAAATATAGTAATTTCGATAAAGTTTATTAATTGAATTTATGGATTTATTTGGTGAGGTAAAAATATGAAAATAATAATAATAATGATGATGATGATTATAATTACCCCAATCATAGCCTATTCAGATCTCCCAAATACTTATTCAGTAGATATTCCTAACGGTTCTTGTAATATTTCTATTTTTGTTGATGGTAAATATGAAATGTGGATTGATCAATGGTATGGTGATATAGGTGGAGGGTTTACAATTTCATCGGGAAAATACCAGATTAAAAAAAATATTTTAGTATTAATTGATTCATATAATCAGTTTGAAATGAAATTTATTTTTAAAAATAGATTTTTAATTCCAGAAAAATCATTTATTTTTGCTAAAGATATTAAATTTGAATTTTTCGATTCTCCAACGGACTCAGTGAGCACATTTAGTGATATACCAAATGCCAATGAAATCACTAAGAAAAAATTTACAAACACAAAAACAGTTAAATATGAGTTGCATTTAGGCAAATATATTGGGGAAGGAGATTTGTATTCTTGGTACTTTAATATTAATAGTAATCAAAGCTTTGAACTGAAAGTTGAAGACCTTACATTATTATCTGGTACTTGGGAAAGAAAAGGAAATGAATTAAGATTATATGATACCACTCTAAAGCACACTTTTTTTGTTTTTATTGCCAAAAATAAACTAATCAATTATATTTTTAATGAGCAAATTGGCAGAGAATATTTTAAAGTAAAAACAAATAAAAAAGTAAAGAAATAAAAATATTTAATACCTTATTTTCTATTCAAACCTTAGTAGGGAAATTGAAATTTACACTCATTTAACCTTATTAACTTATTTGTGTTTTCCAATAAGGTAATAAGGTTTGCGAACAAAGCGGCTATATTTCTACTAAGGTTAATAAAGGAAATAAGGTTTTAGGACTTTCCACGGGTTTCACCCGCGGTTATTGAGATTTTAACTCTTTCTGAGCAAATCAAATGCTTACTAACGAAAAAGCCATCCACAAAAAGGGTAGCCTTTTCGATTTTCTAGTAAGCGTGCATCTCGAGTATGCTCGATGAACGCTAACAATCAATTACGAATTTCAAATTACGAATTACGGGGTTTCTCTTCTCTTTCTTCTCATTTTCAACTTTCCATTTTCAATTATTCGAAGATGGATTCCTGATGCCTCGGGAATGACAACCCATCCTTTAATCCATTTAATCCCCTAAATCCCCGTTCAGACAATAAAAAAACTGCCGTTTTTTCAAACGGCAGTCAAATTCAAAAGCTTATGTTAAGAAATAAATTCTTAGCACCAGCCGCGTAATTTAGAAGCTTCAGCAACGCGAGAAATAGAGATCATATAAGCTGCGTCTCTCATATAAACTTTCTTTTCGTGAGCTAATTTTGAACATGCTTTGTAAGCAGAAGTCATTTTTTCATCTAATTTAGTTAAAACTTCTTCTTTTGTCCAATAATAATTTTGATTGTTTTGTACTTGTTCAAAATATGAACATGTTACGCCACCAGCATTAGCCAAGAAATCAGGAATTATCCAGATACCGCGGCTTTTAATTACTGCGTCAGCGGCAATAGTTGTAGGTCCATTAGCGCCTTCGATAATACATTTAACACAAGGTTTAATTAGATTTACATTATCTTCGCGGATTTGATTTTCCATTGCAGAAGGGAATAATAAATCAACTTCTTGTTCGATCCAAGCATCGCCAGGTAGAATTTCATAACCTAATTCTTTAGCTTTAACTTTGTCGATTTCGCCAAATTTATTAGTTATAGACATTAATTCTAATTCATTAACACCAGACATTCTACGGAATGTATATGCTTTTTGATCAGTGTTGTCCCAGCATGATACACATACAGGAATACCACCGTATTCACGGAATAATTGAACAGCATATTGAGAAACATTACCAAAACCTTGGAATGCGGCTGTTGTACCTTTAATTTCAATCTTTTCTTCTTTCAAGAATTCACGAGCTGTATAAACAGCGCCATAACCTGTAGCTTCTGTACGGCCTAATGATCCGCCAACGCCCAAAGGTTTACCTGTGATTAAACCAGGATATTTTGCTCCGTTCATTCTTTCATATTCATCTAACATCCAGATCATGTGTTGACCATTTGTCATGATATCAGGAGCTGGAACATCACGTAGAGGACCAATATTTGCACCTAATTGGCGTACCCAACCACGACAAATACCTTCTTGTTCTCTCATTGATAAATGATGAGGGTCGCAAATTACGCCGCCCTTACCACCACCAAGTGGAATGTCAACTACTGCGCATTTCCATGTCATCCACATAGATAAAGCGCGAATTGTATCGATTGTTTCGTTTGGATGGAAACGGATACCACCTTTGCTTGGTCCGCGTGCATCGCTGTGTTGACAGCGGTATCCACGAAATATTCTATAAGTGCCATCGTCCATTCTAACTGATATGTTAAAATGATATTCACGATCTACGTTACGTAATAAACCACGAGTAGCTTCATCTAAATTTAATTTTTCTGCTACTGCATCAAATTGTGCTTGTGCCATTTCAAACGCATTGAAATTACCTTGTGCCATATTAAGCCTCACAATGTTTTGTTAAATAATAGAAAATAGACGCGTCAAACTATTTTCTTTGAAATTGTCAATTGAATATATTCTAAATTATAGCTATTTATATTTAAAAAAAAATATTTTTCGCTAATTTAGAAAATAAATTAATATTTATTCATTGATGAAATTTTTCACTACAGATATGTTTAATATTTTCTTGACTTAGAATTTTGCCACAATAAATGGTTTGTGTAATTTTGTTTCTTTAATTAGTGCAAAAAGCCATGCGAATTTTATCTATTCTTGTAAATAAAGATTCATTTTACTATGTCGTAGTTAATCACAACGATGGTAAATATGAACTTATGGATATTGATTATGCCTATTTTGATTTTATATCAAAACACGAGGAATCCACAAACATTCCAAAAACCCGTGCAGGATTGGTTTTAACCGAGTACGCAATGCAGTGGAATATTGATAAAATCGCAATATCTCTGGCAGATAGTTTTGCTGATTTTGCTAAAATTCCAAATATTGATGGGAATTCTTCTGAAGAAAACGAAGATTTGACCAAACTTTATATCAATCAAGTTTACAACTCTGACGATTTTGATGATTTCGAAATTGAATTGATTAAATACAATTTGGCTCCTGAAAAGAATTTGTTTTTAGTATCATTCATTCACGCAAATCTCTATGTTGATATTCTGAAAACATTCAATTTGAATAATTTTCCAATTATTAAATCCGGAACAAACTTTTTCAATTCAATCCGCGCATTCGAATATAATTATCATATAATAATGGATAAAAATAACTTATTAATATCTTTCAATGATAATTCCATCATTAGCAGTCGATTCCAAAATAGTTTGTTATCTGACTTTTCAATTGATTCTTCTGATTCTAACCAAGAAGATTCCATCCGCAGACTTTTTGAAAAATATTCGCAAATAGATAATGTCTTTTTATTTGGAAAAAATCTTAATAAATCAAAATTAGACTTCATTCAAAATAATTATCAAGGGAAGCCAGTTTTTAGATTAGGAGCCTTTGATAATTTAACCCATAGATTGGATCAACGTCATCTGGAATTCGCCGGAAGAATGTTTCATAATTATACCGGAGTGATCGGCGCTATAATTTCCAATCCTCAAACTTCAATAAATCGGTTTAATAAATGAAAATTTTAGCCGGAAAATACAAAGGTAAAGTTATCAAGCGGAAAGTTCCCGATGGCGTGCGTCCCACGCAGGATTCTGTAAAAGAAAGTATGTTCAACACTTTGATAAATATCGTTGATTTCGAGGATGCTGTTATCGCGGACGTTTGCGCCGGAACCGGAGCTTTGGGTTTCGAAGCTTTATCCCGAGGTGCAAAAAAAACTTATTTCATCGAAAAAAGTAAATCTACCGTTGATTTTTTGAATAGTGCCGCGCGGGAACTTGGATGCATTGCTGATGAATATGAAATACTATTCGCAGATGCTATATATGGCTTAAAAAGCCTAATCACTGATAGAACAGACGTTCAGTTCGATATTATTTTCACGGACCCGCCTTATGAATCCACCATTCCGAACGAAATACTTGCTTTGGCCGCAAAAAGTAACCTGCTTGCCGAAGATGGAATTATAGTTGTTGAAATCTCCACAGGCGAATCGCTAATCGTACCTGATGAATTGGAAATATTCAAGGAAAAAATCTACGGTGGAACGAAAATCGTCTATCTGAGTTCATCAAGTTCATAAAGTGAAGAAAAACCCACTAACCACCTTTGAAAAAAGGGGAATAGCCAAGGTGTCATTCTGAACGCAGTGAAGAATCCAGAAATAATGGTCAATTGATAATTGTCAATGGTTAATGAGAAGAAAGAAAAGACATCTTCTTGAATAGCCACTACATTTATGTAGTGGAAGGAATTGAGCATTGCACCGGCTTTAGCCCAAATCTCTTTAAAATAATTTTGAATTTTTAATGCGAAGAAGAATATGTGTAAAAACAGGTCGCGATCTTTCTCTAGAGATAATAACTAATAATTCATAACTTATAACTTTACACGTATTTCACAATCAGCGATGCACCAAGTATAATTAGAAACATATATATGTATTTGATGAACTTATCAGCGGGGATTTTCTTGTGCAACCACGAGCCGAGGAACATAGATAAGGCTAATGGAATAAGTAAGTATAGTATCAATTGATTTGTTAGAGGAGTGAAATTACCGCTAAGGTAATGGCCGATAATTATTACAATATTAAGCGGAAAGACAACCGCTTGAAGGGTTGTGATAACCACTTGCGGAGGATAATCGCGCATTGTGCCATAAATGATAATCGGAGGTCCTTCCACATTGTAAGCTCCGCCCAATATACCTGAGAAGAAGCCAAAAATAACTGCTGAGCGGTCGGAGTGTAATTTAAGGAATGTCGGATGGAGTAATTTGAAAAGTGCGAATATGATGATTATAACGCCCAATGCTATGCACACAACCGAACGAAACTGGTCCTGCAGAAGGAATAATCCGACAGGAATACCCAAAATACCCGCTAATATTAATTTCCAGGACTTGCGTATTTCGACTTTCTTGTGCGATTTGATTAATAAAAACCCCGCAACAATAAGCGAAATTACAGCTATAATTGGTGCCGCTGTTCGGATAGGAATAAACATCAGAAGTAGAGGCATAGCTATTAACCCGGCACCAAAACCAAAAGTAGTTCGTACAACACCTGCGAAAAAAATAATCGCACAAAAAATTAGTATTATTTCTATATTCATATTAAATAAAAAAAGGAGTACAAAATTGTACTCCTTACAAAAATAATCATATTTAAATGATAAACTTATTTTTTCATTGATTCTGGATAAAGAACTACTTGAATCCAATTTTTCTCGTCTAAGTATTTATTGGCTGTTTTTGTCAAAGATTCTTTTGTAATTGTTTTAACATATTTATCGTAATCATTGATTAAAGAGAATGGTTGTTCGTTGAATGATCTCGAGAACATAGAACTTAACCAGAAGTTGTTCTTTTTGGCATCAGTTTCTCGTTTACGAGTCATTTGTTCTTTGATTTTATCAACGTTATCATCTTTAAATGTACCGGCTTTTACTTCAGCGAATACTTTTTTAATGGTTAGAATCAATTCGTCTAATTTTGCCGGAGCAGTTGTAAACGTAACGCCAAATGTATAATCAGCATTTGGGAAATGTTTTGGAGAAGCCCAAGCACCAACACCGTAAGTGCCGCCTTTTTCTTCACGGATTTCTTCACGTAAGCGAATTGACAATAATTTGCTTAACGCATCCATAGCGAATACGTTTTCGTAAGTATATTCAAAATCGCCTGGTATAGCTAATCTATAAACTGCTTTTAGGTCAACACCTTTATATGCGTTTTTGATTATAACACCTTTAGCCATACGAATGTTATTGTCTTTAAATGCTTTTGGTGTACCGGCAGGTAAAGAAGCAATGTATGTTTCAACCATTTTCTTCATTTCCGGCATATCGATAGCACCAACAAAGAAGAATTTAAATTGACCAACACCATCAAATTGTGATTTGTAGAAATTGAAAGCTTTATCCAAACTCATGCTTTCCAATTCTTTTTTAGTTTCAGGTAATCTGCGAGGATTGTTCTTGTACAATGTTACACTAAAAGTATCATTTAATGCTGTTTCTGGTTCTTTTTGTTGTGTATCATACATTTCGATAGCGCTTTTCTTGTATATTTCGAAAGTTTTATCATCTTTGCGTGGGTTTGTAACATAAAGATTTAATAATTGCATAAATGTTTCTAAATCTTTTGGAGGTGTGTTACCATTGAAACCGCGGGATAAATCGTCAATATTTGGAGAAATAGAACAGCGTTTTCCGCTAAGCAATTTTTGTAATTCAATATTATCAAATTCAGCAAGACCGGCTTCGTTAATAATAGACATTGCATGTGAGTTATTGTTATAATCAGCATCGCTTGTCATTGATAATCCACCAGGAGCATAAGCATTCATCAAAATTTGGTCATTTTTGAAGTCGGTTTTTTTCAAATATACTTCAGCACCATTTGATAAAGTCCATTTAACAGCGTCTATTTCTTTAATAACTTCTTCTTTAACAACTTTACCAGGTGTTGGAATTTTAGCCATCAAAGGTTTGTCAACTGCTTTGTCCACGTAAGGATCATATTTGATTTGTTTAGCCATACCGTAAAGAAGTTTTAATTCATTTTCTGTAGGTACTTTTATTTCAGGACTATCTAAAGCAGAAAATGATACAACAACTGCATCGGTGTTGTTCAAATCTTTCATCATACCATTGATTTCGCCTAACGAAATTTCCGGAACGAATTTGTCATATAAACTTTTTTCGGCAACTATACCAGGATAGAATGTACCATCCATATAGTGTTGATAGTATTCTTGAGCAAATAATTTTGATTCAGTTTTATCGCGTTCGTTATACGTTTGTTCTATTGTTGTCATCATTTGTTCTTTTGCGCGTTTTAATTCACCTTCAGTAAATCCGTGTTGTTGAGCACGGAAACCTTCAGCTAATAAAGTTGTATATGCTTCCATAATTTGATCTTTTTTAGCTAATCCAACTAAATTAAATGCAAATACATCACCAACAAATTCACCGGCACCACCACCAACGAAAAATTGGAAAGGACCCTCTGGGTTTTGCATATATTCATTCAAACGTTGGGATAACATTGTGCTGATCAAACCTTCAGTGATTTGGCGTTTATAATCGCTATATGAATGTTTTAATCTTACCGGAAGTTTATAGTAAATTTGGAAAAGAGGTGGCATTGACCATTCTTTATCAGTAAATACTGAGGTTAATAATCCGTGATTTAATGGGATTGGGTATTCAGGTCTTTGTAAAAGATTTGTTGGATTTTGAACTTTCCCGAATTTTTTCTTGATTAATTTCAACATATCATCTTTTTTGAAATCACCTACAGCTATAATAGCTGTTTGGTTTGGACGATACCAAGAATTGTAATAATCTAAGAAACGACTGCGCGGTGTATGTAAAATATCGGCTGTATCACCAATCGGCATACGTTGCGCCCATTTTGAATTAAATAACATTACCGGGAAATGTTTTCTTTGCGCGCGCTCTTGAGCACCACGGTAAACGCGCCATTCTTCGTGAATAACTCCACGTTCTTTTTCCAATTCTGTTGAATCGAAAGTAATATTGTGCAACCAGTCTTCAAGAATCTGCACTCCTTGGTCGGTTAATTTTTTATCATCTGTTGGTACAGTGATTAAAAATAGTGTCCTGTCAAAACCGGTGTTTGCGTTCAAATCACCACCGAAATTCATACCAATTTTTTCGAAGAAGCTAACTAATTGGTTTTTTGGGAATGTTTTAGTACCATTGAAAGCCATGTGTTCGATAAAGTGGGCAATACCTTGTTGATCGTCTGCTTCATCTAAAGAACCTGCTTTTACTAATATTTGCAATTCTGCTCTTTTTTCAGGTTTTTTGTTTTCTTTTATGTAGTAAGTAAGACCATTATCCAACTTACCGTATAATACGGTGGGATCGTTTGGTATTACATCTGACATTTTTTTACCTGCGAGCGGGTCTTCAGCAAATAAGCTAACTGAAGATAATATAAACATTAAACATAATGCTGTTAATGTTAATCGTTTCATGAAATTGACCTGTTAATTATTAAAAAAATAAATAAAATATTCGAAAGAATTTGATTAAATAACGATTTTAAAGTTATGTTGTTTCAAAATTAAGAAAAATTATCAAATTATTAATATGTTTTAATAAATATTTTTTTTATCAAAAAATCAGTTAATTTTACATTTTTAAAAATAGGCTTAAATCAAATGCAAAAATTACCTCTCAGATACAGGTTAAGTCTCATATACAGTTTGATTGCTGTTGTTACTTTTATTTTATCGGGCTTATATATATATAATAATATGTATAGCCTGTCAAAAAAGGCGGCTTTTAAAGATTTTAACACTATGAATGCCAAAATAGAAAGTATTGCCGAGAAATATAAAATTAGTCGTTTTCAACAAGACGATGAATTAGTTTTGCTAAGGCCGCAAGCATATAGCAAGCCTAACAAAACTAACGATGTCCGTAAATTTGCCAAAATCCCGAAGGAAGAATTTGATATTATCTTTAAGGATGTTACTTTTACAAAAAAAGATTATTATGTAATGGTTTATGATGAGGAATCAGAAGTTATATGGAGGTCTGATAACCTCCATAATTGCAATTTGCCTATGATGCCCACCCAAAAAATGATAGAAAAATTAACCGCGGAAAAATTAAAAAAATATTTGCCCTCAGGAAAATTGAAGAAATTCGTTTATAAAAAAACCTTATCCGGTGTTGATAACGAAAAGCTTTTATTGAATAATCAATGTTATAATGGCCAAAATGTGGTATATTATTTTCAACGCAACAAGGATATGATTGTAACAATCGCCGCAACCGAAAAATATTTTTCTTTCCCATTACGTGATTATCAAAGAACCCTGAATTTCGCAATTCCAGTATTTTGGTTGGCAACACTTTTGATAGGATTGTTTTTTATTAAATATGCTTTTACCCCGATGGATAAAATCACCAAAGCGGCTAATATGATATCTGCAACAAACCTTCACGAACGATTACCCGCATGGAAAACTCGAGATGAGTTAGGACGTTTAACAGAAACAATTAACGAAATGATAAACCGGCTTGAGATATCTTTTTCAGAAGTTCAACGATTTACCGGGGACGTTTCGCATGAATTAAAAACGCCTTTAACCATTTTGCGCGGTGAATTGGAATTAGCGCTAAACGCACGGCAAACTCAAACAGAATATACATTAACCATTGCATCAGCATTGGATGAGGTCATACGTTTACAAAATGTTGTAGAAAGTTTATTGGAACTTTCTCGAGCGGATTTGGGTAAAGCTAAAATTAATCTGGTCGAAAAGAGCTTGACAAAATTGGTGGTCGATATTGTGGAGGATGCCATAATTCTGGCAGAAGAGCATAATTTATCGGTGCAAAGCAAAGTTCAATCAGATATAACTTTAATTTTTGATCCTGTCCGGATGCATCAGTGTATTATAAATGTTATTGATAATGCAATTAAATATAATAATGAACACGGAACAATTTTTATTAATTTATATAAAGAGGGCGAACACGCCGTTGTATTAATAAGAGATACAGGAATAGGCATTCCGGCCGAAGATTTACCGCATATTTTTGACAGATTTTATCGAGTTGACCAAAGCCGCTCTAAACAAGGTTCCGGTTTGGGTTTATCTATTGTAAAATGGATTGTAGAAGCTCATAAAGGGACAATGAAAATCGTTAGTATTTCCGGAAAAGGGACTGAATTCAAATTAATGTTTCCGATTAGTCATCCAGAGTTAATTGAGGAACATTTTATTCAAAAGCAAAGAGAAATCAACAAAGATAAAAACAAAAGATACAGAATTCAAAATATATAATATTTTTATATTATTGCAATTAATAGAGAATAGGAATAATATTATTGTTTGAAAATAAAATATTTCCTAATAATTTGTATTAGTTTTAGATATTTTTTTCCCAAAAAAAGATACAATGATACTATCTAAAATTAAAAATAGTTAATTCTATTTTTTTATAAATGAAATTTGTCGTAATTTTGAGTTTGTAAATTATTATTTTACGTATTTTTGAAAAATCGAGGTAATTTATGGCTAAATTTAAAGGTCAAGTCGTAATAGATATAGAAAACTGCAAAGGATGTGAACTTTGCGTGGCAACTTGTGCGCAAGAGTCATTGGGCTTATCTAAAACGATTAACAAAAAGGGTTATCGGTATGCAATAGTTGTCAATGAAGATTGTAACGGTTGTGCAAATTGTTCGACTATGTGTCCTGATGCCGCAATAACAGTATTTAAAAAGAAATTAGATTAATTTATCAATTAGCAAATAAAGGTAAAGAAATGGGTGAACTAAAATTAATGAAAGGCAATGAAGCATTAGCAGAAGCTATGATTTTAGCTGGTGCAGATGCCTATTTCGGCTACCCAATAACACCACAATCCGAAGTTCTAGAGTATTTAGCCGAGCAAAAGGTTTTTGAAAGAACAGGTATGGTAGTATTGCAAGCCGAAAGCGAAGTTGCCGCAATAAATATGATATACGGAGCCGCAGGTTCCGGTAAAAGAGTCGTTACAACATCGTCAAGTCCGGGCTATAGTCTTATGCAAGAGGGTATGTCTTATATAACAGCTGCAGAACTTCCTTGTTTAATATGTAATGTTGTACGCGGAGGTCCTGGATTAGGAACTATTCAACCTTCACAAGCTGATTATTTCCAAGCTACACGCGGTGGTGGTCATGGCGATTATTATACAATCGTTTTGGCACCTTCTAGTGTTCAAGAAATTGTTGATTTTGTAAAATTAGGTTTTGAATTAGCGGAAAAATACCGCAATCCGGTTTTGATTTTATCTGATGGCGCAATTGGTCAAATGAAAGAAAAAGTTGAGTTTTTTGAACAAATGCCAAGACGTACAGTATTTCCTGATTGGGCTACTACTGGTAAAATCAAAGATAAACCTGCAAGAGTAATAACTACTTTAAATATCGAATCAGAAAAGATGGAGATTCTTAACCTTCATTTGCAAGAAAAGTACACAAAAATTCGTGAAAATGAAGCATTGTATGAAACATATAATGTAGAAGATGCTGATTTTATATTCACAGGTTTTGGCTTAGTTGGTAGAATTTGTGTTAAAGCAATGGAAATGGCGCGTGAAAAAGGTTATAAAGTTGGCGTTATCCGTCCGATAACTCTTTTCCCGTTCCCAACTGAAATTTATAAAAAATATGCCCCAAAAGTAAAAGGGATATTAGATGTTGAAATGAATGCCGGACAAATGGTTGAAGATGTACGTCTTTCTGTTAACGGCGTTACACCAGTAGATTTTTATGGTAGAATGGGCGGTATGATACCTGCACCGGATGCTATATTAGAACATTTTGAAAAACATTTCCTTGCCGGAGGTAAATAATGGAAGATAAATTAAATATTTGTACACCAGAAAATCTTGTTTATCAAAAACCGGGTACAATGAAACCAAAACAAACCCATTATTGTCCGGGTTGCGGTCACGGTACTGTTCATAAAATTCTTATGGAAGTTATCGAAGAAATGGGAATTCAAGGCGAAGTTATTGGTGTATGTCCGGTAGGATGTTCAGTTTTCGCTTATGATTATTTAGATGTTGATATGAGTGAAGCCGCTCATGGTCGTGCTTTAGCTGTTGCTACAGGTATCAGACGCGTTTGGCCTGAGAAATATGTATTCACATACCAAGGCGATGGTGACTTAGCCGCTATCGGTACCGCTGAAACCATTCATGCGGCAAACCGCGGTGAAAATATTATGACTATATTTATCAATAATGGTATTTATGGTATGACAGGCGGCCAAATGGCTCCTACTACTTTGCCTGGAATGGAATCAACAACCAGCCCTTATGGTAGAGACGTAAAAACAATGGGCGAACCTTTCGTTATTGCAAATCTTTTGAAAGAATTAAAAGGTGTTTGCTATATAACCCGCCAATCTGTTCATAAACCTGGTAATGTAAGAAAATTAAAAAAAGCTATTGCTAAAGCATTAGATTACCAAAAACAAGGTTTAGGATTTTCCTTAATTGAAGTAGTATCAAATTGTCCTTCAAACTGGAAAATGACTCCATTACAATCAAATCAATTTGTTGAAGACAAAATGATTCCATACTATCCATTAGGTGATATTAAAACTCCGGAGGGGAAATAAGATGACACAAGAATCAATATTCGCCGGTTTCGGTGGACAAGGTGTATTAACTGCCGCTTTGATAGTTGCGTATGCAGGTATGGAAGAAGGTAAAGAAGTTTGTTGGATGCCTTCGTACGGTCCGGAAATGCGTGGCGGCACAGCTAATGCCGTTTGTATTGTATCCGACTCGAAAATCAGCAGTCCTATTATTGCTTCGTATGATTCCGTTATAGCTTTAAATCAACCTTCAATTGATAAATTTGAAGAAAAAGTTAAACCTGGCGGTCATTTGTTTTATGATGTTGCAAATTGTATAAGAAAACCGACTCGCACCGATATTAATATTTATGCTATTCCTGCAAGTGAAGAAGTAATAAAATTAAATTTTATCAAAGGATTAAATATATTAATGCTTGGTTCATTTATAAAAGCTACAAATACTGTTGCTGTTGAATCCATAGAGAAAGCTCTCAAAAAAGTATTACCGGAAAGATATCACGATAAAATTCCGCTCAATATGGAAGCATTTAGAGCTGGTATGAAGTACGTTTAAAGTTATATAAATTCTACAATTTAAGTTCTATTATTTTTAATAGAACTTTTTTTTTATGAAAATATTTTCTTAATTTTGTAACAAAATTAAGAAAAATGTGTTAATGTAGTTAGATAGATAGTTCTTTTATTATGAAAATAGTTATTAATTATAAATTATGGTGATTTTATGAAAACAAATATTAAAAATTTATCCATTAAGGCAAGTTTACTAATGCTGCTTTTTGGATTTCTCTTTACAGTATATTCAAATACTGTTACAGCTCAGGACAACGGTCCTGAAGGCTATTGTCAAGGCAGGCAGTGGTTTGATGATAAGTATGCTGGTAGTTATTTCAGCTACTATTACTACTGTTATCCAGATTATGACAAAATGTACCCGTCAAGCTATAGTCGTGGTATGGGTGAAGCAATCGAATATATAAAAATCACGCCAAAGAACAACCCAAGTGAAGTGATTTTATTTAGTAATACCGGAGAAGATTTCAATTCGGGTTCTGAATCAGCTTGCTATCAATATTTTGGCAATGATTACGATGGTTCCGGGCAATTTGTTCCGGGTGATGAGTATAATGTTGAAATCAAAGTCAAATCTTGGTACATAGCCATCGTTAATTCTACAGATTATTGTACATATTATGTTGGCTCTTCCTATCAAACTTGGAATTGTGCGAGACTCTTTATTGACTGGAATAAAGATGGTGACTGGGTAGATGTAGCACCTGCTGCTGAATATATTCAATGGTGGGATACCAGAGCATCAGGAAGCTGGTGTGAATCAGCAGTTTTTACCGGAACGTTTACAGTTCCTGCTGACGTAGATCCTGGAAAAACACGTTTAAGAGTTGCAGCTGCAGGAGTTACAGGTTCAGTTTATCCTTCTGCTGCTGATCGTCCAAATCCATGTATCAATGGTTATTATTATTCTTATGATTATGGTAGCTATGGTTATGCATACATGTATGATTACGGTGAAACAGAAGATTATTTAATAGAGTTTATTATTCCTATCAAAGGTACTTATCCTGAAGCAGGTGATGTATTATTTGCTCAACGCGATTATGACGGTACTCCAAAAGAAATTAATGAGGTTATGGAGCAATTTCCACGTCCAATGGTTGAACTGCGTGACGCCGCTCAACCCGGAACTAAAATTACATATCGCATCCGCGGACCACTGCCGGCTAAAGATATAGTTTATACCGGCTTGGATTCAAAAGGTAACGCTCAGTTTGATTTAAACAAACCATTCAGCACTAAAACACCAAAGATTTTCGAGTTCTTTAAATCGACTGGTATTTATACAACCGGTGCCGGTGAAGTTAACTTTGAACAGAGCGGCGAGTATTATGTCGAATTAGAATTATATCTACCGGGAAAAACGACCCCTAAATATATGACCAAGCGTTTCTCAGTATCTTGGGCAAATGATTTGTCACTTCAAGGAATTTCAAACCCAATGAAATGCTATATCACCGATGCAAAACCTTTCCTAAAACGCTATG
>JBAXXL010000056.1:0-23597 GCA_037127915.1 bacterium
TGGTTGTAACTCGTGTTTGAAACTAAAAAAACAAAGAAGCTGTTTTGAGACAGCCACAATGAATTGTAAGGTACCAGCTTTAGCCAAAACGTTTAAAACAATGACAAGTTGTTAGACAGCCCCACAAATTGAAACACTCAACCCCATGCTAAAGCATGGGATTGAGTGTTCTTCTTCTCATTAACAATTTACAATTAACCATTGACAATTAATTGATGTTTCCTATAAGTTTTATTTTTGTATCCAATAGTTCGGCATCGCTCATTTTGGATATCTTGCGCCAATTAATGATACTTTCTATTATAACAAGACAAACTAAAACTATCAATAACGCTGAAATAATGGCAAGTACATACATACCTTTTGGCAGGTAATTTTGGAAAATATTCGTAAGTGCCGCTGTTAAAGTTGTGCAAGTAACAAAAGCCATTGGTACCATAGTAACCCATAAATACTTCTTTTTTCGTGAACGCATCAAATATGTTGTTCCAATCGCGAATGCTATAACAGCAAGCATTTGGTTTGCCGTGCCGAACAGCGGCCAAATTGTTGAAACGTTACCCGTGTATAATAAATATCCCCATGAAAAGGTAATCAAACCGGAAAACAAAATGGCATTGAACCATACGTGCATTTTCTTTTCGGGTTTATAATCCTTTTTAAACAAGTCTTGTAGCAAATATCTACCGATTCTTGTTCCCGCATCAATGGTTGTAAGAATAAACATTGCTTCGAACATAATAAAGAAATGATAGAAATAACCCATTAAATTATGCATCCACGGGATTTTGAAAAATATGTAAGTCATACCGACAGCTAATGCAACTGAACCACCGGGTCTGCCGGCGAGATTTTCACTAACCGCTGTAGAGATATTTTGTAAATCAACGGTGTGCATACCAAGTTTTGCAAAAACTTCCGGAACTGTATTAATAGCGAAGTAATCCGAGGTTGGTAGTACAGTTGCGCAAACTAAAGCAATAACAGCAACAAAAGCCTCAAGTAGCATAGAGCCATAGCCAATAGGTAAAACATGTTTTTCCGATTTAATCAGCTTAGGTGTTGTACCGGAGCATAATATAGAATGAAATCCCGATAATGCACCACAAGCTATAGTGATAAAGAGGAATGGGAATACTTTGCCTGGAATAATTGGACCACCGCCGGAAATAAATTTAGTAATAGCAGGCATTTTGATTTCCGGTTGGATAATCATGATGGCAATAGCTAAAATTGCAATAACGCCCAGTTTCATATAAGTGCTTAGATAATCTCGTGGTAATAATAATAGCCATACCGGTAAAGCCGCGGCAAAAAAACCATAAACCGCTAACATTATTACCATGGGTTTTTCATTGATTGAAAGTGCTTGACCAAAAGGTGTGTTTTGTATCATTGGTCCAAGAATAACACCAAGTATTATTAACGAGACGCCGATTATAGTTGCTTCCAATATTTTGTTAGGTCTAATAAATTTCAAATAAATACCTATAAATATGGCTACAGGTATTGTAAACCCTACGCTGAAAGTACCCCAAGGTGAATTTTTCAAAGCACCTACTACGGGGATTCCCAAACCTGCCATAGAGATAATTAATATTGCGATTACAGCTAACGATGTAATCAAACCAAGCCGATTCCCTACTAATTCCTTAGCTATCTCAGCGAGCGACTTTCCGTGAAAACGAACTGAAGCGGTAAGGATAACCATATCGTGAACGGCACCGGCAAATACAGCACCTACCAATATCCATAGAACTCCCGGAAGGAATCCATATTGAGCCGCAAGTACAGGACCAATCAGCGGACCGGCTCCGGCAATTGCCGCAAAATGGTATCCCATTAATACTACTTTATTCGTTGGGATATACTCTTCGTGGTCGAAGTGTGTTTCGGAAGGAACTTTGTTCTTGTCGTTCAAAACTAATACTTTCCGTGCTAAAAATCTGCCGTAAAATCTGTATGCAATAATCAAAACCATCGCGGCAATTAATACTAGTACAATTGAATTCATAAAAATACTCGAAATAATATAAAAACTTAATATTTAATAATGCTTGAAGATAAATACTCGGGAGCAAAACCGTTTTTTTATCTTCAAAATAACTCAAAAATTCATAAAATTCAAAATTAAGGAAATTCTAACAAAAATGTTCTTCGATAAGCAAATTTAATTGTTTATATGAAATAAACTTTTTTTATACCATAAACCCCATACCCAATACCCTATTTTTCCGGGTAGTTTTGGGCTAGGCTTTTGAACATCATGCTGAAATAATCTAATTGTTTACCCTTACCCAACGATGCTATTTCATTCAGTACTAAATGGTACATTTTGTTTTTCTCTAAACGGCTCATATTTGCAATGGCAGATTCTTCGGCTTTTGTACCGCTCGGTATATAGCTTTGGGTATAGAAATTCTTTTCCGACGTTTTCAGAAATTCGTCCAATGTAACACCATAGCTTGTAAATAGGATCTGCACCAATTTATCCGCCATACACCAGCTTTTCATTTTGGAAATTACTAACGATCTTTGGTTTGGTTCGCTATCGAATAGGAAATCAGCAACAGATGCTTTCAATATCTGCTTTTCTTTTTTCGACAAATTTTGGGAAATGTCTTCGGGGGTTGTCCAACGGTGTTCGTAATCAACCATGGTTTTGTCCAATTGAATCAACGAAAACGAGCGCAATTCACTAATCGAATAGAACGATGAAACAAGCGAATTCCCAAATTCGTTCTCCAAATTGTTAAGTTCTGCTAATACTTCAGCTTTGTCGTTATACTGGGCTAATAGTCTGTTCGAAAAACTGACCAACAATAGTACCATAAGAATTAATCTATAAGGCTTCATATCAGCCTCCGGAATTATTTTAAATTTTATACTTGTTTGAAAGCAAAAACTATGCCGAGACTGAAACCTTCGGAGGTTTTTGAATCTCGTTCCAAAGCTCGCGCTTTGGAACGATTAGAAAAAAGCATAATCTGCCACGAAGTGGCCAAATCTCAATAACCGCGGGTGAAACCCGTGGAACGGAATCTCCCTGAACACTAAGCCCTGGAAGGGCGAAAAAGAAATGACCTCTTTAGAGGTCAAATGTTTATAGAAAAATGTGTCCCGTTCGTGATGCACGACTCCGGAGGAGTCGAATGTTCCCTAGGTTATTAAAAATTTTTGATATTAACTTAAATGATTATATTCGCAATAGGTATACTTCCATGGAAATCTATATTGACCGCATGCTAACTCACAAACAGATAGAATATTGCCATTTAATATACTACAATCATCCTTAGTTAATTTTAAACGAAAGGATTTTGTAAATTCGTTATTAGGCCTTGCTGTATTAATTATAATTTTTAAATTATAATCACCTTCTTTCAAATAGTTTAATTCCTTATATTGACTATAAGCGTTAATGAATTCATGTTCCTTTGAAAATTCTTCGAACAATTGAAATGTTTTTGTATTTACATCCGTATCGATTCTCCTTTTTTCATAGGGATAACATTTCTCTAAAAAACGATTCCAATCATTTCCAAGATTATTTGTTATCTGCCTGAAAGAAGCCAGTTGGTTTGTATCCCAAAACTGAATGTTTAGTCTCAAGGGTGCATTTGTAGAAAGTAAAAATCCATATGGTAATTCTACTACATTATCGTTTAAATCTGATAATCTAAATTTTGAACCTAAAAAGAATCCCCATTCAAATTTGTGAATTGAATTATCATCTACCTTGGAAAGGGTGAGATGTATTTTTGAGACAAATTGGTCTTTATTGATGCTGACCAAGGTACCATTTAATCCGATTGTTGCTGCAAAACTAGACAAACCAATTTCAATGTTGCCGGTTTCGCAAAAATCAATTTTTCCCTTTATAAAATACTTTTTCCATAAGTAAAAAGCCCATGGTTGTACTAATGCAAGAATTGCAATAACCAACGCCCCAAAGCGTTCAAAAAAACTTGGTTCTGGTGTAGGTACCATAATTCCATTTCCTAGAATAAAATATAATTTGCTATTTATTTATATGCTTGTTATTTACAATATTTATTTATCAAATCATAACCTTCCAATAAGCCCAACTCAGCTGCTTTTGACCAATCAGAGGAAGCTTCATATCTTTTACCTGATTTATAATAAGCATTACCACGATTTAAATATGCTCTACCGTAATTTGTCATAAATTTAATTGCTATGTTTAAGTCTTCAATGGCACCTTGGTTATCACCAAATAAATATTTGGCCTTACCTCTATTGTTATAGGCAACAGCTGATTTTGGATTAATTTCAATAGCTTTTGAAAAATCTTCTATTGCTCCTTTAATATCCCCTAAATAAAATTTGGCTTTTCCTCTTTGGTTATATGCTGTACCAGATTTTGGTTTAAGCTCTAATGCTTTTGAACAATCTAAGATAGCCCCTAAGTTATCCCCTAAATAAATTTTAGCAGATGCTCGTGATATATATGAAACCGTATCATAAGGATCCAATTGAATCGATTTTGAAAAATCCTTAGCGGCGTCTTTGCAGTTAAACAAGTTTAGACGAGCAGTACCGCGGCAGAAGTAGGAATAAGCTTCTTTTGGGTTTAATTCTATTGCTTTATTAAAATCTTTCAATGCTCCTTTATCATCTCCCAATGACAATTTAGCCTCACCTCGGCAATTATAAGATAATTCATCTTTTGGTTTTATTCTGATTGCTTTGGTATAGTCCTCAATAGCACCATAATTATTTCCTAAATCGGATTTAACATCACCACGTAATCGAAAAGCTTTTGAAGAGTTTGGGTAGTATTTTATAGCTTTGTCCAAATCTTTTATAGCATTTTTGTCATAACCCAAATAGTATTTTAGATTTGCTCTGGCAAAATAAGCATCAGCATATTTGGAATTTTTACTAATTGCTTTGTTATAATCTTCAGCGGCACCCTGAAAATCGTCATTAAAATATTTTTCATCGCCACTTTCTTTGTAATTTTCAGCTTGCTTATTGGAACAGCTCATATTAAAAAGAATTATACAAGTAAGTAAAATAATTAACTTTTTCATTCATCTACCTTTATAAAATTTTATTTATTCAATCCAAGATTTTTCAATTGATTTATTTTTGGTTTTATTGATTATTCTTATTGCTTCTTTTTTGCACTCTTCTCTAGATTTATTGTAATCATATCCTAAAAGCCATTGAGATACTCCTCCGTGATGAGAACAAGCTCCACGGCCGGTAGCATTACTACGCCAACCATCCATGCAAATCGCGCCTATACGATATGATGATTTTGATTCTTCATGAATGTAATTAGTTAAAACATTTACATTGATAACCGTGCTGTTGATTGAGGGATACTGTTTGTGTAAATATTTATTTACAAGAGTTTCAGGCGATGTAAGTCCTTCAATAATTCTTGGTATAAAGAAAACCCCGATAAACCCAATAATAATTAAAACAACTTTTAATATTTTCAAGAAGTTTTTTATTTTATACTGCTTCGTATTATTGTCATTTTTAGTAATGTTAGTTTCCATATCAATTTCCCTAATGTTCTATTTGATTTTCTCATCTCACAATCTCAAATTTCTTTGTATAATAATTACTACCTGATTTCAATAAACAAAAATATACACCTGCTGGAAGGTTACTAACATCAATATTTTGGCTGTTTTCAGTTTTCAAAATCAATGATCCTAATACATCGAATACCTGAATCTCTTGGATTATTAACGTTTCTGAAATAACAGAGAAGTTGCTTTTAACAGGGTTAGGTGAAATCAATATTTCGCTCGTGTTCAGCAAATCATTTTTAACATATCCACCTTTCTGAACAGTAACTTGAAACATTGTTGATGCTGTATCTGCGTTATTTGTTACATAAACAGTTAAATAGCAGGAACCGGTTTTATTTTGAATAGGAGTTATTTTTAAATTATAATCTTTGCCGCTACCAGTAATAATCATATTATCAATTGGGATCAATTTATCGTCATCTGTTTCTTTGATAAATGTTAAATTTGCCGGATTTTGGCCATTAATTGAAAATTGAACATCTTTTGAAGTATTTTGGCTCATAATAATATCAGGAATTTGGGTAATAGTTGGTTTAAGTTCTATTACTTTTACTCTAAATATTGTTCCAACCGTTTCTGAACTATCAGTTATGCGAATTGTTATATAACTTGTGCCTATTGATTGCTTTTTTGGTGAAATAATTAAATTACGATTTGTACCGGTACCAGTTATTTCTAAACTATCAATTGGAAGTAAATCAGAATTCGTGGATTCTTTTACAAATTTAAGCTTTGTTATATCAGCGGCGTTGACTAAAAAAGGCACTGTTGCAACTGAGTCTTCATTTATTTCAATATCTTCGATTTGAGTTATAGTCATTTTAATATGATCTACCGTTACTTTAAAAGTGGTGGATGCAATATCAGTACCATCTGAAACTTTTATCGTAATGTTTGCAATACCGTAATTATTCTTTGCAGGTGTAATTGTCAATTTGCGATTATTTCCTGTTCCGGAAAATACTAGATTATCTAATGGAAGTAATTGAATATCTGTAGCTTCTTTAGTTAATTGTAATGTATTCGGATTCGTTCCGTCAATAATAAACGATGCTTCGCCGGTCGAGTTTTCTTCAATAATAATATCAGCTATATTAGAAATTGTTGGTTTTGTTTTTAATAAATTGGATAATGTAGTTCTAAATACACCGCTATTGGTACCAACGAAGTAGTAATTATCATTACTATTTATACATCTTATAGTCTTAGCTGTTATACCACTATTTTTCAATTCCCAATTGTTTCCACCATTTGTTGATATAAATATCTTTCTGTAACCCCATGGATAATAAGAAGAATAATCAGCAAATGCAAACATATTATTATCTTTGATATAAAGCATACCTATATTTTTATCAGTAATTCCATTATCTTTCGCAATCCAATCAACACCATAATTCGTAGATAAAAAGATCCCGCTTGTTGTAGCGGCATAAATATTATTCAATTGGATATTATATATTTTTACATAATTCGGTAAATTAGTATTAGTGCTTCTTACCCAACTACGTCCTTCGTTTTTAGAAATAAAAAAACCATATGAAGTGAGAGCATAAATATTTTGTCCATCACAAATCAAAGTAAATACATA
The DNA here is from genome assembly GCA_037127915.1 of bacterium. Classification (GTDB taxonomy): domain Bacteria; phylum Bacteroidota; class Ignavibacteria; order Kapaibacteriales; family UBA2268; genus JBAXXL01. The sequence continues at coordinate 7,165 of JBAXXL010000056.1, forward strand.
ATTTGTTAAACCGTTATTTCGTAATATCCATGTTTCAAAATTATCATTCGATAAATAAACTCCTTTATTCGTAATAGCATATATATTATCTCCGCTGAACGTTAGATTATTAATGTTAGCTCCTGGAACGGATTTTGTGACCCAAGATACCCCTTTGTCAGAAGATATTGATAACCCACCATTTATAATAATAATATTGTTATTATAAAATTCCAAATTTCCAGAATTGTTATTAATTTTTGCCCAACTTGCACCACTGTTATTTGATAAGTAAATACCACTTATTGTACTAGCATATAACTCTGTTCCGTTTTTATAAAAAACTGGAAAATCTTTTATATCATTAGCCCAGTTATCAGTAATTTTTTCCCAATTATCTCCATTATTTGAGGAATTATAAAAGCGTTTATAACTGGAATCTGCCCATATAAAAACTTTATCTCCAAGTACTTGAATATTTTCTACATCATGGTTTTCAGTAATAACAATTTCCGTTTTGCCATTTTTTTTCTCTGTCCAATTATCAGCCATATTCGTAGATAAATAAACACTCTTTTTACTAAGCGCATAGATTGAATTATTATTTATTATTATATTTGTCAGCGTTGTCGATATATTATTGTTCTTTATTACCCAATTATCTCCTTTGTTTGTTGATAGAAAAATGTTTCCACCAGCTAAAATATAAAGATTATTTCCGGTATTTGTTAATAAACTTATGGAACCAGTAAGTCCATTGTTTTTCGCTGACCACGTAGTACCATTATCATTTGTTGCATATAACTCATTATCATAAACAGCATATAGAGTATTACTGATTATTTTAAGTGTTTTAATGGGTTTGTCAGGCAATCCTTTATATTTTTCCGTCCAAAAGCCTCCTTTATCGCTCGAAAAGCATACTCCTACATAAGAAGTTCCTAAGTAAAGGTTATCACCTAAAAAAGCAATATCATTTATATTCATATCTGTTAAATTGTTGTTTTTTTGAATCCAACTATCACCTGAATTTATAGATAAATAAACACCTTTTTCTGAAACAGCCCATAAATCAGATCCATTATTCTTAATGAACTTTACTGTACCAATCAAATTAAGTGTTTTTTTTGCCCAATTATTTCCAGAATTATTTGACAAATATAAATCAGTATTTGTCAATGCATAAGTGACACTTCCTTGAAAAAATAATGAATTCACTGATCCTGTTATACCCTGGTTCTTTAATACCCAAGTTTCTCCCAAATCATCAGAGGTAAAAATACCTTGTGGGGTAATTATATAAATGATACTTTGATTATAACCAATAAAAAATGGATTCCCAGAAATGCCATTGTTTTTTTCAAACCATGTATTACCCACATCAGACGAACGAAATATTCCGGATTCTGTTAAAGCAAATAAATAATTATCAACTATTGCTAAGGAGTTAAAATCGTGATATGTTGTTGTCGTAGTTGATTTAATTAACCCATTATTACACTCTTCCCATATTTGCGCTTGCAACTGTAACACACCGAATAAACAGAATATTACCAGTAAAACAATCTTCTTCATACAATCCTCCGAAAATTTTTAGCGGGGCTGTGAAATTCATCTATTTAATAGCATTTACAAAACCCAACTATCAAAAATTAATCATATTTTACAAAATTACTATTTTTTTGCAAATTCCAAAAATTATTTCCATAAATAATTCAAATATTTACAAAAACGCAAAAATAGCCTTTCCCGCGCCGCATTGTGGTAGGTCAAAATAAAAAAAGGGAAAAATTGAAAATAAATGCATTTTTCTCCATTTTCCTCCTATATTCGACCCCGCTGGGATCGTAAATCAACATCCGGGTACGTTCTTCTATAAACATTTGACCTCTAAAGAGGTCAGTTTTTGTTCTTTCTTCTCATTTATAATTTATAATTCATAATTTATAATTATTTGATACCTCTAAAGAGGTCATTTTTATTATACCACCCTTTCAGGGTTTTGCTACCATGTGGTTTTCCGTTTTCTATAATAATGCCATCCATTCAGGATTGAAGAATATTCCGCAACTACGTTGTTCAGATTGAAATCTCATCTCAATTTCTATTGATATAGCACAGCTACGCTGTTCAACCACTGCGTGGCTGATTAAGCGGTGATTCTCTCCCACGGGTTTCACCCGCGGTTATTGAGATTAAGCTCTTTTAGAGCAAAAAAAAGTTCCCAAACGTGAGCTTGGGAACGAGAAAAAGGACAGGTCACGACCTGTCCCTATAATTCTTCATTAACCATTGACAATTAAGAATTAACAATTATTTCACGTATTCCCAATAAAGGGTTTTTCTTAATTTCTTAACCCATTCTTTAGTCATTTCATTTTGTTTATTAACTAAAGCGTATTGCTCGATTTTTTTGTAATCGTCGGTCAAATTAGCTTTATGAGGTTTGATAGTACGTTTACGATACAAAATTTGGTATGAATCGGCTTCGTATTGCATTGGATCACTAACTTGTCCATCTTTCATTTCTTTCAATAAAGTCTGTACTGTACTCGGGTAAGCTTCAATCGGATTGATACCTATTGATCCTCCAAAACCTTTTGTTTCTTTATCGTCGGAATATCTTTTAGCTAATGCTTCGAAACTGGCGCCTTTATCGACGCTGTCTTTCAATTTTTTTAGAAAATCCATAGTTTCAATTCTATCGTTTTCGCTTTTTCCGATTTTGAATAATATATGGCGTGTGTTCAATTGAGTTTCGTTTTTCTCTAAAGTCTGCACCAAATGGTATCCCAAAGGGGTTTCAATAGGCATCGATACTTCGCCTTCGTTTAGAGCGTTTGCTCCTTTAACAAATTCGGGAAATAGTTTCGATTTATCGAACCATCCTAAATTACCGCCTTCCGGTTTGGAATACACGTCGTCGCTGTATTTTTTTGCAAATTCAGCGAAGTCTCCGCCTTTCAATACGGAATCTCTGATTTTTAAAGCTAATTTATAGGCATCTTCTTTGGCACTTGCTTTAGCAGTAATTTTCTTTATGATATGGTACAAATCTATCGATTCTTTGATATCAGGAATAGAATCTTTATAAGTGTTATAAAATGATTCTACGTCGGCACGATTGATTTTTAAATCGCCGAAATGTTTCTGCCTAGCCAAATCCGAAAGTTGACCGTTACGTATTTCGATTTTCATTTTCTGACGAATCTCGGGAAGGCTCATTCCGTAGAGTTGTTCGATTCTTTTTTCCGAACCGATTTCCTGTATCATATTCTGTAGGTAAATTTCCCAATATTGATTTATCTGTGCTTCGCTGACTTCCAACGAATCTTCTATAGCGCTTTCGATGATTAACTTCTCGTCTATCATCAAATCAAGCATTGTCTTCTGTAATTCTTTATCCTCTAATTTCACGGAAGGGTCTTTTGATGCTAATAGCGCTATTCGACCGTTTAAATCGGATTGCATGATCATCATATTACCCACACGTGCCACAACTTTATCCATTACCAAACCCGTTTGAGGTGCTTGAGCAAATAGTGTACCCGTTAGTATCACTAAAAGAAGCGGCAATATCAACTTTTTCATCAAAGCTCCGTTTTTATTTTGATTGTGTAATCGCATCTATAGTTTTCTTATTTATTACAATTTTAGTTTCTTTTTTTACATTATTCAGCCAATTATCAGTAATTTCTTTTTGGCGTAATTCTTGGAAAGATGTAGCAAAATCCGGTATAGCTTCTTCGAATGTTTTCTGGCGTACAGGGAATATATCGTTTATCCTTAATATAGCGATACCTTTTTCCAATTTGATCGGTGCAAGTATTTGCCCTTTCTTAGGAGCGAATGGTAAAGCTAATCTTGCTTGTTCATCTTTTACTGTTGACATAACACCCAAATGTCCCAATTTATCGCGCATTCCGCCGCGTTGTGTGTATTGTTTGGCTAATGTATCGAAATTCATTCCTGATTTTAATTTTTTGCTAACGTCATTAGCGGCTGAATCATTGAAGACCAATATTTCGCTTAAATCATAGCTTAAATCGGTTTTGTATGCGCTTGGATTTTTCGAGTAAAATTCACGTGCTTTTGTAGAATCGAATTTTAATTTATTCCATACTTCGTCGCCTTCAACTTTGAAAAGTAAAATACCATCGCGGAATTCTTTCATCATAGCGGCAAATTCCGGATTTTGATTCTCATAATTTTTTGTTTCTTCGTCGAATGCTATTGGACGAGTGAAGTTTTGTATCGCTCTCAAAAAGCCATCTAAATTAAGCGAATAACCTTTAAATTCTTTATCTTCGTTCAGAATTTTTACAAATTCTGAAACTGTATATTTTTTCTTATTAATTTCGAAGAGTACTTTATTCATTAGCTCCGGTTTAAGATCCTTTGCCCATTCGCTTTGCAGATTAGTTTTCGATGAATCAACATTATTCAGTATTTCAACCAAAACATTTTCGTTTATTTTGTATCCATAAGCCTCAGCTAAAGAATCCAATAAAAATTGTTTATCTGTAAAAAGTTTGCTTCTGCGGTAAACTGAGCGAAGTTCTTCGTTTTCTTGTACAGGGTCAAAATCACGAATATCATCGACTCGGATAATATGAATTCCGTATTGAGTTTTTACTTTACCTGATAATTCACCTTTTTTTAATGAAAACATAGCGTTTTCAAATTCAGGAACAACTTGCTTTTGTGATTTTTCATAACCGGTTGAACGGCTATAATATTCAGGAAATGCGCCGCCATTTTCTTTTGAAGCGGGGTCGTCTGAATATTCTTTAGCCAGTTTTTCGAATGATTCGCCTTTTTTCAATTTCGCCAATACAACATTGCCAAGAGAATCCGAATTCCTTCCCGGGTTGTCTTGAATTAAAATATGGCTTGCTTTTACGAATTTGCGAGGAGCTTCATCAACAACTTTCATTAAGAAATAACTTTGTTTTACACTTAGAACTTCGGGATAATATTGACCTTTTGCTGTTTTATAAATAGGATCTTCCAATTGACGAGCTACAGAACCTGCAGTTATCCAACGGTCAATTAGTCCGCCATTAGTAGAAGTATTTTTATCCATGGAGTAAACTTTGGCAAGGTCTGCAAAATCACCACCGGCTTTCAGTTCTTGCAAAGCTTTGTTTATAGTGGTCAGTGCTGTTGCAGAATCAGTTACAGCCATATCATTAAAACCTTGCATGATAATAGCGATTTTCTTTTCTATTTTACGCTTGTCAATCATCGCTTTCAAAAAAGGTTTGTAAAGATGGTCGTCATAATAGTATGATTCTACCAAAGCTTTACGACTTTGCTTTATTTCATCGATTATTTCAGGCTTTGTTTGATAGCCTTTTTTCTCTGCATCCTGAACTTTCAATCTGTAATTAATATAGATATTCAAAAAATTATATAAGCTATCTTTGGGTAGTTTATATAATTCGACACTCTTTCTGCTCGAATTTTTTTGATATGCCTTTTGCAGTTCACCGTAAGTGATTTTTTCCGTTCCTACTTCTGCTACAACTTCTTTGCTGAAATCCTTTGGTTGAGTTTTCGCTATTACTGATAATAGGATAAATACTGCAATAATTCCAATTACTTTTCTCATCGCTTCCAATTTAAATAATGTTAAACAAAATTTATTCTTAAATAGTTTTCAAAATTACAAAATATTAAATCAATTTAATCTGTTTTTCTTCAGCAAAATACTTTTTTAAATAGCTTTGCCTGTGAATCGGTGATAAACCGTATTTTTTTATAGCCTCAAAGTGCTCTTTTGTACCATAACCTTTGTGTTTTGCAAAATTATATTGGGGGTATAGCTCGTGCGCTATTTCTACCATATATTTGTCGCGTTCGACCTTTGCCAAAACCGATGCCGCCGCTATGGATAGGCTTTTTGCATCGCCGCCCTTTATGCAGATGTGGTTAATTTTCCATTTAGGGAAGTAATTCCCATCGACTAACAGCATATCGGGTTTTATATTTAAAGACTCTACAGCACGCTTCATTGCCGAAATAGTCGCTTGAAGAATGTTTATTTCTTCAATCTCTTCGACGCTCGACATAATAATCGAGTAAGCCTTGGCTGAGTGCTTAATTATTTCAAACAACTCGTCTCTTTTTAATGAAGTTAATTTCTTTGAGTCATTTATACCGATAGTATTATCAAAATCATCCGGCAGAATTACAGCCGCGGCAGATACCGGTCCGGCTAAAGGACCACGGCCGGCTTCGTCTATACCGCAGATAATTTTTCCACCCTCGCGGAAAGGAAGTTCTATTTCAAAGCTTAACTTTTCTTTCGTTACCATTCTTTCAATCAATAAGCTTCATAAACTCATTTCTCAAAGTGGCGTCATCCATCATCAAACCGCGGACTACGGATGTAACCATAACGCTGTCTTCCTCGCCGGCACTTACTCCGCGCGCAATCATACAATAATGTTTGGCATTGATCACAACACCGAGTGCTTGCGGATGAATCAATTCTTCAATATAATCAGCAATTTGTTCGCCGAGTTCTTCTTGGATTTGAGCTCTACGGCAGAACCAATCAACTATCCTAGTTAATTTGGAAATACCGACAACATTTTTGTCAGGTATATACCCAATAGTGCAATGCCCAGAAATTACTTGCCAATGATGCGAGCATAAGGACATTACTTTTATTCCTTTGCTTATCACCAGATTGTTGACGTTATTACGATTTGGGAATACAGTTATTTTAGGTGGTTCCGTGAATCTACCCGAAAGTAACTCGTTCACATACATTTTAGCCATTCGGCGCGGTGTGTAAGTTAAATTGGGGTCTTCCTTGCTCATTCTCAATATGTCAAGCACTTCCGAAAATTTCGATTCTAAGCGTTCAATCATTTCTTCCCTTTCCTGCAGGGAAAGACAGCGATTGCCGTTAGCGTCGAACATTTCATTTTCAATTTGAATTATTTCCGATTTTTGAGAATCTTGCAAAATCTCAGTACTTATATTTTTATTATCCATTTCCATCCCAATTATATACTTTTATTACCGTAATAATCCACAAAGCTTGAATCCGTTTCGTATAGTCTGATTTTATAAAGTTTTCCCGTAGGAATTTTGTTTTCAAGCATTTTCCAAAATGAAAGAACTAAATTTTCCACTGTCGGATTAACTCCAATTAGAAAATCAACATCTATATTAAGATTTGTATGGTCAACTTTATCAATAATCTCGTTTTTGATTATATGCTTTAATTTTTTCATATCAATTACATAACCGGATTTTTCCTGCACATCGCCGGTTACAGTAACTTCTAAAGTATAATTATGTCCGTGTCCGCTGGGATTACTGCATTTGTCAAAAAGTTTAAAATTTTCTTCATCGCTGAGCGAAGGATTGTACAATCTGTGCGATGCCGAAAAAACCATTTTCTTAGTTATGTAGAGCATTTTCATCTAATTTTATAATATAATTTTTATAAGACGTTTTTTATTTTGAATTGTTTCGTGAGAAAATGAACATTCGCCTATTTTTTTAGTATTATAAATATTCGTAATTTTTAAGTTCCTATTTTACAAATTTGAAAAAATCATAATGAAAAAGTATTATTTGGTTGTTTTAGTTTGCTTGATTTCAGTATTAATAAGCTGTTCAACCGTAAACAAAACAAAAACAAAAATTAAATCAAAACCGGCACAAGTTGAAAAAGAACTTAAGTTTAAAGAGCTTAAATATATATCGCTAATGACTTCTATTGAATATAGCAATAACGGAAATTCTAATGAATTTGTCGCAAGTATCAATCAAAATAATGATACATTAGGTCTGAAGGTATTGGGTCCGTTCAGCATGGTTTTAGCAGAACTTTTTTCTAATAAAGAACAGTTCTTTCTGCTCGATAAATGGAATGCGGTACTTTATAAAGGTAAACCGACTAAAGAGAATTTCAAAAAAGCTCTGCAAATACCTATCTCATATCAGGATATTATCGGGCTAATCCGCTGTAATCCTTACGGTGATATAAGTAGGTTTATAAACGATATCAAGCAAAATGACACACTGAAATCTTATATATACGCCGATGCAACCGCTAAAGATAGTTTATGGATCGCTAAGCGAAGCAATACTATTTCACGCTATGTACATAAAAGTACCACCGCCGGAGAGTCATACGAGGTGGATTACCATTATGGCGAATCTACTGAATATCCTGATAAAATTGTATTCATTAGCGGAAAAAATAAATTGATAATAGCGATAGATAAATTTTCTTTGGAAAAATTCACTGTTAAAAGTATTAAAATACCCGATAAAGCAAAAGTTGTTGATTTAGATGAAACCAAGTAAATACATAATTTCCATATTTATATATTTATTAGGATTTGCCGCACTTCATGCGCAATCCGACACCACCGCTATACCGGAAAAAAAAGCCATTTCTGTTTCGGCGGATTCTATATTTAAGAAAAAAGGGATTCACGATTCCGGATTAGATTCAACGATTTATTCGAGAGCGAGTGATACTATTACTTTAGATATTGAATCAAAAATAATGCACTACAGAGGAAAATCATTAATCAAGCTAAAGAAGCAGGTTTTGGAAGCCGAAATAATTGATATATCATTTGAAAGCGGAGAATTACAAGCTTATGGGATTTTGGATTCCAATAAAGCACCAATAGGATTCCCTGTTTTCGATGATAAAGGCGAAAAATTTGCCGGTGAAAGAATCAAGTTTAATCTTAGGTCTCAAAAGGGATTGATCTCGTTGGGCGAAACTCAATTGGATGAAGGTTTTTATTTTGGTGATAAAATCAAACGTATTTCGGCAAAGGAATACTATATAAGGAATGGATATTATACAACTTGCGATGCTCCCGAGCCGCACTATTATTTTGGTGCAAAGAAAATGAAATTTGTCGTCGGTGAAAAAGTTTTCGTCGAACCGATTACATTCTATGTTGAACAACTTCCTTTGGCGACTATTCCGGTTGGTATATTTTTCCCTATGCAAAGCGGCAGACAATCCGGTATAATGGTTCCTTCATTCTATTTTTCATCGTCACGTGGAGTAGTTTTTAAAGATATGGGTTTTTATTTGGCTATATCGGATTATTGGGATACACAGATAAAAGCTGATATTTATTCCAAAGGCGGGTATATGCTGAAAAATAGTACGCGATGGAACCTTTTAGATATATTTAACGGCTATTTGAATCTTGAATACGGCTCAACGCGAATGGATACCGATGATCCTTTTACCACAAATTGGAAAGTTGAAGCAAAACATACTCAGAAAATTTCTCCGCAAGAGCAATTGGATGTGAATGTCAATTTTGCCAGTGCAAACTTCAACCGTCGCTCATATTCAGGGTCTTATGCCAACAGCCAATCCGATTGGAGCCAACAAAATATTTCTTCGCGTGCTTCATTCACCAAGAACTTCGATAACCGTAATTCGCTCTCGCTTTCGTACGATCGTGAACAAAATATCATGAATGGTACATTTAATCAAAGCACCAACGCTATGTTTAACATTCCTACTATCAAACCTTTGAATACTATAGCAATTCTTCCACGCTGGGTTCGCGATTTTCAAACACGATTGCGTCTAAGTGCTGTCTATGATAACAGCAAAACTATGAATGTAAAGCAAATGAAGGATGCGGATAGTTCTTGGGCTGATACAAATTTTGTACTAGGCGATAAAAGCCGAATTGAGATAAGACCGGATTTTTCGATTTCACCGAAATTGGGTTATTTCACTTTGACTCCTTCCATTAAGTACAATGCAAATATCTATAAACGGCAATTGACCCGCACTTTTACTGCTTCGGATTCAACAATGCACGATTCCTATAGCACCGGTTTTTTTTACGAACAAAATTTATCTTTAGATGCTTCGCTATCCACTAAAATTTTCGGAGTAGTCGATAACCGCAGACCGTTTTTATTCTTCATTAAACCGGAATATATCGGCGTAAAAGCTTTCCGTCATACATACCAACCCAACATCAGTTTCTCTTGGCACCCCGACCAATCAACGAACAACACATATTTTGGTACATACGAAGATGCTTTTGGAGATACAGTTGTTTACAATCGTTTTTCTAATGACGGCGGCGGATTGGCGTATAATAAAGAAGCTTTCCAGATTTCCTATAGTGATAGACACGTTTTTGAAATGAAGGTACCCCAAGGCGATAGCTTGGACGCTAAAAACTACGAACTATTAAGTTTAAATTTCAATGGTAATTATAATTTTGCCGCCGATTCACTTAAAATGAGTAATATATCTCTGGGTTTCCGTACCCCTGCGATTGATTTTCTGGAGTTTTCGGGTAATGCGACTTTTACTCCTTATGATGAAGCTTTGGTGAAAAAAGTAAATCAATTTACCGGCGATACTACAACTTCATATCAGAAAATCAACCAATATTTAGTAGCAAACGGAAAGGGTTTAGCAAGGCTAACCAACCTATCGATAAGTCTTTCTACGCGATTTTCTTCAACGGGCGTTTCGTTTGATCCGCTTTTGACTGGCGCTAAAGATTCGGCAAACATCGAGAAAGTTAAACCTGTATTGGGACAAAGGTTCAAAACATTATATAAAAAATATATAGAACCCGATGTATTTGCCGAAAATAACCCCGGGTATAGTAAATTCAACCTGCCTTGGGATTTCAATGTTGGAGCAACTTACAGTTTTACGCAAATGACGACTGATAAGGCATCGGTTCAACATGCATTGTTCATAAATGCTTCGCTAAACTTCACTATTGCGGAAACTTGGAAAATCCGGACTTCGACGGGATACGATGTAATAAATAAAGAATTTCGCACACCGATTGTTAGCTTGAACAAGGATTTACATTGTTGGGATTTGCAGTTCAATTGGACGCCATTCGGCTCAAATCAAGGATTTTATCTACGCTTCGGTATCAAATCTTCTCAATTAAAAGATTTGAAAATCGAAAAGCAACGCAACCCATTTATGCGTTAGAAAATCACATATCAATTATTTTCCATTCTTTTTCCGATTATGTTTGTTTATATTCAAAACTTTAATTAGTTTTGTCATTATTTAATATAGCAGTTTAAATTAATTTATTTTTTCGAGGTATTTATGAAGCTTTCTAGATTAAATCGTTTGATTTTTCTTATTCTACCATTGTTGGTTTTTGGACTGGTATCTTGTGATTTAATAAATCCTAAAGAAGAAGGACCGAATGATTTGGGCGGTGACACTGACATAACAATCAGTAAACCCGGTAACACTTACAGTGCTGATGTTTCGTTTAATGGAACTCCTATGGACCTAAAAGACAGCATTTACATTAAGAAAAACGACGATGGTATAGTTACTATGCATATTTCTATAGCAACATCAGGCTTGTCCTACAAATCATTGATACCATCACAATTTACTGATGCACAGGGAAATATTGATACCGATGTTAATTTCAAAGTTACATCCGAAGGTATGCAGGATTTTCTATATAGCGATCAAGACTTAAGCAAACCATTTACAATTGTCAAATATGCCGATGGCGTTGGCACTAAATATGAATTTACAAGCAAAAACGGTAATAAAGTTACACGCGAAATAACCGAGAAAAACGAAAAAGATGAGTGGCCGCTCGTGTTTTGGAAAATAAAAACACAGAAAATCGAAGAAACGCCGGACATAGCGGGAGTAGCAAAAGTAATTTATCGGGCTAACCACAAATATGGCTTAGTTTATATTGAATTTATTTTAAAAGACGGCACATCGGTTAAAATTGATTTAACACCTTGGGCAATGGTATAAAATTCAATTGAAAGTTGAAAGTTGATAGTTGAAAATGAGGGACAGATTGTAATCTGTCCTTTTTTTTGTCTGAACTGGGATTTATGGGATTTGAAGGATATTTCGTCATTACCGCGGAGGCGGTAATCCATCTTTGCCTAATGAAAATAACTGCAAAATCACGTTTAATAATTAATTTATTTTCATTAATACCTTTATTTGAATAAAAAAAGTTAATTTATTATCGAAATGAAAGTATATTATAAATAACTATTATAGGAGGAATAAAAGACAAGAAAGTCCGATTTTAATTTTAATTTGAAGATTCAGTATTTACTATATATTGATGCCCAAATTTGGGCGAAATTACAAACTAATATTGAGGTTTAAAATGAGAGAAAGACTCATCACAACAGCGGCTATATTTTTAGCCATTCTCGGCTTTGCCACAGTGCAAATGAGAGCTGAGATACCTATTGTTCAAGCAGATACCGTCTTCCAGGGTTTCGGAGGTGGCTCTGTCTCGGGAATTGTATTTTCTAAGGAAGGGAGTTGCATTATATTGAATCGTGTACCCCAACCTGCTGAAATCGATATAATGACCCATCAAATTATCAAAGAATTCGAAAAAGTACCGAATTACACCGGTGGTGGAGGTTCATTTTTCGGTGATGATACCAAAAAAATTGTTGGTGCTAGTATAAACTCTTCAGATTTATTTGGCATAAAAGATTTTAGCGGAGAGGTTATTTGGGATGCGATTTCCGGAAAAATAATTCAAGCTATCCCAAATATTCTTCTACAAAAAAATGGTGGTAATTACTATTCTTATCTAAGAAAAAGCAGTAAAGAATATTTAGGTCGTTTCGACATCAATACATTCAAATTTATTGATAGTATTTATTTACCAAAAGATATACCCGGTATTGGCTCTGCCGAGTGGGGTGCTGTTGGTATAATACCAAATTCTAATAAAGTATTAGTTGGTGTAAAAAGATACATTGAGAATACTTTATACCCTGCCGAGCTTTATGTTCTCGATTTCGATACAAAGAAATACACAAAAATCCCTATTCCTTATGATGCAGGTTATACAAGCTCTTCAATTAATCAAATTGTTGTATCAAATTCAGGAAAATTCAAAATAATTGAAGTTAAACTTTCAGGTGCTAATACTGCATTTTTCTTTTATGATCAAGATAATAACTTCATTTACAAAATGGATAATAAGGATTTTATCAATATTACAGATATTCAACAAATAACAACTAATACTATAATAACTGCGATTGAAGATGATTATCTTTTGTTTTGTTTGTATAACAATAACATAAGTAAATACAGGATGGCTTTTTATAACATTCAAAATAGAAATGTATCTAAATATCTTGGTTTTTTAGGTTCGGGAGTGTATGATGAAACAAGTCAAAAAATTGGATTGTATGGAACTATTCTTGGTTTGACAGGGATATTTGATTTATACGCTTTGCCAGTTAAAGATATATCTCAAATAATTTCACCGGATTTAGTTTATTCAAATAATCAATTGGAATATAGATCAGACATTGCTTTTATCGGAGAATCGCAAATATTTGACACAACCGGAAAACTTATTGCAAATCTTGGTTTACAACCTTTTATAATCGGTAAAAATATTATAAGAATTAACCAACCGTTAATGAAGGGTGTTTACATACTTACAATAAAGAACGGAACTGAACAATCAAGTTACAAATTTATTGTGGAGTAAGTAAAATGAAAACGAAAATAATATTAATAATTGTTCTTGCAATATCATTTAGTCATTTAGAATCGCAGACCATTGAGCCAAAACAACAGAAAGTCTATTACTGCGGGGATTCCACTTTGATTGATAGTCAATCACCGCAATTCACTTTAGACACAATAGTTACGGGTTGGATGTGGGGTGCAAAACATGTTATAAGTAAAGCTTTGGGTTGTACTCAAAGTGACAATTGGTATAATGATTCCTTATATACAGTACCTGATTACTCGAATATGTTTGTTCGTAGCAACCCTTGGCAGGCTTTGTATTGTGACCACGGACACGGTGATGCAATATTATTAGCTCGTGCTATGGTATTCAATCCGTCGTTGGAAATCCCAGACCCGATAACGGATTACTATGCAATAGCAAATCAGTGCGATAGTACAAGCCATTCCTCTATATTCGGATTTAAGTATATACACCCGCAAGCGTACAAAACTGGTTCCGGCTTAGTTTTACTTAAAAACAGTTTTTCCGGTTTTCCAATAATTCTTCAATATCCGTGGGATATAAATAAACTGAATTTTGGAGATGGAGAGTTTATATTGAATCATATTGATTTTGATTCGAGCAAAACTATCCAAAAATTCAACGGCAACAAATACTATCTAACAGTAAATTTGCAAAGGTTGAATGATACTACAACAACCTCAGTACCGGCGTTAATGTTCAGAATCTCTTATTTAGATACCAATACTAATACACGTAAGTATGTAAATTTTGCAACTAAGCCAAATGCTAACAAAGATTCCATCTTTTCGGTTATGGGCGAATTTAGAGGTTTGCAGGCCGGGCAAGACAACTACGTTTCACAAACAAATTACATTCGTATTTATCCGAATATGATACCAACGGATGGAACTCCAGTTACTTACTCTGGTTATTTTAAATTTTTTGGTGCAACAACTTATCCTGCCGCATATTTTGATAATCCAATGGGACCCAAAGATTTCGATATTGAAGTAACTTGTTTTGATGTTTGCAACCTAAAAATTAATAGCATCAAAATCGAATCTCCTCACGCTAAAGATTTATTCGCCGGTCAGTTCGATACGATTATAGTTAGAAATGTTCAGCGTTCGATGAACAAATTTTCCTGCACTGACACCGGAGTTAATCCCCAAGGTGAATCAGTCGCCCAGAAACACATAAATTACTTTCGAGAAAATATTTCCGTCGAAACTGGTGTAAAATGTTGGGCGGCAGAGCGGTATTTCAATAAATTAGTCGGCAATATCGGGATTAGTATTACCGGTTCGGAAAATGAATACCCTGTTTTATATGATAAATATGTCAATATACCAGATAGATGGGTGGAAATGGTGAAATTCTACGAACGAATATCTGTACCTTATAAAAAAGGATTTACAGATGAGTTGGAAAAAGACAAATCAATGGGCATAATTGCAGGATTTGATGTTACGAAAAGGATTCAAAACGGTGTTGCAGTTTTAGATACATTTGATGGATTAAATTCCGAATATGAAACATATTTTCGTTTTGACCAGAGCCGTACTGAATTTGACGCGCTAGATTACCAAGGTAAACTTAATTATATTGGTTTTAACGACCCGACAGATTTCAGTGTTTCCGTACAATATTATTGGGACGATTTAATGAAACGCCGTTATTACAATAAAGAAAGTTCCGGTTTTCAATATAGCGATAAAAATTGGTGGGCTATGAATTGCGTCTTTGTTGAGTATTTACAAGCTAAAGATGACGCATATTATATAGAATCATATAAACGAACCCACAACGGTTTACCACCGACAACATTTCGTCCGTATTGGTATTTTCACTACTATCGTCCATTGACAGCAGAAGAAATTAGATTAATTGATTACTCGCAAATCATAATGGGTTGCAAAGGAGAGACTTACGACGGCGCATTGCAAAATGTGTTTATCGACATGAATGATAGCATACCGTCAGATCCTACATTTAGACTGCAATTATCATTTGATAATGAAAAGTATGCCGAATATGAAGAAAGCTACCGGAATGACCATTCAAGTGTCGATTTCGATGAATTTCTTCTTGACAATAAATTAGGCGGTGATTTCTTGGATTCGGTCTATAGATTTATACCTCGATTACAACAGACTTATTATCTTTGTGATACTATAGATGAAGATGAAAAAGATTTAGCCGCTGAAACATATTTGGGAGTCCCTAAGGAACGCTGTTATACAGGTATGCGCAGTAATCGTTGGGAAATACATAAGATACATAAATGGATGAACGATAATAGTAATACCATCATGGATTTGTCGCTTATCGCATGGAAGGGCAAAGGATTCCTATCTTTATATAATCAACACCCTGATACTACAGCAACTGCCAATATATTGGATAGATACGTCTATCTTGATTCCGTAAAGACCAGAAAGAAGTGGCAGGCTGATTCAAACTATGGTTATACGGCAGTTGCGGCTTCGCATAAAGAAGAACTAAACGAGCAATTCTATGATATCACACTATTAAAAGAGAATGGATTTGATTTAAGCGACAGATTCTATGTAGGTTGCCAAAACAGAAGGAGTGACCCGTTAATTTATAGAAGAACAAGAGATGGTATTCCAAGCATTCCACCATCTACCGAAGCAAATGAACTCGCGTTTTACGCAGGGGCAGAGTTTGATTTATTATGCGATTCAGGTGGTGCTGACCCTTATCATTGGTATGGTTGGCAAGTAAATCAAAATAAAGAATATTGGCAAGAATTATATGAAAAACGACTTGGGTTTAGAATTTTAGAACTGCCTTTGCGCAGAATACATAAATCATTCGGAGAAAGATTATTCGGATTTTATGTAAAAGAATTGACTTATAAATATCCCACACCTAATACTCCAGAATTCGATAGTATTAGGTATTGGTTAAAAT
>JBAXXL010000057.1:0-23581 GCA_037127915.1 bacterium
GACCATTACCGAAATGGCGATCCAATCCCACAGGTAGCCGACTCTGCTGAATGGTATAATTTAAAAACCGGCTCATGGTGCTATTACAACAATGATCCCGCAAATGGAGCAATCTATGGCAAGCTCTATAATTGGTACGCTGTCCACGATCCGCGCGGTTTAGCTCCCGAAGGGTGGCACATACCAAGTTATACCGAATGGATGAGGTTAGCAACTTCCACCGGTGGCGAACTTTTTTGCGGAGGTAAATTAAAAAGCACTGGCACCTTAGAAAATGCTGACGGTTTATGGCAAAATCCAAACACCGGAGCTACAAATCAATACCGTTTTTCTGCCCTCCCGGGAGGTTATCGCTATGTTAGTGGAACATTTTATTTATTGGGTCAAAAAGCGTGCTGGTGGAGTTCTTCGCTATATAATTCAACCAATGTTTGGTTTAGAGAATTGAACTTCGATATGACCGAGTTTAGCAAGTACGACGCCGAAAGAGCTAATGGCTTTGCGATTCGTTGCGTCAAAGATTATGGATCTGATATTCCTACAGTCAATTCAATATCTCCGGTTTCCGGAGTTGTAGGTGATATTGTTACTATATCGGGCAGTAATTTTGGATCAACGCAAGGCACAAGTTGTGTTTCATTTAATTTGGTAAAACTACAACCAAGTGATTATCAAAGTTGGAGCGATAAAGAAATAATTGCAAAAGTACCGTTAGGAGCCACAACCGGAAGTGTGTCGGTAACTATAAATGGTGTAAAAAGCAATGAAGTAGATTTTACTATATCAGGGACAAGCAATGACGAATATAAATGCGTTGCAATAGGTTCACAGGTTTGGATGACAAAAAATCTTGACGTTAAACAATATCGCAATGGAGATATAATTCCCGAGGTAACCGATTCAGCCACTTGGGTGAATTTAAAAACCGGTGCTTGGTGCTATTACAATAACAATTCCGTAAGTAGATTTCCGTATGGGAAGCTCTATAATTGGTATGCAGTTAATGATCCTCGCGGTTTAGCTCCCGATGGCTGGCATGTGGCAAGCGACGGAGAATGGTCAACATTAATTAATTTCCTTGACGGGCAATACGAAGCCGGCGGCAAGTTGAAAGAAGCAGAAACCATTCATTGGCTAGCACCTAATACTAAAGCTACAAATGAATCTGGTTTCACAGCTGTTCCGGGAGGTTTTCGCGCTCGTTTTGAAGAAAAAGCATTCACTAGATTAGGAGAAGAAGGTTATTGGTGGACTTCAAGTGAAAAAAGTGATACCAGCGCTATATGCCACTATATGATGAATACCGGAGCTTATGTTATTACATCAGATAATCCTAAAGCCGATGGACTTTCGGTACGCTGTATTGTAGGAAATGAATCAAATACCCCTACTATAATTGTAATTTCTCCCTCAGCCGCCGAGTTAGGTAATATTATTACCATAACGGGTTCAAATTTTGGCTCATATCGTGGAAATAGCTTCGTTTCGTTTAATGATATCAATCCTAAACCTGAAGATTATCAAAGCTGGTATGATACAGAAATTAAAGTAAAAGTGCCTGTTGGAGCAATTACAGGAAAGCTATCGTTGACAGTAAATGGAACAAAAAGTAATGATATGGATTTTGAAGTTACCAATTTCACTAATCCGCCGGTAATTACAAGTATTACACCTACATCCGGCGAAATAAATGGGATCATTACTATTAAGGGTGAGAATTTTGCTCCCACTCGAGGCAAAAGCTTTGTTACTTTTAATTACTTAAATTCACAAGAAAGTGAATACTTAAGTTGGAGTGAAAATGAAATCAAAGTAAAAGTAACTCCCGGTGCCTCGACAGGAAAAGTATTCGTAACCATAAATTTAATAGAAAGCAATAAAGTAGATTTCACGGTAATATATAATATTGAT
Organism: bacterium; assembly: GCA_037127915.1. Lineage (GTDB taxonomy): Bacteria > Bacteroidota > Ignavibacteria > Kapaibacteriales > UBA2268 > JBAXXL01. Next base: position 1,912 of record JBAXXL010000057.1, read on the forward strand.
TCCGGAACAGTAAGCGATATTGACGGTAATATTTATAAAACTGTAAAAATAAACGGAAAATGGTGGATGGCGGAGAACCTGAAAGTTGTGCATTACCGTAATGGCAACCCAATCCCGCAGGTAACTGACAACAAAGAATGGAAAACCCAATTAAAAGGCGGATGGTGCTATTATGATAATAATAAAACGACAGGTGTAGAAAATGGTGTAATTTACGGCAAACTCTACAATTGGTATGCTGTTGGTGATGAGCGGGGTTTAGCACCCGAAGGCTGGCATATAGCCACCGATGAAGAATGGATGCAATTAGCTTCTTATTTTGGCGGCGATACATTGGCTGGCGGTAAATTAAAGAGTACCGGCACAATAGAAAAAGGCGATGGATTATGGTTTAGTCCAAATACCGGTGCATCAAATGTGGTTGGTTTTTCGGCACTTCCCGGGGGCACCCGCACAGGAGATGGTGTGTATGTCAACCTTGGATATGAAGCTTGCTGGTGGCGACCTACTTCCGGAAGTGTTTCGGGTGCTTGGTATAGAAGTATTAATAATAAAAGTGAAGGTATTGACAGAGTCTATGATGAAAAGACCGCTGGTTTTTCTGTGCGGTGCGTCAAAGACTAACTTAGTTTGTAAAGTTTATAAAGTTTATAAAGTAGAAGAAAGGAAAAAGAAGTTTTCCTCGCGGCAAGAGTTCCTCTTGATGCGGAAATTTGAAAAATAATTATTTCGATTAACTTATTGTTAATTATTTTATTTACTGTATTTTTAGCAATTATGACAAAAAATTAATTTATTTAAAGAGAAAGAAATGGACTTCTCAGTTGTCTATACAAATAGAAATGTACAAATTTGCAAAAAGAGTTTTTTATGAAATTAAAATTGTTCCTTTTATGTGTTTTGGTTTTTCCTTATGTCCTTGTCGCAGGTGATACCATCAACGATCACACGGGATTTATGTCTCCACGAAATGCCGTTATCGAAATGTTTACAAATACCGGCAGTGTTATTGGAGCTAGTTCCTATGGAATAGTAAACGACTATATCCGTAAGAATCCCGATGGAATAATCCCTATTGTTTATCATACATATAGTCCATATAGCGGGGACCCAATGTATAATATTAATACAGAAATGAATTTGAACCGCTGGAGCCATTATGCTAAACTATTCGATATGAGTTTAGATAACTCCGCCGCCGTCGGAGGACATTACTTTGCCCAAAACCGCAACGATATGGATAGCCTTGTTCGAGCTATCAATTACCAGAAAGCTATTGTGGTTCCTGTGAAAATGGCAATTAATATGGTGAAAGAAAAAGACTCTGCGGAAATCACAGTGCATATCCAAGCTGTTGGAGAGTATGGCAAACGTACTCTATATATTTATTTGATGGATTCATATTATACGAACTATGAATTAACAAGGTCTGATCTTCCGGCGCCAAACCAAGAAGTTTATTTCCGTTGGATACCAAGAGCTATGATACCGGACGAAAATGGACTTGAAGTAAAACTTTATGAAGGTTCCGATACAACGATAAAAGTAAAAGTGCCTATTAGAGAAACTGATATTTTGAGTAATAAAAGACTTTATGCAACAGCAGTACTTCAGTCCCCCACTTCAACAAATCTAATTCAAGCGGTTACTACTTATAAACCAATGAGAGGTAAGATTTATTTCCAGGGAAGAGAAATCCAAACGGGTGACAGTTCTTACGTCAAAATCAAACCCTTAGAAAAAATTCATTTATCATATACTTTAGAAAATCCCTATAATTATGAAATCAAATATTCAGTCATTCTATATTCCAAAGCACGAATATTTTACATTGCTCGTAGTCCCTGGGACACAATGACATACACACTAAAGCCTTATGAGAAAAAAGAACTAAAGATTTTAGTAGTTAGTCAGGATTTGGCAGATTTTGCAAGAGTTGACCTTTTTATAACACCGCTGAATATTCCCGATTCTACGTATCAACAAGATACGCACTACCACTCAATATTCTTTGTCTCCGAGAATTTGCATTGCGCTACATTGCACACTTATCCTAAATTGGAAAAAGACGCCGAGGCAATTGAAAACTTAGTTCGGGAAGGTTCCGAAGACTGGGCGGTTATGCCTTATGATGTATTTATGAAAGGTTTTTCCGATATGTCCGTAAAATTATTCTACCTGATGTTGGACACAAGAAATATCCCAACATTTGGGCTAAACGCTAAAAGAGTTAATTTTATGCAATCTCTTATAGAAAAGGGCAAAGGAATTATCATATCTTCCGTTTTTGAATTAGCAATGGCTCAAAATAAATATAAAAATTACAATTACATAACATTACCCCAAATGAACACTTTTTTAAACGATCAAATCGGAATAACATTAGCAAATCATTACAAAATTCATAATTATCAGACAATCAATGTCTTTGGAGTGCCGGAAAATGATTTCGGTAAAGATGTTACGATTGAAAATGCGGTAATTAATGACGGCTGGGTTATAACTCAAACCAATAATGCAGAATCAATAAAAATAAATGGGGTAAACTTGCGGACAAAAGGCATTCTTCGCTATGATATAGCTGACACACCGGAAGATGAATATGCTTGTGTACTTTCAGAGGTTGGAAACGCCAGAATTATGTATTTAGGTTTTGGACTGGAAAATTCTGCATATTATGGAAAAAGGAACCTGCTTGATAATACAATGTGGTGGTTAATGAAAGGTGTTCGCCCAAAAAGAGCTCGTCTGCAAATGATTCCCGCGGATTCTATAGAGTTCGGAACAAGGGAGATATATACCTCTACTGCTAGAAAAGTATTATTCAAAAATATCGGCGATACAGTGCTTCATATAACGGGAATTGAAATATCACCTTATGGCGAATCGTTTATTTTTGATACTTCAGCTGTTGTTAAAACACTCGAACCCGGCCAATCATTTGAATTGCCTTTGGTTTTTGAACCAAAAAAACGCCAAGCAATGACAGCTTATTTAGATGTATGGTCCGATGCTTATTATGATGGTACCCCATGGCTTAATTTATTTGGAAAGGGTATATTATCGGAAAATAAAATTCCACTACCCGATGAAGATGAAGATTATGAAGATCAGTTAGATATTTACTCAACAAATCTCTCGGATAAAGTCAATATCAAATTTGAACCTAATAGCAAAGCTAAAAATGTTACGATAACATTAATTGATGGTGATGGGAACCGGTTTAATATACCTTATGTTCCAAACGAAAGATCGGCAAGACAGTCTATGAAATTCAATAAAAAACTATTTGAGAACGAAAAATACGAATTAGAAATAGATATAGACGGCAAAATTATAAGAAAATCTGTTAACGATTATAAGAGCAAATAAAATGAAATATGTATATCTGTTATTATTATTGACTTTCTTCGCTTGTGTTGGAGAAGTAAATTCGCAAATAAACACGGGGATGCAACCCAGTGTTCAAAATGTTGAAATTAAATCGTTGGCACTGCCGGAAACGAATTATTCCTTGCTAAGCACGACCACTAAAGATGTTAAACCCATTGAATTGAATATGAATTTAGTTCCTGACGGCGAAAATTCGAAACTCGAAGTCGGTGTCGTTTGTAATAAGACATTAGGGAAATTAACATTATTTTCAACTATTTTAGATTATTCTAAAAATCCAATAATTGGTGAATATAATTGGCTCACCAATTATATCAAAACTGAATGGAATCCCGGAAAGGCTCTTATATCATTCCCCGCAAAAGAAGGAATGACAATCGATTGTAAAGAAGGTGCTATATACCATTTTGAATATAAATTTGACTGGTCTTGGAAAGACTCTTATAATTCCATTATTGCTTTAATATATGCCCAAGACCCTTCGAGTAAAGAGGTAATTGATGTTATACGAAGTTCCAATATTCTATATTCGGAATTCAACAAGATGATACCTTCGAAATATTTGACTGTCACTGCGGGTAAAGATTCCTATTCCGAATATATTATAACAAATCCAACGAAAGAAAACATTACTTTTGAAGCGAAGATTGAGTGCAGTAATTTAGTATGGAAAATTGATTTGGATAAATATATCATCAAGGTTCCATCGGAATTTTCTGATACAATTACTTTGAAAATAAAAACCACACCTCATTCGCAATATGGTAATGTTATGCTTACCGTAACCCCAATGTATTTGAAAGATTCGTATTCTGTTGCGGAAACCGACACATTAAAGATACCGGTAATAACTGATGGAATTGAATTACTTGCTCTATCTAATGATATTCTCGACGTACCCGGAACTGCGCCATGGCACACATTTTTACGTGATGCTGTTTTTGCTCAACCCGAAGTGGGAAAAAAGAGCTTGTTTATGGATTTGGATTATTGGAAGAATTATTTTTCCGACATAGATTACAAAGTGATGTATATATTCGGCAGATCAGACAATTACTACGGCTGGGGCACGGGTGAAGTACTCGAAAACGCCGCTTTGAATTGCATAGATCGTGGAAAACAGCTCATTGTTTCTTCTAATGTTGGACTTTGCATCAATTCTAAAAAACTTGGCAGTAATTTTAAAATAACTCCTCAAGCAACATTGTTTTATCAAAAGCTTGGTATTGAATACCGCGGGTACGTGGATCTGCCTATACGCGATACAGCTTCTTTAAGAATAGTGACTAATCATGAATTAAATCAGGATATTAATGAAACTAATACTTTGATCAATTCCGGTCAACCTCTCTCAAAACGGCTTGATTACATAGGGATAACCGGTGCAAACAAAGAAACATTCCCATTCCTCTGGTATAACCGCAAGTACGAACCCGCAAATTCGTATGCCGCAGTAGCAACTGTAATTGGTAATTCGAAAATTATCTACCTATCCCCGGGTCTGGAAACCATCGGCGGCGTAGGCGATACATTGCTTATACGAAATTTCTTGAATTGGATGCTCACTCCAACCGATGTTACCGAAACGAAAATCTCTAATGCTTTTGAATTATATCCAAATCCGGCAGAAGACTATATCACAATAACTTCGAAACCTTTCGAAGGTTTCGAACCTTCGGAAGGTTCTGCAATCTACGTCTACAACACAGTTGGTGAAAAAGTAATGTCTGTAGGGACAGGTCGTGACCTGACCGCAAAAATCAATATCTCCGATTTACCAAAAGGCATCTATTTTGTGAAGATCGGCGGTGAAACAGCAAAATTTGTAAAGATGTAGAATAGTTTATAAAGTTTGTAAAGTTGAAAGTTCATAATGAAAAGATGCAAAGATGGCCTCCACTTTCAAAGTGGAGTCCATCTTGCGTTTTGCCTTTTCTACCAATATTGGCACTTTTGCTGTTTTTCCAAGCCCCGCCATAGGTGGTGTGGCGGGGAGGAAATACGTTTATTTTTTAAACCATTTTTCGACATTTATTTTACAAGGATCATTTCCAACATTTCCTTTTAGTACAAAGTAATATTCTTTTTTATTCCTATGTATATACAAAGTGTCCGAACCGCGGTGTTTAATTATCGTATCACCGTTTTGCAGAAACTCATCTAACCCACACGGTGAATAATTATAATTGTCAGCAAAAGCAATCCATATTTTTTTTCCGCTCACAGTTTCAATATGTGAACAACCTTTATTGGTTTCAAAATTTTTAACTATTTCGAATACTTGCATTTTGTTTTCAACATACTTATATTCTGTGGTTAATCTTTCGATGTTTTTATTAGTGAAGTAATTAGAAATCAAAATTATGCAAATCAATAAAACAACTGCTAATATGGTAATCCCGGGTTGTGGCGCTTTATAATTTCTTGAGACTTCCATTTTTATTTACCCCAAATTTTTGTATACTGATGATTCCATTGAAAAGTAAGAGCAGTTCCACTAACACCTACACCAACACCTGTGCCGACTCCTATCAAATAACCACCAAATTCATCCTTTAGCCAAGCTACTGAAACAGCACCATTGGGACCTTCTTCAAAACTAAGAGTTGCGTTATCAGACCAACCTTTAAAAGTCTTTCTGTTGAAATTATTAATATCACCGTAATAGTAGTAATACATTGATGAAACCATAGCTCCTGCCGCTACGAATGCACCACCACCCGCACCACCTGCAGAAAATCCTTTAACTTTAAACGCATCATCACCTTGTAGGATTAATATACCTCCAATTGGATTTATAGAAGTACCCGCAGCCCATAAGAATGAAACATTACCCTCAAGATCTATGGCTACTGGAAACCTAGATAGAATAGCCATTTTAATCATGCGCCAAAAGCTTTTACTGCCATCGTCCTTTCCTTTGCCTTTACTACTTTTATCGCTCGTTTCACTTTTGCTGTTGCTTATATTACTCGTTTTTGTACCACTTTTTGAATTAGATTTGTCCTTAGCTTTACCGCCCGGTGTCCCTGCATTAGATAACCCGAAAATGCTAAAGTCGCTGAAAAGTAATGAAAAAGAAGCATAGCTTGCTTCAACGTTTTCGGCATACATTTCAGCTCGTATTGCGTCAGAACGGCTATAATAGATTATTGGATTTGCAGTTTCACCAACATTATTAATGTCGTTATGATTAATTTCGAGCCACTCTCCGCTCGGATCAACATACTTAAACGGATTATACCGGCAATATGCGTATCGGTTGTAGCCGATGTAATCTTCGGGTGTTTGGATGAAGTTATCCGCTTGCATAAACTGTGCGGTGATTGGGTCGTAAATACGTCCGTTCATGTTGATTATGTTGTGTGATTGTAGGGGCGTATTGCATACGCCCTCTAATCGCCGACTCATCTCGACTCCGCTCGTTGACCGGTGCCTGTACTTCGTAGGGGCAACTCTTGTGGTTGCCCGAAAATCAATATTTCCTTCATTTTTCATTCATCACCTGCAAAATTGCATTATACAACAGAAATCCAATTCTAAATTAATCAAACTAGCCGAAATAACCAAAAACGAAGTGTGTTTTTACAGCTTTAATCCCATAAATCATCGTTCAGAAAACGACAGATGGGCTCCACTTTCAGAAAGTGGAGCCCATCTTATAATAAGCACTTGCATTTAAAATTCAAAACTTATAATTTATAACTCATAACTTATAACTAATTAGATTTCGTCGAAACCGCAGAATTGGCGCAAAGGTTCCGGAATGGTAACGTGCCCGTCTTCGCGAACGTTATTTTCCAATATTGCAACCATAAGCCTTGGAGTAGCCACACCCGAGCCATTCAATGTATGAACGAATTCCGGTTTAGCGGTGGCATCGCGTTTGAAACGGATATTTGCACGGCGCGCTTGGAAGTCGGTAAAGCAAGAACAACTCGATACTTCCAACCACTTAGCTTCACCCTGAGTCCATATTTCCAAATCCATAGTTATTGCGCTTGCAAAACTGGTATCGCCTGAGCAAAGTAAAACTCTGCGGTAATGCAAACCCAAAGACTTCAATATGTCTTCCGCTTCGGAAGTGATTATTTCCAATTGATTCATCGAATCTTCCGGCTTAACAAAATTCACCATTTCTACTTTGTTAAACTGATGAACGCGCAGCAATCCGCGGACTTCTTTACCATATCCGCCCGCCTCGCGTCGGAAGCATGGAGAATACGCGGTATATTTAATAGGTAAATCTTCACCCTTTAGCATTTCTCCGTTGTGGAAATTAGTAACCGGTACTTCGGCGGTCGGAATGAAATACATACTGTCGGCATCGCTTTTGTACATATCTTCAGCCATTTTTGGAAGCTGACCTGTACCGAACATTGAGTTTTCATTTACCACAAACGGCGGCATAAGCTCAGTATAACCATGTTTTTCCACGTGGTAATCAACCATATAATTTATCAGCGCGCGCTCTAATTTTGCACCTTTGCCTGTATAAAAATGGAATCCTGCTCCGCTAACTTTCGCTCCGCGTTCAAAATCCACTATTCCTAATGATTTTGCTATTTCTATATGGTTTTTTGCGTGAGGATTTTCTTTTTTCTCGCCCCAAGTATAAACGATTTTGTTGTCGTCTTCTGTTTTGCCAATCGGAACACTCGGATGGGTCACATTCGGAATACGGATTTGTATTTCGCGAATTTTTTGTTCAACTTCGCGTTGTTCGTCGTCCATACTTTTAATTGTATCGGAAACTTCCTTCATTTCGGCAATTTGCTTGTCAGCGTCATGCTTGTTTTTTTTCAGTTCGGCAATGTCCTTCGATACAACATTGCGTAAGTTTTTTAAACGCTCTACTTCTATTATTATTTCGCGTCTGCGGTTATCGAAATTTAAAATCTCGCTTATATCCGCTTTTTCGTTTTTATTACTTATATTTTGCTTTACGAATTCCAGATTTTCGCAAATAAACCTTAAATCAAGCATCTTTTTCTCTTTTTTGTTTTTACATATACTTCAAAATTACGCAAATTCCACCAAGTATAAAAAAAAAGGAAGCTCTTTAAAGAACTTCCTTTTGATAAATTTTAATTATTACCTGTTTACTGTTTAATATTATAGCGAAGTAAAGTAGTATTATATCCGTCGGTCAATGGAACAGTACCCATAACAGGCACTGCAACTGATGCAGGTTCTAGAACTTTTTTCACTAAACCATAATTTTTAGCATAATATGATTTGATTAATAAATTCAAATCTATTGGGAAATTTAAAGGAATTCCACTTACAGTAAGGATTGCATCTGCTTTAATATTATGTGTTACTATGAATTCGGTTGCATTAACTGTCTGAGTACCAACTACTACCGGCGTTGTGATTCCTTTTGCACCGTTTATGGTATAACGAATATTAGATAATTTCACATTGTAACTTGATATTGGCAGATTTATCGAATCAAATTTTATTTCCGGTAAAATCACCCATGGTAAAATTGCCTTATAATCAGCTATTACAATCATATCGGTAAGATTATATCCACCCAAAAAACTTTTCATCGTATTGAATATAGAAACTTGAGAAGGGAAAATATACGATAAATCGGCATTTAATTTACTGTTTTGGTATTTGAAAGAATTAATTACAGTAGCATTTAATTGCATTTCATTTTTTACATCAATAGTAGTTTTATGCTTGTAAATAGTATCGTTCGCACCGTATATTGCTTCCGTAGCATAAACAGAATCAATATATTTTTGTGTTGGGTCTTCTACCTTGGTAGTTTTATCAACTAAGATATTTTGGTAAACCCAATAGTTTCCGGTTTCGCTCGGGAAATTGGTTTCCTGTTCGGTTAATGATGGTACTGTTGGTGTGTCTTTACACGAGGTCAAAAACAACCCCATTGTAATTACAGAAATCAATAATAAAGGACTTAAGAACTTTTTCATAAGTTTCTCACTTAATTATGTATATAAATTTGCTTTCTTTCTTTAAGGTCTTGCCTAATTCCATCTACTAATACATCCGGTATTTCACTATGCTCAATAATATGAGCACCGGCTTTTCTTGCGGCTTGTAAAATACCGCTTACCTCTTCATTATCGCTCGACAAATGATTCAACATTCTTGTATCCGGTCTAACTAATGCACCGGCAAAATCCATCCCGTATAGAGCGCAAAAATCTTTGAATTGCTCAACCATTGGATAATATGTTGCTTCATCCCAAAAAGAACATGTAGATATTACTACGACTTTACCACGCGAAATGTTTCGTGTAGTTATATTATCTATATGTAAAAGAGGTTCGAACCTGTCCAGGAAGTTAAATAGATCCTTATTGCCGCCGCAAAATGTATATGGGAAAGTGAATACCCATATATCAGAATTATTAAGCTCTGGATAAATCCGGTTCATATCGTCATCTTGATAGCATTGGTCGCTTTTAGATGCGAAATCTATTTTTTCGAAACAACCGAGACACGGTTTGATTGAATACTCGTTTAAATTCAGATTTTTTATTTGGGCGCCTTTTTCTATTGCCCCATCCAAAAATGAATTTAAAATAGTATGCAAAGCCGGTTCTTTGTCATCGTGAAAGCCATTAATTGCTAGAATTTTTATCATTTCTTATACTTCATTTTTTTATTACAGAATTGAAACGAATAATTCTATGAAAAATTTTACATTTATAATTAATTACTCATTTTTTTCCAATATAAATCAAATAATTTGAATGTTTTTCATTATATAGTTATTTTTACATTATAAATATTGTTGTTTTACAAAAAACTGATTTTATGTTATATCACTTATTTAATTATCTGAAGGAATTCTATGATATTCCTGGAATAGGATTGATGAATTCAATAGTATTCCGTGCCGCCAGCGCGGCAATAACAGCCTTGCTGATTAGCTTCGTCTTCGGACCGCGAATAATAAAAATGATGCGAAAACACCTAATAGGCGAACAGGCTAAATCAGAATTACAGCAAATCGGACATCATTCCGAAAAAGCCGGTACTCCTACTATGGGCGGTTTTATAGTATTAGCTTCCCTGATAATACCGACTTTGCTTTTTGCACCGCTGAATAATGCCTTTATAATATTAATCGTTATCACGACTCTTTGGCTGGGTTTAGTAGGTTTTTTGGATGACTATCTGAAAGTTGTTAAAAAGAAGAAAAAAGGACTAATCGGAAAATATAAAATTGTCGGTCAGGTGCTGATAGGTTTGGTTTTAGGCGGCGTTATCTTCTTTTGTCCGGATTTATTTTATCATGGATTTGATAAAGTGAACACCTTAACTACTGTACCCTTTGCGAAAAATTTGTCCATCGATTTCGGATTGCTATATATACCTATAGTTATATTTATTTTAACTGCCACGAGCAACGCGGTAAATTTGACTGACGGTTTGGATGGACTATCCATCGGAACAGTAGGTATCGCCGCATTGGCTATTACAGTTGTTGCTTACGTGACCGGTAACTACCGTTTTGCCGATTACCTGAATATTATTTATCTGAAAGGTTCCGGAGAATTGGTTATTTTCACGGGTGCTTTAGTCGGTGCCGCATTGGGCTTCCTTTGGTATAACACTTACCCTGCCAGAATATTTATGGGCGATACCGGTTCGCTGGCTTTAGGCGGTGCAATCGGCGCTTTAATGATATTGCTGAAAAAAGAGCTCCTGATTCCAATCGTAGGCGGTGTATTTTTCGCTGAAACTGTTTCTGTTCTTATTCAAGTATCATATTTCAAATACACCAAGAAAAAATACGGCGAAGGAAAGCGGTTTTTCAAGATCGCCCCCATCCATCATCATTTTGAAAAGTCCGGATGGCACGAATCGACTATTGTCGTGCGTTTTTATATCGTAGCTATAATGTTAGCGATTATCACAATGGCTACATTTAAGGTTCGATAATGCAAAAAAACAAAGCTTTCTTTTTCGATCGCGACGGTGTGATAAATTATCGCATAGTGGACCGATATGTTACCAATACAGAAGAATTGCATATATTCGATGAAGTTTATGATGTGTTAAAAAAAGTCAAAGACCTTGGGTATTTGTTGGTTCTGATTACTAACCAACAGGGAATTGGAAAGGGAATTTACGACCACAATGAATTATTAATTGTACACGAACACATGCAGGAACACATATTAAACCGAACCGGAATAAAGTTTGACCTTATCGAATATTGCCCGGATTTAGCAAATACTAAATCAACACGCCGCAAACCCGAACCGGGGATGATATTGGACGCCGCCGAAAAACTCCATATTTCGCTCGAGGATTCGTGGATGGTTGGAGACAGCGTGAAAGACACCATAGCAGGTAAAAAAGCCGACTGCCATACTGTATTCATCAGCAATGAAGCCAAACCGCCATCAGCAGATTATGTATTTCTTAATTTAACCGATATGATAGAATTTTTGTTGGAAAACCAACTCATCTGATGACTGCCAATCATACGATGAGTAAAAATACGAAATTGTCCTATAACTCCGAAAGGTATAGGACAGTTTTTTTAATATTCGCTTATTTCTTTTTATAAACTTCTTTCCTGTGTAATATCGAAACTATAGTAATGGCTTCTTTGCCAAGGAAAAAAACAATTCTATAATCACCTGATCTGATTCGAAAGTATCCTTTTAATTGGCCTGTTAAAGGTTTAATGTTCGGAGCATCGGTTCCAAATTGCTCAAGCTTGTTAATAACTTCATTAATCTGTGATTTAATTGGTTCATGTAAATCATTATAATCTTTTGCCGCAGATTTTGCCAATGAAATTTTATAACTCATTTTATTGAATTCCATTCGACCACTTCGTTATTAACCATTTCTTCGATACCAAGTTTTGTTTTTTCATACCACTCTTCATTAGAAATAATTTCAAGAGTAGGATCAATAAGATCTTGATACTTCAAAAACTTGACAAAATTAAACAATTCCTTCAGCTTTTGTGTATCGAATGAGATAATCTCATTTGTGATTTCTTTTATATAGAGTGATTTATTCATTTCATATACCTAAATTTCAATTAATAATTTCATACAAAATTAAGTATTTTTATGCAAATACAATTGTTTAATCGCTATTTTATTAAATTATTACGCAAATGTCCAACACCTTTGGCTTGTCATTCAACTCATCCGATGACTTTGAGTCATCGGATGAGTAAAAATATTTATATTTCCGGCAAATTCTGTATTTCACCACCCATCGGTGTACGTACCAAATATTTGCTTGTGCTTTCCAAGTTCAAGAAAAATACCGTTCCTGCAATCATTGAAAAAGACTGAAGAATGTAACCGATTAGCAAAAACACACCATATAGCATAGGTATTTTCATAAACAGTTGTCCTATTTGATTTGGAACCATCGCGGCAAAGCCGCCAATTAATCCAAAAACGATAGAAAATCCTAATACTCTCCACCAGCGGCCTCTTACTACATTAAAGCTATAACGCAGAGCATCAATTCCCCAGCGATTTCTCAAAATAATTGCGTTCATAAAGAATGTCCAATAAATCGCAAATATTATTGCGGGAATGAATAATGGCAACGATAAAAAGAACATAAATATTCCAAAAATTATTGTTGTCACCAAACCTACAGCATATTTTTTAATCGAAGCTGATATTGCCGCTTGCAAACTCGGCTCTTCGGCTTTTGCACAACTTTCCACAATTTTTGCAATTGTAAAATTGACAATAAAGCCAAATAAAATAATACCAAAGGAATAATAGTAAATGGGTATTAATGTGTTAAGCGTATCTTTGAAATTCATCCCACCGCCAAATGCGATAAAACTACTTGAAAATGCATCCATAAATTCTTTTGGAATCAAATTCATTAAGTAGCTTTTATCAATTAGGTTGGCTATAACAAGCAAAGGTGCATAGACAATTAGGCATATCAGCACAAATTTCCGCCAATGCTTTTTGATAATGTTAAATGTTATTGACAGTACTTCTTCTAACGAATACTGGCGTTGCTCAGGTAATTGATTTTCCATAAAGACCTCTTTATATTAATTATTAAACTATGGCTTATATATATGTGATTTATAGATATATTCCGGCTTTTCGTCCGCCGCGGAATCTAAATTAAATCCTTTGTAATCATCCAGCATTTTGTACGATAAATCGCTGAAATTATATTTTACTTTCAATTCATCAAATACGTCCTCTGCCCTATTAAAGTTCCAATTCGCGGAAATAAATTGTGCAATCCCGGCAATTATTTTCCAGCTTGGCAATGCATCAATAATATTTTTCTTAGACCAACTATCGTTATCGGCTCCAAATTTATCCCAACGTCCCAAATTTACCGATGCCCGCTGGCTTTTCGTTTCTATTATCGGCGTAAAATGCTGTATCAACGAATCTTTATTCACGAAAGTTCCTTCCGATTCAAACGCTGTAGCCGCTGGAGCTTGGTAAGTATCTTTAGAGCTTGGGCTTTTTCCAAAGGAAGAAATATCCAAAACAAACTCTGCGAATTCAAGATTTTCTATCTGGCCTTCTTCCAAAATTATCACAGCTTTTATTTCACCTTTCTTCATTCTTTCCGGCAATTCCAAAGCCGCTTTATTATTCACTTCCAAACTCAATCCTAGTTTCAACAAACCACATAAATTCGGCGATTTGTCCTTAACTATTAATCTACCTTCTTCCGCAGTTTCATCGAAATGAGTGAAAAAGCCAATGCCTTTAGTACCTAATGATACTGCAAATTTTATTAATGCGTAATTCGATTCCATTGAAGCTATTGGTGAGCAAAGTACAAAAATTTCTTCAGGTTTAAACTTCTTCAATTCATCAGCGGCTTTTTGATATAACTCATTCCACAGTACACCCTGTCCTTTTATTTTCGGTGTAACCAGTCTATTCTCTTCATATTTTTTATAGTCCAAACGAACGTCGTTGCTTATCCAATATTCATTGGCTTTCGGATTGACGCTTGCAGAAATCCGCAGAATTTGGTTCTTTTTTGTACCGACGTGTATATTCGAGCCTGTGGAATCGTGCGGGCTAATTGTATTGCCGAATGACATTTCCCATACTCGGGATTTGAATCGGAAATCGCGTGAGGTCAACGCACCCACCGGGCAAATATCAATCACATTCATCGAAAGCGGATTGTCGAAAGTTTGCCCTTTTTCTACATCTATATAAATCTTATCACCGCGGTTAACGAATGTCAACACATCCTGTCCTGCCACTTCTTTCGCAAATCGGATACAGCGGGAACACATAATGCACCTTTCGCCGTCATACATTATTTTATCGCTCCAAGCCACACGCTTCGGCTTATGCTCTTTTTCTTCAGTAAATCTGCTTTCGCCAATAGAATGTTTGTAAGCGTATTCCTGCAGTTTACATTCACCGGCTTCGTCGCAAATAGGGCAATCAAGTGGATGGTTAATTAGTAGGAACTCCATTATTGCTTTGCGTGCTTTGAGCACTTTTTCACTGCTCGCGTTAATGTGCATTAGATTTGTTGCAGGTGTGGCACACGCAATTTGCAGTTTTGGTATATACGAAACTACATAATTTCCGTTTTCATCTAAAAGCGGTGTATTATCTGCACCCATTTTTGGTGTACCAATTTCCACTAAGCACATTCGGCAATTGCCCGATATACTCAGTGCTGGGTGCCAGCAAAAATGAGCTAACTCAAGCCCCGCTTTATATATCGCTTCCAAAACGGTTTGTCCGTCAGCGGCTTCTATTTTTTTCCCATCTATAAATAATGTCATTTTTTATCTCAAACTGTTTTACCGAGCTCAATTTTTTATTTTTCTCAAAATAATAAATCGTAATTTAATACTTTTAATTGTATTATCCTATATGCAATAACGTTTTTTTAAAGATTTTTTATAAACCCGAGGAATTTTATTTTTTGGGTTTTTAAATTATTCGTGTATCAAACACCCTGAAGGTGTGAAATTAAAAAATTATAAAATGATTCATGATTTGAATCGTAATAGTTATTGAATCAATTTTGTTTTCAATTATGGTGTCGGAGAAAATTATGAAAAAGTACATTTTAATTCTTATATTACTTCCCTTGTTTGCAAAATCGCAATCAATTCAGCAATCGGTTTATTTAGCGCCTAATTCTTCCTATTATTCTTCATCAAATACCGAAGCATATCCAAATGGAGGAATGAAGCCAATCAATTACTGGAATTTTGGAACAGCCGTCGGATATAAAATCGAATACTATTTACCAAAAATTTTTTCTTTAGGAACTTCGGTTGAATATTTATTGACACGAGCCGAATTATATACACACGGTCTCGGTCCTTACACAGCGGATAGAACTGTTGCGATACGTAATCTGATTGCTACTAATAATATTGATATTCCCCTATACCTCAAAATCCGAACTAATAGCAAAGAGAATCGCTTTACTTACATTCGAGGCGGTATAGGATTAAGTTGGATGTTCAATGCGCATCGTAAAGTTGAAGAAGAAACTAACTTCGATATGCATTATTTTAAAAATCCAATAAGAAAAAAAATTGCGGATGAATCGTTTGTTTTGAAAAATGAAAACAACACCCAATTTGGTACTTTTTTCCAGATAGGTATTGGGCATAGCTTTCAACTAAAGAAAATCAATTTATCGGCTGAGTTATCTTACAGACAAGATTTAAATTATTGGATATACAAAACGCTTGATACGCCTATACTGGGTATTCAAGAATTCCCAATTAAAAGGCACAGCATTTCGCTAAATCTTGGATCTTCATTTTAGAAAAAAAGGGCTTCACATTTCTGTAAAGCCATATCAAACTATATTCTTTCGTTGTCAATTACACCGCCGGTCGCATCAAGCACTTTGATTTTCACAAAAACTTTTCTTGTGTAAGGAATTCCTTGTGTATTTGGTTTTATACCGGTATTCAGTAACTGCTTGTCGAATAATAAAAGTTTTTCATCGCCCTTCCACATCGATTGCAATGCTTCTTCAATAGGCGCGGCGGTTTCCCCTATCCCAAGTATAACAGATAAAGTGTCTGTTTTTATCAATTCTTGTTTTTCGCTATAAATTCTGCATTCGAACCTCACTTTAGACAAAAACTCAATTTTCGCTTTGTTGCTATATTGCAAAATAGCAAACCAGTATTTACTGCTACCACTTTGACCTTTTAGCATTTCGTAGGTCTTTCCTTGAAATTTCATCTTGAAATTAGAATTCGGTAATTCAATATTCATATAGACATCAATTGTACTTTGAAAAGCCTTCCCATCTTTTGTAGCGGGAATGAATTTTGTAGCTTTTATTGCATTTGAGGCTATCTCTGTTAACAATTTATCAGTTGAGACCAAAGGAGTAATTTTAACTACTTTGCCTTTCTTATCAACAGTAACTTTCATAGACACAGAGCCTTCGAGAGCCGCATTCAAAGCTTTTTGAGTGTATTTTATATTTCTATATAATTCTTTTTCATCATATTGGATATTTGTAGTAAGTGATTTTGAAGTTTTGTCGTCGGTTGTTGCTTTCGCATAATCAATACTCCCTGAAAAACCACCAACGTCAATACCACTGCCGCCTTCTGCGGACGCGATGGAAACTGCTCTCATATTTTCGCCTAGTCTCATTTCCGGACTGGCTTGGAGTTTTAAATTAACTCCACCGGTCCCTAATTGATTTTGGTCTTTCGTTAGTCTACCATAATTCGGAACAATCTCATTATCCACAGCAATGAAAGAAGTATAAGCTGTCATTAAACTATATTTTAAACCTAAATCCGTAATTTCTTTTTTGTATTTGTCTCGCTCGCCAAAACTTTGGTAATCGGATAGTAGTTCAATTTGCTTGCGCGCCCAAAGTTGCTTCAATGCATCGCCCTCAACCATTTCTCCGAATTTTGTAATAGGTAATTCGACTGATATTTTTTCTTGTCCGTTGATTGCTTCTATCTTTATTCCGCCTTGTAAATTTCCATCCCATTTTCCGTAAATAATTATCGGTCTATCGGGGAATAAATCAGGAACGGACATTGGCTCGACTTCACTAACGCCGAATCCGTCATAAGTAACTTTTATATCAGTTAAAATTGGAGTGGCAATGTATTTAACGAAACGCTCGGATTGGTATTCAGCGTCATCAAGGCGATTTGCTTCGAAGTATAAACCATTTCCGGCGCGTGCAATACCTTCGATTGTCAACTTGTTCATCGAGGTACCTATACCAAAAGCAAATACATTAGCTTTGTTTAAATTATTGCGAATCAGCTCAAATGCTTTCGATTCAAAGTCTATTAAACCGTCAGTAATTACCACAACCGAGCGCGATGCTTTAGAATCTTTGGGCATTTTCAAGGCTTTTTCAAGCGCGGGCAACAACTCAGTCCCACCACCTTGGCGAGATTCTGCCATAAATTTAAACGCTTTCTCTAAATTATCTCGATTGGCGGTTACCAAATTTTCTGAAAAAACATCAAAACCGCTGGCGAATAAAATCAAATTTAATTTGTCGTCCTTATCCAATTTATCTAATAGATTTAAAATGGTTTTCTTTGCCATAACCGATGGAAATCCGTTCATAGAACCCGATACGTCCAGCACAAACACGTATTCACGAGGTGGTATATAAGCAGGGTCAATTCGTTTAGGCGGTTGAACAGTCAGCAGGAAGAAGTTCTCCGCATCTTTTCCTTCACCTCTACTGAGTAGCAAACCGCTGTTAATCAAGTCGCCGGCTAATTTATACTTCACGACGAAGTCTTTGGGAGCTCCTTTCTTTTCAGAATCCTTCAGTGTTATTTGAGAATGGTTTGCAGTTTCACCACCGTAATTTACATCGTGGGTGATACACTCGATTCCATCTATAGGAACCGGTGATATCAGGTTAAATCTTATGTCAAATATCGAATTTGAAACGTATCTTTTATCTTGCGGATTATTAGCATTTTTCTCATCCATTACTTCGGAGTTAATTTCACCGCCGTAACGTGGAGCAACTATTGTAGGGAATGAAAAAGTATAGATTTTATCATCGGGAACAAGCACCTCTGTATATTTCATTTCTATTGAAATCAGATCTCCGGGAGCAATATTCGCCAAGTTCATTTGGAATAAATTCGGGCGGTCCTGGACTAGCAAACTTGCGCGCTTTCCTTCCAATTTTGCCTGCTCGTAATCTTTTCGCGCTTGCTCTTTTTCCTTAATTACAGCCACAATTTCGCGCGAACCGATTTTCATTTTCATCGAATAAACTGCCGCGTGAACCGAAGCAGGAAAGACATACACCGCTTCCAAAACCTGATCGGATGTGCTCCGATAGTATTGCCGAACGGTCACATCGGCAATTACACCGCTAATATTGACATCAACATCGGTTATGGTCAACTCCACATCGGCTTTAGTCGGTATTTCCTTGATAATCATCAAATATGGTGAGCCGGAAACGTTTTCACTATTGGGATCTTGCGCAAAAAGGCTTATTGTGGTCAAAACCACAAAAGCTAAAACTAAAATCTTTTTCATATTGGGACCTTTAATTAGTAATATTCTTACTTATAATAACTTTTTATTCGAGAAAATGTTTCATTTTTAGACGAAAATCTGATAAATTATATTGCAATTATCTATACTAACAACTAAAAATCGGGCTTCACATTGCTGTAAAACCCGAGAATATCCAATCAAATTATGTGAAATGCTATTTCGGATTGATATCGAAAACTTTGATTTTGAACAATAATTTATGAATATACGGTGTTTTAGCTGTCGTAGGGTAAAGGCAATCAAATAAATAATACCGTGGAAATACTAACAGTTTTTCACCACCTGCCTGCATTCCTACTAAGACTTCATCGATTGGCTTAGCCGTTTCACCAATACCAACGGTTACTGTTATGGTGTCAGTTTTTATTAACTCCTGTTTATCGTTATAAATTGAACATTCAAACTTGACTTTATCAAAGATTACGATATTTTTTCCGGTACCATTTTTTAAATTGGCAACACTATATTCAGTTGCTTTTGTTTTAATATCAATCATTTCGTAAGATTGACCCTCAAATTTAAAATTAAGATTAGGTTTCTGTGGTTGAATATTCATTTTGACATCAATTGTACTTACAATATTTTCTCCGTCAAGGTTTGCAGGAATGAATTGAGTATTGTTTATAGCGACAATTGCGATATCATCAAGTAATGTATTCGCTTGTCCTAAAGGTTCGATCTTGGTGATTTTTCCTTTTGCATCAATAGTTATTCTCATTTCCACCAATCCCTCAATAGTTATTGCTTTTGCCATATAAGCATATTTTATATTATTTTCCAGAATTGATTGATTATACCTGATATTCGTTAATTGTGGTTGCTTATTATCAGTATCAGATTGTATGTGTGCAGTTTCAGCTATTTGTGGATTTTGTAAATCAATATCAGGATTTTTTGAATTTTTTAATCCAAAGTTGATTGGTACCTGTAACCAGCATCCAACAGGTTGTTTGTTCTGTATTGCGGGTACATAACCAGTATATTTCATTACAGCATCAATAGCGGCTTGATCTAAAATGGCGTTTGGTGAATTTGTGATTTTTGTTTTTCGCGGTTTACCGTATTTGTCAATATAAACTGCAACAATAACTTTTCCTTCAATTCCAGCCCTTTTAGCGATTTCAGGATAAACAACAGATTTCGTCAAAGCACCATAATCAGCAATTTTCGGCGCTTCCTCCACTGCTACAAATGATCCAAGGTCTGGAATGCTTACAATATCCTTGTTTATTGAAATTTCATTACCTAAATCAATATTTTCCGAAAAACCACCAGCATTATTTCCTTCGCCCCCGATTGAAGATGCACGTACAACCTCATCAACCGAAGAAAAATCTTTCATTTCGGGTGTTATCTCTGAATCGGGTGCAGGAACGGGTTCACCTACAGGATTATTTTGACCAGATTTATTTTCGGAACTTATTTCTTCTGATTCCTTATTTCCACCTGAACTTGCGGCATCTTCACCGGCAACTGAGGCACGAGAGATTTCATTTCCAATTTGCCTTATTCTCTGTCCGCGTTGAAGTTTAAAGTCAGCTCCACCAGATCCGGCTGTCCCCAAACCTCCAGTAAATTGATTGCTGACACTTTGCCCATCTACTTTAACTTGCGTATCTTCTGACCTGGAATTTCTAATTTCAAATCCTTGGGAACTGCCATTATTCATTTGTTTATCAATATTCGGCACTATCTCATTATCCACAGCAATGAAAGAAGTATAAGCTGTCATTAAACTGTATTTTAAACCTAAATCTGTAATTTCTTTTTTGTATTTGTCGCGTACGCCGAAGTTTTGGTAATCGGAAAGTAATTCGATTTGCTTGCGCGCCCAAAGTTGTTTCAGAGCGTCGCCTTGAACCATTTCACCAAATTTTGTTACCGGCAGTTCAACAGATATTTTTTCCTGACCGTTAATAGCTTCTATCTTTATTCCACCCTGCAAATTGCCATCCCATTTTCCGTAAATTATTATAGGTCTGTCGGGGAATAAGTCTGGAACCGACATTGGCTCGACTTCGCTAACGCCGAATCCGTCATATGTAACTTTTATATCAGTTAAAATTGGAGTGGCAATGTATTTAACGAAACGCTCGGATTGGTATTCAGCGTCATCAAGGCGATTTGCTTCGAAGTATAAACCATTTCCGGCGCGTGCGATTCCTTCGATTGTCAGTTTGTTCATCGAGGTTCCAATGCCAAATGCGAATACATTGGCTTTGTTAAGATTGTTACGTATTAACTCAAATGCCTTAGCTTCGAAATCAATTAAACCGTCTGTAATTACTACAACCGAGCGGGAGGCCTTAGAATCTTTTGGCATAGTTAGTGCTTTTTCAAGTGCGGGCAATAGCTCCGTCCCACCACCTTGGCGAGATTCTGCCATAAATTTAAACGCCTTTTCTAAATTATCTCTATTTGCGGTTACCAAATTTTCTGAAAATACATCGAAACCGCTGGCGAATAGAATCAAATTAAACTTATCGTCTTTATCCAATTTATCCAATAGATTTAGAATGGTTTTCTTTGCCATAACTGATGGGAAACCGTTCATAGAACCAGAAACGTCCAGAACAAACACGTATTCGCGTGGTGGTATATAAGCGGGGTCAATTCGTTTCGGTGGTTGAACAGTCAGCAGGAAGAAGTTCTCCGCATCTTTGCCTTCACCCTTGCTGAGAAGCAAACCGCTGTTAATCAAGTCGCCAGCTAATTTGTACTTCACAACAAAGTCTTTG
>JBAXXL010000058.1:0-23159 GCA_037127915.1 bacterium
AACCCCCTTGAAACAAGGGGGTATAACCAAGAGAAGAAAGAGAAATCGCCTAACCCCCTTGAAACAAGGGGGTATAACCAAGAGAAGAAAGAGAAATCGCCTAACCACCCTGAAACAAGGGGGTATAAGAAAACACAATATATTGCATATATATTATTCTTGAATATTCTTGGTTCTCTTGATTCTTCCCCTTTGTTTCAAGGTGGTTAGGGTTATTTATTTTTCTTTATTATATTTTATAACTAATAATTTTTAACTTCCTAAGAACCCCTCCTAAATCCTTCACGAGTGGGGCGGACTTGAAGAAAATCTATTGAATTAATTAGATTTTGCGCAACTATATAATTCATAATAGATTATAACTTATAATTTATAACTCATAACAAAGTAAAATTAGGAAAAAACTAAAATAACTAAAAATAAAACTAAAAAAAGTTAAAATATTTTTGGTATTTGGAAAATTATTATTATTTTTACCTATCCAAAAAGTTTAAAATTGCATAATTTAATAATTAATATATATTTCTATATTCATATAGGTGTCTTATGTATAAAGTATTATCTTTGTTTGCTTTATTATTAATTTTGACTTTTTCGCCTTCGGCGGAATCAGGCGCAGTTGTTTTAGAACCTGTGCGCATTACTGTAACCTCATCAACACCCAACACCGACCTTGGTGCTACACTAACAATTGATTTACTAAATCCAAACGGTACAGCCTTCGATGATGATCCTGTTTCTATTGTAAGAAACGGAGAAAAGACTAACTTAGGCGGTGTATTATCCTTTGTTTTGGACGAGCCGGCTTGGTGCGCTCCGTTGTATAACCCGAATTATTTAGTTCGAGTAACTTATGGCGGTGTTGTTCTGAGTATCGAACGCTTGGAAGTGGTTTATGCAAAACAGGGGCTTTTCGGTGCTTATGTTGAAAGTGAAGATATGGACCCTGAAGCAACCGTCACCACGACTACCTCTGCAGTAGCTAAACTCACACCGGGTAATACTATCAATGGAGTACTATTTGATGGTTCAGAGGCAATAACAATCCCGGCGGAAGCTACAACACTTACAGGAATAGTCGCTCCAAACCAAGGTGGTACAGGGCTGTCTTCATATACTAAAGGTGACATCATTTATGCTGACGACGTATCAACGTTAGCCAATTTACATGATGTTGCTACAGGTAATGCTTTGATATCCGGTGGTGTAGGTATCGCGCCATCGTGGGGTAAAATTGATTTAACATCACATACTGATGGTATCCTCCCAGTTTCTAAAGGCGGCACAGGGCAAGCTACCTATACTAACGGGCAGTTACTTATTGGCAATACAGATGAAAACACACTGACCAAAGCAGAGCTTACAGCAGGCAAGGGAATTGCAATAGAAAATGGTAATGGAAGTATAAAAATAGCGGCTAATTTTGTTCCTCAAATTTCTCGTTTAATAGCATCTACAAATACATCAGCATTTGTTGTACCTGAAGGCGTTTCTGTATTAACAATTGAAGCTGTAGGCGGTTCCGGCGGCGGCGGCGGCAGTGGTGCTGATATGAATAGCGGAGGCGGAGCAACCGGCGGCGGAGGTGGTGGTGGAGCTGGAGAGCATGGGTATGTGATTTTGAGTGTTTCACCAGGAGATGTTATTGGTGTATCAATAGGTGCTAAAGCAAACGGTGGGGCCTTTGGAAATAATTCAAAAGGTGGCGATGGTGATCCAGGTGTGGCAACGACAGTTACTCACAATACAAATATCGTATTAACAGCTAATGGTGGAATGGGCGGCATCGGCTCTCCTGGAAATTCTTACGCTAATGGATCATCGGGCGGTGCAGGTAGTGTTGGTGGAGCGGGTGGTACCGGGATTGCAGAAGCTCATCATTTAGATGGCGCTTCAGGATTACCCGGAACAAATTCCACAAGTACTGTTGCCGGTTCGGGAGGTACGGGCGGAGATGGTCCAAGTGTAACCGGAACAACGACTAACAAAGGTGGTGCAGGTGGTGCGGGGGCCTATAATAGTGGTGCTACAAGATCGGGAAATGCTGGTTTAAGCGGGACGCCCGGAACAGTCATAATTACATATACTTATGAATAACTGAAAATCAAAGGTAACTTTTATAATGAAAAGCCTCGTATTTCGGTATGGGGCTTTTTTTAATGGTAAATGATTAATTGTCAATTGTTAATGGAAGAAGGAAATAAAAGAATGATGAATGATGAATGATGAATGATGAATGGGAAGAATAATTATTAATGGTAAATTATAAATTATGAATGATAAGAAAGATGAAGAAAGGAATTGAATAGCCACGGCTATTAAGTCGTGGTTGGAGATTTTCTTGCGATTAGGGGCTTTAGCATAAAGTTAGGAATAGAAGAACCTCACCCCGACCCTCTCTTGAAAGGTGAGGGAGGAGGAAAATGAATTACGATTTGTTTTCTTTGGAAAATAATTTTAAATTTGAATCGTACAATTTAAGGTATTTTTTTTATGTTTAAAATGGAAACTTTATGAAAAGATTTATTGCTATCATAGCATTAATAGTAATCGGGACTTTTTCAATGTCAGCTATGGACGCTATCCGCATAGCCGGTCAGTCCTCGGCCGCCAGTGTGAACAACACAACATTGACGCTCACAGTGAGGATTTTTGACACTTCCAACGATCAAATCTGGACCACCGATATTGCAGGGGTAAAATTTGATAACCAAAGCGTATTTTCTTTTTTAATTGAACCAACCGGTGTGGCTTATAATCCTCTATACAATATTAAAGTAGAAAATAAAGCAAACAGTGTGGTTTTATATGAAAGTCGCTTGGACAAAATCGTTATGGCGCAAAGCCAATTCGGCGCTACAATAGACGCGGGGGATATAAATATTCCTGTAACTAGAACCCTATATGTTGATAATAAACGTATAGATGCTTATATTGAAGACGGTACAATTCTTAAACCCTATAAATCTATTCAAGCGGCTGTAAATTCGATAACAGGATCTGCAGGCTCAAATAGGTTTGTAATTCATGCCGCTCAAGGTTTTTACAGTGAAGACATTATTTGGAATAAAAATTATGTCACCTTAGTTGGTGATATTTATACTCGCTTAGAAGGTTCAATCACAATCAGCAGAGAAGCTTCTTCTACCGGTATGTACACCGCCAAGTTCAGTCATTTGTCTGTTCGCTGTCCTATGACCTGCGTTTTGGAAAATAACTTCTTAGTTGAGATTGAAAATTGCACAGTTAACCTTCAGGACGACAGATCTTTGTCATTTACAAATGTTGGTGCCACTGACGATATGGCTACACGTAACGCGCTATTACAAATTTCAGGCGACATATTCCACGCTAATCTGAATGTAAAAGGATTAGGACTAGTAGCTTGGGTTGTACCGGGTTCGTTCGGTGGTGGAAAAGCTATGGTTCTTGATAATGTCAGCGAATATACCGCAAACGGATTCTTGTTTGAGAATTACTCTAGTTTGACACTAAAAAATGGCACAAAAGGTATTTTAAGCGGTTGTATTTCAGACGGTCCTTTTGAATGCACTCTTGAGTCGGGCTCCATTCTTAATGTCGATGCTAGTACAGCTGGATTTATAAATATAATAGAAGCAGGCGGAACTAAGGTATTAAGAACGAACGCTGGTGATGTAAAAAATACACCATCAGGCGATATATCGGCTGTAACAGTTCAAGGAGCAATTGATGAATTGGGTACAGAAAAAGCAAATGCCAATATAACTCCGGTTATTAGTTCAGGTGCCGGTGCTCCGGCAGTAGCTCCCGGTAAAATTGGCGATATGTATATTGACACTACTGCCGGCAAAGTATATGTAGCAAAAGGCACGACTTTGGCAGATTGGGTAGCCGTAAACTAATACAATACTTTACACAATTAATTCTCTAAATTTAGCCTCATATTTCGGTATGGGGCTTTTTTTTAGAAGAAGGCAATAGGCAGGAGGCAGGAGGCAATAGGAAGAGAAGAGAAGAAGTTATGAGTTATGAGTTATAAGTTATGAGTTGGAGGAAGAAATAGAATTACCACGACTTTTAAGTCGTGGTAAGAGATTTTCTTGTGATTATGGGCTTTAGCCCAAAAAATCAATTACAAATTATCCTATTAATTTATAATTTATAATTTATAACTTATAACTTGTTTTTGAGGTCGCGGAAGAAATCGGGATATGATTTTTCGACACATTCAGGCTCAGAGAGCGTACTTTTTGTTGAGGCGAACGCTGAGGCGATAGTTAGTGCCATCGCGATTCTATGGTCATTATGTGAGCTAAAATCAGCACCTTTAGGTTTTCCACCAACAATTGTAGCTGTATCATCAGCGATGCGTATTTCAATTCCGGTTTTACGCATTTCATTCTGCATAACGAGTACGCGCTTAGTTTCTTTATGAATCAGCCGGTCAATACCTGAAATAGTGGATGCGCCATCGGTATAAGCGGCTAACACGCACAGTATGGGGAACAAGTCCGGACAATCTTCGATTGATAAATTAAAAGGGTGTAATTCACCGCTGTTTACTCGTAAGATATTCTCGGAAAAGCTGATATTAGCGCCGGCACCTTTTAAAATATCAATAATAACTCTATCGGATTGCAGTGAATTAAGGTTCAATCCCTGCACAGAAATATCACCCGATATAGCTCCTGCGGTGAGGATATTTGAAATTCCAGACCAATCGCCTTCAATTTCATAAACTTCAGGCGGTTCCGTAGTTTTAATTAAAAAAAATGTTTCATCTTCTACTATTGTTTGATATCCAAAATCCGTCAGTAGCGCGCGAGTCATTTCAAAATAACCTTTGCTAACTAAATTTTGGACTTTGAATTTTATATCAGGGTAACAAATTGCGGCTAATAGCATACCGCTTGCTAATTGAGAACTTTTAGAGCCGTCAATTAGGAAAGAATCAATACTCGGATTAGGATAAATTGTCAACGGGATATTAAAACCTTCAGCCATGAAATAGATATCATTAATGAAAAGATTATTCATCAAATGCATAAAATCTCGAGTCAGCAGAGTTCTTTCTCCTGTTAAAGTAATAGGTGTTTTACTTTGTATTGCCAGTGCAACAGCAATGTTCAGGCAAAGGGCTGATTCGCCGCAATCAAGAACTTCAGGGAAGATTATGCCGGTACCTTTGATAATTACGTCGTTACTATCAAAAACCGCCGTTCCTCCAAATTGCCTAATGATTTGTAATGCGGCAAGGGAATCGGAATTTTTTGGATAATCCCTTAGGCGGATTTCTTTATTTGCCAAAAAAGCCGCAATAGCGGCTCTTATAGCAAAACTTTTAGATTTTGGTGCAATGAAATCGCCCGTAATACTATTTTTAACTTCTAATATCATTTACTAATGCTGTCATTGTTTTGTCGAAATCAAATCTTGAATCAATCAATAAATCGGACGTCATAAAATACAGTTTTTTCCTTTTGTCGAATAACTTTAGCAAATTTTCTTCGGTATCTCTTAATTTTGGTCTATTTGCAACATCAGCACGTTTCATACAGTCTTCAAATGGTGCATACAAATATATGACTAAGGAATGCTCTTTCAATAAATCACGGCTTGAACCGAATTCAACAGCACCGCCGCCAGTGGCGATTACAGTATTTTCTCTATCTTTAATTGAACCCAAAACATCGAGTTCCAAATTACGGAATGTGTGTTCACTTTCGTTCGCGAAAATTTCGTTAATGCTTTTCCGTGCGTAACCTTCTATTTCGCTATCCACATCCATGAAGTCCATATCGAGTTTTTTGGCTAATGCTTTGGCGAAAGTAGTTTTCCCCGCACCGGAAAAACCGATTAGCGATATGTTTGTGGTTTTGTTTTTTGGACGGTCTAAAGCTCGGATGAAATCCATTACATTCGGCTCGAACCAAGTAAATTTGTTGAACGATTCAACTGCTTGATTAATCAGCCAGTCTATGCCTTTAATCGTGTGATAATGTTTTTTATCAATCGCCTGGGGTGTATTATAATTGAAATCCATAAAAAACGAAAGTCTGTCAACTTTAGAAAAGTCTAAATCCACTTTTTGTGATAAAGTAGATATTACGAAATCGGCACCCGGTAGATGTTTTTCGAAATCTTCCAAGCCGCCGTAAGCGCATCCGTAATTTTCAGCCAATGCTTTCGCTTTGCTGACAGTTCGATTTAATATAGTTATGTTTTTTGTAAATTTTGATAATGTATTAACAACAGCTTTTGCGCAACCGCCGGCTCCGAGAACTAGTACAATACGATTTGTAGCACCAACCCTGCGGCTGTCTAATGTTCTCAAGATGCCCAATGAATCGGTATTTGTACCGAATGGAGTAGATCCAATGAAATTGATAGCATTTACTGCTCCGATTTCACGAGCTTCATCATCAACGTGCTTCAAAATATTAAGCATATCCTCTTTGAATGGAGATGTTACGTTCATACCCGAAAATCCTATTGCTTTTGCAGTTTCTAAAGCATCTTCGGCAGTGAGTGAAAGCAAACGTGTATAATGCGCTCCAAAAGCCATATCATCGAACACTTGATTAAAAAGTACAGGGCTTAGACTGTGAGAGATAGGCTTTCCTGTTACGGCAAAATATTTATAAGTTGTTTCCATTTATTTTCATTATTAATTTATATATTCGACAAAATTATATATTTTTTACATTTTACAAAGTTGAAAACGAATCAATGTCGATTTTAGTATCAATCTTTGAACTATTTGTATCTGTTGCGTCGAAGGCGGTTTTGATTGCGTTTCGCAAAATAGCACCCGACGGGTCGGTATCTCTATTACTTTTAATGACAACATATTTTCTATACTCGTTATTAATTTTATTAACAAAGGGGCTGACCGGAGGATAAATCATCAATTGCTCATACCTCGGAATTTTCTGCACGAACTCTCCGGCAATTCGCGAAAGCACTTTGTTATCGAGACCCGAAAATTCGATAATCGAAAATCGAGAAAATGGCGGAAAGTATGCCGAGCGGCGTTCTTGAATTTCATAATCGTAAAATTCATCATAATCAGATTTTGCCGCGGCTTTCAAAGCAGGATGCTCGGGATTAGTCGTTTGGATGATAACTTTGCCTGTGGCGTGTTTACTTCGTCCAGCGCGACCGGAAACTTGCATTAGGAGTTGGAAAGTTCTTTCGCTTGAACGGAAATCGCTGAAAAATAACTGCAGGTCAGCATTAATCACCCCAACCAATGTACAGCGGTTAAAGTCGAGACCCTTTGCTAATATTTGCGTCCCGATAAGAATATCTGTTTTGCCTAATGCGAAGTCGCTTAGTGATTTTCGCAATGAGCCTTTCATTGAAGTAGTGTCCAAATCAATACGTTTTATAACCGCCTTGAACCCTTTGCTTTTGAGTATTTCTTCCAATTCTTCTTCAACCCGCTGGGTTCCGGTTCCTAATTCAGCCATTTGAGCGCCGCATTTGGGGCAGGTCAAATCAGTTCTATGTTTATGTCCGCAATAATGGCAATGAAGTTCTTTTATACCTTTGTGATATGTCAGCGTAACTGAGCAATTCTCACAACCGGGGACGTGGCCACATTCGGGACATTCCAAAACCGGAGAATAACCACGTCGGTTTTGTAATAGGATTATACCTTCCTTTAGTTGGAGTTTCTCAACGATATTATCGATTAATTCATAAGAAAACGAACCATTGACTAAACCGTTTTTCTTGGCGTTCAGCATATCAATCGTTACTATTTCAGGCAGACGGGCATGATCGGCGCGCTGTTTTAATTGGAGTAATGTATATTTGCCTGATTTGGCATTAAACATTGTCTCCATCGACGGAGTGGCGGAACCCAATACACACGGTACACCTTCGATACTGGCGCGCATTATAGCTGAATCGCGCCCATTATAACGTGGATTAGGTGATATTTGCTTATAACTGGAGTCGTGCTCTTCATCAACAATTATTAATCCGAGATTTTGGAAAGGTGCAAAAATAGCTGACCTCGCACCGATAACAATTTTTTTGGTTCCATCCAACATAGATTGCCAATACTCATAACGCTCGGCATCCGATAAACGAGAATGCATCTGCGCTACTTGATTAGGGAATACATTTTCGAAGCGGTCAATAAGCTGAGGCGTAAGCGAAATTTCGGGTACCAATAGAATTGTACATTTATTTTTCAGCAGAGCATTTTTAATAGCGTTCATATAAACTAATGTTTTGCCGCTACCTGTAACCCCGTGTAATAGAAATGTCTTATATTCTGCTTCGTCAATTGAATTGCATATCTGCTCTTGCGCGTATTGTTGTTCGTCATTCAATATTAGTTCCGATTCATCTTTGGTTGCAAGCGAATAGGTACTTAGTTTATTATCAATTCTGCTGATTACTATTTTTTTTAATTCAACGAGATTCTTTTCCAATAGTGATTCATAGTTACCCATAGAAAGACTTGGATGAATTCTAAGCTCGGTTAGAGCAATCGGTACTCCTTCTATTCTATCTTTTTCATAAATCAAACTAAACAATTCCGCTTGTTTTGGAGCTTTACTGAGCAATTTGTCATATACTTCTGTTATTTGTTCTTCAGTTTCCAAATCCTTTGAGATAAAAATAAAGTTTCTGGTTTTTGGTTTTTGACCATCGGTTACTGTGTCGGTTATTTTGACAAAACCCTTGCTTTCTAATATTTCAATTTGTTTAAGGGTAGCAGTTCTATTAGTTTTTTTCTTCAGATACGCAAAAGAAAGCGGTTGGTTAGAATTAGAGAGTATTTCAAGTATATCAAATTGTCTAGGAGCTGAGTTTCTCAAACTCTCAAGTTCATCCTCCGGCGGAAGATGAATAAATTCTATCATTCTTATACTTTTAGGAGCGTTATTCGGAGGTATAGCGGCTTTGTAAATTTCACCTTCGGGAGCTAAATAATAATGCGACATCCACTTTATAAATTTTATCATTTTTTTTGAAAAAACTCTTTTCTCGTCAATAACATTCTCAATGTACTTTAACTCCATACTAGTCGGTCGAGTAAGCTCATCAACAACAACACCTGTTAAGGTGCGATAACCAAAAGGTACTACGACTCTACGCCCAAGCAGACTGTCAATTCTTTTGGAATAATAACTATAGGTTTGAAATTTAGGAATAGGTAGAGCAACTTCAACAATTTTTAATTTGTTTGCGTTTCTATCTGCTGATTGAGCAAATTTGCTTTCATATTTGGCAATACACCAGCCTTTGTAAAGTAAAAGTGATTCAGATGAAACCATATCCAAAAGTGCCAACTGCTCCGATAGATATTCTTCACTCAAATCTGTTTTTAAATCCTCGTGTGTAAGCGGGAAAACTACACAATAAGTTCCTTGGTCCGATAATCCGCCGATTGTCTGTTCGACAAAATGCTCAAAATCTTTTTGCGATGTAACAAAAACTAATATAAAATTATATAAAACGTCCTTGTTTAAAGCCCAATCGACATTTACATTCTTTTTGATTTCTCGATATTCGTCAAAAAATTCTTCGATTGGGTTATAAATGCAAATAGTCTTATATTTGCTTATTTTTAAACCGTAATAAAATTTATAAATAGTTTTCATTTTTAATTAATTTATGTAAAAAAGTATTGCAAATTATCTAAAAAATAGGTAAATTCAAAATTAGTTTATGAACAATTTTAAAAAATATGGAGTTCGAAATGAACAAACGCTATATTAAAGTAATTATCCTGATTATTTTAGCAACATTTATTGTTGGAAATGTTGAAGCAAAGGAAAAGAAAGTAAAACCGGAAAAGGTTATAGTAAATACCAAAAAGCCTTTTGGGTTCGAAGATGCGATGAAATTTAAACGTTGCCGTTATCAATCAATAAGCGATAGCGCCAATTGGATAGCTTACACATTGCTTCCTGATAGAGGTGATGGAGAATCTATTATTCAATCACTTTCGACAGATAAGAAAATCAATCTACCCCGTGGCGGTAAAGTTACTATCACGCCTGATGAATTATGGGCGGCAACAATTATTTCTCCAAAAGCTTTGGATGAAGAAAATGCTTCGAAAGATAAAAGCAAATTGAAAAAAAGCCTCTCAATTATTAATTTAAAAGCAAATAAAATTAAAGAATACGAAGGTGTTTCGAAATTTGAATTTACAAATGATTCCAAATGGGTTGTTTTTAAAAAAGAAGTTGACAAAGAAGCATATAAAGACAAAGCGGTAAAGAAAAAAGCTCAAGGTTCGGAGCTTATTATCAAACATTTGGAATCCGGTACAGATATTCGTATAGATTGGGTAACTGAATACCAAATAGACTCGCTTTCGAGAAGTGTTTTTTATATTGTTTCATCACCAACCGGTAAAAAAGACGGAATTTACTACAGAGACTTACTACAACCATTCGCTCCGGAATATACTGTAATAACTTCCGACAGCGCAAATTTTGCAAATATAGCGTGGAATAAAGCAAAAAAAATATTGGCTTTCACACAAAGCAAACTTCTTAAAGAAGGGAAAGCCGATTCGACAGATATTAAAATTTGGTTAGGCACAAATGATACATGTATTACTATTGTATCAAGAAAAGCGGCACCAAAAGATTGGTTCATACCTGTTAAAAATGAATTCAAATGGACGCGCGATGGCGACCGTTTATTCTTCGGTTTTAAACCATTGAGTGAAAAAGATACTACAAGTGATAAAGAAGATGAATATACGGACAAGAATTTCTTTGACCTTGAAAAAATCCGCAGTAAAAAAGAAATGTACGTTTGGCATTGGGAAGATGATAGAATAAGCTCGAACCAACGCACATGGTGGAAAGAAAACAAAAACCGCGTCTTTACTTCGGTTTATAATTTAGGTACAAATAAATGGGTACAATTAGCCGATCAAGATGTGGAAGAAGTTAAATTCCAGGAAAATCCAAACTATGTAGTAGGATATAGCTATAAACCGTATTATAAAGAAATGACTTGGGATGGATTTTATTTTGACGCTTATGTGATTGATATTAATACCGGAGAAAAAACAAGGATTTCAGAACACCAGTCAGAAGATATACATTTGTCTCCATCGGGGAATTTGGCGTGCTTCTTTTACAAACAAGATTGGTGGATTTATAATATATCTGAAATAAAATACATTAATTTAACACGTGGAATGAAGGCAGAATTTTGGAATACTGAAAACGAAACACCTGCTGAACCTGGTGGTTATGGGTTTGTTGGTTGGGAAATTGGCGAAAAACAAGTTCTGTTTTATGATAAATATGATTTATGGAGATTCCATACCGCCGGTGGTGGTTATTTGAATTTAACAGGTGCAGACGGTAGAACATTCAATGAACGTTATAGAATAGTGGACTTTAAAAAAGACAGAATATATTTTGGAAAGAAAGATACTTTGGCTGTTGAAGGATATAGTTTTGACCATAAATGGCAAAAATTATATTATATAACAACTGATATTTCCGGATTGGTAGATTTAACTGCTGATTCGAATAAAACATATCATTTCCTTGGAAAAGCTGAGTGCAAAGACAAATATATCTATACTCAAGAATCATATAGCGAATATCCTGATATTCGAACTGCGGGTATAGAATTTAAAGACTCAACGAAGGTAACCAATGTATTCCCTGAAATAAAGGATTATCAGTGGGGTAGAACGAAACAAGTGCGTTGGGCAAATTCTCGTGGAGATTCATTAGACGGATATATAGTAATGCCGGATGGTTTCGACCCTGCAAAAAAATATCCAATGTTGGTCTATATTTATGAAAAGTTTTCAGAGCAAACATATAGATTTTACGAACCACGCATTAGCCACAGACCTTGCTACCAAATTTATAATAGTTCCGGTTATTTAGTTTTTGTACCGGATATAACCTATACTGTAGGTTCTCCGGGAAATGACGCATTGGATTGCGTTTCTTCAGGAGTACGGGCTTTGGCAAAAAAAGGTTTTGTAGATACTACTAAATTATGCTTGCAGGGACATTCGTGGGGAGCGTACCAAACAGCTTATATAGCAACTCAAACCACATTATTTGCGGCGGCTTCAGCGGGTGCACCGGTTGGTAATATGACAAGCGCTTATAGCGGAATAAGAAGCGAAAGCGGATTAGCCCGCCAATTCCAATACGAAAAAGAACAAAGCCGTATTGGCGGAAATCTTTGGGATTCGTTAAGCAGTTACATTAGGAATTCTCCTGTTTTCCAAGCAAATAAAGCTGTAACACCGCTTTTGATTTTACATGGTGACGTGGACCAAATGGTTCCTTGGCAACAATCAATTGAACTATTTTTAGCTTATAGAAGATTAGACAAACCTTGTATATTTCTTCAATACAAAGACGAACCTCATTGGCCTAATAAATACTCGAATAGAGTAGATTGGGCAATGAAAATGAAAGAATTTTTTGATCATTATTGCTTAGGTACACCTGCTCCAAAATGGATGATTTCAGGTGAACCTACATTTGAATGGTAAAATGAATAAAACGGCACAAAATTGGATAGATAATTTAAATCTCCTTCCGCTTGCGGAAGGGGGTTATTTCAATCGTTATTTTACATCTCAGCAGATTATACCAAAAAATATACTCGAGAAATTTTCAGGTGATAGACATTCAGCCACGAAGATTTATTATTTGCTCGAGGAAGGTCAATTATCGGTTTTCCATAAAATAAAGCAAGAGGAAGTCTGGGATTTTATGTATGGGGACCCGTTAGAATTAGTTCTTTTATCGCCACTAACCGGCTTAAGCAACATCCTTTTGGGAAGCGATCCCGATTTAGGAACCGTTTTGAGCTATACAGTTTCAGCCGATACTTGGATGGCGGCACATTCTTTGGGGGATTATACTTTATTAACTTGTACCTGTTCCCCCGGTTTTGATGATGATGATTACACATTGGCAACGCGCGAAACATTATCTAATCAATTTCCTGAACACGCGGAAATAATTAAATTCTTTACAAAATTGTAGGATTACATAAATGGCTGTTACAATAAAAACAATTGATGCAACAAAAAAAACTGAATTAGTGAAGTTTTTTAAAAGTCAATTAATGTTTTATAAAGATGACCCTAATTTTGTCGCTCCTTTATATGGCGATAAATTACATTCGGTCAACGAAAAGAAAGCCCCATTTTTTGAACACGGAGAAATGCGGCATTTCATGGCTTATCGGGATGGTGGAATAGTAGGAAGAATTTCCGCCTTAGTTAATAGAAATCATAATGATTTCTTTAAAGATAAAGTAGGTTTTATTGGGAATTTTGAATGTGAAAACGACCAGGAAGCCGCAGATGCACTATTTAACGCCGCGGCGGAATGGCTGAAAAGCAAAAATATGGATACTATGCGCGGACCAATTTATCCGGATACAAATGGAGATTGCGGGTTATTAATTGATGGTTTTGATTTACCACCGGTTGTAATGATGACCTATAATCCTGAGTATTATCAGCATTTATTCGATGGTGCGGGTTTTGTGAAAGCAAAAGACCTTCACGCCTATGACCTGAAACCGGAAGATTGGCTGAGCGAGAAATTGGAACGCTTGCAAGGTATCGTCCGTAAAAGATACAATATCGAAATCGAAGACATTCATTTAAAAGATAAAGTTGGTTTCGAACGCGCCGTTAATCTGATAAAAGAAATTTATGATACCGCTTGGGAAGCAAATTGGGGTAACGTAAAACTTACTGAGCGCGAATGGATTGCTATGGTTAAAGAACTAAAGATGGTAGCTGACGAGCGCTTACTCTTTTTAGCGAAAATCAATGGTGAATACGCCGGTTTCCAAGTTACCTTGCCGGACGTAAACCAAGCTTTGATTTATAATAAAAAGGGTACTTTAGCCGGAGCAATTTGGCATTTGGTAACTAAGAAGAAAAAAATCAACCGGGTAAGAATAGTACTTGCGGGAGTTTTACCGAAGTACCGCAAATCGGGCGCCGATGCAGTTATGTATTACGAAATCGGCCAACGCGGTAGAGCAATTGGTTATAACCGCGGCGAAGGTTCGTGGATTTTGGAAGATAACATTATGCCGATTCGCGGTTTGACCCAAATCGTAAATGGTAAACTTTACAAAATGTACAGAATTTACGATAAAGCTATTTAGTTTATAAAG
Source organism: bacterium (assembly GCA_037127915.1). Taxonomy (GTDB): domain Bacteria; phylum Bacteroidota; class Ignavibacteria; order Kapaibacteriales; family UBA2268; genus JBAXXL01. The sequence goes on from JBAXXL010000058.1 coordinate 14,152, forward strand.
TTTATAAAGTTCGTGAAGAGAAGAAGATAAGATGTCATTCCCGCGAAAGCGGGAATCCATCTTTTTTTTTGTAGGGACAGGTCGCGACCTTTCCGTTTTAATTTACTTTTCTACCGATATTTCGTGCCTATGGCACTTTTTTGCTTTTTTCCAAAGCTACCGACACTAATGTGGTGGGTGGGGGTATTATTCTATAAATCCAAATTTAAGATTATCATATTTCTGATCAAGATCAGGAATCCGTTGCCATGACAATACTTTTAAATTTGGATATTTATTTTTGTACTTCTTATTAAATTGATAAACAACACATGGATTTCCTTTGAAATTTAATTCCCTTAAAGACTTCATTTTTAAAATGCATTTAGGGATTGTAACTTCATAATCCGTATTTATTGAAAGTTCAATTAAATGATTTAACTTGCTAATAGATTTAGGGATCTCATCAAATGAAACGTAATTTAATCTCAGAACTTCAAGACTGTCTAAAGAACCAATATCGTTATTAAGTATAGTATTTTCACGTAAATCAAGCTCTAAACATTTAAGATTCTTCATTTTTTTAAATTCAGCTAAATTACCAAAATTTATCTTGTTATCACTTGAACATTCATAATGTATCAACCCGACATTTTCTAATTGATGCAAATTTTTAATTACTTGTTGGCATGAATGTATATTGATAGATTTAACACTTTCATTGTTTCTACTTAAATTGAGATCACTACATTTTAAGAAATCAATACTTCTAACATTTGGAAAATCCAAAAGAAAATCAGATACTACCTGATTACTGTCAAAATCAAATTGAATGAATTGTATCGTTTGTTTTTGATTGCTATCTAAAAGTAGGGAGTTATTGATATCTTTATAATTACTTATTCCAAGCATTTTATCCTGTGAAATGATTTTAAAAACAAGCCCTTCACGAAAATACCACCGACTTTCATAGTTCTTGCAAGAAGAAAAAATTATCAATAGCATTATGAGAAATATTATTTTTTTCATTTTTAAAAACACCTTTTTATTTTATCTTGTTTTTTCCCATGCCCCGCCACTGATAGTGTGGCGGGGAAGGTGGGTATTTACTTAACTTCAACTGCTTTTTCATTTATTCTAAAATACACATCTATATCGCAATCACAAATATTACAAGGATTATAGTCGAATATTTCATCTAAATCATTTGTAAGGAATTTATTGTGAAGCCCAGCATAAGAATATATTCTATTGTTATAAATAACACATACTTCATTTTTAATAGGACTGTAACGTCTAATCGTTGAATTTGCTTTTTTATCTATTTTAGAAGAGTAAATATAAAAAAGTAAATGTTTGTCAGAATAATCATCAAGATTCCCAAATTTTGTATTATACTTCAATATATGAAGTGGTTTACTCAGGTCATAGCCTATAGGAATGCCAGTAGTGTATCTCCACTTGCCTTCCTTAGAATAAACTTCAATCTTAACATTTTCAATTTTATCTGAATTATATATTTCGGAAATAGAAGAATATAGAGTATGTTTGTTACTATCAGGTATAATAACGTAATTATAAAAATATTCATCACTGAATGACTTATCATAATATTGAATGAATTTCATAAGATCTGATTTTACAAGACAGTTTTCCTTAATTTTAAATGTTGGTGTAATTATAATCATTAAGCTATCGATTTCCTCTTTAGTTATTTCTACATCACCATTCAATAGTAATTTGCGGACTTCAGGCCCCCATTTTTCATTATATTGCTGTATATCTTTTTTTATTCGATTTACAACTTCATCCTTTTCCGGTGCTTTTAATTCTTCTTGGCAGTGGCAATTTACTCCCAAAAGTAAAAATAATATGCAAGATGCAATTATTAAATAATTCGTTTTCATTTTTTTTCCTATTAGCACCCTCCCCGCCACTGGTGGTGTGGCGGGGAGGGAACGTGTTTACTTGACTTCATCTGCTTTTTCATTAATTCTCAAATACACATCTATATCGCAATTACAAATACTACAGGGATTATTGTCGAATATTTCATTTATATCATTCGTTAAGAATTTATCTGGCAAGCAGGCTCCGGAATATATTCGATTATTATAAATAAAACAAACTTCGTTTTTTATAGGACTGTAACGTCTAATTTTTGATTTTGCTTTTTCATCAATTTTAGAAGAGTTAATATAAAAAATTAAATATTGCTTAGAATATTCTTCAGGCTTCATGAATTTTGGATTATATTTCATTATATGTAGCTTAGTAGTTAAATCATAACCAATCGGAATCCAAGAAGTGTACCTCCACTTCCCTTCTTTTGTGTAAACATTGATTGTGAAATTTTCAATTTTATCTTTATTATATATATCAGAAATAGAAGAATATAATGTATATTTATTACTGTCAGGAACAATCAAATAATTATAATAATTTTCAGTGCTGATCCCATCATCATCGTATATTTCAAATACCATCAGGTCTGATTTCACAATACAATTATCCTTAATTTTAAAGGTAGGTGTAATAATAATCATTAAACTATCGATTTCCTCTTTAGTTATTTCTACATCACCATTCAATAGTAATTTGCGGACTTCAGGCCCCCATTTTTCATTATATTGCTGTATATCTTTTTTTATTCGATTTACAACTTCATCCTTTTCCGGTGCTTTTAATTCTTCTTGGCAGTGGCTCTTTACACCAAAAAGAAAAAATAATATGCAAGATGCAATTATTAAATAATTCGTTTTCATTTTTTATTTCCTATCTTTATTATGAAATCTGATGGCATTCCGGTATTGGTTATCTTTCTTTTATTTTTCATTCATCATCCGCAAAATTTAAAGATACAACAGAAATCTATTCTTTATCAATTAGTTTTTTGGCATTCAGCTTTGTTACTATCTTCTTGCCGGATTTCTTTTCTATTGCTTTCCTAGTATCACCGGCAATCTTCCCGCCTTGTTTAGCTATTACTTTGCTATCGTCAAATGTTTTAGGCTCTTTTTCTTTAGAAATCTCGGTGGTTGAAGCTTCGGCTAACATATTCAGTACAAGTTCAAGATTTGTCATATTATCGCGGAGATTTTCCTTCTTCAATTCTTTAAACTCTTTGTATTGCTTCGTAGTAAATCCCGACCACGCACGAGTTATTTCATCGGTAAGAATAGCAAATTCGTGCCCTTTTTTGATATTACGATTTTCCCATTCATCGGTTAATTCTTTGCGGATTTCAATGCTTTTCAGTCTCTGGTTAATCCATTCTTTTGAATAACCTTTTCGTAAATATGTTTCCATAGCTCGGTCAAGGGCTTTTTCCGGATCATCAGTTTCTTCGATTCTTTCGTACCCAACCATTGCCAACCACCGCTTAAAGGGTTCGGCTTTCGGAGATGGAATTGATTGTATAAGCCGGAGTAATTGCTCCGTATCAGCAACATCGGTTAAATAGAACTTACCATCAGCTGATTTCATTTTCAGTTGACTACAATTTGTAGTCAACTCACTGCCTTCTTTTTTTAATCGTGCTTTCAGTACACTCCAATATTTCCTTGGATTAGGGCTATCAGTCAATACTTCAACTACATCTACAATGGAAAAGAACCATTTTTCTTGGTCTGCATCCCAAAGCGTTCGTACTTTTTTGCTCTCAAATAGCTTTATATTACTCATTTTTCACCTTTAAAATTTTTCATCAGCACATTTTTAAACATACAATTGAAATCCAGTTCTAAATTAAACAAAATATAACTAATAGCCAAAAGCGCGGCGAATTATTTTTTCATCCCGTAGGGATGGAATATTGGTAGAAAATCGGATAAGAAATGACCATGAAGTGCCTTTAGGTACGATATATAATTCTATTCCGTCCCGATGGGACTTTCCCATCCTAACCATTTCCATTTTCTACCAATATTTCGCGCCTATGGCACTATTTTATTCTTCTTCTCATTAACAATTTACCATTGACCATTGACCATTATTTCTTGATTTTTGCTTTGCGTTTGGCTTTTGCTTTTTGTGTTTTATCGGTTTGCTTATCGATTTTCTTTTGTGTTTCAATCGGAATATCACCATAGAGCAATTCAATAGTCAAATATTTAATTGCGTATCGCATATCCTCGAGATTATCTTTTAATAAAATTCTTGTTTTGGTTTTCATTGCTTCTGCTTGATCGCGCCGAATTTCGAAAAGCCGTAAACAGATTTCGGCACCTTCGGGAATTCGTTTAATATAACCCGTTACGAAATTTTTAACACCAACTGCGCTTATAGCTTGAATATCTAATATGCTTGCGGCTTTGAAATTGAATACTTCGAAATTCTTTACCATTCCCCAAAGAGTATCGCGTGAAGCTAAATCAAAAACGGCATAATCGGGATGGAAAGAAGCGACAGTACAGATATTTTCAACAGCATCATAAGAGCTTAGCTGCGCCCTTTCAAAAAGCTCCCAATTTGGCAGTGAATCATTATTCTCATACTCCAAACCGCAAACTATAAGCGGTTCGGCTGGGAATACCCGATAATCATTTCTATAGCTATCGTACATCGATGAATCACCGATTGCTTTTGCAAAAGCTCTTTGGAAAACTGTAATTACACTCGGAATATAAATAACTTTATCGTCCAAAATATCGCGGTAATTCATCACACTCCAGCCCTCGGCTTTTTTGAAATATGTTGAATCTGTGAGAGATTTGATAATAACTTCAGCACGAATAACATTATTCAATGTATTCAGGCTTGCATAAATAACTTTATCCACTCCAAAGTGGCCGGCAATCTCATTAATATTGATCTTGTTAATATTTGGATTCAGTTTTATGACTATAGAATCAATACTGGCGAAACTAACGGTCGCATAGTCTTTCGATAAATTCACAGCCAAACTCAATGCCTCGTTGACATCTTTTTGGTTCATATATTTGGCTTTAGGAGCCAATTGGACTGCCGTTGGCAGAAAGATTTCCTTCGCCCCGAGCGATACGGCGGCAAAAAGAAATAGCGCAATTAGATATTTCAATTTAAAACTTTCCATTATACTTGTTTAATTTCTTCAATTTTCTTTTTTTGGAATATAGCGGCAACGATTAGAGAGATTAACATATAAATCAAAATACCGCTTATTATAGCTCCAACATATTGCCAAACTACCATCGAAGTGTTGTCCATTTGTTGCAACGCCTGATTAATTTGATCTTCAGTCATATTACGTTTCTGGAAACTTTCCATTGCTTTCGTTATTTGGTAATCTTTCATAGCAATTTGATATGCAGGATTTAAAATAGTCATATAAATATAACTAAATAATGTACTGACAACTGTTGAAACAATACCTGCTATTGTACCGACTCCAAAACCCTTTCCATAAGAAATAAATCCACCCAATTCTTTGTTACGTGTTTCGCGAATAGCTAAAACAACAATAATAATAGGAAATACCAACGCAATATAACTTAAATTTATACCTAAGGTTAAATCACCTTGGTGCAAACCAAGCGCCCACATCAACAGTGTCCAGGCGATACTAATTCCACCGCCGATCAAGCCAAATTTTAAATCATTTCTCATAATTCTACCTTTTTTATTTTTATGAATAAAACATATAATGCAAATTTATTAAAAAAAATTGATATTTTCTTTTTAAATTTGTTTTTTTAAATTTGCCAAATCAAAAATGAAGTCTAAAAATATATTGTTTTTAACCCCTCGCTTTCCTTATCCGCTGATAGGGGGCGACAAGATAAAATCATATAACTTACTTAAATATCTATCGAAACATCATAATGTAACTTTAGTTTCGTTCAATATTGACCATTCTACTACTAAAGAACATATTGCGGCAATCGAAGAATTAGGCGTCAAAGTGATAGATGTTCCGCTAAATGTCAAAGTAGGTGTGTTTCGTACAGCTGGCAGATTGTTAACAACCGCGCCATTGGAAGTAGATTTCTTTACACAACCGCAATTCAAAAAAGTTGTAGATGATTTGCTTGACAATTGTGATATCGATTTAGCTATATCATTTTTTATGCGTACTTCCGGTTATTTAAAAAATAAAAGCATTCCAACTATTCTAATAGCCGAAGACTGCCGCACACTTTATATGAAACGTTCATATAAAGAAAGCTTTAATATATTTCAAAAATCAGTACGATATTGGGAATACAGAAAGCTAAGAAATTTCGAACCCAAATTAATGGGAAATTTCGATATAGTAACATTTGTTACTAAAGAAGATATCGAATATGCCAAGAAACAGAATCCCAAACCGGAATACCGCCTTTTGACTAATGGAACAGATTTAACGAAATTTTACCCTGCTGAGAATAACAAAGAACGAAAGTTTATTTTGCTTACCGGCAAAATGGATATATGGGCTAACCATATAATGGCTAAATATATTGTTAAAAAAATAATGCCCGAAGTCGTCAAAGAGGTTCCTAATGCCAAATTAATGATAGTTGGGGCAAATCCAACTCTCGATGTTCGACTTCTACAGAGTCAATACGTAGAAGTAACAGGAAATGTTCCCGATTTATTACCTTATTTACAAAAAGCACGTGTTTTTTTACATCCACATAGTGGTGCCACCGGTATACAGAATAAATTGCTCGAGGCAATGGCGGCCGGATGTCCCGTTGTTACATCAAATACCGGCAATCAAGGTATTTACGCTAAGCATCTTCAAGCAGCATTAATTGCTAATTCTACCGAAGAGTTTGTAAAATACACCATTCAACTACTGAAGGATGACGATTTGGTTGAAAAACTATCAAAAAATTGCCGCAAATTAATAGAGGAAACACATTCTTGGGAAGTTGTCAATGAACAAATGCGCGGAATAATAGAAGAGCTCTGCGATTAAAGAATTTCGTCGAGCTGTGAAAAATGAACATCAATAATTTCCGCCGAGCCAATATCATTTAAAGCGATAAACTGAATAATATCGCTTTTTCTTTTTTTATCCTTTCGGAAATATTCTTTTATTTTATCTTTATCGTATTCAAATTCGTTCGTAAGTTCGAATTTATCCATTACTGAAATAATCTCAGCTATCAAATTTTTTGCAATTAATCCCATTCTGTTCGAAACCTCGAATGCTTTAACCATTCCCCATGCAACAGCTTTGCCGTGCGGAATAGATAGCGTTGATTCGATAGCGTGCCCAAACGTGTGCCCGAAATTCAAAATTCTCCTTAGGGTATTATCTTTTTCATCTTTCGCGACTATTTCGGATTTTGCCAAAGCAGAGCGGAAGACAATATAATTTAAAAATTCATCATCCTGTTTCCAATCTGTTCCCTGATACTCTGCCATAGCATTAAACAGCTCCTTATCGACCACTAGAGCAGTTTTTAATACTTCTGCCATCCCATTAGCCATTTCATCTCCCGGAAGCGTTTTTAGCATGTTTATTGGCATAAAAATATTTTCCGGTTGTTTGAATGTACCGCAGATATTTTTTACATTATTCAAATTTACACCATTTTTTCCACCAATCGCCGCGTCACATTGAGCTAATAAAGATGTTGCGATAAAGCTATGCCGAACGCCGCGCATATATATTGCCGAAGCAAAACCTGTGATGTCGCAAACCACACCGCCGCCGACTCCGAGAATAATACTATCGCGAATGCAATTTGTTTCCAGCATTTTCGAAAGAATTTCTTCTATAGTTTTTAAACTTTTTGATTTTTCACCTGCTGGAATGACATATACATTTTTGCCTGAAAATAGGGAATTATAATAATTTTTCAGATTTGTATCAGTTATTATTAAATCAGCTGATTCTGTCAGTGGATTTATATCATTGATATTGTTGACAATAGCAATTTGGTCGTTTTGAAGGAATATTTTTTTTTCAAACATTTTCAATTTCCTTTTGATTATAGAGTGTAAAATTAGTAATTTTGTCTTTAATAAACAAGCCACTTTAGCTCAGTTGGTAGAGCAGCTCATTCGTAATGAGCAGGTCGTGGGTTCGAGTCCCATTAGTGGCTCAGTTTCAAAATCAATAATTTACAAAAGCCTTTCACAATCGTGAAAGGCTTTTGTTTGCTGCCACATTTAAACCAAATTTCATCAAACCTGTTCATAATATTTTTGTTTTGATTTATGACTGTTTTTATTGTCATGTTTATTATTTTTGATTGATATTTAATTTGTCAATTTGAAAAGAATTCAAATCATGTATATCAATTTTAAAGTACCGGTTTCTTTTGATAACCAATATTATATATCCTCTGCCGGAAGCAGGAAAGGAATTTGTATTTCCTTGCTTACTTTATGTTTTTTTGTCTGTCTTTCAGGCTTCAACGCAACAGCACAAAAAATAGCTGAATGGCCTTGTTTTCATGGATCTGATCGCACAAATAAATCAGCTGAAACCGGTCTGATTAAAGAATGGCCAAAAGATGGTCCGCAATTAAAATGGACTGCTGCGGGTCTCGGTGAGGGTTACAGTTCAGTATCTGTTGGTGATGGTTTACTTTATACAGCAGGTATGAATGATGGTCAAACTTATGTCTTTTGTATCGACCTTGAAGGAAAGGCAGTATGGAAAAAACCAAATGGCAAAACATGGACAACAACTTTGTCTCATGCAATTTCTTATACAGGCTCCAGAAGCACTCCTACCTATGATAATGGTATATTATATCACCTTGGCGAAATGGGAAGGCTTACGGCATTTGATGCAAAAACAGGAAAAGATATATGGCACAGGGAATTGGTTCCTGATTTTGAAGTTGAACACCCTGAATATGGATATTCTGAATCAGTTCTGATCGATGGTAATAATTTATTCGTTCGTCCTTTCGGAAAAAAAGGATTCCAGGTATGTCTTGATAAACGCAATGGAGAGATGATTTGGGCAAACACGGAAATCCCTGGGAAAGAAGGATACAACTCAATGGTAATTCATGAATTCGGAGGTTATCGTCAGATCATTGGATCATCCACCATTTTTTCCAAACCAGCATCTTTGCTCTTAGAGAAAATGTGTTGCACTA
>JBAXXL010000059.1:0-22286 GCA_037127915.1 bacterium
ATATTTTTTTTAAAAAAGTGTACCAGTTTTATTTGAAACTCAACCATTAACCATTGACCATTATTTCTGGATTCTTCACTTCGTTCAGAATGACTTCGCCATACCCTAGCCCTAAACCCTAAACCCCAGCCCCTAATATTCTTTGTCTTAGTATCTCAAAAAATATAATGCCGGCGGAAACGGATGCGTTTAGCGAATCAGTTTTTCCCATCATAGGAATTTTAATCAGATAATCGCAGTTTTTACGTACGCTGGAGTGCATTCCTTCGCCTTCACTGCCGATAACAACTGCAATCGGGCGGTCATAAATATTGGTGTCGTAGTAATTGTGGTCGGCATCCATCGTGGAGCCTACAATCCAAAATCCCGCATCTTTTAAAGTGTCGAGAGTTTGAACCAAGTTGCCAACTGTTATTACCGGAATATTTTCCAAGGCGCCGGATGAAGTTTTTATTGCAGTAGGTGTAACTATCGCCGAATTGCGAAGCGGTTTGATAATTGCCGCAAAACCTGCACATTCAGCTGAACGGGAAATAGCACCGAAATTATGCGGATCGGTTATTCCGTCCAATATAGCGACTACCGGATTTTTTGTTAGGTCGATGCCCTCGAGGAAATCTTCCAACGGAATTTCTTCTATCAAACAGCGGAGTGCCATAACACCCTGCGATTTTTGGTCTTTCGGCAAATAATCGCGCTCTAAGAACGAAAATTTACGCGCATCATATACCGTTACGGGAATCTTGTTTCTCTTTGCGGCGGCGTAAATCTTATCAATAATTGGTCCTTGAGCGTTGTGCGCCAAATAGACTTTCTCTATATTGTCGCCGGCGTTTAAGGATTCATAAACCGGATTTCTGCCGTATATATACATTGTCTCGATATTCATTTTTTTATCTTTATTTATCTAATTGAATAATATTGGGTTTGTCAATTTCAAAACCCAGGAATGCGGCGGCGTTCTCGTAAAATAGCGCCGGTAAGTCTGTAATATAAAATTCTACTTTTGGTTTTTCCATATAACTGTTGCGTTCATCAACTAAATCGCCGCGCTCGGCTAATAAGCGTAATGCCGTTACCGAAGCGTGCTCGCCTGTATCAATCAAGCTGATATTCGGCATTATTTCGCGTATCATCGGCACTAAAAGCGGATAATGCGTACATCCCATTACAAGTGTGTCAACATGCTTTTCTATCAATTCTTGCAGATATTCTTCGGCAACTAATTTCACGGCAGGATGGGTAGCCATTCCCTCTTCAACAAAAGGAACTAATAACGGGCAGGCTTTAGTGAAAACTTCAGGACTATTGTCAATACTGCTGAATTCTAGGATTTGTTTTTCATAAGCCCCACTGGCTACTGTTGCGCGTGTACCGATTACGCCGATTCTTTTATTAACTGTCGCTCGCAAAGCGGCGCTTGCCGCAGGTGAAATCATATCTATTACCGGTACGTCGCCGGCAATTTTGCGGACTTCGTCCAACGCAACTGCGGAAACTGTGTTACAAGCTGTAACGATTAGCTTCACATTTTTCTCAAGCAAAAATTCGGTTGATTGGCGGGCATAGAGTTTCACTATTTCGGGCGAACGGTTTCCATAAGGTACGCGGGCAGTATCGCCGAGATAGATATAGCTCTCGAACGGTAAAAAGCGCACAAACTGCTTCAAAACACTCAAACCGCCTATACCGGAATCAAAAACACCAATTGGATTATTATTCATTTTTATCATCCTATATATTTTGCTGTTTTTCGGAATTTTCTAAGTATTCGGTTACATATTTAAAGGCTTCTTCGGGAGTATCGCAGAATTTAAATATGTCCAAATCACTCTGCTCTATCATTCCCATTTCAACTAAGTAATCAAAATTTATTGCTTTTTGCCAGAATTCTTTTTTATAAAGTACTATAGGTATAGGATTTATTACTTTACGAGTTTGAACAAGTGTCAATACATCCATCATCTCATCCATAGTGCCGAAACCGCCCGGTAAGATGATAATTGCTTTTGCCTTACTGGTAAACCAGAACTTACGCATAAAGAAGTAATGGAATTCGAAATTCAAATCCGGAGATATATACTGATTCGGCTGTTGCTCAAACGGTAATGAGATATTCAAGCCGATCGAAGGCGCGCCGGCACGGTATGCACCGCGATTTGCCGCTTCCATTAAACCCGGCCCTCCGCCTGTCATAACGAAATAGTTTTTATCTGCTTCCCTTGCAATAGACCAGCGGGAAAACATTTCCGCCAGTTTCACTGATTCGGTGTAAATGTCGGTCAGCGGACGTAAGCTCATCATTTTATCTATTTGCTTTTCGATTTCTACTTGTTTCGCCGCTTTGGCAGATGCCAATTTATCGTTTAAATCACCAAGTTTCATCAGAAAAGCTTCTTCCGATAGTACTCGGGCAGAACCAAAAAATACGATTGTCCCGGTGATGTTGTGTTTACGGAGATAGCGTTCAGGATAAAGATATTCCGAAATAAGTCTGATTGTCCTTCCATCGTCACTATGCACAAAATCGGGATTATCATAAGCTTTCCGGGCTTTAAATATACGTACTCTATCATCACTTGCAGAAGCCGTTACAGCTTCCTGGCCATTATCGGCAATTGGTTTTACACTATCCATGATTTTATTTCTGACATTGTTAATAAAGGAATTAATTCAATACCTGCTTCCAATAGTTTTTCCGATCCGCCTTGTTCGCGGTCTATTACACAAACAGCGTGAGTTATAATTCCACCCATCCGGCGAATTTCCTCAGCTGAAATTATTATTTGTCCGCCGGAAGTAACAACGTCTTCGACGAGGAGGATTTTTTTACCTTTGAAATCCGGTCCTTCAGCTAATTTTGCTGTGCCGTATTTCTTTGCTTCTTTGCGAATAAATATAACTTTATCGCGTGTAACTAACGAAAGCGCTGTAGCGATAGGAATTCCGCCCATTTCCAATCCGCCCAGTAAATCATAAGTTGTTGGGATATTTTCACTAATTTGTTTTGCTATTTCTTCTATTAAATCAGGAGAACTTTCGAATTGATATTTGTCGAAGTATTCGTTGCTAATTATGCCTGAGCGCAAAAGAAATTCACCACGTAAGTATGCGGCTTTATAAATTTCTATGCCTAATTGTTCTTTAGTCATTTTTTATCAAATTTGTTGTAATTAAAGATACAAATATATATAATTCTAAGTTAATAGCAGTGGTTTGGGGATTGAAAATCGTTATTTTCTGTAGGGGCGAGGTCTTCAAACAATTTTAAATTTTGGATTTTGAATTTTGAATGAGAAGAAGACAAGTGTCATTCAGAGCGAAGCGAAGAATCCATCTTCAATCGCGTAGCGATGCCATATTAATAGCGGTGGGTGTAAACCCGCCGTAAATGATAATCCAAATTAATTAAATTCCGTAGGAATGGCATATTAAAATTGCCGTAACTTCGTGGTTGTGCGGCATATTTCGCGCATTGTTTTCTTTTCACTTTCAACCGCTTCGCGGTTGTTTTTCTTCCCATTAATCATTTATAATTTATCATTAATAATTATATTCGACTCCTTTGGAGTCGTGCCTCACAAACGGGACACATTTTTCTACAAATATTTGACCTCTACCGGAGGTCATTTTTTTGTCCCAATTTCTTCATGCCCTACCCCCAAAACCCTATACCCAGTTTTGAAGATGGATTACCGCTTTCGCGATAATGACGAGGAAAGTACGAAATCAGGGAGATTCCGGCTCGGAGGCCGGAATGACCGCATCCTTGAATCCTAATCAAGATGGTAATGTGGAAAACTTTGTGGAAAAATGCACATGCGTGTGGAAAACATAAACCCGCAAAAATATAAAAACCGAGTGTGGAAAAGTCGTTTTTTCTTAATTATACTGATATAGGCTCACTTCAAGATATGTGGAAAAATACTGCAATTTTGGGTAGCTCAACGTATCCAAAAACGTGTTAGTTTTGTACAACAAATTTTTAATAAATTAGGGATTTTACCCAATGAAGATAACAAGACGATTTACAAAAACTGGGACATCTCCTTATGAAATGGTGAAATATACAAAAAGAGATTCATCAATAAAAAATCCTGATGGAACAATTGTATTTGAACTTAAAGATGTAGAGGTGCCTACAAGTTGGTCGCAGATGGCGACTGATATATTGGCGCAAAAGTACTTCCGTAGAGTAGGTGTTCCCCAAAGAGACGAAGAAGGGAAACCATTAAAAGATAAAAAAGGCAAACCGATTTTGGGTGCCGAAACTTCTGTTAAACAAGTAATACATAGATTAGCTCAGACTTGGAAAGAATGGGGCGAACAATATAAGTATTTTGACACGAAAGAAGATGCCGCCGCATACTACGATGAGCTTGTATATATGCTTTTGAACCAAATGGCGGCTCCGAACTCACCGCAATGGTTCAACACCGGATTAAGTAATGTGTATGGCATCACAGGCGCAGAGCAGGGACATTTCTTTGTTCAACCTGAAACAGGCGAATTGAAACTTTCTGAAGATGCTTATACACGTCCTCAACCACACGCCTGCTTTATTCAGCATATTGACGATAATCTTCTGAACGAAGGCGGTATTTTTGATTTGGCGACACGCGAAGCGCGTATTTTTAAATATGGCAGTGGTACAGGTTCGAACTTCTCAACTTTGCGCGCAAAGGGCGAAAAATTATCCGGTGGCGGAAATTCATCGGGCTTGATGAGCTTCCTTAAGATATTCGACCGCGCCGCAGGTGCGATTAAATCCGGTGGTACTACCCGCCGTGCCGCAAAAATGGTTATTGTTGATATTGACCATCCCGATGTGGAAGAATTCATCGAGTGGAAAGCTAAGGAAGAAGAAAAAGTTGCCGCATTGGTGGCTGGTTCCAAAATCCAAGCAACTTTCATGCAAGCGATAATGGAAGAAGCATTGAGCAACGGAAGCGATTTGCTGATGAATAAAGAGCTCAAAAAATTAGTCAGCCGAGCTTTGCACCGCGGAGTGCCATTTTCTGTAATTAAAAGAACTTTGGATTTGATTGCTCAGGGTTTCACTTCGCTGGACTTTGATGTTTATAACACCAATTACGAAGGTGAAGGTTATGTAACCGTTAGCGGTCAAAACTCTAATAACTCAATAAGAATTACTAATGACTTTCTACAAGCTGTTGAAAACGATGAATATTGGGAACTAAAAGGTAGAACAGATCCAACTATAAATCGCCAGGTTCATGCACGCGATTTATGGAATAAAATAAATATGTCGGCTTGGAAATGCGCAGACCCTGGTTTGCAGTTCGATACAACAATCAATGAATGGAATACTTGTCCAAATTCGGGGCGTATCAATGCTAGTAATCCGTGCAGTGAATATATGTTTTTGGACGATACAGCGTGCAATTTGGCAAGCTTGAATTTGGTTAAGTTCTTTGATAAGGACGGCGACAACTTTTTAGTTGACGATTTCAATCACGCCGCGCGTCTTTGGACCATTGTTTTGGAAATTTCAGTTTTAATGGCTCAATTCCCATCAAAAGAAATGGCAATTAAGAGTTTCCAATACCGTACTTTAGGTATTGGATACGCTAACCTTGGCACATTATTAATGATTAACGGCATTCCTTATGATTCGCCTGAAGCCTTGGCTTGGACAGGAGCAATTACCGCGCTATTGACAGGTGTTGCTTATGAAACTTCAGCTGAAATGGCGAAAGAATTGGGAGCGTTCTCGGAATTTGATCTTAATAAAGAGCCTATGCTGAAGGTCGTCCGAAACCACCGTAGAGCTGTTTACAATGCAAAACCTTCGGAATATGAAGATTTGACAATTCGTCCATTGGGTATTAATCCTAAATTTGTGCCTGATTATTTGCTAAAAGCCGCTCAATTTGTGTGGGATGAGGCATTGGAGCTGGGTTCAAAATTCGGTTTCCGTAACGCGCAAGTTTCGGTATTGGCTCCAACAGGCACAATCGGATTAGTTATGGATTGCGATACAACCGGTATTGAACCTGACTTCGCTATTGTGAAATATAAAAAGCTTTCGGGCGGGGGATATTTTAAAATAGTAAATCAATCGGTTCAAAGAGCTTTAGTAAAATTGGGCTACACTGATAAGCAAATCGAAGAAATCGTCCGCTATAGTAAAGGTGCAGGTACGCTCACAGGCTGTCCGTTTATTAACCGCAAAACCTTAGCGACACGTGGATTTACAGACGAAATCATTACTGAAATTGAAAAGCAATTGGATAATGTATTCGATATTCGCTTTGCTTTCAATAAATATTCTATCGGTGAAGAATTTTTGAAAGGCATTGGTATAGCGGAATCCAAATTGAACGATCCTAATTTGAATTTGCTTTCTGAATTAGGCTTCACACAAACCGAAATAGAAAAAGCTAACGATTACGTTTGCGGAACGATGATGATAGAAGGTGCTCCGAATTTAAAAGAAGAGCATCTACCGGTATTCGATACAGCAAGCAAATGCGGCAAGCGAGGAACTCGCTATATTACCCACATGGCGCACGTGCGAATGATGTCAGCGGCGCAACCGTTTATAACCGGTGCTATTTCGAAAACAGTGAATATGCACGCCGAAGCAACTGTTTCGGATATAGCGGAAGTTCATTTGAGGTCGTGGAAAGCGATGTTAAAATCAATTTCCATTTACCGTGACGGTTCAAAACTTTCTCAGCCGCTAAGTGCATCGTTAATCGAAGGATTGGATGAATTGGTTCTTCTGGGTGATGAATACAGCTTAGATGAAACAAAGGGTCCACGCGAAGTGCAGGAAATAATTGCCGATAGAGCGCATTACAAATTGGTTCGCCACAAATTACCGAAGAAAAGAAAAGGTTTCGTCCGCGAAGCTTATGTCGGGGGACATAAAGTATTCTTGAGAACCGGCGATTACGAAGATGGCTCATTGGGTGAAATCTTCATTGATATGTACAAAGAAGGCGCTTCGTTCCGCGCGTTGCTCAACAGCTTCGCAATTCTGACCTCGAAAGCCATTCAGTACGGCGTTCCTTTAGAAGAATTAGTTGACACATTCATATTTACACGCTTCGACCCTGCGGGTCCTGTAGACGGCCACGAAGCGATCAAAAATTCGACTTCTATTTTGGATTATGTTTTCCGTACTTTGGGATATGATTATTTGGGCAGAACTGATTTTATTCACGTGAAAGCTGTAGATGAATCAACATCGAATAACGGACACGTGAAAACAGACCCGAGCAAAGCATTGAAACCGCTTTCAGCGAAAGATATAATAGACAAAGAAGAAAGAGAAGCGAAAGAAGCCGGCAAACAATTTGCGGATGACGAAGACGCTGAAATGAAACAGCAGATACGTGAAACTAAATCATTCGAAAAAATTGACGCTGTCAGTATGGGTTATACAGGCGAAATGTGTACCCAATGCGGTAGCGCAAGAGTAAAACGTAACGGAAGCTGCATAGTTTGCGAAGATTGCGGCTCAACAAGCGGATGCTCATAATAATTGAAAATGGAAAATTGAAAATGAGAGGAAGAATTCACCGCGAAGACGTGAAGAAGATTTAGCTGTCATTCCTGTGAATGCGGGTTTCTTCCTGTAATATAGACAGTTAGTCATTCTGACCGAAGTGAAGAATCCATCTGCATCAATTAAAATTAATAAAAGAGGAATGGTAAGGGCGTATTTAATACGCCATTTTTTTTGTCTGCATTCAGAATAACGGATTTGCCGATGAGTTATATCGATGAAAGAAGTTTCAACGCCATATTTCAGTTTGTTTTACAAAATAACCTATTCCATTACAACTATTTTTTTGTATATTTGAACTTTAAATAAATCATTGGTTAAAAAATGAGGGTATTATGAAAATCAATTTGAGATTATTAAGTGCATTTTTAATGATGTTGTCTTTAAGTGCAATTGCATCATTCGCAAAGACAGGTACAGCAGAACCTGAAATAAACCCATTCAGCAACGGCGGGAAAGTGAGGAATATGATTGTTGTTATCAGTGATATTCATCTTGGTGCAGATCTTGCTTATTCTGAGTGCAAACGCAACCTTGAACCTCTTGAAAAATTGCTTAAACAGATAAAAGCGGCTCCAAATGTTAAAGAAGTAGTTATTGCTGGGGATTTGATTGATGAATGGTTCGTGCCAGCTACGATAAATACTTATCAGGGAAAAGATCAGGCTGATTTTGTAAAGCGCATTGCGGCAACTAACAAAGGCGTATTTGACGCTCTTAACGGTATCATTCGAGCCGGAAAGATATTAGTTACTTATGTTCCAGGAAACCATGATTTAACAATAACAGCCGCAAATATTGAAAGTATCCTTCCGGGAATAAACCAGGCAAGGGATGCAGTGCTGGGTTTGGGAACTTACTCCCCTGTTGACTATCCTAAAATCGCTATTGAGCATAGCCACCGCTACAATTTCTTCTGTGCACCTGACCCGATTTCAAACCAAGATGTTGCCCCGGGTACCATAATGCCGCCCGGATACTTTTTTACAAGAATAGCCGCACTCTATGTGATACAAGGCCGCCCAAAACCTGTCAATACTATACCGGTTGTTACCAAAAATATTACTGGGGATGAAAGCCAAGATTTATTATATCGATATTGGAAGGACTGGGCAATGACATTGAAGTTGTTCCCGATAACAAATAGATTTGATGAGAATGTAATCGTAACAAATGTGGATGGATTCAAAGGGTCATATTCTGTAAACAATCTTCTTCCTAATCAATCCAATGCTAACGGATTGATAGATGTGAACTTTTTCAAAGGGATTCAAGATACTTGGGAAGCAAGACAAACTGCCAATAATGTAGCTATACATACTATCACTTCTCGTGCAATCGATTCTGTAATGTCTGCTACTGAGACCGACTACCAAGCTAATTTACAGTACTTTATGAACCCTAAGACCGATAAGAGAATTGTTGTATTTGGTCATACTCACGAACCTAAAATAGTTGCAACAGAAAGTTATAATAACAAAAAATGTGTTTATGCGAATTCAGGAACTTGGATTGACCATAATCCCAAAAAAACCACTATGAATTTTGTAGTCATAACACCACAGAACAATGATGCTTCTTCTCAAACCTTTGTAAAACTTTACAATTTTGAAAATGAAATTGTAACCAAAATGGCTGAAGAATCATTGCGTTATTAGCGACAATATAATTTAATATGCTTGAATGAATTTTTATCTCAAAAAAGCATTTTAAAATGATGATCAGTAAGGGCGTATTGAATACGCCTTTTTTTTGTATATTATCAAAGGGATTTCTTTATTTGAAATTTATTATTAATTTTGCAAGAATTAATATTATATCAAATAAAAGATTTGAAAAAAGGTTAAATTGATGACCATCAACAATAAATTGAAATATAGGAAAGTAAGTGTCGCGGTATTTTTGATATTCATTTTGGCAGTAACAGGACTACAAGCGCAATCGTCATTAAATGCATCAGGTAATGTTGCTTTAGGAAACAGCGGTTCCGTTAGCTATTCTATCGGTCAGGTGTTTTTCACTACCACTTCCGGTACAAACACTTCGATAGCTGAGGGTGTTCAACAGCCCTACGAAATATCAAATGTAACTGGAATAGAGCAAACTATAAGCAAACGAATGAATATTCAGGTTTATCCTAATCCCACAACAAATTTATTAAAACTAAGCGTAGATAGCCTTAAAACTTCTATATTGATCTATGAACTGCTTGATATAAACGGAAAATTAATTAATAGCAAGAAAATAATCAATAATATTGAATATATATATCTTGGGAATTTACCAAGTGCAATTTATTTTTTAAAAGTGAGCATCGCCAATAAGGAAGTTGAAATTTTTAAAATCATTAAAAAATCATAATTATGAAAATTATTTATTCTGTAATCGTAGTATTATTTTTAAATGCCTATTTATTTGCCCAGGCGCCACAAAAAATGAGTTACCAAGCTGTAATCCGTGATAATGATAATAATCTGATTACATCAACTCAGATTAGTATGCAAATTAGCATATTACAAAGTTCACCTTCAGGTACCGCCGTCTATGTAGAAACTCATAAACCCAAAACTAATGCCAATGGCTTAGTCTCAATTGAAATAGGAACAGGAACGGTTATCTATGGTTCATTAGCATCTATAAATTGGGCTGATGGTCCATATTACATTAAAACCGAAATAGACCCCTCGGGTTTTGAGAATTATACAATTATTGGCACTACTCAATTAATTAGCGTCCCTTATGCATTATTTGCAGAAAATTCAAATAACCCGGGTCCAAAAGGCGAACAGGGTGAAAAAGGCGAAAAAGGTGATACGGGAGAACAAGGCAAACAAGGCAGAGAAGGCGACCAAGGCAAAAAAGGTTATGATGGTGTGGATGGAATAAGCATTGCTAAGGTTCGAATAGCAAAAGATAGTTTGTTTATAAAACTAAGCGATAGCACTTTAATAAATGCAGGTCAAGCAGTCTTAAGAAATCAAAACAATGTGTATCTCTTTGTTGAAGACTTTGGTGCGCGTCCTGATGATAGTTCATTCGATAACTCTGTAGCAATTCAAAATGCTTTAGATTCAGCTTTAAAAATAGGGAAAATTTTGTATTTTGGAAAAGGGAATTATTATATAAAAAAGACGCTTTATATAAGAAAATATCTACAAACGGAACACGATGAAGGTATAAAAATTCTTGGAGCGGGCATCAATCAAACTATTATAACTTCATTAGTTCAAAATCAGCCGCTAATAATAATGGAAAATGCCTTAAATAAAACAGGGAAACCAATCCCCGGCTATTTCTTTAAAGGCGGATATATAAAAAATATTATGTTTCAAGGAACAACCGGAACAGGAAACTGTTTGAATATCACAGGTTGGTGGGCTGGTCTATTAGAGAATGTTCAGATAAGAAATTTCGGGGGCAATGCTGTTAATATGCCTATAAGAAATAACTTTGGTCCGCCAAATGACCCCAAAGGCAACGCTTATACAGATAATTATTCAAGTTTTATTAGCATTAGGAATTCACAATTCGACAATAACCTGGGTTGGGCTTACTATGATGAAAGGGACAACACTTCTTCTGATTTAATTTGCGAAAAATCTGTGTTTGCTTCAAATTATAAGGGAGGTATTCGATTTGGAGGTCAAAGCCTCAGAATTGTAGGGTGTGCGATAGCATATAATGGATTTGGCTCATCAAGCGGTGGAGGTTTAGAATTAGGAGTAACCGGTAATTCTTCACACAATAATTTTATTACACAAACCGAATTTGATGGAAATCATAATTACCACATTAAAATGAATTCGGTTATGAACACAACAGTTACAAGTAATAGATTTTTATTTCACGATTTGATAGATAAGACAAAAATGGCTCCAACTAAGGGTGCAATTTTATTAGCGGCAGACTCACTTTATCCTTATGCGAACAATATCAATATTACTAATAATTATATTCGAGTAGATTATCCAACAAGTGCTTTTTCACCAAAGCAAAGCTTATACTTTGTAAAGTTTTTAGCCCACGCCGCAACATCTAACGTAACTATTCAAAATAACTTCTTCCAATCTCTACCTGAAGGTTTTCAAAAGTACCACGATTTTTATAGGTATAATTATTATTTCACCTCGCGTTTGGGTATTACTAATAACATTATTATTGATGACCCTGCGTTAACTGAATATTATCCGAGTGCCAGAGGCAAGATGCCTCCATATTTGGACGGGATAATAACCAATAGTGCAATTGATTTAATAAATGCGAACCTTAATATCAAATTACCTCTCACAAGCGGAGGTTTAAATACTCTTAATCTTCCGGAATATACTCAATTCTATGACTCTACATCGAGTACTTTTAATATTCCTGAAAGTGGTTATTATGAAATAAATATTTCACTCGGAATAGAATCTATACCTGTTTCTGGTACACTAACCTTTGAATATTTTCTGGATAATTCGAGTGTTGATTCACATTCTCATAATTTGATCCAAGGTAAGAAAGATTGGATTTTTGACAAGTTAATTCTATATTGTTACGCAGGGCAGAAATTAAACATTAAGTCTAATTCAACTAGTACTTATTTGAAAAACATTAATGATAATTCAAAATTATTTATAAGATTAATTCATTAAATTATGAAATTGCGATAAATTTTAAGTTGTAAGACTAGTTCCATTTTTATGGTATTTAGCAGGATTAATTCACCCCAAAAGCCGCGAAAATTCAAAGGCTTTCGTTGAGAAAATCAATTTAAGCTTGTCGTCTAAAGTGACAAGCTCAAAATAATTTTTCTTATAGCGATTGCAATTTCAAGAATTATTATTAAATTTGAGAAAATAATAATGGCATAAATGTTGTAGTTATCTATTGGTAAAAATAAAATTAAATTCTATGTGAGAGCAATTATGAAAAATGTTTTAAAAATTGGTTTTGTTACTATTTTCTGCACTCTGTGCGCTATTAATCTATGGAGTCAAGAGGATACAAAGAGCAACATTAGCGTTTACTTCGTTTATTCGAACAACTCAACTGTAAGCGCGAGTCAAGAGGCAGTAAAAACGCTCGTTGTCGATTTTCTAAAATATCCGGGAATTAAGAAATTCGTAGTTTTAGCAAAAAGTGATCCTAAATTAGCGAAGAACTTGAAAAGGGACGTAGGTCTTGATGGTGTTTTGGTTAATGATAATAGAGGCACATTTAAAGGCATTAATTTAAAATCCCCGCAAGACATTTTGGTTTTTGGAGAGAACAACGTTCTTCTTCAGCAATATTCAAATTTCTCCCAAATTGTTGAATTATTGTTTTATAATGGTAAAACTCAAGAGGTTGAGACCAATAAACTCAGTCAGAAAAATTTTGGTAATAACTCTGTAGTATTTCAAGAGGATGATGCAAAAAACGGCTCAATTAATTTAATCTTGCCGGAAGAAGGGAAAATGATCAGCTTAAAAAGCAAACCAAAAAAAATAATCGAAGTTGAATTACCAAGCTACTTCGATAGCTTCTACTTTTTCGGAAATACTTTACAAAGCAAAAAATATCGTAACTACCCTTTCAAAAATGCCGCGATTGTCTCACAAAAGTATTACAAATTATTTGAATTCTATTTAACAGCCATAAAGAACTTAACTTCCGGTTTTGGTGATACAACCGGATTGTACATTACATCAAAAAACGCGTCGATTAAGATGGATAGTGCTGTAATGCTTTTTAGAGAGATAGACCAAGACAATTTAAACAAATTGCTAAAAAGAGATTTCTATTTTTCACAAAATATCGGCTTACGCGCAACCGCCCGTTTGAACGATTCTTTGATGGCGGCAATGCTCATCAAAACACCCGGCAATACCAATCATCTGGCTTTAATTGATATGAAAGACGAATCATTGAAAATAGTTAAAGATCTCGATGAACTTATGAATTCCGATTCGCTTATATATACTCGCTTCAGCGGTGATAGAAACAATAAGATGTATATGCTGAATATGAAAAAAAATGAACTTAAAATTATCAATTTTAAAATCCCGGAAAAACCCATCACAAAGAAATACACTGAATTTATCCAAAACAATCTTGCCGGCAAATTGCTCGATATTTACGCAAGCGATAAAACTCTTTATGCCTTGTTTTTTGACCCGACAAATCAAAATGTGCTTTATATGGAAGAATACGAAACCACAAATCTGACTTTCTCTCGAAGCTATACATTGGACATCAATCCCGACGAAATTGAACTAATCAATATAGCCGGCATTTTGGATAAAACATTATATTTCTTTTATAAAGACGCTCTGGGCGATTGGATGCTAAAATCGTATAGAGTGTTGTAAAAAAACCCGAAGTACAGTCCTAATAATTTAAAAATCAGCCCCAAGCTTAAGCTTGTGGCTGATTTTCGTTTCTTCTTCTTTATGAACTTTACGAACTGTATTACTTCTTCACAAACTTTGCTATTTCAACACCAGCTTGCACAAAATAAATTCCTTGCGGTATATCTGAAATATCAATTCGTAGGGACACGGCGCGCCGTGTCTCTACAGACTTAATTATTTCGCCGAGAATACTGTAAATGTTAACTGCGAAACCTTCGGATGGTTTCAAATTTACCGTTATATAATCCCCCGCAGGATTGGGTGATAAAACCAAATCTAAATTTTCCGATATTCGATTATCTTCAACTCCATTTCCTTTAATCACAGTCACAGTAAACGATTCCTCCGCCGGTTCGACACCGTTGGTAACACTCAATGTTATTTTACAAGTACCTGTCTTTCCCTTTACCGGAGCAATTGCTAAACTTCTTGTGCCTCCTAAAGTGGAAATTTTTATGCTATCCACTGGGATAAGCTCTGTATTATCAGATTTTTTGGTAATTATCATCCCGCCCGACGCATAAGAAGGAACCAAAAAATAAATTGTTTTGCTCGAATCTTGGTCAATAGTGAAATCATCTATAACAGAAAATGAAGGTTTAACATCAAATTTTGTTAAATCGGCTTTATAAACACGAGAGTTTTGAGTTCCTACAACAATTGAATTGGCTTCAATCGCCATAGCAGAAATAGTAGTATTGTACAATCCTTCATTTTTGGGTACCCAGTTTTCAGCCATATCGGAGGAAACAAATATCCCGGCTCCCGTTGTGCCGGCTATAATTTTGTTCCCGTAAATACCTATAGTTTTAATTTTGGCTTTATTATTCGTGATTATTTTATTCACCCAAGAAATTCCATTGTCTTGAGAAATATATAAACCGTCATCGCTTATGGCTACGATACAATTTTGGTTCGCGGCTATTGCGTTTATGGCAAAATTCAATCCGCTTGGTGTAGCTGTCCAATTATTTCCGTCGTCCAATGAAACATATATTCCACTGGCTGTTCCTGCATAAAGTTTGCTTTGATATGCGGTTATAGTAATAATTTTTATATTTGCCAAACCTTTGTTTTTCTCTATCCAGTTATCACCATTGTCGTTTGAAAGAAACACACCGGCATTGGTGCCTATAAATACATTACTGCCGCTAATAACAATCGAATTAACCGAATCGTTCGTTAATCCTTCATTTTTTTGAACCCAATTATCGCCATTTTCTGAGGAAATATACATCCCACCGCCAGCCGAGCAAGCAAAAACATACGTTCCATTATTTGCAATCGCATTTATAACATTGAACAAGCCCTCGTTCTTTGGTGTCCAACTATTGCCTTTGTCATTTGAGAAAAATATCCCGCCTTTTGTTCCAGCAAAAATAACATTTTCTCTTACTGCGACTGTTCTTATATCGCCGCCATAAATGCTGTTATCACAGGTTTCCCACTGGGAAAATGCCGCTTGCGTCATTGCAAGTATTAGAAATAGAATCACTTTTTCCATTTGTTGCCTCGATTAATCTGAATAAAAATTTATAATATTTATTTTTTTGCACATTTAATAATGTATAGACAACTGAGAAGTCCATTTCTTTCTCATGTGGAAAAATAAATATCATTTTTCATTCATTTTTTTAATCTTTTATACAGCGGATGGAGCAACCATAAGCCAATTCCAATGGCCCATCAATATATGCTGTGAGATTAGTCGATAAATTTGTATATCTTGCTTGCGATGGACTCATTAAAGTTGAAGTCCAAAAAAATGTGCAATATTCATAACACGTAAATCCATCATTGATACCGCGGAATCCGCCAGGAAGTGCTGAGAATCCCGTTTCATTTGTAGCTCCTTCGTTAGGTTCTAACCATAATCCATCACCATTCTCAATAGTGCCGGTGCTTTTTAATTTTCCTCCCGGGGATGACTTAAGAAATACACCTAGCTCATACCATTCATCCGCGCTTGGTATATGCCATCCAATAGGAGCCAATCCGCGCGGGTCGTTCACAGCATACCAATTATATAGTTTCCCGTATATTGCTCCCAATATAGAGTCATTATTATAATAACACCAGGCACCGGTTTTTAATTTTGCCCACTCAATTGGGTCGGTTACTTCAGGAATTGGGTCGCCATTACGATAATGGTCAACGTCAAGATTTTTGCAAGTCCAAGTTTGATTTCCTATTTTTACATCAGAGCAAATTTCTTGAACGAAGACTATACTGTCTATATCCCCGATACTAAGAATTTTATGAGTCGTGGCCAGATTGATTTCAATTTCATTTGAATCACCAAAGACTATTGATTTTATATTGAGTGTCAGAAAAGTATTGGTTGTATCGTGTTTATAAACAATCATTTTATAAAACGCATTAGTATTCACAAAATTCATTTCGCTTATATCTTCTATATTATACTTCGTTTCATTACCATCAATATCAATTATTTTCATCAACGGCTTTTGGGCATTTAGCGATATGCTGACCAACAACAACACAATCAAAACCAATATCTTTTTCATAATCTCTTCTCTTTAAAATCTTTACGAACTTGACAAACTTTATAAACTTATTTGATAAGTATCATTTTCTTGGTTTGCATTTCGCCATTAAAGCTTACTTCGTAGTAATATACTCCGCATTCAACTCGGTTATTGGTTTTGTCTGTACAGTTCCAAAGCAAAGAATTTTTCCCAATATTGCAGTTATTACATTCCAATTTTTGGATTTGATTTCCTAGGTTGTCGTAAATCATAACTTCAACATCGCCCGTGGAAGCGATTTCGAATTCTATGTTCGTTTGTTCTTGGAATGGATTTGGGTAATTATCGCTGACGGTTAAACCACTTGGGATAATAGTTGGTTCGTTTACAGCAGTAACATTTTCGAATTTGATTTGTTTGATTTTGGAAACGGCAATTTTTTCGATTTGATTATTTTTCAATTTAATAACCAAAGTATCGGTTTGTGCACTTGCAACGAAGGCAAAAGCAATTAGCATAATCAGGGCGGTAGTTAGAAATTTCATATCAACCTCAAAAAACTTTTTATATTTACAATTAATTATCATCTAAATTAATACTATAAGACACATGAAACGCAAAAAAGATTCACTTTTTTTTCATAAATTTAATTAATTCTTTTTCATAATTCTATATATCTAATAATATTAAAGATAGAGGCGAGCAAACATAGTTTTTTTTTGGATTTTTATGAAAATAATTTCGGGTTTTGACAAACTGACTTCGTCAGATTTTTATTTTATAATTGTAATATTATAAAACCACTCAAACGAATAACGAATTTTCTTCTCTCCGCATTCATAATCCAAAATTCTTTGAAGATGGATCCTTCAATCAATTACGAATTACGGGGTTTCTCTTATCTTCCCATTTATAATTAATAATTTACAATTAATAATTATTCTCTTCTTCTTCCTCATTAATCATTGATAATTAACAATTAACCATTCTTTTCTGCTACCCGGATTTTCACGCTCCTCGAGCGAGGATTTCGTTTCATTTCTTCTTCGTCGGCTATAATTGGTTTTTTGGTGAGAATTTTAAGTTGGGGATTTTCTTTTGTTGAATATTCTTTGAATACTTCTTTAACGATACGATCTTCTAACGAATGATAGCTCATCACAACTATTCTTCCGCCCGGAACCAAAATCGGTATAATATCAACCAATGTTTTTTGCAAAACATCGAGTTCGTCGTTCACAGCTATACGGACAGCTTGGAAAACGCGCGATAAGGCTTTAGTGCGGAATTTTTCCGGTGTGACTTCTTCGACCGCGCTCCTGAGATCGAATGTTGTTTTCATTGCATCCAATCGGCGGCGCTCAATTATGCGCCGCGCGATTGCTCTTGCGTTAGGTTCTTCGCCGTAGGAACGAAGAATAAAAAGAAGCTCGTCTTCATCCGATTCGTTTAGGAGTTCTTTCGCCGTTTTGCCCTCGGAACCGAATCTCATGTCCAAATCAGAATCTACGCGGTAGCTTAATCCGATAGCAGTCGAATCCAGTTGCATGGATGATACGCCCAAATCAAGTAGTAAACCATTGATTTTACCGTATTTTTGTTCCGCTATTAGACGAGCTTTCATAAAGCAGTAATTATATATTTCAAGTCTTTGGGCGTCTTCCTCTTTTTGAAATATCGTATGGCAATGTTCAATCGCATTGACATCCATATCGAAAGCCATTAGTTTCCCCCGAAATTCGAGCCTTCTTAGGATTTCAGCCGCATGCCCTCCACCCCCAAGTGTTCCGTCAATATATATACCGCTGGTATCACTAATCAAATAATCAATTGTCAAATCACGTAATACGGGGTTATGGTAATCATATTCCTCTATTTTTGATTTATCTTTCATCTTAGAGTGTCATTACTTGTTCAGCAATTTCTTCGTACGATTCGTTATAACCCTTTATGTAATCATCGTATTTAGCAGGGTCCCAAAATTCAATATGGTCACCTACACCGATAATTAGAACTTTATGCGTTATTCCGGCATATTCTTGTAAACGTTTCGAAATAGTCACACGTTGTTGTGTGTCCATTACGGATTCTTCAGTCCAACTCAACATCGAGCGAAGGAAAAACCTTTTTTTGCTGTCGAATTGATTCAAATCCTGGAAACGCTCTTCGTATTTTGTCCATTCATCCAAAGGATAGGCTATAACACATTCGTCCTGCCCGCGGGTGATGGCGAATGTATCCAAAGCCAAAGGCGACAACGCTTTGCGCATTTTAGAAGGTATGTTTACCCTCCCTTTTGCGTCAATCGAGTATATGTCTTGTCCTTTAAAAAATGCCATTACGACTTTTCCGGATATAATTTTTTCAAAATGCTACTAAAGCTCAATACAAATATAAAACATTTTTACCCACAAACAACCACAATTCAACATTTTTTTTGAAAATATTGCATTTTTTTTATTTTTTGGGAATAATTTTACACGCAGAGGCGCAGAGACGCAGAGATGGATGCCAAAAAATTATATTTGATTTTTAAGATGACGGCTTGCAACAAAATAGCTTAGGACAACGTCTTAATAAAATAAAACAAGTAATATTTTGTTTGTAAGTTAATACAACAAAAGAATCACTTTAGTAAAACTGAAATTCAAATAAGAAAATACATTAGGAATAAATTTTATGCCAAGAAAAAAAGGTGCTGAAGTAGTACGAGAAACAGTTCAGGAAAGAAACGATAGATTGTGGCTTAGCAAATACAACTTATTTTTGGAATATATAGAAGAATTTGGCCATCAAAAAATTCCGCTGGATGAAAATGGCATCGATTACAAACCGAAGTATTATAAATTATCATCATGGGTAAGCCGGCAAAGAAATTTTTATCATAAGGGTACGCTCTTAGATTGGAAATATGATATGCTCGTTAAGGCAGATTTCGAGTTTAAACCTTTAGAAACTCAATGGGATAATAAATTCAAAGAGCTCTTGGAATTTAAAGAAATTTACGGTCATTGTAATGTTTCAAAATACGATAAAAAATATGGGGATTTGGGCAGTTGGGTTGCATATCACCGCTTATATAAGAGAATTATTGTTGACGAAAGAATTCAAAGACTCGATGATATAGGAATTAATTGGGGCAGGAAACTTGATGACTGGGATTATATGTATAATTTGCTAAAAGAATACTATATTAAGCATGGTGTTTCGTATATAATAAAAGATTTAAAAAAACCAAAATCGAAAGGTAAAATTAAACCCTTAAATCGATGGATAGGAAAACAAATTTTAAGTTATAACAAAGGTCTTCTTCCTCTTGATAGAATTCAGTTATTAGAAGAATTGGATTTCCCGTTCGAGCACAAAGAATATTCTTATAAAGACTTGTGGGATATAAATATTGCTAAATTAGTCCGGTACAAAAGAAGGCATGGAGACTATAATGTACCTCTTAATTGGGAACTGGATAAGACTTTTTCGCGCTGGGTCCATAGACAAAGAAAAAACAAAGACAAATTACCAAAAAAGAGATTGAACAGCCTAATTGCTATCGGATTTTTTAAGGTTGTTTATGATGATATTTGGGAGCATTATTTCCAGGAGTTTTTAAAATTCAAAGAAGCAAATGGTCACTATAATGTTGGCTTATACGATAATAATAAATTATACCATTGGGTAAGATTGCAAAGAAAAGCAAGACGTGGAAATACTAATTATGATTTACCGGAATATCAGATTAAGCGATTGGATGAAATCGGATTTGACTGGGATCCACAGCAAAAATACTGGATATTATGTCATAAAAAATTGGGTGAATTTAAAAAAGCCAATGGACATTGCAACGTTGAATTGACTGATAAAACGAAAGCATTATATATATGGTGCCAATCAAATCGCGAAAACAAAGATAAACTACCTGAGGATAAAATTCAGATGCTCGATGAAATTGGGTTTGTTTGGTAAAAAAATGCTTAGACAGGAATGAAGAAACTGCTATATAAATCAACAGCATAGTAGAATAGACATTTCTGTCTGTTCTCGAAAGTTGTCCTTTAGAGACAGCCCCACGTTTTATCTACTAAAGCAAAAAATTAATAGGAAAATATGTAGTTGCGACATACAGAACAAACAAAGTATATAAAAAAAGGGTTCAAAATTTTGAACCCTTTGAAATTTTAAAAATTTATTTATCAATTATTATAGATTTTGCTTGAGTTTTACCATCCACATTTATACTTAGGAAATAGAAACCTTTCGGAATATTAGGTGTGTCGAATTTGAATGTAGCTGTACCGGAACTTCGGTTTCTTTCAAACGAATAACTCTTTATGCTTTTAATTTTTTCACCAGTATAATTATACAAATCCAAATTTATAAAGTTCGGGTTGAAAGTTGAGTTACAAATTATCTCCACATTTATTTTATCTTTTGCAGGATTTGGGTATATACTATATAATCCAAAATTACTGTCATTCTCGGAATCATCTTTTACATACAAAGGGTTTTCACCATAATATAGCAACGCGCCTAAATCAGTTATTATATAAACTGTTTCATTAGGTGCTGTTTCGATACCTAATGTTTTAACTATATTTGGAATTTCTTTGTCGAGTGACCTATGCTGACTTTGAATCTCGTTGTGAATTCTAAATGAATCCTTGCTGAATATATGATATAATCTCGTAGAATCCTCACGTGTGGATAACCAATACGAACCATCATCCGCCATTGCGAAATCATCAATATATTCAATTTTTCCTATTTTTTCGCTTAACTTTCCTCCTGATAAATCCACTACTTCATATCCGTTTTCGTCGAAACCAATAAGTGAAGGTCTAGCTGTGGCGAACCAATATTTACCTTTTTTCATTTTGATTTTTGGTGATATGATTTGTGGAGTATTGTCTGTTAGCCACGCCGAAACAGGTACAAAGACTTCTCTTTCCCCTGTCTTTGTATCGAATTTAATTACGCTTCCAAAACCGCCCATATAATATAGATTTGTTCCTATACAGCAAGAACCATAACTCGGCAATCCGGGATAAAGTGCCCAATTATTTGGGTCTATCGTATCTTTACCATAGATTTTTGTGATTTCTTTTCCGTCAAATCTATGAAAGCAAGGAACACCATAAGAAACAAACCAAAATATCCCTTCATTATCGATATTGAATGAGCCGACTGAATTATATTTCCAATATTCTGAAATATCTTTGACTATTATTTTCCATTCGTTATTTTCGCGTTTACATAATGAATTTGTATTACGCCCTATTAAAACATATAAATCGCATTGATTATTGACTAATCTGATATCTCTATAATTATTAGCTATTCCACTTGGAATTAAGGGGGCTGCGAACATTGGTAAACGTTTATCATATTGCAATTGTCCATTTTTCAGCAAGGCAATATCACCTCTTAAATTAAATACTACATCACCGTTATTATTCATTGACAAAAATGAAGTTTCGGGGAAATTTAATATTTCATCCTGCATATATAAGGAATCAATTTTAACCATTTTAAAACCATCTGCAAAAAGGAGGGATGGTGAAAATAATAAAATTGTACAAAAAATTGTAATAGTTAATCTCATTATAGACCTCTTTTTAAAAATATTAAATAATTAATACAAAAAATTAAATTTTGTCACTTTACAAATGTATAGACAACGGAGAAGTCCATTTCTTTCTCTCGCTTTGAAAAAAAATGCAAAGAAAGTGAAAATAATTTTAACAGAAAGAAGGAGTATCAAGCTACGTCTCTACATTTCAAAGACCTAACGCATACACGTTTTCCCAAAAAAAAATCCTAAGCAGATGCTTAGGGGTTGAGTTTCAAATAAAACTGGTACAAAAATAATTTATTATTTTTGTATTTTAA
>JBAXXL010000060.1:0-21388 GCA_037127915.1 bacterium
AAAGAGAAGTTCTTCGTTAGCAATGAGTAACTCCGCAGCACGTTTTTCTTTCTCTTTGTTTTGAAAGAGAAGTTCTTCATTAGCAATGAGTAACTCATCTGCACGCTTTTCTTTCTCTTCGTTTTGAAAGTCAAGTTCTGTATTAGCTATCGACAACTCTTCCGCTCGTTTTCCTTTTTCTTCGTTTTGGAAGTCAAGTTCTGTGTTAGCAAGGATTAAGTCTGCCTCTACTTGCTTTCGCTCTGTAATATCATTGATACTTGATAATATAAATGGCTTGTTATTTAGTTGAATGATTTGAGCGGAAAATAAAGTGGTAATTATTTCACCGGACTTTTTTTTGAATAATATCTCGCGACCAACAACTTCATTACCTTCGAAAAGTGCTTTAACTATTTGCTTCCTTTCGCCAGCATTAACCCAAATCTCTAAACCTACTTTAGAATCTCGAGTCGACTCTTCTCGCGTGTAACCGGTAATGGCCGAAAAAGCTTCGTTAACCTCAAAAAATCTCCAATCCTCCAAACAAGTTATAGTTATTGCATAAGGTGATGTCATAAAAGCTTTGGAATATTTTTCCTCGCTTTCGCGTAGTGCATTCATAGTCAGTCTTTGCTTTTTCTCAAGTTCCCTTTCGTTTAGCGCTCTTTTAATAGCCGGAACCAACCGCTCAAGTTTATTTTTGAGTACGTAATCTGTTGCTCCGTTTAACATCGCATTAATAGCGGCATCTTCGCCCATTGCTCCTGAAACGAAAAGAAATGGCGTATGAGGATAATTTTCTCTGACAACTTTCAAAGCTTCGTTTCCGTTGTAAGCAGGTAAGTTATAATCAGATAATATAATATCTATTTTTTCGGCTTCTAGTATATTAATAAATTCTTCTTCGTTATCAGCCCAAAAGTATTCGTGTTCGATTCTACCACTAATAATAATCGAGTGAATTAACTCGGAATCTTTCACAGAATCTTCGAGATGCAAAATTTTTATATTTTCATTCATATATATAGTTTAATAAAAGTGTTTTTTCAAAAATAAACGGCTCAAATATTCACTGGGGGTGCTTGATTAATAACAGCCCAATATTGTCCCAAAGATTTAATAGCATCTATAAACTGCACTACATCGACAGGTTTAACCACATACGAATTTGCTCCAAGCTTATAACTTTCGACCAAATCCTTTTCTTCTCGCGATGATGTTACCATAATCACAGGTATTAATTTAAATTTTGGTGTTGAGCGAATATATTTAAGCACCTCTATTCCATTCATTTTGGGCATTTTTATATCCAAGAGAATTACAGCAGGGTAGCCTTTTTCGTCTACAAATTTGCCGCGCTTATATAAATAGTCCAAAGCCTCTTCGCCGTCCTCAGCTACAACCACTTCATTGGCAAGATTCTTTTCTCTCAGAGCCGCGATGGTAAGTTCAACATCTTTTGGACTGTCGTCCACAATCAGGATTCTTTTTACTTCTGCATTCATAATTTTGTTCCTTTAAAAATTGTTATTATAGTTTTTATATATTTGGTACACTAAAGAAAAATGTAGCACCTTTGTCAACTTCACTTTCTGCCCAACATTCTCCACCGTGACGCATAAGGATTCTGCTTACATTTGCAAGCCCTATTCCAATTCCTTCAAAATCTCTGGCTTTGTGCAATCTCTGGAAAACGCCGAATAGCTTATCTGCATACTTCATATCAAATCCGGCACCGTTGTCTTTGACATAAAATACTATTTTATCATTCTCTGTTCTACTTCCTATTTCAATCATTGCTTTTTCTTTTTTTTGAGTATATTTTAGAGCGTTGGAGATTAGATTGAACCATACCTGATTCATTAAGGTTTCGTCACCTAAAACAATTGGTAGATCCGATACATTAATTTCAACATTTCTGCCGGCTGTTTCATCGCTGAAAGAATCTATTACCCGTTTTACCATATTTTTGGAATTAATTGTAGTCCTTTGCAGTTCTGTGCGGCTTAATCTCGAAAATGTCAATAAGGCATCAATTAGATTACCCATTTCTATGGAAGAATCGGTGATTATTTTCAAATATCGTAAGCCGGTTTCATCGAGTTGGGCCGAATTATTTTTTGTAAGCAAATCAATAAAGCCGCCAATATGCCTAAGTGGTGCACGCAAATCGTGCGATATAGAATAACTAAATGCTTCGAGTTCTTTATTGGCATCTTCAAGCTGTTTAGTTCGTACAATAACTTTTTGCTCTAAGGTTTCATTCAATTTTTTTATTTCTAATTCTGCAACCTTTCGCTCAGTAATATCATTGCCTTGTGCAATTGTTGCGATTGGAGTCTTCCCATCCGGAGACATTATATTTGCTGAATTCAAAAGAAGTATCCGTTCGAATCCATCTTTATGAATGATTTTGATTTCGACAATCTCCATCCGCTCACCATCAAGTGTTTCTCTAATGAGCTCCATGGAACTTTCAATTTCATTTGCAGGGAATAAAATTTTCAATGATTTACCTATTACTTCTTTTTCAGTCCTGCCGGTTAGGGCTTCGAATGCTCTGTTGAACCGTGTAATTTCATATTGAGGATTCCAAACAATAATTGGGGCATTCGCGCAATCAAGTAGATTCTCAAGATACTCGTTAGTTTCGCGGCGCTCTTCATTCAATATAATTAACTCCGATGCACGGCGCTCTTTTTCTTTACTTTGGAACACTAGTTCTGTGTTGGCAATCACTAACTCGGCGGCGCGTTTTTCCTTTTCTTTGTTTTGGAATAAAAGTTCTTGATTGGCTATGACCAACTCGGCGGCGCGTTTTCCCTTCTCATTGTTTTGGAATAAAAGTTCTTGATTGGCTATGACCAACTCGGCGGCGCGCTTTTCCTTCTCATCGCTTTGGAAGACAAGCTCTGTGTTGGCAATTACCAACTCAGAAGCACGTTTTTCCTTCTCGTTGTTCTGGAAGATAAGCTCCGAGTTTGCAACTACGAGCTCTTCAGCACGCTTTTCTTTTTCTTTGTTTTTTTGGAGAATGCTACCAAAGGCTATTAATAACAGAAAGGTCATTAACATCGTTAATACGAACATCACTATGAAAAACCTATTAAAAGAAATCACACTTTTTTCATTTGTTAGTTTACGTTGTTTTAGTAATGCTTTTTCTTTCCCCTGGATTGAATAAGTGATTTTTCGCAATTGGTCTGAATAACGCTTGCCCTCTTGGGTAGAAATATAAGCTATTGCAGATGCTAATCCTTGATTAGTCCTTGTGTTAACAGTTTGAACCGAAAATTCTAATCGCTTAGCCATATAGATTGCAAGGGAATCTATTCGTATTTGCTGGTTTGGATTATCTTTAGTTAGATTTCTGAGTTTTCGGATGGAAGTGAATACTGTGTTTTTTGCCAAAATCATTGGTTCCAAAAATGCGCTGTCAGCACTAATAACATAACCGCGTGATGATGTTTCAATATCCATACTAAGAGATAGTATTCGACTTGATAAGGAAATAACCTGTTCAGTATGCTGAACTAATTTTTCGGAGTTACGAAGAGTTTGGTTACTCTTATAGACGGAATAACCAATAATTCCGTTACCTGCGAGAATAATAATAGAGAGAAGTACGAGTTTTTGGCGGATACTAATTTTCATACTTACCACTTATTTTATTAAAAATAATAGTAGTATTTTGTATGTCGTAGATTATATGAGTTAAATATGGAGGTGTAATAAACCTTATTTTCATCTTTGGACTTTCTATTTAGTTAATTAACAGCTTTTACTTAGCCAAAATTGCCTTGCAAATTTGGATAAACAAGAAAACCTGTTTAATTACCAACAAATAAAAAGTTAAAGTATAGAAGAATGATACCTGAATTTATTTTAATTTCGGGTAATTATAAATGCTTATTATAATTATTATTTTATTATATTTGTAATAAGCTTGTTTATACAAATACATAAATATATTACAGGGTACTCGATAGCGGCAAAAAGCTAATTATAAAACACTTTCCAGGAATAGAGCTAATGAATTATCTTGACAAATCCAAAGAGGAACTCATAATTGAGCTAAACAAAGTTCAAAATGAATTAGATTCATTAAAGTTTTTTTATAAAAATAACATTTCCGGTAAAAATTTAACGGAGAAAGCCTTAAGTGAGAGCAAGAATCTTTTCCAAAACCTTGTTGAAAACCTTCCTCAACGAATTTTTATCAAAGATTGTAATTCAAATTATATTGCCTGTAATGAAATATATGCAAAAGATTTAGGAATAACACCGGAAGACATTATAGGAAAAAATGACTTTGCCTTCCATTCTGCTGAACTTGCTGAAGCTTATCGTAAAGACGATCAAGAAGTAATCAAAACCGGTAAATCAAAACAGATTTATGAGCAATATTTCATTGATGATCAATCGTTTTGGATTCTTACTACCAAAACACCATACCGCAATAATAAGAGTGAAATTCTCGGTGTTATTGGAATATTTGAAGATGTTTCTGAAAAAAAGCGGATAGAAGATGAATTAATTAGTTACAAAAATAATCTTGAACATTTGGTTAAAGAGCGAACTGAGAAATTAGAAGACGAAATAGAGTTACGAATTCAAACTGAAAAGGCTCTTTCAAATAGTGAAAGACAGTATCGAAATATTGTTGACTATTCTTCCAGTATTATTCTGGAGTGGGATACAAATGGCAATATAGTTTATCTAAATAAATACGGACTTGACTTTTTCGGTTTTACAATGGACGAAATTTATGACCGAAATGTTGTGGGAACTATTGTTGAACCGGTTGACACATATGGGTATAATCTAGAAGAAAAAATGGAAACCGTTCAAACTCATCCGGAAGATTATTATAGTAGCGAAAATGAAAATGTCAAAAAAAATGGAGAAAAAGTCTGGATTGCCTGGACTAATAAAGGAATTTATGATTCATTCGGAAATTTAATAAAAACGTTAAGTGTTGGAATTGATCGTAGTCTGCAACACGATATGGAAAATGAAATTGTTAAATACAGGGACCACCTTCAGGATATAGTCGAAAAACGTACATCGGAACTCACAGCAGCGAATAAACAACTATTAAAGGAAATGGATGAAAGAAAACTTACTGAAATCAAGTTACACAAATCAGAAACATTGCTGAAATCAATAATAGACAGTACAGAAGATATGATTTGGTCCGTTGACGCTGAAACGTTTGGGGTTTTACACTGGAACAATTCGTTTTATGATTATTTTTTGAATGATAGAGTTATATCATTAACTATTGGAATGAGACCTTCTGACCTGTTCCCTACTGGTTCTGAATTTATCTCATTTTGGGAAGAAATGTATAAACAAACACTGGCTGAAGGTTCATTTTCGAAGGAATATTCTACATTTAATAATACTCGAATATTGTTGCTTCACTTTAGTATTCTGGTTCAAGAAGAAAAAACTTTTGGAATTTCCATTTTTGCTAAAGATATCACAGAACAAAAGAGAGCACAAAATTCCATTTTAGAAAGCGAGGAACGCTTCCGAGGGATCTTCAACAATCTGCAAGACGCTTTTTTCCAGGCAAATGCAGAAGGCAACTTTATTTTAGCAAGCCCTTCGGCTATCAAAATGTACGGATTTAATTCTGAAGAAGAAATAATTGGAATGCCTGCTGAAAACTTATATGCCAATCCCGAAGATAGAGAGATAATGATCAAAGAACTATCTACCAAAGGAAGGATTGAGGACTTTGTCTGCCAAGGAAAGAAAAAAGACGGAACTACATTTTGGGCATCTATGAATGTTCAGTTAAAATTCCATAATGGCAAATTTGCAGGTACAGAAGGGGTAGTTCGTGATGTTTCTGAACGTAAACAAGCTCAAGAAAACATTATTGAAAATGAAGCTTTATTTAGGATGGTTTTTGACAATTTTCCGAATATTATGTATGTAAAAGATATAAATGGTATATACCTATTAGTAAATTATAAATTTGCAGAACTTCACGGTACTACCCCTGAAGAATTAATAGGAAAATCCGATATATCCGTTGCTAAAAAATGGTTGACATCTGAAGAAAAGATTAAAAAGTTTAGAGAAAGAGAGCGCCATATAATAGAAAGCAAGGAAGTTTTATTTATACCTCAAGAAGAATTTACTTTCAATGATGGTTCAAAAAGATGGTTCCAAACTACAAAAAAACAAATTACTATAAGAAACAACCCTAATTGTTTGATGAGTGTTTCAACAGATATCTCAGAACGTATTTATGCTGAAAGTGCTTTGAGACTTAGCGAAGACCGGTTAAGAGAAGTCATGGAAAATTCAATTGATGCATCGTATAAACGAAACCTAATAAACAATAAATATGATTATCTTAGCCCTGTTTTTTCAAAAATAACCGGTTACAAACAAGAAGAAATTAATTCATTACCTTTAAATGCTGTTTTAGCATTGATGCACCCTGATGATATATCTGAAACTAATCGCATTATAAGCGAAGCTATATCAGGTCCAGTTGGCAAGGAATATCGTGTTGAATATCGTTTCAAAAATAAATATGATAACGAATATCATTGGATTCTCGACAAATTTATTGTTATATACGATGAAAAGCTTAGCCCTATAGCGTTAATAGGAAGCGTAAGTGATGTTACTGAACGTAGAAAAATTCAAAAAGAACATCTAGATACTGAAGAGCGTCTTCGTCTCGCAACGAAAGCAGGCAAAGTTGGTGTCTGGGATTGGGATATTGTTACTAACCAATTGATTTGGGACTCCAGTATGTATCACCTTTACCAAATTCATGAAGAAAATTTTGGCGGTGCCTATGATGCCTGGATTTCAACCCTTCATCCAGAGGATGTAGATGAAACTAATAAAGAAATACAGAAGGCTCTGAGTGGTGAAAAGGAATATTGTCACGAATTTCGGATAATTGCTGGCGATGGAGATATAAGGTTTATCAAAGCAGATTCTGTGACTTATCGGGATAATGATGGCAAAGCATTGAGAATGATTGGTATAAATATAGATATCACCGAACAAAAGCTCACGGAAGTAACACTACGCGATAATGAGTTAAAATATCGTACATTATTCGAAACGGCTAATGATGCTTTCCTATTGTTTACTGAAGGTGTTTGGGTTGACTGTAATTCAGGAGCATCAAAAGTGTTTGGTTGTACGAGGGAGGAGATTATTGGAGCACACCCTAACAATTTCTCACCACCTTTTCAACCTGACGGACGACCTTCCGAAGAAGATGCCATAAAGAAAATCAATTTGGCCTTCGAAGGGGAACCTCAATTTTTTGAATGGGTTCACTGTCGAGCAGACCAATCATTATTTAACGCAGAGGTCATGCTTAACCGTTTGGATTTAAAAGGCAAGCCGTATATTCAAGCAATAGTACGCGATGTGTCAGACCGTAAAAAAGCAGAAGTTTTACTGCAAGAACAAAATACAGAATTGCTAATAGCTAAAGAAAAAGCCGAAGAATCCGACCAATTAAAATCTGCTTTTATAGCAAATATGAGCCACGAAATCCGCACTCCAATGAATGGAATACTTGGATTTACCGGGTTGCTTAAAGAACCGGATTTGACAAATGAAGAACAAAATGAATATATCGATATAATACAAAAAAGCGGTGCTCGCTTACAGAATATTATAAATGATTTGCTGGAAATTTCGAGAATTGAATCAGGTCAAATGGATGTTAATATTACTGAGTTTAATATCAATGAATTAGTAGAAGAATTATATGGCTTTTTCAAATATCAAATTGAAGACAACGAAATAATATTTGATTATCATAATGACTTAGTGGCTGAGGAATCATATATTTATTCAGACCACGAAAAAACCACTGCGATTCTTACTAATCTTGTTAAAAATGCTATAAAATTTACAAAATCCGGAAGTATCGACTTCGGCTACGAGAAAAAAGGTAGAAATTTAGAGTTCTTTATTAAAGACACAGGTATAGGAATACCACCCGATAAATTAGAAGCAATTTTCGAGCGGTTCACCCAAGCAGATATTTCATTATCCAGAGATTATGAAGGTGCCGGTTTGGGTTTATCCATAGCCAAAGCTTATGTAGAAATGCTGGGTGGCAGTATTTGGGTTGAAAGTGAAGTCGGAGTAGGTTCAATTTTCTATTTTTCGATTCCATTCTGCAAAGATGCAGTAGTAGAAATAACAAATGATGATACCTATTTGAGTGATAAAGTGAAAATTAAAAAGAAACTGAAAGTTTTAATAGTAGAGGATGATGAAACATCCCGAACATTTATATCTATGCTAATCAACAAAATAAGCAATACTACTTTATTTGCAAGAACCGGAAAAGAAGCTGTTGAAATCTGTCATAAAAATTCGGACATTGATTTGATCCTGATGGATATAAAGATGCCTGATATGAACGGATATGATGCTACCCGTCTGATTCGGCAATTTAATAAGAATGTTGTAATTATTGCTCAAACAGCTTTCGGCTTATCGGGCGATAGAGGAAAAGCTTTAGAAGCAGGTTGCAACGAATATATTTCAAAACCTATAAACAAAGATAAATTGTTAGAACTGATTTATAGACATTTAAAATAGTATATATTATTATTATTTAGAAATATAAACTGGTTATCACATACCGAAGTCGGTTTTTTATTATTTCTGATTTTTTCGCATCAATAATATCAGCAATATTTGTTGCATAATAAACTAATATTCCATAATTGACTTACGTTTTGTCAAAACGCCAAATTATTTTCAAAAAAACCAAAAAAATATATATTTGTTAGTGATTGATATATAATTATTTATAGAAGCACGATGCCTAAAATAAAAATATTTTCAAAATTTTTGAAACTTTTTTGCGTTTAATGTGTCTTTATATTGTTAATTTGGTATAAAGTTAAAAGAAAAAAGACTATGAAACAAATTGCTATATATTTTTCCCTGCTGATTTTCTTTTCAGCAACTTCTTTCGCGACTCTTGAGGAAGATTTTTATTCTACTCATTTGGAACTGCTAAATTCTTCTATTAGTGGGGCTGAATTCTATTTCACAGTTCCGCCGGCACTGACCGATATTAATTTATCAAACGATAAAGTATATCTTTATATAACTTCATCATTTGATACTAAAGTTACATTAGAAAACACAGCTAAAAACTATACAAAATCGATTGATGTTCTGAAAGGTCAACGCGGAGTTTTTGTTTTGGACCCTCAGGTTTGTCAACCTTATATTAAATCTGGAATGGAACCTGAAATAGGCAGTCGTTTTGTTAAAACAGGAGCTATGCATTTGACTTCCGAACATCCTGTAACCGCAAAATTAATTGTTGATTACAGATATTCTAGTGAAGGAATAATGCTTTTCCCTGTTACAGCATTAGGAAGGAATTATATTGTAAGTTCCTATAACGATGGTTCTGATCCTTACCCGCTATATAATAGTTTCCCAAGTATGACCTGTATTGTAGCCCTTTACGATAATACCGATGTGAATTTCACATTCTACGGGAATAAACAAGCCGCAGGCGGTTTGATGTATGGCAATAAAAGCATTATGCCTATGAATAAAGGCGACATATGGATTGTATCAGCACAAGGTAAGGAAGGCGATTTGTCCGGAAGCCAAATAATGGCTTCAAAACCCGTTGCCGTTCTTAGCGGATGTCAATCTGCAAACGTGCCTTTAAACAATAAATATAATAATTATTTAGCCGAAATGGATTTGCCTATACGATGGTGGGGTAACGAATATCATGTGTCAAAAATCCAAGGACGGAAAAATCCTCCAATTATCAGAATTTATACATTAAATCAACTTGATACCGATACGACTATTGTTTATGTCCGAGGAAAAATAAGTACCGATACTTTGGTAATCGCTAAAAATTCTGCCAAATACGGATTGAATTTCGTTGAATACCGTCCTAAAGAAGCAAATGTTTCCGTAGAATCGAAAAATAAAATCGTAGTCACGTTATACAACACTGGTATAGAAGAAGATGGGCAACCGGCACCTCTGGGAGCACCGTTCCAAATGTCCCTTATGCCGGTTAATTCTTATGCGCATACATCCTCATTTTTTATTGAACCCTCAGCTTTGAGCAGTCCATTATCCAAATGCTTTATGAATATAATGGCGGAATGTAACGAAAGCGAAGATTTACCGCTTGATTTATTTATCGGCAAAGTTGATGGAACAATTATCCAATGGAAATCTGTTACAGAAGCATACGTTGTTTCGAATAATGTGATGCCTTCCGAAAGCGGAAGCTACAAAAGTATAATTATACAAATTAACGAACCAGGATATTATGTAATCAAATCAGGCCGTAAGTTCTGTAATTACCTCTATAATTTTATCGGCAATAAAGCTTTTGGTTATCCTGCATTTATGACGTTCGCTTCAGCGGAAGAATTGGACAAAGTTCCACCGACGGTTACTTATGTTTCTGAATGCCCGGGCGAAATAACCGGTACAGTAAAAGATATGCCGGATGATAATTACATCCGCTCCAATTTATCACCAGTTGTATTCGACCTAGATAATTTCAATAGAGAAATAACGCCGATTACTCCGGGCGAAACTAGATTTGCTGAATGGAATTTATACGTTAAAAACAAAAGACTTGACGCGAAAGCTATTTTGCAGTTTAGGGATTATGCCGGAAATGATACTATTCTATCATTTGAATACACTGCTCCAAAAATTGTAATAGAGCCAAACTACAAGCATTTCGGTGCATTTTCAGCTAACGAGAAATCTACGCAAAATTTTAGAGTCGTCAATAAAGGTACAGTAGATTTTCTAATCTCAAAAATAATTGTCAAATCAATAAATTCGAATTTTAAAGTAGACAATGAAACTCCTAACGTTTTATTGAAACCAACCGACGAATATAACTTTAAAGTTGAATTTTCTTCTAGTTCTGCTGGTACTTACGTAGATTCGATTGGCGTTGTCAACAACTGTTATTTAAGCTACTTGGCTAAAGTCGAAGCGGCTGTAGGTCAACCAGTTATTGAAGTAACGGATGTTGATTTCGGCTTTTTACCTATTAATACTCCCGCAACACGCGATGCTATAATATTCAATAAAGGCATATCGGATTTGATCATTACCTCGATTGACAGTTCCAACGTACCCGAGTTTTCAATAATTCTTGATAGACCGGTCAATCAGGGTAGTCCTCTGGTTATAAAACCGGGTGGAAATTATAAATTTTCAGTTCGCTGTTTGGCAGGAACTAAAGGTGATTTTAACAAGTATTATATTTTTAGAAGCAACGCTGTACAAATGGATAGCATCTGCTTTGTAAATGTTCACGGTATTAATGTCGAATTGACTGCCGAATCTTACGATTATGGTAGAAAGCGAATGAACAGAACCGATTTCCCTATCATTCCGTATCCGATAAATAATCAAAGCGGTGGATTGGTCTTGGAAAACATAGGCGACAAAATAATAACTATTGATAACTATGAAATACTCAATTCCATCCGCGGTGAAGCGTTTGAGTTTAATAAAAATGTTCTTCGTAATTTAGAAATTAAACCTAAAAGTAAGTTTGTTCTGCCGGTACGTTTCAATCCTAAAGATACAGGAAATTATGAATTAACTATAAATTATAAAATCAAAGGTTTTCCTGATAGTCAAGTTTATAGCAAACTTGCCGGTATGGGCTGTGTTCCTCGCATCACTTGTTCACCGGTTGAATTCGATACTTTATTCCAAGCTGACCGTATTCACTCAAAGCAAATTATAATCAAAAACCAACCTTATTCAGAATGGAAATGGGCTGACACTCTTTATGTTTACGATTTCGAATCCGATGGGTCTATCATATTCGATAAAAATGATTTTTCAGAAACAGGCTTTAGAATAAACAAAGACAATATCAGTTTCCCATATCAATTACTGCCCGGTCAGGATATGCTTGTGGATGTTGACTTTTATGCCGGAAATCCGGGAGAACACAAAGGTGAACTTACTATTATTTCCGACGCACAAAACCAAGACACAAATAAAACTGAAATCTCCGTTTATGTGATTTCAAATAATATTGAATTTATCGGTGGCGAGATTTACAGTTGTATGAACGAGACAGCTACTATATCGGGTAAGATTTCAAATAATACTCAATCAAAAATAAAATTGCAAGGCATTACGGTTGATCAAATTAACAACGAATTCACTTTGTTGGACAAATCATTAGAAAGCAATTTTACTTTGGAAGCCGGTGAAACGCGCTCCATTCCGGTGGCTTATGCTCCTAAAAGTCCTGGTGATAAAACTATCAGATTTATACTGCAGGACGAAGCGGAACAGCTTCATAAATTTGCCGAATTCAAAGGTAAAACTATGCAGATTGCTAGGTTTATATCAACTACACCGGTTAATCAGCGGATAGACCCGGGAAAACCTGCATACATTTCAATATTACTCGAAAATGGTCCAGCTATAGATACATTCTATGTTTACAATTTAACAATGGAAATAAAATACAACATCGATATCCTGTCTTTAGAAAGAAATAATATTACTTTAGGCGAAGCTTGTGCCGGCAGATTTAAACTAATTATAGATAAATTTGATAATTCAATAGGATATATCAAATTAACAATTAGTTCGCTATTCGATGAACCGATCGATAAATCCGGAAAACTGATAAATTTAGCATTTGACTCGCATCAACCTTTTGAAAATATCAATCAAGCTTTTATCGAAGTAACAGCAAACACTTACGATACAGATTGTGTTAAATTCGCCTGTACGGACGGTATAATTACTTTAGAAAATTTCTGTATGCAGGATTTTTGGAAAATCATTTCTTCGGGATATAACAATACATTAGAGCCTATTGCTCCGAATCCGACAAACGCTACCTCGCTGGAAGTCAATTATCAATTGGCGTTTGAAAACCAAACAGCAATAAAAATATATAATATCGAAGGAAATTTGGTTAGGACAATGGAGCTGGGGAATCAAAGACCTGGTATGTACTCTCGTAGTGTTGATATAGACAATCTTTCAAGCGGCGAATATTTTGTAACCATTCAATCGGGAACTTATTCCGCCATTAGAAAATTGATGATTCACAAATAACATTATATTATATATTTACTATCAAATCAAAAATATTACACAAAATAGTAGTATTTTTGATTTTTTTATAAGCACATTTTTTAAATATGAATACTAAATTTCAAATATCACCGAATACAAAACTTGATTTTACAACAATAAAATCACTAATTTTTAATGATACCAAATTAGAATTATCTACCGAATCGAAAGAAT
Source organism: bacterium (assembly GCA_037127915.1). Taxonomy (GTDB): domain Bacteria; phylum Bacteroidota; class Ignavibacteria; order Kapaibacteriales; family UBA2268; genus JBAXXL01. Next base: position 13,300 of record JBAXXL010000060.1, read on the forward strand.
TGATTGTTAATTGTAAATTATATTTTGACAAAAAAATAGCGGAAAGCACAAGCCCGCTCTATGGCATCAACACCGGTTTCGGTTCTCTCTGCAACATAAAAATTTCGGACGAGGAGCTATCGAAGCTACAGGAAAATCTGATAAAGTCTCATTCATGTAGTTTGGGTGCAAAGATATCGGACGAAATAGTCAAAATAATGATGCTTTTGAAAATCAATGCCCTTTCCTTGGGAAAATCCGGAGTTCAACTTTCAACTGTCGAACGTCTTGTTGATTTTTATAACCACGATATAATCCCTATTGTCTATGAACTCGGTTCATTGGGTGCTTCAGGCGATTTGGCACCTTTAGCAAAAATGTGCCTTCCTTTGCTTGGTCTAAGCGAAGTTATGTACGAAGGCAAAGAGCGTTCCGCGAAAGATATCCTGGAACTTTACGGATGGGAACCAATTACTTTAGGCGCAAAAGAAGGTTTGGCATTATTGAACGGAACTCAATTTATGTCTGCTCATGCAGTGTGGTCAATAATCAAAGCCGATAAAGCGCAAGTGCTGTCCGATATAATTGCCGCCATTTCTTTAGATGCTTACAATTGTTTATTGGACCCATTCATCGCGCAAATTAGCGAAATCCGTCCACATCCGGGGCAAATTGAAACCGCCGCTAATATTCGCAAATTATTATCCGGTTCCGAAATTGCCGCGAGTGCAAAAGCTCATGTTCAAGATCCCTATTCATTCCGCTGTATTCCTCAGGTTCACGGAGCTTGCAAGGATTCATTGAATTATATTAAAAGCGTAATATTAACCGAAATAAATTCCGTTACCGACAACCCGACTGTGTTTCCTGAAGATGATCTTATCGTTTCGGGAGGAAATTTCCACGGCGAACCAATAGCGCAAGTAATGGACTTTTTCGCAATTGCTATGAGTGAAATCGGTGCAATTTCCGAGCGCAGAACATACCGACTTATTGCCGGTCAGCGCGGTTTACCGGAGTTTTTAGTATCAGCTCCCGGGTTAAACTCCGGCTTTATGATTCCGCAATATGCCGCCGCCGCTATAGCAAGCCAAAACAAACAACTTTCCACTCCTGCTTCGGTCGATTCGATTCCATCGTCCAATGAACAGGAAGATCACGTAAGTATGGGCGCAAACGCCGCTACAAAAGCATTAAGAGTAATTGATAATGTTATCAGAATTTTAGCTATTGAACTTTACAATGCTTGCCAGGCTATACAATTTAGAGATAAAAAAACGTCTCCATATTTACAAGATATAATAGAGAATTATAGAAAAAGCGTTAAGTTTGTAGAAGAAGACGTAGTAATGCACGACGATTTAGAAAAAACAATTGGATTTATTGAAACAAATGAGTTTGTTTTACCGTAAATGAAGTATGAAGATAAAAAGTATTAAAATATTGCTGGTGATTTTAACGATGATAATGGGGTTCTCGTTTTCTCCTTCGTTGAGCTATGCCCAATCAATAAAGAATGATTCATCTTCAAAAAACAAAAACGTATTTATGGAATTAAACAAAAACAAGCATTCATCCATATACAGAAAAGCCAAAGTAACCGTCGATACATTAACTTCGAGTAAAATAACTAAGATTTGGGAAACAAACGGGCAGGTTCATGTTGAAGTTACTTTAGTGAAAAAAGGTGTTGACATAACTTTGAAAGTATATAATATGCTCGGAAAGGAAATAAGAACAATTTATACCGGACCCCAAACCAAAGATAAAGACGAATATCAGTTCAATTCATCGGAACTCCCCAACGGCATATATATATGTATGCTTATAGGAACAACATTTCGAGACACCGAAAAATTCATCATATCCAGGTGAAGAGAAGAATAAGTTTATCCAGTTCGTAAAGTTCGTAAAGTTTATAAAGAAAGATGACCCAATGGGTTTTCTTTTTTTTCTAGTCAGAATATTGATGCCCACGATTGGAAGATAAACAGGATACGGCCATTTCTCTCGTTCTAAACCTGCGTCATCAGCGTTCCATTCTTCGCTTCCCATACCCAATCCCCTAAACCCAAAACCCTTCTTTGCGTCTCCGCGTCTTTGCGGTGAATTCTTTCTTCTCATTAACCATTGACAATTATCAATTGACAATTAATTGTTAATTTTGCAGATATATAAACGACTAATATTGATATGGAAAAACTGAAGACCGATATAGATTTTACGGACGAAATAGATGGGATTAGCTTCTCGGCGCAATTGCTCGAGAAAATCTACAGTTTTCCGACCACCCCTGGAGTGTATTTTCACAAAAACTCCAAGGGTGATATTATCTATATTGGCAAAGCAAAGAACTTACGCAACCGTGTCAAAAATTATTATACCGATTTGCGGCATAAAGATCCAAAAACATTAGCGCTGATTAAGAAAATCGCCGATACAGAATATATAGTCGTCGATAGCGAAGCAGAGGCGCTGATTTTGGAAGATACTATGGTCAAAAAGCATAAACCGCACTACAATGTTATGCTTCGCGACGACAAATCTTTTCCATATATACGCATAACAAATGAAGAATACCCGCGGATTTTTTATACACGTACACTGATTCACGATGGCTCTAAGTATTTCGGACCCTATACCGACGTTCGCAATATGAAGTTTATGCTGATGACAATTATGAATGTTTTTCAGCTAAGAACCTGCAAATTGAATTTGAGCGAAGAAAAAATCAAACAAGGGAAATACCGCGTTTGCTTAGAAAACCATATCAAAAAATGCGACGGTGTTTGCGCTAATTTAGTCAGCCACGACGATTATATGCTTAAAATCAAGCAAGCGCAAAAGCTTTTATCGGGTAAAATGCGAGATGTCCTGAAATTCCTAAAGGAGCAAATGGAAATGCTTTCCGAAGAACAACGCTATGAAGAAGCCGCGGTAATCAGAAACCGCTATTTTCAACTTGTTGATTATTCCGAAAAGCAAAAGGTCGTTTCTCTCGATTTCGCCGACCGCGACATATTCGGCTTATATGTGCAAGATAATACAGCCTGCTCAATCGTTTTGAAAATCCGCGAAGGCAAACTAATCGGTAAACGCCACTTTATCGCAAAAAATATTGTCGCCGCGACAAATGGCGAAATCATTCAGCGCACAGTCGAAAGTTGGTATCAGGAAAATGAATTCATTCCTAAAGAAATTTGCTTGAGTGAAGAAGCCGAAGATATGGATTATTTAACCTCGTGGTTAGCAAAGTTAGCAGGTAAAACTACCCACATTCTGATTCCGCGAATAGGAGATAAACGGCAGATGGTTGAAATGGCAAATACCAATGCAGAATACACTCTTAAAGATTATCTGCTGGCTCAAACCCGAAGCGCGCAAGCAATTCCGCGCTCAGTCGATTCATTGAAGCGGGATTTACGCTTAGCGAAACTCCCTCGCAGAATAGAGTGCTTCGACAATTCGCATATTCAAGGAACAGATTTGGTTTCCTCGATGGTAGTGTTTTTAGACGGCAAACCACAAAAATCCGAATACCGCAAATTCAAATTGAGAACAGTTCTGAAAAATGATGACTTCGCCGCTATGCGCGAAACTTTAACACGCCGCTATACTCGAGCCATAGAAGAAAATACAGCTCTGCCGGATTTGCTGATTGTGGACGGCGGTAAAGGACAGCTTTCCTCGGCGGTTGAAGTATTAACCGCGCTCGATCTTTTTGATAAGATACCTGTAATTGGTTTAGCAAAGCGATTGGAGGAAGTTTTCGTTCCCGGGTCGAGCGAAGCGTTGATGTTGCCTCGTACCTCGTCGAGTTTGAAATTGCTACAACAACTCCGCGACGAAGCCCATAGATTTGCAATTACATTCCACCGCTCGTTACGCGATAAACGTACTTTGCGGACAGAACTAACGGAAGTTCCTGGAATAGGGGAGACCACTGCAAAAAAACTATTAACCAAATACGGCTCTATTGATTTGATTAAAGAATTGACACAAGAACAATTAACTGAAACAGTAAACAAAACACAAGCTGAAAAGCTGATAATCTATTTCAAAAATGAAGATAATAAAAAACGCACATAAAATACAAACACCTAACGGACACACAATTAATCTCGATATCCGTTACCCAGAAGGTGGCAAAGATATGCCAATCGCAATATTCAGCCACGGATTCAAAGGATATAAGGATTGGGGATTTATACCGTATTATTGCAATTCTTTAGCGGAACATTCCGTCATTGCGGTAAACTTTGACTTCTCTATGAACGGCATTAATGATCCCGAAAGCGGAATGGTCGATGTGGAAATATTCGGGCATAATACAATTTCGCAAGAAATAGCGGATTTAAATCAAGTAATTAAATTTGTTGTAGAGTTGGAAGAATTAAAATTCAAAACAAACAGTAAGTTGATACTAATAGGTCATTCTTTAGGAGGAGCTATTTCTATTTTAGCCACAAATAAAAATAATTCTATCAATAAAATAATACTTTTAGCGTCAATTTCTAACTGTAACCGATATACCAAAAGGCAAAGTGCCGAATGGAAAAAATTAGGTAAATTGGAATTTGAAATTTATGAAACTAAGCAAAAATTATATCTTGATAGGTCTTTTTTGGACGATATCGAAGAAAATTATCCGCCGAGCAGGCTTTGCGATATTCTCGGAGAATTACAAACACCGGTATTGATTTTTCATGGTACGGAGGACTTATCTGTGCGTATAGCAGAGGGCAAGCAACTGCTGAATGCCGCCAAAAACGCAAAAATGCTAAGTATTCCGAACACTGGACATACATTCGGTATAGCTTCAAAATTCACAGAAACAAACGACAAACTCGAATACATTATTAACGAATCAATAAATTTTATACAAAAATCAAATGTATAAGCAAGCAATAGTATTTATCTTCTTACTTTCGATATCCGGTTGCGAAATAGTTTCAATTGGGGACAAAAACCCTAAAAAACAAGCCGAAAGATATTTTGACCAAAACTCATCATTTGGTGCTATATATCTATTTATAACTGAATTGGACAGCAACAATATTCCTGCGGCTACAATTATTTTAGCCGATTCGACCGGCACTACTTACAATGCCGTTGACCAATACGAAATGTATTACGATTTAGCAAGGCTTAAACGCAGAATCACTAATAGACCAATAACCGATTATTGGTGCGATACTTTGAGCAAAGATGTTTTTCGCTATAAAGTAGAGCTGGATTATATAAAAACCATTTCTTTTACAGCGCAAAGAGTAAAAGACAAATGGTTTATAACAAATTATAACGACTAATTTTAAATAAAAATAAAGAGGTTATCAATGATAGCAAAAGAACTGCTTTCTCCGAAAAGTATAGTTGTTGTCGGCGCTTCGAACGATATTCAGAAGCCCGGCGGTAAAATTTTATGGAACTTAATAAACGGTGCTTTCGCCGGGGATTTATATACTGTCAATCCTAAAGAAGATATTGTTCAAGGCATCACTTGTAAAACAACTGTCGAAGAACTTCCAAATGTCGATTTAGCTATTTTAGCAATTGCCGCTCCCTACTGTTTGGAAACAGTTAGAATATTGGCAGAAAAGAAAGGAACAAAAGCGTTCATTATTCTTTCCGCCGGTTTCAGCGAAGTTGGTGACGAAGGAAGAAAACTAGAACAAGATATAGTAAAAATAATCGAAGGTGTCGGCGGTTCATTAATCGGACCAAATTGTATTGGTGTGCTCACAACCAATTATAGAGGTGTTTTCGCTGGATTAACACCAAAATTAGCGACCACAGGTGTTGATTTTGTTACTGCCTCCGGTGCAACCGCTTGCTTCATTTTAGAAATTTGCGTACCTGCGGGTTTGCAATTCAACAGCATTTTATCAGTAGGCAATAGCGCTCAAATCGGTGTTGAAGAAATATTGGAATTTTGGGATGAAAGCTTCGATCCTGAAACGAGCTCTAAAACAAAAATGATTTATATTGAAAACATAAGCAATCCTATGAAGATGCTCAAACACGCTTCATCATTAATTAAGAAAGGTTGTCGTATTGCCGCTATCAAGTCCGGTCGTACAGATGCCGGAAACAGAGCCGTATCGTCTCATACAGGAGCTTTAGCAGGTTCGGACGCCGCAATAGATGCATTATTTAAAAAAGCCGGTATAGTCCGTTGTTACAGCCGTCTTGAGCTGGCTTATGTTGTCGGTTGTATGCAATACAAACCGCTCCAAGGCAAAAATATAGCCGTTATCACTCACGCCGGTGGACCTGGTGTTATGCTAACCGATGAACTTAGCGAACAAGGTATGAATGTACCCCATATTCAAGGCGAAAAAGCTGAAGAATTAAAATCCAAGCTATATTTCGGTTCTGCTGTTGGCAATCCGATTGACTTTTTGGCTACGGGTACTGCTGAGCAATTAGGCGTAATTTTAGATTATGTTGACAAAGATTTTGATGAAATAGATGGTTCAGTCGTTATATTCGGAACACCGGGGATTTTTGATAATACACCTGTTTACAAAGTTCTTGACGAAAAGATAAGAACTTGCAAAAAGCCGATTTTCCCATGTTTACCATCAGTTGTATTAGCCCACGATGCTGTGGAATATTTCAAATCGCTTGGACGCTATAATTTGGAAGATGAAGTTCAACTCGGAAAAGCTTTAGCCAAAATTTATCATACGCCAAAACCTGCCGATGAACCTGAATTGCCAAAAATCAATGAGAACAAAATTAGATTGATTATTGAATCAGCATTAGACGGCTATTTGCCGCCGAACAGAGTAGGCGATCTTCTTGACGCCGCAGGTATTCCCCGCGCAATCGAAAAAACTGCAGTTACTTTGGACGAAGCATTAACGGCCGCTGAAAAAATTGGATTCCCAATGGTTATGAAAGTAGTAGGACCAATTCACAAAACCGATGTCGGTGGAGTTGTTCTGAATGTAAAAACTCTGGATACCGTGAAAGCTGAATACGAACGTATGATGAAGATTACCGATGCTGTTGGCGTGCTTTTACAACCAATGCTTTCGGGACAAGAACTTTTCGCAGGAGCTAAGGCTGAACCTGATTACGGGCACTTGATTTTATACGGATTAGGCGGAATATTTATTGAAGTATTCAAAGATGTAGCTTGTTCGTTGGCACCTGTTGGCAAAGACGAAGTATTAAGAGAAATCTCGAAGCTTCGCTCAGCGAAAATGTTCGAAGGCGTTCGTTCGTTGGAAGGCATAAACAAAGATATGTTTGCCGATGTGGTTGTTCGTTTATCGGCATTGCTGAAAATTGCACCCGAAATTGCAGAACTCGATTTGAACCCGCTATTGGGAACAGCGAATTCGGTTGTTGCCGTTGATGCGCGTATCCTAATTGAACATCCGAAAGAAGATGATTATTTCGTCGATGATTATTACATTCATCAAGCCCACGATTTATAAACATCTGCGATGTATTTTTATTTAGTATTTAGTTTAAGTGGGCTCTGTTTTGAAAATGGAGCCCACCTTTTTATATATAATCTTGATGGTTTTCCTCGAGGCTATCTCACAACTCAAAAATTAACAAAACAGCCCAGACAGGAATGTCTAAGCTACTATATATATCAATGGCATAGTAGAACAGACCTTCTTGTATGTCTTCGATATATGTCGTTGTGAGACCACCGCGGCACTAATCAATGGTTCTTTTTCAATTAATATGGCAGACCTACGTGGTTGAACAGCGTAGCTGTGCTATATTAATAGTAAATGAAATTAATTTGCGTTCTGAGCACGTAGTTGCGGAATATTAATAGGGTAAAATATGATCCGAACACGGCGATTTTCCTATTTGTAAAAAATGAATTTGTTGTTGACATTCGGCTCCGGTCGGAGTCGGACAATCTCTTGTTATATCCTTTTCTACAAATATTTGACCTCTGAAGAGGTCATTTGTTGATTTATTTTTTAAATTATTGTCCTGCTTGTAATTTGCTCTGAAAGAGCTTAATCTCAATAAGCGCGGGTGAAACCTGTGGGAGAGAATCACCTCCTAGTCAGCCACGCAGTGGTTGAACAGCGTAGCTGTGCTATATTAATAGTAAATGAAATTAATTTGCGTT
>JBAXXL010000061.1:0-21334 GCA_037127915.1 bacterium
GCAGATAAACGCAGAATGTTTTTTGTTCGATATTAAAAGCAGATATCTCGCTGATGTGTATGCGCTTGTCATTCCTGCGGACGCAGGAATCCATCTTCAAAAGGGTATAGGCTTTAGGGTGTGGGGTATAAAGAAAATGGAAAATGAGAAGAAGAATTCACCGCAAAGACGCTGAGACGCAAAGATTTTTTAGTAGAGGCGACCCACATGGGTTGTCTTTTTTTGATTGGTTTATTTTGAATATTCGTAAATAATTTTGTCATAAATTTGATTTCGATTATGATAAAATATTTCTTTAATTTTATTCCCATAATTATCATAGTTTTTTATTGATCTTGAGTTTGGTTCATTATTTGTGTACCATATACACTCGATTAGTTTTCCGTTTTGATCATAAAATTCTTTTTTCCACAAATCGGTTATTGTAGAACGTTCGTCATAGATGATTTTCACGATTAGTTGACTATATTTATTATATTCGTATTGTTCTCGGATAATTTCTCCATGATCAGGTAGAAACTCGCTATACTCGATTTTTAGGCCATCTTTATTATATCTATAAATATTTTTTGAAATAATACTATCTATATTATAGTATCTTATTTCTTCTATGCAATTACCATTGTCATCATAAATTGATAATGTTTTTAATGTATCGCCGGAATGTTTTTTATAATTATGATATAAAATTGTCATTCCATCATCAATGTATTTTGTAATCCATCTCCGAATAGTATCTAATTTATTGTTGTAATGTATAAATTCGATAACTCTTCCCTTATCATCTCTGAGGTAAACATCCCTATAATACACCTTACCCAAGACATCACTACTTTCATGAAAGGTTTCATTTCCAAATTTATCAAATTTGTGTTTATATAGAGAATACGCTTTACCCTCATCGTCTAAAACATTAACACATTCTAAAAAACCATTCTCATCATAATCTGATCTACTGATTTTTCTAATTGTTGGTGGTTCGATTCTTCCTTTGTAATTATAATAATAATATCTATATGTATCACACTCTCTATATCCACCCACGATTTTAGTGGGTTGGTCTGGCAATCGTTCAATTGCCACAACCAAAGTAATTGCAAAAAAGAATGTGACGATTATGATTATTTTGGGCATATATGTAAAACCATTATATTATTTTTATTTCATCTCGTTCAGTATTTGTTGTTGGATTCCCGATCGAGTCGAGAATGACAAATCATCCTGTAAATCCTCAAATCCTGGGTATCAAGATTCTGACAATATTTGGGCGTATGCAATACACCCCTACCAATATTGGGCGGGTTCAAAACCCACACCCTACATTTTCAACTATCAACTTTCAATTTTCAACTAATCGAAGATGGATTCTTCACTTCGTTTAAAATAACTAATTCTTTTATTGTCAGGGAGATTCCCGCTTTCGCGGGAATGACGTCTACATTTCTTCTCTTCTCTGCTCTTCTCTTCTCATTAACCATTGACAATTTACAATTAACCATTGTTTTTACCCCCAATATTCTCTGTCCAATGTTCTATATTGAATTGCTTCGGAAATATGTGCGGCATCAATTTTCGGTTTTCCTTCCAAATCGGCTATTGTGCGGGCGACTTTCAATATACGGTCATAAGCGCGGGCGGAAAGACCGAGCTTCAGCATTGCGATTTTTAGAATTGTTTGACAAGAGTCGTCCAATTCACAGTATTTAGCAATTTGCTTTGTTGACATATCGGCGTTTTTGAAAAGACCGTCGGGTGCTAAACGCTCGATTTGAATATTTCGCGCTTTCACGACTCGCTCACGGATTACCTCGGAAGTTTCGCCGCGCTTTTTCGAGGATAGTTCGTCGTAACGCACAGCCGGAACTTCAAGATGAATGTCAATTCTATCCAAAAGCGGACCCGAGATTTTGCCAAGATATTTCTTTATCTGTGATTGATTGGAAGTATTCGCTAATTCAGGCGCACCCCCATCGGGTGAAGGATTCATCGAGCATACCAGCATAAAGTTTGCGGGATATTCCACGCTCAATTTTGTCCGTGAAATGCAGATGCGTTTATCTTCCAGCGGTTGACGCAATACTTCCAATGCATTGCGCTTAAATTCAGGTAATTCATCCAGAAACAAAACACCGTGGTGCGCTAATGAAATCTCACCTGGTCGGATTTTATTCATTCCGCCGCCTACTAATGCGGCATCGGAAATCGTATGATGCGGAGCGCGGAAAGGCCTAACGCTAACAATCGCCTGCTCTTTTCCCAGAAGTCCCGCAACGGAATGAATCTTCGTTGTTTCGAGAGCTTCCTGAATACTCAGCGGCGGCAAAATTGTAGGAATTCGCTTAGCTAGCATAGTTTTTCCTGAGCCGGGAGGTCCTATCATCAAAACATTATGTCCTCCGGCGGCGGCTATTTCCAACGCTCTTTTCACATTTTCCTGTCCTTTTACATCAGCTAAGTCAAGATGATGCTTGCGTTCCTCGCGTTTGAATAATTCTTCTGTATCCACAACAAAAGGTTCGATTGTTTTATGTTTAGTCAAAAAATCAAAACATTCGCTAAGGCTTTCGATAGGAATTACGTCAATACCACCCACCAAAGCCGCTTCGCCCGCGTTTTGCGGCGGCACAAGCAATGTTGTGAAACCTTTCGCTTTCGAGGCCAAGGCAATAGGCAAAACGCCGTGAACCGGACGCAATGTACCTTCGAGCGACAATTCGCCCAATGCGACAATGCCATCAAGGCAGTCCTGTTTCATCATATCGAGAGCGGTTAAAATACCGACGGCTATCGGCAAATCGAACGCACTGCCTTCCTTACGGATGTCTGCAGGTGCTAAATTAATTGTGATTTTTTTGCTAGGGAAGACGAAGCCGGAGTTTTTTATGGCGGCTGTAACCCTTTCGCGTGATTCCTTTACTGCTGAATCGGGCAATCCCACAATAGTAAAAGCGGGAAGCGCATTATCTATATGAGTTTCTATCTCGACAGTAAATGCGTTTATACCGAAAACAGCGGCTGAGTTTATGTGTGAATACATATTATTTTATATTAGTTATTTTTTCTTTCCTACTTGGTAACCTATACCCAAAACATCGCCCAATCCGTAATATGCACCGCAATTTGTAGCGTAAACTACAGGATTAAGTTGGCTAATAACAATCTTTCCAGCTTCGTCAATGCAATTCTCGTTGATTTTCACATCCTGAACTTCACCAATGAACTGTGTGTGCCTATTTATCCGAATCGTATCGAACAGTTTACATTCCAAAACGAGTGGAAATTCTATAATTATTGGTGCATCAACTAAATCGGATTGAACTGCTGTTAAACCTAATTCTTTGATTTTATTTTCATCACGACCAGAATAAATCCCCGCATAATCGGTAGCGGCAAGGAGTTCGTGGTTAGGGAAATGTACCGTAAAAGCACCACGTTTAAGAATAGAATCGTGAGTATAAGTTTCTGAACGGAAACAAACTCCTATATAAGCCTTCGGCACGTGCGAAATTACTCCGCCCCAAGCGCAAGTTGCTATATTGGGTGTTCCTTTACCGTCATAAGTTCCGACAACCATCAACGGTGTCGGCATTATTAATGGCTTACTGCCTAATGATATCTTTTCCATATTTATATCCTAAAGTCCTGCGACAGAGTACTTTGAAATTGCCGCGTATTTACGTAATAGTTTAATAGTAACATCGAAATCTTTCTGATACGGAGCTTCGAAAAACATTTCAACGTTCGTATCGGGATGTATGATTCCTAATTTATATGAATGAAGTGTAACGCGTTCGATAACAGGTTTTTCGTCTTCATTCTTTTGTAAATTAAATCTTTTTTTGATTGTCGAGAGCATAAAATTGGAATTCGATCCGTAAAATTCATCAACCAAAAGCGGATAACCGATTGCTTTTAAATGAGCGCGGATTTGATGCTGACGACCGGTGAGCAACTCACATTCCAATAGTGTCGCATTTTTGTAACGTTCTAAAACTTTCACTTTAGTATATGCTTCTTTACCGCGAGCCGATGGAACGACTCCGCCTTTACCGTTTGGATTTACCATAAGAGGAATATCAATCAGCAATTCATCTTTCGGCAGATTACCCGCGGCTAATGCGTGGTATATCTTTGTTGTTTTGAATTCGGTAAATTGGTCGTTAACGCTTTTGTGAGCCTCGGCGGTTTTTGCGAAAATTATCGCGCCGGAGGTTTCACGATCCAAACGATGGACAACGAAAATATCGCCGTATTTTTTACGAAGCATACCCTTAAGGTTTACTATATTGTCGTTATATCTATCTTGAATAGAGAGCAAACCCGAAGGTTTGTTGATTACGACAATACTCTGGTCTTCGTATATTATATCTAAATTATCTTTCATTTTATATTTATTTGTAATTAAAATTCTTAATTTGTGTGTTGCAATGCCGATAGATAAGTGTTATTCATCAGCATAGCGATAGTCATCGGGCCAACACCGCCAGGAACGGGAGTTATATACGAAGCCTTTGCCGAAACGCTTTCGTAATGGCAATCACCGCACATACGGTACCCTTTTTCCAAACTTGCGTCTTCGACTCTATTTATTCCAACATCAATTACAGCAACACCTTCTTTCACATCGTCACCTTTAATCAATTCGGGAACACCTATTGCGGCTACGATAATATCAGCCTGTTTTGTATAATACGATAAATCCTTTGCCGCGGAATGGCAAAGAGTAACGATAGCGTTTGCGCCTTTTGCCTTTTGGCTGAGTAAATTTGCAACGGGACGGCCCACGATATTGCTTCTGCCCACAACAACTACGTGTTTACCCGAAGTTTCTATTCCGGTACGTTTAATTAATTCCATAATTCCGGCGGGTGTGCAGGAAACAAATCCCGGTTTACCCATCATAAGATTTCCGGCGCTGACAGGGTGGAAGCCATCGACATCTTTCAGCGGGTCAATCGTATCTATAACTTTATTTGTGTCAATATGTTTCGGCAGCGGTAACTGAACCAGAATGCCGTGGATTGATGGATCAGCATTCCAACTTTTTACTTTATTTAATACTTCTTCTTCGCTCACATCTTCCGCCATCCGTTCCGTGATTGAGTAAATGCCGATTTCCGCGCAGGCTTTGCCCTTCATATTAACGTAAATTTTCGAGGCAGGGTCGTCGCCCACAAGCAATAATGCCAAGCCGGGTTTAACGCCTTTAGTGCGGAAAAGCTCCTCTACTTTATCTTTCAATTCAGCGCGGATTTCTGCCGCAATTGCTTTGCCGTCTATTATCTGTGCCATAATTATCCCAAAATAAATATAAGTAAAAACAATTTCACAAATTTAACCATTTTTGATATAACAGCCAATTAAAAAGGAGACAAAAGTAAAAAATAATGTGTTTTTTTATTCTTGAGCAACGTAGTTGCGCCATATTAATAGCGTCGGATTAACCAATGCCTCATGAGCAACGTAGTTGCGCCATATTAATAGGGTGCCATATTAATTTTACAAAATATCATTCAATCCAACGAAATAAATATTTGTCATCGTAATCGATTTTTAATTTATTCAAAAAATCTAAATATTCTTCTTTAAATGTTATCTTTTTGTGATGTTCCTGCTGATTTTTAATATAATTAACTACCTTATCCAATTGGGAATTACTACATGAAAAAGCACCATAGCCTTCCTGCCATTCGAACTTTCCTTTAACAAAATGGTTTGTATTGATAAATCTGCTCGAATTCGCTTTTATGTCCCTGACCAAATCGGAGATTTTAATATCAGAGGAAATGCTCAGCAATATGTGGATATGGTCTGGCATACCATTAATGATATATAATTTTTGATTATTATTTTTCACAATACCGGTTATGAATTTATACAATTCATCCTTCCAAGAATCAGAAATCATGTTTTCCCGACCTTTAACAGTGAAAACGATATGTATAAATATCTGCGAATACGTATTAGCCATATAATCCTCTATTAATATTCCATTCCTACGGAATTCTGGTCAAATTATTTTATCATCCCTATTAATATTTCATCCCTACGGGATTCAGCACTGCAATCATCATCATTTCTATTAATATCGCATCCCTACGGGATTGACCAGTGAATCCATATCATATAATAACGTTTATTCTTGAGCAACGTAGTTGCGCTATATTAATAGCACCGAATTCACATTTACCTCTTGAGCAACGTAGTTGTGCTATATTAATAGCAACGAAATAACATACGTCTCTTGAGCAACGTAGTTGCGCCATATTAATAGCACCAAAATATAAAACACATTTCGAGCCGCGTAGCGGCGGCATATTAATAGAATAAAACAATTTCACCAATTTAACCATTTTTGATATAACAGCCAATTAAAAAGAGAACGAAAGTAAAAAAAATGTGATTTTTATTTTGAATAAATGTATTCGGTTTTGAAAATGGGAACACCCAATTTATATGCAATCCATTCAATTGTATTTCCAAAATCATCATATTTGTATGCACATTTTATGTCAACAACGGTTTCTGAACTATACTTCAATACAGCAATTATCCGACCCTTATCATCGAGTTCATAAGTTGTTTTAGCGAAACCTTCCTCAGTGCCGGAAATACTGCCTGTTCTATCAATGAATTCTTTTCCCATAAACTTTCCCTTACCATTGGCATCTGGATTTAACATATCGTAAACTTCTCCGTTTGCCTTGTGCAAATAATCTTGGATTAATTTCCCCTTTTCGTCATATTTTCGGATTCGCATTTCCTGTTTATTACTATTCGTTTCATATTTTATGTTATTCCACTCTTCCAATGTACCGTCCAGCCTGTAACTATAAATTTCATATTCCGATACCTCTGAATTTTCAAAGTATTTGGTAATTATTTTCTCTTTTACTGTACTGTCGCCGTAGTAAAATATATGTTCTATTTCGCGGCTCTTTTCATCATATTTGTAAGTGTATTTTTCTAATATAGACCCATTGGGATTTAATTCTATTTCCTCTACCTTATTGTTTCGATTATCATATTTGTATGATTTTTTAATGAAATTATCACCGGTTTGGATGTTGAATGATTTTTCATATTCATTTCCGCGGCTGGGATTCTTACAACAATATGTATCGATTGGTTTATCGGCATAAAATTGCATATATTCGACTTTGTTACCTTTTTCATCATAAGTAAAACTTTCGGATAATCGCTTAGACCCAAGATCAATCTTACCATCTTTATATTCATATAGATAGCTGGTACAATTTCGATAACCGCCATTAACCCTTTCTTCCCCGAAAAGATTTGCATCGCCCAAAAAAGCGATCAGAATAACCAAAAATAGAATACGAGACATAATGCCTCCGAGAAATTTAAGGTGATAAAATCAATTTTTATAACATCATTTTATTAATTTATAACAACTTTATATCAATGGCTAATTAATATAAATTATCAATTAATTTATTTAAAATATACCCTTACAGATATTTTTAACACCAATATTATCACAACTTTATATCAATGCTGTTAAAAGTTGTAATTTCTAAGCTTTCAAAAAGTACTTGGTAGCCTTTCTGGTTCCAGTTTTTACTAAATCCATATCATATAATAACGTTTATTCTTGAGCAACGTAGTTGCGTAATATTAATAGCACGGAAATAACATTTGCCTCTTGAGCAACGTAGTTGCGGCATATTAATAGCATAAAACAATTTCACAAATTTAACCATTTTTGATATAACAGCCAATTAAAATGGAGACGAAAGTCAAAAAAATGTGTTTTTATTTGGAATAAATGTATTCTGATTTCGAATTTAATTTAGCATCGATATAATGCAATTTCTCAGTAATATTCCCAAATTCATCATATTTATAATGATATTTAAATACTTCTTTCTTATGTTGTGAATTCTGTACATCAAATTCTATAGATTCCATTAATTTTCCAATATCATTATATTTTAATTTAGTTATACGAGTTAAAATTCCTTTTGAGTTTAATCGAGTCTCTTCAATTACATTCCCTTCAGTATCATAATAATAGCAGTGTTTATTATAAATAGACCCGTCCGGTTCATATAAAATATTTTCAATTAAGTTCCCTTTGTCATTATATTTACTAATATTTCTCCAGAGTTCATCGTCATATAGAAAAATTTCTTCAATTGGGTTTCCGTTTTTATTATATTTGTAAATTGATTCAGTTATAATAGAGTCTTCGGTAATCACTTCATTTACTTCAATTTGTTTCCCATTTTCATCATATTTAAAAATTAATTTTGTCACATCCCCATCATAAATAATACTTCCAATTTTTTTTCCACTTTCATCATATTTATGAATAATTATTTTTTTTGAAGGAAACTCGTTCACATAATATTCAATATACTCAATACAACTATCATTATTATCATATTTAAAAGTTTCTTTAGTCATAGTATCTCCATTAATGTGAATTAAAGTACGTGCTAAAACATTTCCTTTTTCGTTATATTTGGAGGTTTCGTCTATCCATTTTTTTTCTTCAACAGAATCATATCTAGTAATATAATCATAGCATTGAGTATAGCCACCCATCACCTTCAACGGTGTACTACCACCTGACATTCTCAATGGCGGAAAACCCAAAAGATTGCTCCCAATCGGCAAAGCGATCAGAATTACAATTAGCATTATTCGATATAACATAAAAGCCTCCGGAAAATTTATCACAAAATATTTAATATTTCATCCCTACGGGATTCAGCACGGCATTAATCATCATTTCTATTAATATCGCATCCCTACGGGATTGACTGGTGAATCCAAATCAAAAAAATACCGCTTATTCTTGAGCAACGTAGTTGCGGCATATTAATAGGGCGGCATATTAATAGCAAATTATATTTATTAAAAACGTTCCAAAGCGGGAGCTTTGGAACGAGTGAAAAATCTGCTAACTACCTATAAATCAGGGAGATTCCCGCTTCCGCGGGAATGACACCTTGCTATACCCCATTTTTCAAAGGGGGCTAGGGGGCTTCTCTTTTCTTCACATTTTCAACTTTCAACTTTCAATTTTCAATTGTTCTTATTCTTCCAGCGCTTTTTTGATTCTTTGGATTCCTTCGCGGATGTCTTTTTCGGAATTGCAGTAGGAAATACGCAAATATCCGTCCATACCGAATGAAACTCCCGGCACTGTAACAACTTTTACTTTTTCCAAAATATCGAGTGCTAATTTCACGGAATCTTTTTCGTAAGCGCTAAAATCAACGAAACTGTAGAATGTACCGCGAGGCATCGAAAGCTTTACATTCGGAATTTTGTTTATTTCTTCGACCAATACATTGCGATTTAGTTCCAATTGGTGAGCTAATTCGGTTACACCTTCTTGAGGTCCATTGATTGCGCCTATTGCGGCTTTTTGCATCAATACATTTGGTCCGCTGGTTAAATGAGCTTGAATATTGCTTATAGCTTCGATTATAGCAGGGTTTGCAACTGCCCAACCAATGCGGAAACCGGTCATAGCATACTGTTTCGATACGCCGTTGATAACGATTATATTGCTTTCGTTGATTTTTTTGGTTGTAAACTTATAACAGCTGACGCGCTCGTAATTATCGAAAATTAATCTATGGTAAATATCGTCCATGATTAAAAATATGTCGCTTTTTTCGCAGAACTCAACCATGCTTTTGATAAATTCTTCAGAATAAACAACACCGCTCGGATTGTTAGGGCTGTTCAAAATGACAACTTTAGTTTTACCATTTATTGCGCTTTTCATATCTTCGAATGTTGGATATAGACCACCGTCTTCAGCATGAACCGCAACGGATTTTCCACCGCATATATTTACTATATCAGGATAGCTAACCCAATAAGGAGCAGGGAAAACCACTTCGTCACCGGGATCAACTAATGCCTGCAAAGCGGCAGAAAGAGATTGCTTAGCACCGGACGAAACGCAAGTGTTCTTACGTTCAATATCTATATTATAATATTCTTTTGTGTATTTGATTACAGCATCGCGCATTTCCGGCAATCCTGCCGCTGGTGAATATCTCACTTCGCGAGTTTGCAGTATTTCGTTTACGTCAGCAATCACGCTGAGTGGAGCTTTGCTTTTCGGCTCACCGCCACCCAAATGAATTACGGGTTCACCGGCTTTTAACATAGCGGCGGCAGTAGCATTAAGTTTTAATGTTACGGATTCGCCTAAGGATTGTCCTATTCTGCTCAATTTCATTTTAGACCTTTTGAAAGTTTGTGTACTAAAAAAATTCAAACTTAATAAAAAGCAATCTCCTGACAAAATTAATTCATTAAATTATACGGAGTATATGTGAGAGTAAGTTTGAAACTATCAGGTTCGATGAATGTAATATCATCGAAAAACAGTGTATCGGTTACTGTTTGGTCAACATAAATATCACCTATTGCACGCTCTTTATATGCTATTTCCTTACCGTTATTCAAGGCACTGGCTATAATTACGACCATAAACGCGGGCTGTCCGCCGCTATTTTTCACAGAGACCTTTAGAAAGTATTTTCCGGTGTCTGTACGTCCGGGAATTTTTTCCGTTACTGTTAATTTTGCATCTTTGTCATATTGGCAAGCGGTAAAATTTAATAGACCGGCAAAAATAAATATTATGATAATAAATCTGCGCACTTAAAGCTGTTCGATAAATGAATAATAATTATTAACGACTTCGTCCGGTTTTATTGTATTTACATCGAGCACACCTTCGCCGGCAAATACCAAACATTGCTTTTCCGAAAGCGGCGCAAATTTGTTGAAATTCGATTTCACTCCCATAAATATGGCTAATATTGGTGTATTATACGCCGAAGCTATATGGACAATCGACGTATCACAAGTCAGAACCATTTCTGCTTTTTCAATAATACCAAATGTATCTTCGATACTCTTTGATTTGAATAAAACGGCCTTTTTAGCATTTTGGACTATCTGATTCGCGTCTTGATAATCATCAGGCGATGCGCAAATTACGATATTCTTGTCTTTCAAATCGGTTTTATTTATTAATTCAATCCAATTTTGGACATTCCACCTACGGATGGCGCTGTTCGTAGATATATTTATCACTGCATAAGGTTCCGCTCCAACAGTCACTTCTAAGAATTTTCTTGCAGTTTCCCGGGCATTTTCGGTAGGGAATAATTGCGGATGCGGAATCGGCGTAATGTTCGGACCAAATCCTAAAACTTTAAATGCCTTCATTGCCCGCTCTATAAAGTGCAAATTAGAATTTTTCTTATCAGAATCAAGCGCAATATCGAAAGTATGCTTCCCAGTTTCGTTGAATCCAACCTTGACAAAAGCTTTTGCGATTTTTGCAAAAATTCTACTTTCGCGTGAACGATGATCCTTATGGTCGATATAAAAATCATAAGTCGTCGAACGGATTTTATAAATTGTGCTAAAAAAATTGAAAAATGATTTATCGTATTTAATTCTTTCATTTATATACGGATTGTTTTTCACAATAACGTCGTTATGCCTGCTTGTTATAAGGTCAATTTCCGCCTCGGGCAGAAGTTCTTTAATCAACGGAAAGCAGGCCGATAAGCAAATCATATCGCCAATTCTACCCAGCTGTTTAATCAGAATTTTCATAAAAATTAAAAAAATAATGAATAAAAAAATCTAATTTAATCTTATATTTTTTAATAACGTATATTTTGATTAATTTTACATTCTTATTTTAGTAAAAATAGACGAAAATTTAATTGTGAAAAATGTATTAATTATAGCTGTATTTTTGTGTTTTATCAGTGCATTATCAGCACAAGACAGGTATTTTACACGAACAGGCCATATTTATATTATTTCAGCAACACCATTGCTGGATTTAGATGCCGATAATAACCAAGTTGCCTCAATTTTGAATATCAAAACCGGCGAAATGGTTTTTACTTTGTTGATGAAATCTTTTATTTTTAGAGAAGCCTTGGCACAGGATCACTTTAATGAAAATTATGTTGAATCGGATAAATATCCTAAAGCGAGTTTTTCTGGTAAAATTCTACAAATGGAAAATCTGGATTTAACCAAAGCAGGAAAATATTCCGTTACCGTAGAAGGCGATTTGACAATTCACGGTCAAACAAATAAAGTAAACTCCAAAGGTACGATTGAAGTAAAAACCGATTTGATAACCGCACAGTCAAAATTTGAAATCAATGTTTATGATTACGGAATAAAAATCCCGAAATTAGTTCAAGACAAAGTGAACAAAATAATACCGATTACGGTTGAAATGAAATATAAACCTTTTAATAAATAGACAGATGAAAAGAGCAATACTAATATTATTAATAATAAATATTTGCGCTATATCAGCTCAAAATAAATTCTTAGCCGTTCAAACGGAGCGTTATAATTATGACCGCCAAAAATACGAATTGTTTAACGAGCGGGTTCCATATTTGGATAAATCCAAATATTTGCCAAATCAGATATATATAAAATTTAAAAATACTGAGAAATTGACTAATCTTGCTTTGCTTAAAGAATCAATTACGCAGACCTGTTCATTAGTTGATATTAGGCTGAATCCAATTGCAAAATTTGGCAAAGGTAATAAACTTCAAAGCACCCACAGCGGTTTGGATAGATTGTACAGAATTAGCTTTTCCGATACTACCGATCCTTATACCCTTTGTGAAAAATTAAATCAAAATAAAGATGTCGAATATGCCGTTCCTGTTTTCCGAAGACATACGCGTGAATTCACTCCTAACGACGAAGATTATGCTGAGCAATGGTCTCTACCGGCTATAAATATGAGCAAAGCTTGGGAATTGGGCGGAGGCGACAGTAATGTTGTAATCGGTATCGTTGATTCAGGTGTGGATATTCTTCACAATGATTTGATTCCCAATTTATGGATAAATAAAGATGAAATTCCGAATGACGGGATTGATAACGATGGGAATGGTTATATAGACGATGTGAACGGGTGGGATTTCATTGGTAATATTGATTATTATAAAGCAATGGCTGGTGATTACAAACCCGATAATTACCCCAAACCGAATACTTCCGGAAATTCTCATGGCTCAAATGCCGCAGGTGTTGCCTGTGCGGCAACAAATAATACAATTGGTATCGCTTCACCGGCTTTTAATTGTAAGATTATGTCTGTTAAATGCGCAACTGATAATCTTGATGAACCTCTTGGTTTTAATGACATATTGGAAGGTTTCGAAGGGATTTTATATGCCGCCCAAAATGGAGCCGACATTATCAATTGTAGTTGGGGTGGACCGGGATTTAATTCAGCAGAAAAGGATATGGTTGATGCGGCAGTATTTGATAATGGTGCTGTGATTGTTGCCGCTGGGGTGAATTCTTATAGTAATTTTGATTTGGAAGGCGATTATCCAATCAGTTATGGCAATGTGATTGGTATATCGGCTATTAATTCCGAGGATGATTTTTCAAAAAGCGGTTATGGCGTAAGTATGTGTTTGTATGCTCCTGGCTTTTCGATTTTATCGACTATGAACGGTGGTCATTATGCCCACTCATCGGGAACATCGCTCGCCTCTCCGCTTGCGGCAAGTGTGGCGGCACTAATTAAATCGCATCATCCGGATTGGGGTTATAAAGAAATCTATCATCAATTGCGTTCGAGCGCGGTTCCATTTCCTAATGTTACGCAGGAAAAACGCAAGATATTCTTCGGTAAACTAGATGCTTATGGTGCTGTTACCAATAATTTTGATGCTACAGATAAATATAACAAAACTCCGGGTATATCGTTTTTAAGCTTGGACTGTAATGATGAATCCTATTTGATGAATCCCGGGTTAAACCATTCTAAACTAACTATAAAAAATTATCTTTCCGCCGCGGAGGGAGTAACTATAACTATAACTCCACTAACAGCGCATTTAACCTTAGGGAAAAGTTCGTATTTTGTTCCCACTTTAGCCGCTAAAGAAACTTCTTCCTTAGATGTTGATTTTTATTTAAAAGAGAGCAATCCATGGTTCAGTGGTACTTGTCCCGTTCTAATAGAATATAAATCCGAAAATTACTATAATGTTGAAATCGTTCAGATACCGATAGAAGTAAAGTCAACCAACCGCTTCCGTTTGGCGAAAGATTTTAAAGCTTATATTTATCCACGCTGGACATCGGCGCATTCATTGAGCACAAGCTACCTATTTGCCGGCGGATATATCAAAGATTTGAATATTGGCTATCTCATGCGCTGGGGTGGTCCCGGCGATGTGGTTAAAGAGTTTAGCGGTACTGTTCCTATAACAACTTATGGCATTAATAAAGATGTTGCATTATTTGGTACAATGGCGGTGGAAGGCGGAAACGGCGCAAATATACTGAAAGTTAATTTCACCGATAAAACAATAGATACAACAGCAATGAATGAATCTTTCATTGATGTTCTTAAAGTATTTATGATTGACCCACAAAACGGAATCGCTTTGGGAAGTTTGGCTGAAGATAGCAAATGGTACATTGCAAAAACCGCTGATACAGCAAAAACTTGGGTGAGTACCCCTATAAATATCGCCCCGCTTGAAAATGAAAATAGTTTTTGGGCTTCATATTATGCTGACAAAGCCAAATTAACAGCATTCGGAACAAACATGGGACGAGTTATTTACTCTAATGATTTATTAAATTGGTCTGTCAGTAAAGTTTGGGATTATGCCGGAATAGAACTTATAACATTCTTAAATGACAAGGATGGGATTTGTATTTTTGGCGACAATAGAGATGTCACAGATAACCGATATTCTGCTTTTACTAATAATGGTGGTAAAACATGGACACGCAATACATTTGATTTTTTGGCTTTTGAAACCGTACCGGTTTATTTAAGTTCACCCGAGAACAGCGGCTATGCTATAGCCCAATGTATGAACGGCGAAGTATATATTACGAAAGATTTGGGAAAATCTTGGCAACCGCAGTTATCTTGGGAATATCAAAGTGTGCAGACAGGTTTTGGAATTAATGATAACGATAGAATTCGTATGTGGCAATTAGGAAATGATTTGTGCTATTTGGATTTTTTAAAAGGGAGTCCAGTTTATGTAGTTGGTCTTATGGCGAATGTTGATACGCTGGATTTTGGAACTTTTAAAGTTGATTCTACGGTTACTCGCGAAATTGAGTTAGTAAATACCGGACCAAACCCTATAACTATTTTCTCACTTAATTACGAAAATCCTGAAATTTTCCAATCCATAAACCAAATTAAAACTGTTTTATTACCAAGTGAAAAAACTACATTAAAAGTAGCGGCACAATTTGGAGAAAATGGAAAAATTATTTCGAACTTAAAAGTAAAGTACGATATTTCTGAACTAAATATCCCGATTAAAGCAAACATAATCGGCGGAGGAGCGGTAGATGACCCGACGAATGAAATAAAGATTTATCCGAATCCGGCGATTGATTATGTGGTTGTTCAAAGAGAAAATCAAGCATTAGAACCTCTTTCGATAAAAATAATAGATATTTCCGGAAAAATTGTTTTTGAAAAAAGCAGTATTAATAGTAATTTTACTACTATTGAAACGACAAAATTCGAAAATGGCGTTTATATAATAGAAATAACAGTCGGACAACGAAAAATACATAAGAAAATAATAATTAATGCACCGCTATTAGATAGATGATAGATAACAAACATAATGAAGATTTTGAGATTGTTGATAGAATCAACAAAGGGGAAACTGAACTTTTCGGTATCCTGCAGAAGCGATATTTCAACCAAATAAAGGCTGTAATAAGGCGAATGATTCAAAATGAAGATGATGTTGAGGATCTGGCTCAGGAAACGTTTATCAAAGCTTTTAACGCTTTGGAACGCTTTCAGCCGGGGTATCCATTCGCGGCATGGCTTTATAGAATAGCTTCGAATACTTGTATTGATTTCCTTCGCAAGCGCAGATTTACCACTATTTCAATTTCACAATCCGTTTCGAATGATGAAGATGAATTGTATATCCAAATCGAAGATATGTCCAATAAAGCTGATGATCAGATGCTGATAGAAGAAAGAAGCACGATTATTCGTAACGCAATTGAGTCATTGCCGGAAAAATACAGATTGATTATAAATCTACGGCATGAATCGGATTTGGATTACAAAGATATTGCCGAAAAGCTCGATATCCCGTTAGGAACTGTTAAAGCCCAATTATTTAGAGCAAGGAAACTCCTTTTGGACGAGCTGAAGGCACATTCAATATTTTCAAATCTGGCATAAAATGTCACATTTACTCTATAATAAATCCTTTACACAATCCTTTGCTCAAGTCAGCCAAAAGGATTATTTGCTGACAGCATTATCGGCAACGAACCCGAATGATTACTTAGTAATCGCTCCGACCGGACGATTAACAACTGATTTAGAACGTGAATGTTACCGCAGGCACGATAAACCTATTGAACCGCCACGAATACTCACGCTACAAAAACTTGTCGATTTGGTTTATGATAAGTTATTTCCGAAAAACAAAAAGACGGGAATATCAGATGCTTATAGATCGGCTTTGATAAACGAAGCCGCAAAAAACGCTGAATTAGAATTTTATGGTAAAACTCGTAAAAACAGCAGTTTGTTTACCGCCGTCGCCGATAGATTGTCCGATATAATCTATGGTTTGAAAAAGGATGGCATTAAGCCAAAGGATTTGTTCAATGATTTGCAATCGCAAAACGCTGATATAAGCAACGAACATAAACTTTCAGACGTAGCGAAAATCTATCAGGAATATCAAACCTTGCTGGGTGACAAATACATCGACTCAGCCGGAAAATTGCTCGATGTTAATGACCAACTTTTATTGCTGGGTCCTAATGTCGGAGCTTTGCTCGACGAAGTAGTTGGCGATACAAAGTACATTCTTTTCTATCATTTTAATGAATTCAAAAAACCTGAATACACCTTCCTGAGCTATTTTTCATTTTGTCAAGTTCCTGTAGTTATTGATATTGATTATAGCTTTATAAACGGTCCACTTTTTGGAAATTTTACTGAAGCGGTGGCTGAATTCATTAAATTCGGGTTTAATTCCAAACCGAGCGCGCAAGAAGAAATTTCGCTCGATGAAAAATCCATAAATTTAGAAGATTTCCTCCGCCGAAATTTATTCCGTTCTGAGGTGGATAATAAAAAGACCGTTCAATCCGAAAATTTCACTATCTATAAATGCGGCACACGATACGACGAAGTAATGACTGTGGCAAAACGCATCCGTTTTTTACTCAAAAGTAATCCCGATTTGGAGCTTTCCGATATTGCGGTTGTCAGCCGCAAACCCTCGTTATATACTAATTTATTTCACGAAATATTCTACGATAATGAAATTCCGGTCAATATCAGCGACCGTTATGGTTTAAAAAGCAGTTCTGTTGTAACGGCTGTATTTTCAGTTTTAGAAATGCTTAGAAATGGATATAAGCGCGAGGACGTACACAAAGCCTTGAAGAATAACTATCTTGATTTTAGTTATGACATAGATGGTGAACGTATTATCCCTGATGCCGACAATTTGAATCGTGTTGCTGAGAAGTTGAAGATTTTTACCGGCTCAAAATATGAGGGCAAAAAGAAATGGCTTGATTCGATTAAAAAGTATAGCGAAATTCGAGATTATAGGTATAATTCCGAGAAAGATGATTTGGATAGCTACGAAATCCGTTCGTATGAATCAGATATGCGCAATCTAAATAAAGCCACGCAGGATTTCCAACATTCAATGGCTAAACTCACGACGCTAAAGCAAAACCTGACTCCACTCCAGTTTCAGAAATATATAATTGAAGAAATTCTGGTAAAACTGAAATTAGTAGAAAATATAAACCATGGCGCGGAAGAATTAGAAATTTTCAAAGAACGCTCCGGCAGATTCGATTATTTACTTATTCACGACGAAATAGAAAAGGATATCAAATCGCTAAATGTTTTTGTGGAACTTCTAGAAGAGCATACCAAAATTCTCAGCAAAATTTCGGGCGATACTCCATTTCCATTAGATGAATTGTTTGAGCGTTTTAAATCTGCTGTTTCATCCGGTAAATACCAGCTTCGATTGCGTCGCGGTTATGGTGTAACGGTTACTTCAATCGAACAACTCCGTGGATTAAATTTCAAAGTCCTTTTCCTTTGCGGTGCTGTCGATGGCGAATTCCCTATGAACTTCAAAACTGACTTATTCCTTGGCAAGGAGTTGGCAGATAGTGAGCAGAGGCATTATTCGTCTGAAAAAATGCTTTTTTTTGAATTCCTGACCTCTAATTCCGACGCGCTTAATTCAAAAACAGATGGGATTTATATCAGTTACCCAACATCCGATGGCGATAAAAACATAATTCCGTCATCATTTATTTATGATTTGAAACAAGTTATTGACAGCATTCCTCAAGAAGATTGCGATATTGAGAAAATTAAAAAAGAAATCCAAAATGGCAACTACCAGCTTGGATATGAATGGTTAGACACGATAACTACGCAAAGCGAATTAGCTACAACTGTTGCCAACAAAGTTTATTTCCGCGAACCGGTGGTAGATTATTTTAAATCAATTCAATTTAATCCGAAAAATCCGATTGATGATAATGTAAAGCAACTAGAAAAGCTCTTTTCGGAAGTTGATGCTCAAAACCTTCGAGAAAATACAGCCGACATAAGCCAAGTGGACGAAAAATACAAAAGCCAAACTAAGGTGTATTCAGTTTCTGCTTTAGACCTTTTCATCGCTTGTCCATATAGGTTTTTTGCGGAAAAACTCTTACACCAAAGCGAAAAAGAAACTATTGAGCGCGGTATGAGCGGAGCCGAACGAGGCAGTTTGCTTCATAAGATTTTGTATATATTCTATACTGAATTGCAAAAAAATGATTTGCAAGCTCAACCGATTTCTATTAAGGCTAATAACCCGAAATATCCTTCAGTAAAATTTGTAGCATTGGATAGAAATAAAAGAGCAGAATATCTGGAGCTATTAAAAAAAATTGCTGTCGATGAATTCACCAGCTTTAGTATCGACAATCCGTTTATTGATTTTGCCAAAACCGAGCTTTTGGGCGGTGATGCTCACGGATTTTTAGAATTTTGGCTGGATAATGAACTTGCCAATCTGGATAAACAGGAATTTCGTCCTGCGCTTTTTGAGTTGGTTTTTGGTGGCAAAACTACCTCATCTTTACCGGCTGTAGAAATTGGCGGCTTAAAATTCCGCGGCAAAATTGACAGGGTGGAATTGACAAACACCGCCCAAGATGAAATCGAATTCCGTATAGCTGATTATAAAAGTTCCAAAGCAAGCACAAGCATACCGTCAAAAATCGAAAACATCGAAGCACTTCAGCTCCCCATTTATATGCTGGCAATGCAAAAACTATTTGAAGAATGTTATGATATTAAGCCCAATCCGGCGGGCGGGCTTTATTATGTTTTTAAACCCATATACGACGATTCAAAAAAATCAATTTCGAGCTTTGAGTTTTATAATTTAAACTACAAAATAGTAAAAGAAGAAGATTTTCCAGCTAAAATCAATAACAAAATTATAGAAATTAAAACGGACATTGAATCCGGCATATTCCCGATTACTCCTAGCACAGACTCTTGTAATTTCTGTAAAATGAATAATCTGTGCCGTAAAGAAGAACTTAAAGAAACCTACCCGCGTTCTTAATCCGAACGCTTGGCTCCGAAATTTTCCATTAAATAAACCTCGATTGGATGTAGCTCCCATCAACCCCATGCTTAAGCATGGGGTTGATGAGCTTATGGATTATTTCACAACTACCAGCTCTCGGGTCACATATCCCGAAGGTGTGACAATCGTAATGTAATATGAGCCGGAAGATAACTTTTCCGTGTCAATACCATATCGCGTTTCACCAATTAATAAGCGGATAGCATCAGTTCGTATAATTTTTCCTTCCGCTGTGGTGATTAATATTTTTGCTTCACAATTTTCGGTATAGTTTATACTTAGTTCAGCTTTACTGCCGGTTGGATTAGGATATAGTTTTATCGAGCTGAATAGTGGGCTTTCTTCGACAGATACAGAACCTGTTTTTAATTGCCAGATATCACTCCATGGGGTTGTATATTGTTTGCTTACGCCTTTTGCACGCCAGAAATAATTAGTGTTTGTTTCGACATCAGTTTTCGAAAGAGTCCATTTTGTATCATAAATCGAATCTTTATCGAAAATAACATTCGTAAAACCAGCATCTTTGGCAACTTGCAGGTGATAATATTCCGCCGTTGTTGCTGTAAACCAAGATAAAAATGTTGGTATAGGAATACCCGTACTTCCGGTTTTCGGATTGCGGAGTACCAGCGTAACCTTGCCGGTAGTGAAAGTCCAAACATTTGACCACTGGGAAGTTCCATAAGATTCCACGTTCCATGCGCGTACTCGCCAATAGTAGAGTATTTCCGGTTCCAAATCCTCAACGTATTGTTCCGCTTTATCAAGCGAATCTGTTGAGTAAACCAAATCCGTAAAGGCCGAATTTTTCGATATTTGCAATTGATAGTATTTAACTCCTACTACTTCGTACCATTTGAATTTAATTGTGGTCGGTTGTTCGATTGATTTATCCGGTGGATTTAGCAGATCTGCCGTTTGAATTCCTGTTTTAAATTTCCAAATATCTGACCAAAGACCAACACGAGTACCGACAACTAATCTTACACGCCAGAAATAATCATTGTAGTATTCCAATTTGTCTGTTTGGAATTCCAGCAGATTATTAACTTTTTCATCAACAACTGTTGTTTTGAAATCGTTCATTTTCGATATTTGAATTTGGTACTGACTGCCGCCGTTATGTTCCAGCCAAGTAAATTTAGCATTAAGAGGTATATTAACTATTTTGTTAACTGGCGTCTGCAATTCAACCGCTTTAAATGAAGTTCTGAACGTCCATATTTCTGAATATTCGCTTGTGCCTTCAGTATTTACCGATGATACGTGCCAATAATAATCCGTTTCCGGGAGCATATTGTCAATAATTTTAAAAGTATCCGCACCGGCAGTACCTTCGTAAAATATGCTTGAAAATCCAGTATCTGTTGCGACTTGAATATAATATGTTTGAGCTTCCAAAGATTTGTACCATTTGAACTGCTCGGAAAGCAATTTATCAATTGAATTATTTTCAGGATAAATAAGCTGTGGTGGACCCATTACTGTGCGGAAGTTCCAAACCTCGGACCAACTGCTGGCGTTGTTTTCGGTAAATGCTTTTACTCGCCAGTAATATGTTTTTAAACCTAATAACTTATTAGTTGTTATAACTGTATCAGTATAATTATCCT
>JBAXXL010000062.1:0-20915 GCA_037127915.1 bacterium
TTGCTAACAAAGGATTGAACATATTAGATGTTAATACGAACAGCATGAATATTTCTGCTGGTATGTATTTCTATACTATAACAACAAACGGTTTCTCGGCATCAATGCCAATGGTTATCGTGAAGTAACAGTAAACTAATAGAACCCCTCCTAAATCCTCTCCAAAGGGGAGGACATTCAAGAAACGGAGGAATATACAACGAGCCAAGAGTTTTTCTTGGCTCGTTTTTTTCTTCCATTTCCTAGCGCGTAATGGGAATTTAAGCTGATACAGAATCAGTAGAATGGAGAAAATATAAATTTGATTGAAGAAGGGAATAACCTCAACGAGGTCAATATTTGTAGAAAGGGATATTGTGTAGTCGTTATTCGACTCCGGCCGGAGTCGCATTCACACGAGGCATTCATTTTACTACAAATATACAAATCCGCTGGATTTGGTAAAACAGCATTCTGAATTAAGATTACAGGATGAATAAGACGAGGTAAGAATTATTCTGAAAATATGCAAACCCGACGCGTTTGGGAAAAATGTGCTATGCCATCATTATACGCTTTGCGTCTTTGCTGTGAAATAATTTCATCCCATTAATCATTGACCATTAACAATTGACCATTTTTTTTGTGTCCCTTGCGGTTAAATCTTTATTCGGATTCTATTTCACTCCTACGGAGTTTCTATGCAACGTATGTCGTTTCATTGCTACAATAATTCCATCCCTTCGGGATTGAAGAATAAGATTCTGAATCTTGATGGTCAGGATTTAAGGATTTTCAGGATATTTCTTATCATACCCTATTCATCATGTTCAACCTTAAATCTTAGGTAACCGATTAAGACAACAAATTTGTGGAGTTTCTTTGTGTTCAGTGTGGTTAAATATTACAATCGAAATTCAAGGGTACAAAAATTGCATACTTCCCTAATCAACTAAAAGCAAATACAAATAAAATCTGTTTTTTCTTAATAATTGTTAATTATAATTTTGTTATATCAAATTTAAATATTAATTTTACTTTCGGAACGTAGTAAAAAACTAATTTTTTTTATTTTTTGGAGATGAGTTATGAAAAGATCTTTAAAAATTAACATAGGATTCAAGGCTTTAATTACAGTTTTTGTTCTTATGTTGTTTGCGAATGTAGGTGCCAAGTCCTACTGTGATTTCTATACCCAATACGGGTGGAGTGGTAATTATATGGCTATCAATCTCGTTAAATTCGAAGGCGAAGTAATCCAGAAATGGGATGTACCCCGCGATGGAAACGGTGATATTATGTATTATTATACACCAAATTTTAACGGTTATAAAGATATTGATAAAAACGATAAAACCATATATGTAGAGAAGAAAAAAGACTACACCATGCAGGTTTTCGGCGGTGCCGCATATCTATATGAAGATTATAACAATACTATTGATGAATATGCCATGTATGCCTGCAACTACCCGCAAGATTATAAAGTATATATTGACTTCAACCAAGATGGTGAATTCGATGAATCTTCTGAATTAGCTGGTCAATGGGATGATAATGGCAGTTATTGCGAAGCTGAGTTTACTATATCCATTCCAAGCGATGCTAAAAGCGGTCAAACAAGAATGCGCATCGTTAATGATTATTATGGTATGGGTGGTGGTTACATGGATGCTTGTAATTCATACTATGGTGAAGCAAAAGATTATCTTGTTGAAATAAAAGCCGGTTTTGACATTGGTATTTCTCAAATAACAGCTCCTGCAAATCCATTAGTTGCTGGTAATCAGGAAGTAAGAGCAATTTTGCATAATTATACTGACGCAGGAAATGATGCAATTACTTCATGTACAATAAATTGGGAAGTTGATGGCGTTAGCCAGGGTACAGTATATTGGTATGGATGGTTGGATAGTGGTTCCGAAGAAGAAGTAGTATTAGGTAACTATGACTTTACATCAAAAGGTGTTTTAACCACATATACATTATCTGCTAAAACTGATTATCCAAATTATGCTGATGATGGAAATGTAAACAATGACAAATCTCCTGCTTTTGTAGCGGCGATGCCGATTGTACCGGGTATTTATACTGTAGGCGGTAGCGGGTATGATTTTGAAACTGTGAAAATTGCAACTGATATTATAAATAATGCCGGTATATCTGGTGATGGTGACTTAATATTTAAAATTAGACCGGGTACCTATAAAGGTCCATTTACTATGGATAACTTTCCACGTGGTAATAATAATTTTGTTTTTGAAAATGATCCAGCTACACAAGGCGATGTAATTATCTCTGCTGTAACAAATTCATCGAATTATGTTTGGTCTATAAATAATATTTCCAACGTTACATTTCAAAATTTGATTTTTGAAGTAACCAATGGAGGTTCTGGTGCAAGAATCATGAAGATTACTGGTGATGCAAATAATTATACATTCGACAATAATACTTTCAATGGTACGAATATGATCGACCAAACTCCTTATAAATACTGTATAATTGATTGTCAAGCGAGTCAAATGAATAATCATAGTTATACTAATAACTCATTCAACAACGGTAGTATGAGTTTAGTATTACTAAATGCTTCGCGGAATTCAAGTGGTTTGCTTATTGATCAAAACACATTCAACGCATTTACAAATCGTGCAATTCAAGTTGAAGGTATAAGCAACGGTGTTATTTCGAAGAATACAATGAAAGCTACCGCGACACCTTCTTATGGCGGTATTATAGTTACAAATGGTACTACTATTATTAACAATACGATTGCAGGTCTTGCCGGCATAAGCACTTCTGCATCAGCAATTTCAGAGGTACATACCGGAATAACTGAATCTGCATATATTAACGGTAATAGAATAATGGCATGTAAAAACATTAATGGTATTTCTGTTAACGGAATCTCCGGCGGTGAAATCAATAATAACACTATTGATTTGAATAATACAAATTTGAAATCTGCTATAAGCGGTATTGTATCTACAAATCTTACACTTGGAACAGAAAAGATTATTGTTTCAGAGAATAGTATAAAAGTAGATAATGGTCATGCTTTGAATATCAATAATTCTACTATAGACATATTAAAAAATATTATTAATACAGATAATTCAGCTTCTCAAGTTAACTTAAAAACTATCAGCGCCACAAAATCAACAGGTATGATGTTACTGAACGAAGTTATTAGTACCGGAGAAGTAATGGAAATTGATAACAGTTCATTTACAATTGCTTATAATTCGACTGTTACTGTTGGTTCTGCTGATGTACTAATAGTTAAAAATGGTGATAATCAGATTTATCGTAACCAATTGATTAATAACGGAACCGGAAATGCTTTTGCAATCACTGGTTTAAATACTAACGTTATGGATGGTAATAATTATTTCACAACTACAGGTATTTTAGGAACGATTGATGGAACAATTTATACAAGTACATCGGATTTGCTGACAATAGATAAAACTGCAAGAAACGTTGACCCGACATACAAAACAAATTCTAATTTGAAAATTACTACATTCCAAGACGAGTTAGTGTTCAAAACACCAATTGAAAATGTAAATTGGCCTGAAGGTTATCAAGCTAATTATGAAGAAAGAACTTTAGATAATGTTTCTAAAAATGGTTTCTATTATGTTGGTGCTTATATAGTATTCCCTAATCTTGAGATAATTGGTTTTACCGACGAATTAATTGATTGCGCCGGAACTCCAGACCGTAGTATTTCAGTTTCAGCCGCGACAAGTAATGGCCAAGAGCCTACTTACCAATGGTACAAAGATGGTTTACCACTTCCTGGTGAAACTACACATATTTTGAGTTTTGAACCGTTCGATTATACAGTAAGCGCAACTTATACTTGCCGGGTATATTGCGCGGGTGCCGGTGCTCAATTAACAGGTACTATTCCTGTTTATGCATTAACACTGCCATCTATCGTTGAGCAGCCTAAAGAAGTTGTCAATGCGGTAATCGGAAAAGATTATTCATTTAACGTGCGTGTTCACTACCGTGGTATTTTACCTCCTTATTATAAAGATAATTTCCAATGGTTCAAATATGATGCCGCTAAAAAAGACTCTTTGCCATTAGTTGATGACAGCCGTCTTGCAGGTACAGGATCATCCGATTTAACTATTACAAAATTAAAAGATGCTGACATTTGCAAACCAGGTGATTTCTATTACATTAGAATTATTAGTGAATGCGGAACAGTTTATTCAGACCCATTTGTAATAGCAAAAACTCCTGAAGTAGTATTCCGCGATCATCCAGCAAATACAAATCCTTGTCCAAATGCTGACGTTATCTTTGTAGCAAACGCTATCGCACCTGAAGGATTTAATTTAACTTATAAATGGATGAAAGATGGTGTTGACTTAACAAACGGTATTAAATACAATGGTGCAAATACTAACAAATTGCAAGTTTTTGGAGTTCAACTTTCAGACGAAGGTAATTATGTTTGCGTTGCAACCATACCGGAAGTACCTACATCGAAAAATTCTAGCGTTGGTATATTGAAATTAAAAGATATTCCTACAGCGACAGCTGAAGGCCAAACTGAAATCACAACAAAACGCGGTAACAACATAACATTACATGTTAACTTCGTTAAAGGTTCCGAACCACTTACAGTTAAGTGGACTTACAACGGCGAATTAATTAAAGAAGCTCTTTGGTCACAATACGATGGAGAAAAATTATTAACAGTTCTTTTAGAAAACGTTATTGAAAGCCAATCCGGCGAATACAAATGCGTTTTAGAAAACGAATGTGATAAAACAGAAATCGTTTATAACATAACAATCACAAAATGGGACGAAGCTGGTAGTGTCGAAGTCATTAGCGAAAACGGTTATTCTTTATACAACTGTGCTCCAAACCCATCAAACGGCAGTACCAAAATCAAATTCGAAATGGCGAAAACAGATAATGCTGTTATTAATTTAATTGACCAATCAGGCCGTACTGTTAGCGAACTATTCAATGGTGTTGCAAATAAAGGTATGAATATTTTGGACGTTAATACCAACAGATTGAACGTTTCCGCTGGTATGTATTTCTATACAATTACAACAAACGGTTTCTCGGCTTCAATGCCAATGGTTATCGTTAAATAGTAAACTAATAGAACCCCTCCTAAATCCTCCCCAAAGGGTAGGACTTTCAACAAACGGAGGAATATACAACGAGCCAAGAGTTTTTCTTGGCTCGTTTTTTTCTACAAATATGCAAATCCGCTGGATTTGGTAAACAGCATTCTGAATTAAGATTAAAGGATGAAATCAGTTGATAGTTGATAGTTGAAAATTGAAAATTGAAAATGAAGAAGATTTTTGTGATCTTTGTGGATTGTCTATGTGCCCTTTGTGGTTAAATTTTCAGTTGTTTACAATGCCACTCCTTCGGAGTTTCCCTTCATCAAGCTCTGGTTTTTGCTATAATAATGGCATCCTTTCGGGATTGAAGAATTCACAATATGGGCTCCACTTGCGCGAAAGTGCAACCCATATTTAATATCCTATCATCTTCTCTTTCTTTGCTTTATAAACTTTACAAACTTTATGAACTTTCAACTGAAGAGTTCGGCAGTTTCGGTTCCGCCAAAATCACTGTTTCTCGCGCAATTGTTACCGAACCCGGATGGGAACCTTTGGGTTTACGAACAAATTTCTTGTAGCAGTAGGCAACGGGTGTATATTTCGCATTTTTGGCGCCGCTGTAATATGCCGCTACCCCTGCGGCTTGTTCTAAAATCTTCTTCGGTAGTTTCTGGTCTTTGTTCAACGGCACCACTACGTGGCTCCCACTCGATCCGCGGGCGTGAAACCACATATCGTTAGGCTTAGCGAATTTCATCGTCAGCTCATCGTTATTAGCGGCATTTTTGCCTGCATAAGCGACAAAGCCGTCATCCAATTCAAACTTCCTGAATTTATCTTCCTTTTCCATTTTATTATCCTGAAAATTAATTCCTAATTCGTGCCCAAATTTCATATAGAGCTTTTCGAGCTGTTTCATATCGACCGTGTTTTTGAGTTCAATTTGGGCCTCTCTGCAACGCTTCAATTCGCTATCCAAATTCGGCAGCATCCGCAAGCGCGCTTTCAATTCTTCTTTTGCTTTTTTAGCTTTCAGAAAATATTTCTGGCTGTTTTCAATTATCGTTTGTCTATGGTTCAGTTTAACCATCAGCTTTTCACCCGAATAATCCGTTAGTTCTATTTCTTCCAAACCCTTTAGTTTAGGGTTTTCATAACCGGCAAGTAAAGCACCTATTAAACCATAGAGTTCCGCACGCTGATTGTATCCCGCTTCATCCAAATCGGTACTTTTGCGGACGAGTTTCTTTTCCAATCTATCGAGACGGATTTCCAATTGCTTATACAATGGACCAAAATCCGAAAGCTTGCTTATGCTTGAACTCATCCGCTGAATGGCTTCACTTAGTAAACTGTATTCACCCAATATTTTCGGATACTTTTTCAAAGGAACCAGCGATACAATAGCTTTCATATCGTCGGACAAAATATAATAAGCGTCGGCTATTATTAAATCCTTAACAAAGTTACTGCTTGCAGTTTTCACAGCGTTTAATTGCCCTGCGTCCAATTCCGATAACTTCACTTTATCGCGAAGTTCCAAGCGGGCGATTATTTCGTCAGCATAATCATCGGTAAGCTTATAAATTGATCTTGACAGCGCGGCTTTGACAGTGGTAATGGGCGCAAAGCTTTCCAAATCTTTTACATTGGGTTTAGGAAAATTGAGCTGTTCGCCTATATAGCTTGTTTTATCTTTCAGCGTATCTAAAATCTTATCGCTTTTATTGCACAGGTAAATATTACTTCTACCACGTCCGAACAACACAGTGTACATATTTGTATGAATAAATTCGAATTTGATTATTCTGTCGTTATTTATCAAGTTCACATTTTGGAGTATTTCGTCAGGTAAAAGAGCAAAAACATCGCTGGTATTGCGCTTCGCACGGGCAAAGTTTTGGCGCAGGAATATCGAATCGCTTGCTCCATCACCAGAAAAATGAAGATAACGCTCATCCACCCCATTCGAAAAACGAATTTCGACAGAATCCTTATCCTGAGTAAAACATTCCAAGACTGTATAGCCGAGCAATGAGCGAAGTTCTTTAATTATATGTAAAAGTATATAGTATTGGTTTAGCATTTATTATTTTTGAAAACCCCACGCAAAAGCATGGGGTTGATTATAAATATATTATTTATTTTTTAACTTATTTTGTTAAAAATATCATCCAGTTCCATTTTTAAATCCTCAACGATAATTTTGCGGATTATACCCTTTGGTAAATCTTGATTTTGGTGGACAGGAACTGTGGTTATTCTACCGTCAGGATGTTTTAATCTATGGTGTGAACCATTAATTCTAACGATTTCAAAACCGAATGACTTTAAAATCTTGATGAGAATTTTACCTGATATCGCAGGATAACTACGCATAATCAAATTTTCTTTGATTTGATTTTGAAAAGTTTATTTCTCTCAATCCGACATATTTATTAATATTATCAAAACTGAAATCGTCTTCTTCCATACACAATTCAATGGCTTCGGTTATATTACTCATGGCTTCATCAATTGTGTAACCATAGCTGTGGCAACCCTTAAAAACAGGGCAACTAACTATAAATACACCATCTTCATCCAATTCAATAATCACCGGAAAAGAAACATTATTATTTTTATTCATTATCTAATCCTCAATATTTTAATAATTAACGAAAAGCTTGGATAAATATTTTTTGAAGAGATAGAGAAGAACTCCATCTTCGAGATGGAGTTCATCTAAAGCATTATCTTACATATACCGTTCAATTTTTTCTAAGCGTTCCACGAAATGCGGTTCATAAGGAATTGTTTCGCGACCAAAACATACGCCAAGCGATTCGTAGAACGCGATTTCATCCAAATCGACATAACGTTGTTTTATTGCTTCCTTAGTAGGCATATAACTGATATTTCCGCCTTCCAATCCAACAACTGTAACGCCGCTTATACCTTTCGATAGCAAATACACCGCCGAGCCACCGACTTGTTTACCGAAGCTTACATCGTAAGCGCTTGTTTGCCCTGCACGCACTAAATGACCGAGGGCAACTTCGCGGATTTCAGGATATTCATAGATATTCTGGACAAAAATACCT
The DNA here is from genome assembly GCA_037127915.1 of bacterium. Taxonomy (GTDB): domain Bacteria; phylum Bacteroidota; class Ignavibacteria; order Kapaibacteriales; family UBA2268; genus JBAXXL01. Next base: position 8,180 of record JBAXXL010000062.1, read on the forward strand.
TCCTGCTTGAGCAGTTTTTTCCAATGCGGATCCTGTCGCATATAAAATTCTAACTGTTTGCGAACATACTGACCAACCCCGGTAAGCTTTGAATGTCCGAATGCGTCTTGGTTCGAAGTATCATCATTGAAATATTTGCCATCTTTGTTTTTCACACCTTCAGCCACAACGATTATATAAGTTGAGCCTTTTACATCGCTTCCCAGTAAACGAGCTGTGTAATTCTTTTTAAAGTGTTCGTATAGCACTTCGTAATCAACATTGACTTCCGGTATCAAAATCGCGTCCGCATCCGCGCCAATTCCGCCTCGGAATGCTGTATGACCTGCATAGCGGCCGAACACTTCGATTATCAATGCGCGATTATGCGTTAAGCCGGTTGTGCGCAAATCGTCGGTGAAGCGCGCTATACGGTTAATTGTCGAATCGCCGCCCACAGAATAAGTCTGCAAATCCAAATCCATTGTTTTTGGACAGTGGATACAGGTGATTCCTTGGGAAATTAAATCCACAACAACAGAACCTGTGTCGTCACCGCCGGCAATAACCAAAGCGTCAATTTTATGTTTTGCTAAGCCTTCGCGAATTATATCATATTTATTCGGATCATCAATTTTACTGATTTTTACTCTTGAGTGACCGGCTTCGCTTCCAGCGGCACCGGAATAAAATCTGTCCGAACGCGCGAAATCTATTATCACGGGTTCGATATCACGCAAGTTATACAAGCCTGCGTAACCGTTTGGAATTAAACACGCTTGCATTCCCAATGATTCCGCTGTTCGGGTCGCGCCTTTGATTACAGCATTCAATCCGCCGCAATCTCCACCGCTTGTTATGATACCTATTTTCTTAATTTCTTTCATATTTTCCTCGAAAATTTCACTTTTGCATAAAAATAATTTTAAATTTATGAAATATTCCTTAATTTTAAATAAATTCATTGGAATATATTATAAAAATGTAACTTTTCCTCAAGTAAAAGTGTTTACTGATAATAGTATTTGCCAAAATATAGGTTTTATTATGAAAAAGATTTTAGTTTTAATGGTGATGGTGTTTATAACTGCAGTTAATCTTTATGCGCAGGGTGAAGAAATTCATAAAATCCTTAAAAATAGTACCTATAGAAAAGATACGAATAATATCGTAAATAACAAAAAGGCTAATATAGACGATATTGTAATTATAACAAAGGCTCAAGGAGTTCCAAGTTCAGATTACAAGTTAAAATTAGAATTAAAAAAAGAATTAAAAAACGATTATACTTCAGTTTACAGAAGTTCAGCTAATATAACGACTATTCCTGCCGGAACAGATGTTTCAGGACGAATCTTCGAAACATCGAATTTTCTCGTATCAGATTATTTTAATGCCATTGATAAAGGGACAGATAGAAGGATATTCTATAATTTTAGAGAATTAGATTCCAATATTACAATTTATAAAGATGAAATTGATTCGGTTTATTACGCTGAGGTTGATTTTACAATATTTGTTAACAAAATAGGCAAAATCACAAAAATTGAACCGGCTATATCAAATGACAAATTTCTAAATAAAATTGCTATCAGAGCAATAAAAAAAACTAATTTCATTGCGGCAAAAAAATCCGGCAAAAACATTGATGCCACCATCAATATAAAAGTTCAAATAAATCTACCTAAAGAACCTATTCGTGTTAATTTTATGGAAAAACCATTAAAAATGAAATATCTCAACTCATTCCCTACTGAATTTTGGTACGCATATTTAAATTATGGAAAGAGCAAAAAAATAAAGCTTTATGATAATGTAAAACTGGAAGTTAGTGTTTTTAGCGAGACAATGAATTTATTAGCAAAAGACACAATTGATTATAGTATTGGAAATAAAGATTTTAATATTTCCGGTACTGACCTAATTAAAGACATGGCAATAGATGATGAATTGATTTTATTATTTAGAGTATCGATGAATATAAATCTGTTAAATAATGTTTCCAGAGGATTACCCGATTCGAGAAGGAAATATTTCAAAATCAAAGTTCTAGAAATAAATCCAAAAAATAAATAAATAAAGGTACTATTATGAAAAAGATTTTAGTTTTAGCTTATTTAGTATTAGCAGTCTCCTATGCAACATTAATTGCTAAAGATAGTGTGTGTACACATTTTAATGTTACTTATAATCTATTTGATAAGTACAATAGACCTATTAATAAAGATATTGATCTTACTATCAAATTGTATGACTGTGACAAAGGTGGAACAGCTTTATGGACTGAAGTTCATAAAAATGTGCCAATCGAATATGGTTATTTTAGCATAGATTTAGGAAAACAAACACCGCTTACTTTCAAGCTAATTGATGATAAATATTGGGTGGAAGTAATAGCAAACGATAGTATTTATAATAGATTCAAATATAAATGTAATCCTTATACTTTCGAAAGTATTCACAACTCTTCTATGAGAGCTGAATATTTTAAAAACAAAGAAGATTTGACCGTTGCTTCCAAAAAGAAAAATTCAAAAGATTCAATACCAAATAAAGATGGGTGTTTTTACTTAGAAGATTTTCCAAGAATGGATGACTACGGAAAATTTATGAAATCGGTCGTTTATCCAGAAGAAGCTAAAATGAAAGGGATAGAAGGTAAAGTTATTCTTGCCATATTTATTGACCCTTTTGGAAATCCAAGTAAAGCAACAATACTTGATTCACCTGATTCTTTGTTAAACCAAGCCGCAATTAACGCTGTTATGAATTATAAAGGGTTTATACCAGCTAGTAAAGAAAATCATCCAAATGGCTGTTGGTTACAAATTCCTATAAATTTCAAAATTAAGGAATTAACAGAAATTGAATATAATGATAATGAACTTCGAAGTAATATCAAATATACCACTAAGTCATTAAAGTTATTAGAAGAAGGAACCGTTTATGCTAAAGTAACAGTCGATTCTAATGGAATAAAAACAAAAGTCGAGTCGATATTATCTAACAATATATTATTAGAAGAGATAGCATTCAATGCAATTAACGCGACTGAATTTATTCCAGCAAAAGTTGGGAACAAGAAAATTAATAGAACGATAGGTGTTCTTGTTCGTATTGCACTACCTGAGAAAAATATAAACATTAACTTTGATCGGAGAAATTTAATTTTTCAATTTGCGAATAATTCCAAATTTAAGTATTGGGTTGCAACCACTAAACGTGGAAATGGCAAGAAAATTTTCATAACGGATAATGTTAAATTAGAATGTTCAATATATAATAGGCAGATGGTATTAATAGAAAGTGATACAATAAGTATCAAAAATCTAATTGGTCAATCAATTACACCGGTTTCTGAGGTTATTAAAGATTTACAAATTGACAGCGAGAAAATAATATTACTTGATTTTGCAGATTTAAATTATGATTTGTGTATTTCATGTGTAAACATTTCACACGAAGAAAAGTTACTTGTTAAAATCAAAGTTCTAGAAATAATTCCGAAAATAAATAAATAAAGGTCCTATTATGAAAAAGATTTTAGTTTTAGTGGTTATGATATTTTGCATTCTTTCGCTTCATGCGCAACCTGAAAATTACCCCAAGATACAGGATTATGGAGCAATTTTAAAAAGCGTGAAATACCCCGAGAGAGCTTTAAAATTAGGTATAGAAGGGAAAGTTTATGTTGGCGTATTTATTGATTCATTAGGAGTTGCGGTAAAAACAAAAATCATGGAATCCAAGAATCCCATTTTTGATCAAGCCGCAATAGATGCGGTAATGCAATATAACGGTTATACAGCGGCGAGAGAGGATGGGGTATCCGTTGGTTGTTGGCTTGGGATTCCTATTAGTTTCAAAATCAGAGACAACGGATCTAGATCTGATGATTCATGGATAGATATTGATTATAATGCAGATGAATTAAGGCAGAATGTCTTAAATGCACAAAATGAGTATAAATATTTCAACAATGCTCATGTAAAAACTGAAGTACAAGTTGATAAAGAAGGCAATATTACAAAAATTTTGCCTTTTGATACGTATGATTACATAATTGATGTGATTGTAACCAAAGCAATTCAAAACACAAAATTCGTTCCAGCAACTTATTGCGGAAAGAATATGGAGGGGTTTATTAATTTGTATATAAACCTAGCAACACCTACAGAGAATTTCGAATTTGATTTTGATGGTCAACCATATACTATGAATGTAAAAAAAGTAGAACCACATTCATTTAAATACTATGCTGATTTACAGGCAGGTACGGGACAAAAAATTAAAAACATGGATACCGTCAAGATTCAGTGCTCTGTATTTGATTATCAGCAGAAGCTTAAGAGTAGTGAAGAATTTAAATCAATCCTTGGAATTGGTGAAATCAACCAATACCTTGAACAATATATTGTGAAAATGCAAACCGGTGGTGAAAAACTTGTCTGGCTAACTGATTATTCAATGTATAGAAAAGGGAAAAAGTTATTCCCTAAGGACTTATTAGTTCCTACTGAGGAAAATGTTTATATAAAAATCAAAGTTCTCGAAATCAATCCGAAATAATTAAATAAATTATAAATATTCTTAGTGCAGGGTAATAAAATGGAAAAAATTATAATTCAAAAACTTAACAAAACATTTGAAGAAGCCTCTTACGAACAGGACGGTGTCGAGTATTGGTTAGCTCGTGATTTACAGGTCTTACTAGAATATACCGAATGGCGGAACTTTATAAATGTAATCGAAAAAGCTAAGGAATCTTGCGTAAATTCCGGTAATAAAGTAGTTGATCATTTTGTTGATGTCAACAAAACGATACCTATGCCTAAAGGTGCTGAAAAACAAGTGGATGACATTATGCTGACGCGTTTTGCTTGCTATCTTGTAGCACAAAATGGGGACCCCAAAAAGGAGCAAATTGCCTTTGCACAAAGCTATTTCGCTATTCAAACTCGTAAACAAGAATTGATAGAAGAGCATATTGCTCTTATGGAACGTATGCAAGCCCGAGAAAAATTAGTAGCAAATGAAATCGAACTCTCAAAGAATATTTACCAACGCGGAGTTGATAGTAAAGGTTTCGCAATTATTCGAAGCAAGGGTGATTATGCTTTATTTGGCGGACACAATACTATGGAAATGAAGCACAAGTTGGGAATACCTGAGAATCGTCCTTTAGCGGATTTTCTTCCGACTATAACAATAAAAGCAAAAGATCTGGCCGCTGAAATTACTAATTTCAACGTAAAGAAGAACGATGTTTATGGTGAAACGAGTATAACTCAAGAACATGTGAAAAATAATCGTAATGTACGTAATTTGCTTGGTAAAAGTGGTATAAAACCGGAAGAACTCCCTGCAGAAGAAGATATAAAAAAGCTCGAACGTAGAGTAAAATCTGCCGATAAAGATATTGCAAAGAAGAAACTTAAAAAATAAATAATTAAAGGTCCCAGTATGAAAAAGATTTTAGTTTTGGTGGTTATGATTTTGTTTGCAATGAATTTGTTTGCAGAACAAGTCGAAGAGATGCCGAAAGCCAAGGATTATGATGCATTGAAAAGTTCTGTGGTTTACCCTGAAAAAGCTATAAAAGCAGGAATGGAGGGAAAAGTAATTATTGCCGCTTGGATAGACTCCACCGGAAAGGTTACAAAAACAAAAATCATGGAATCCAAGAATCCAATTTTTGACCAAGCCACGATTGATGCCGTGATGAAGTACGATGATTATATTCCAGCTTCAATAGACAAAAAAACTGTCGGGTGTTGGTTGCAGATTCCTTTTGAATTTAAATTGCCTGTTAACGGTTCTTCCGATGAAAAAAATCGATATATAGAAATAAACTATGATGCTGATGAATTAGAACAGAATATTTTAAAAGTTCTGAAAGAATATAAATATTCCAATGAGGTTTTTGTTAAAACTGAAGTACATGTTGATAAAGAAGGTAATATAACAAAAATTCTGCCCATTGGTACCGATGATTCCCTTATTGATGAAATAATAACTAAAGCAATTCAAAACACAAAATTTACATCGGCAAAATATAACGGAAATAATACTGATGGATTTATAAATTTATATATATGGCTTAAATTACCCAAAGAAAATTTCGTATTTAATTTTGATGGTAAACCATATTCTATGAATTTCACAAAAGATAAAAATAGCAATCTATGGTTTGCCGATATATTGATTGGTACTGGAAAAAAAATCAAAGTTTTGGATACGATTAAATTCGAATGTATAGTTTATGACATCAAGCAGAAACAATTAAATTCGGAAATATTTACAATCGTTTATGTTAATGATGAAACTAATGCTTTTATTAATAAGTATATGATAAATATGAAAGCTGGTAGTGAAAGGCTATTATGGTTAAATAATTCTTCTCAATATAAAAAAGAATTTGAAAATTATACAAAGAATTTGAATTTTCTAAATTATGACAAAGTTTTTCTCAAAATCAAAGTTCTCGATATCAATCCGAAATAATTAAATAAATAAATATAGGTGCTTTTATGAAAAAGATTTTAGTTTTAATGGTTGTGCTTTTGATAGCATTTAATCTTTATGCACAAAACACAACCGAAGCAGGTGTGTCCGGTTCACCTTATTTGATGATTATCAAGGAAATACCGACAAAAACCGATGTGGAGTTGACCAAAACCGACGTTGATGTCAACGTCAGCGGTGTTATTGCTGATGTAACAGTTCGGCAATACTATCGCAGTGTTTCCGATCAGGTATTGGAAGCTGTTTATGTTTTCCCTGCTTCGGTTCACGCAGCTGTATATTCGATGAAAATGAAAATCGGCTCGCGAGAAATTGTGGCTGTTATTAAAGAAAAAGGGCAGGCGCGTAAAGATTACGAGCAGGCAAAATTGGAAGGAAAGCGCGCAAGTTTGCTAGTCCAGGACCGCCCGAATTTATTTACAATGAACCTAGCGAATATTGCTCCTGGTGATTTAATAGAAATAGAAATGAAATATACCGAGATGCTTGTTCCCGATGATAAAATCTACACATTTTCTTTTCCGAATATAATTATTCCGCGTTATGGCAATGGTTCATCTACGGATAATACAATAGCATCCAATTCATTCGATGCCAGTTTGCTCAAAAATTCGGCTTTTGATATTAGATTTAATTTAATCTCACCTGTTCCAATCGATGGAATAGAATGTATAACCCACGAAGTAAATTACGGTGGCGAAACCGCAAACCATTCGCAAATAACACTGAAAGATTCAGAAAAGAACAGTGCGCCCAAAGACTTTGTCGTTAAATACAAATTGGCGAGTGATCTGATTAACAGCGGTTTACTTCTCAGCAAAGGTGAAGGCAAAAATGCCGAGAATTTCTTTTTATTGACGGTTCAACCGCCGAAACGCATTGACCCAGCTTATATTCCTCCTCGTGAATATATATTCGTGCTCGATGTTTCGGGTTCAATGGATTGTTTCCCATCAGTTATAGCAAAGAAAACGATTTATAACCTATTGGATAAGCTTAAGACAGACGATAAATTCAATGTAATTCTATTTGCTAGTGGTTTCGATGTTTTTTCAGAAAATCTGGTCACAGCTACGAGCGAAAATATAGAATCCGCCTTTAAATTTATGGCTGAATCACGCCAAGGCGGCGGAACAGAACTTTTACCAGCCCTTGAAACTGCCTTAAAAATGCCGAAAAATTCAAAAGCCTCACGTTCAATCGTTGTTATTACCGATGGATTAATTGATTTCGAATCAAAAGCATTTAAGTTAATACGCGATAATCTCAATAAATCCAACGTGTTTACATTCGGTATCGGAACTCAGATGAATAAACTGACAATCGAAGGCATGGCAAAAGCCGGTATGGGATTGAGTTTTGAACTTGACCGCGTTGAAGATGCCGAATATCAATCCGAGCGTTTTGTGAAATACATATCAACACCAATATTAGCTGATATAAAAGTAACTTATGACGGTTTTGGTGTGAGCAAAGTAGAACCTACTTCCGTTCCGGATTTATTTCCTGATAGACCAATTGTGATTTACGGGAAGTGGGATGGAAATTTACAAGGTGGTATAAAGATAGAAGCGATCAACGGTCAGGAAAAAATATTTGTTGATTTGCCGGTAAAGAAATTCGGCGAAATGGTTCAAGGTGATGCTTTGAAACAACTTTGGGCGCGCAAGCAAATTGAACTTCTCTCTGATTACCAAAGCTTCGGTGAAGAGGGTAAATACCAGAAAGAAATTACAGACCTGGGATTGAAATACAACCTAATGACAGCTTACACTTCGTTCATTGCTGTGGATAATGAGGTGGTGCCGAAAATGTATAAAACAGCAGAGGAAATAAGAATGGTTTCTTCACCTATAACTGAAAAGGCTGATGATCAAGTTATGTACAAGTTAGATTTATCAGCCGTAGATCAAAGTTCGGGGTCAGGTTTTAGTAAGCGAGCCGCAAGTTCAAGTGGAAATGGACCAGATCCAAATTTAGCCATTGACTTGAATTATTCTGAACCAACTTTATTGGATAAGATACATCGATTCTTTTCTTATAATTTAGGTAATAGAGAAATCAAATACAATAAAATTGAATTTAAGAAAAATTTAAAAATTGCCCAAAAAGAAATGAAATCGTATGAAGAAGGTCATAGCTCTCTTGAGGTTTTTGTAAACAAAAAGGGTAAAGTGACAAAAATCAACCACATTTTAAGACATAATCTTAATTATCTAGATTCTAATCAAATAGAATTAGATAAAATTGCTATTAATGTTTTATCAAAAACAAAATTTAATCCCGCTATAAGAGACTTTAAAAAAGTTGACGGTGTTATATATATCGATTTTAATCTTGATAAACCTGATTACGATTTTGCTATTGAATTCCAAAGTAAAACCTATCTTGCAAAAAATAAAAATGATAACAATAGTGATTATTGGGTAGCAACTTTAGAAAGTGGTTCTGGTAAAAAGATTAAATTTTTGGATAAAGTAACATTAGAATATACTATATATAACAATAAGCAAGAAAAGGTAATATCGGGAAGTTATTCAACAGTTTATGGAATTGGTGCAAATTACGAACTGATTGATGGAATTCTAAAAGATATGCTAGTAGGAGAAGAAAAACTTCTATACGTTAGGAAATACAATATTTATTGTCAAATCTTTCCGGCAGATTTTGGCATAGTTTTAGACGGAAATAAATATATCAAAATTAAAGTTCTCGAAATCAATCCGAAATAGTAAAATAAATTATAATATAGGTCCCATTATGAAAAAGATTTTAGTTTTATTGTTTGTGCTTATGATAACATTTGATCTTTATGCACAAAACACAACCGAAGCAGGTGTGTCCGGTTCACCTTATTTGATGATTATCAAGGAAATACCGACAAAAACCGATGTGCAACTAACCAAAACCGACGTAGATGTTAACGTCAGCGGTGTAATTGCCGATGTGACCGTTAGGCAGTACTATAAGAGTGTTTCCGATCAGGTGTTGGAAGCGGTGTATGTTTTTCCGGCTTCGGTTCACGCAGCTGTATATTCGATGAAAATGAAAATCGGTTCGCGCGAAATTATAGCTGTAATTAAGGAAAAAGAGCAAGCGCGGAAAGATTACGAGCAGGCAAAATCGGAAGGTAAGCGCGCAAGTTTGCTCGTCCAGGACCGCCCGAATTTATTTACAATGAATTTGGCTAATATTGCTCCGGGCGATTTAATAGAAATTGAAATGAAATACACAGAGATGCTTGTTCCCGATGATAAAATCTACACATTTTCTTTTCCGAATATAATTATTCCGCGTTATGGCAATGGAGAAACTTCTGATACAACAAAAACAGCAAATTTGGAAGAAACAAGATTTGTTTCCAATTCTGCATTTGACATTAGATTCAATCTGATTTCACCTGTTCCTATTGATGGAATCGAATGTATAACCCACGAAGTAAATTACGGCGGTGAAACCGCAAACCATTCGCTTATAACCCTAAAAGATTCAGAAAAGAACAGTGCACCCAAAGACTTTGTCGTTAAATACAAATTGGCGGGTGATCTGATTAACAGCGGTTTACTTCTCAGCAAAGGTGAAGGCAAAGATGCTGAAAACTTCTTCCTGCTCACCGTTCAACCGCCAAAGCGGATAGACCCCGCATATATTCCACCGCGCGAATATATATTCGTTCTGGATGTTTCAGGTTCGATGGAAGGATTTCCGTCCGATATGGCAAAGAAAACTATTTCAAATTTAATAGACAAATTAGATAAAAACGATAAATTTAATGTAATTTTATTCGCCAGCGGTTTCGATGTATTTTCAGACAACTTGGTAACCGCCAATCGTGATAATTTAGATAAGGCGTTTAGATTTATGGCAGAATCTCGCCAAGGTGGCGGTACTGAGATGTTGCCAGCTTTGGAGAAAGCTCTTACAATGCCCAAAGATTCTAAAGCCTCGCGCTCGGTTATAATAATAACCGACGGATGTATTGATTTCGAGGGAAGAGCGTTTGAACTTATACGAGAGAATCTGAACAAAGCAAACGTTTTTGCATTTGGTATAGGTACCGGGATGAATAAATTTACAATTGAAGGAATTGCCCGTGCCGGTGACGGTATAGCTTTCGAAATTAATCGTATTGAAGATGCTGAATATCAATCTGAGCGTTTTATAAAATACATTTCCACTCCGATATTAGCTAATATAAAGGTTACTTATGACGGATTCGGCGTAAGCGAAGTGGAACCTGCTTCCGTTCCGGATTTGTTCCCTGATAGACCAATTGTGATTTACGGTAAATGGGATGGAAATTTACAAGGTGGGATAAAAATAGAAGCTATCAACGGTCAGGAAAAAATATTCGTAGACCTGCCGGTTGCAAAATTCGGAGAAATGGTTCAAGGTGACGCATTGAAGCAACTATGGGCACGGAAGCAAATAGAACTGCTTTCCGATTACCAAAGCTTTGGACAAAGAGATAAATTTAAAAAGCAAGTCACGGATTTGGGATTAAAATACAACCTAATGACTGCCTATACTTCGTTTATAGCAGTAGATAGGGAAGTAGTAGAAAATAAAGATGGTTCTCAAGGGTATGAAATTAGAAAATCCAGGGCAGAGGACACACAAATACAAGTAGATAGAATGGATATAAGCAATCAATATACTGGAGGGTTGGGGTCTGCCGGCTCAGGTTATGCAACTGTGGTATCTCAGTATGCGGGTCAGGAGAGTTTGGGAGCCCGATTGTCATCCATCGGATCAATAGGATGCGAAAGTATGGATTATTATTCGGCTGAACCTTCAGGCGGCGGGCTGTTTGATGTAAGATCGAGCAGGTCTCTGGATGTTGTTAGAGGTACTGATGCTTTGCTGGGTGGAAGAAATAAAGTGCTTGATAATAGTATCATTGGTGGAGGAAATTATGGCGGAAGTTCATCATACGGAAATCATATTAGTCAAAAGACAAGTTATAATGTCGTGCCGGATATTTATATAGTTTATGATTCTCTTGAATTAGCGCGAAATATCATAAGTATTCAGAAATCAAAAAATGATTATGAAGAAGGTTTTGTTAACGTTTCAGTAGATATTAGTAAAAAAGGTCAGGTAAAAAAAATTAATATTTTATCCTATTGTTCCGAAAATCTTACTGAAATGGTTAAAAAGGCAATTCAAGCAACTATATTTAAACCTGCACAAAAAAATGGGAAAAATATTAATTATGCAGTTGATATAAAATTGAATATAGTAGCACCGGTACTGCCTATAAGTATCGAATTTAATGGAAAAACGTATATAATGAATATGTCAAAAGCAAATAATACAAAATATTGGTTTGCGAAAACAGCAGATGGTCAAGGGGAAAAAATCGAGTATCTTGATAAAGTTATATTAGATTATTCAGTTTTTGATGAGAATCAAAAATTAATAAAAAAAGACATTTTAAAGATTACTCCAGGGATCGGCAGGCAAGAAACAATAATTGATGAAGCTTTAGTTGATATGCAAATTTGTGAAGAGAAGCTCATTTTGTATAAAAATATAAACAATTATTATAATGCATTAGGATTGTATCCTCAATTAACAGATTTACCTACAAATCAAAAAATATTCGTTAAAATTAAAGTTCTAGAAATAAATCCGAAATAATTCCAAAATAAATAAATATAGGTACTTTTATGAAAAAGATTTTAGTTTTAGCGTTTGTGGTTCTGACCACAATAAGCCTTTTTGCTCAAGATCCCATTAGTGAAAACGTATCCGGTTCACCATATTTGATAATAATCAAAGATTCACCTAAAAAAGCCGATGTGGAGTTGACCAAAACCGATGTTGATGTCAATATTAGCGGTGTGATTGCAGATGTAACAGTACGGCAATACTATCGGAGCACATCCGATCAGGTTTTGGAAGCGGTGTATGTCTTTCCTGCTTCGGTTCACGCGGCAGTTTATTCGATGAAAATGAAAATCGGTTCGCGCGAAATTGTGGCTGTAATTAAGGAAAAAGAGCAAGCGCGAAAAGATTACGAGCAGGCAAAATTGGAAGGAAAGCGCGCAAGTTTGCTTGTGCAAGACCGCCCGAATTTATTCCAAATGAACTTAGCGAATATTGCTCCCGGAGATCTGATTTCAATAGAGATGAAATATACAGAGATGCTGGTTCCCGATGATAAAATTTACACTTTTTCATTTCCTACAATTGTTGCTCCACGCTATGGTGGCGGCGAATCCTCTGA
>JBAXXL010000063.1:0-19923 GCA_037127915.1 bacterium
TTCAATGATAATTCAGGTCGTAATACTCCCGAATTAGACATCGAACGATATTCAATAATCTCTCTAAATCAAACTTACTGAATTTTATTTTAATTCCGCAAATATGATATAATTTGCTATGGCATTGATACTCAACCTACTTCAAATACTGAATTGAAATACCTCTCAATGTGACAAGTATAACACAAATTGTTCCCGTTTGGCGAGTAAAGTCCTCGAAAGCCGCTTTGTATTTATCAATAAAATCCACTTCATCCCACGCGAAAGTTAATATCAGCACTGTTCCACGGGCATTGTCAGCGTTTGGCAAGTATTCGTCCAGCAGATATTGACCCACACCGCGAAACCCGCCCATTCTGGATTGCCATTTTCCGAATGCTTTGCAAACGTTTACTTGTTGAGACTCGCCTGATTTGTCGGCGGCAATACAATTATCAACTATTTCCCTTGCTTTCAGTTGCAAATCCCTCGACGGATAATTCAATTCTGACAGCTCCTTATAAAATCGGCGATTGTAAGAAGCAATCTCAACCGTTAGATTTCGCGCAATGTCTCCCAAAATCTCGACTAATTCAAATTTCTTTCTAGCAATGTTTCGTAAAATTTGATAAATTTCATCATTCATACCGGCACCGGCGAAATAACTTAAGGACACGGGATGAAATTCCTGATACAGCCATTCTGCAGAATTATCACCAATCTCCACAAACAGAATCCTACTATTAAACGAATCAGTCAGCATTATTTCTAATTCATCCGCAAATACTACTTCACCTTTTATTCCAACAATAACCATTAAATCGTTTTTATCAAGCGCGGTTTTACCTCCATAGAGGCTTCTATTGTCGGTTTTTGGGAAGAAGTAGGGAATTATTGCCGGCACATCGCATTTCTCTTCACCAGTCAGCTTATTTAATATATCTGCAATTGTCTGATTAGATTGTCTGTCAGTATAATAGCCCATATTGAAATATCGGTTGCTTTTAATTAAATCGGCACCCTGTCCGAAAACAGCCGGCACAATAGCATACTTTTTGCGATATCCTTTTTGGACTGCCAAAATCAAATTAACTACTTCGAGCATTAATTCGCCGTATTCAGCTAATCCCTTCTGAATTAGCAAAATGACCGATTTGTAACCGGTGGTTTCTTCGTCTTCGTCACCATAATAACCACCGCTCCGACCAGAGTTTTCACTCAAAGTAGATGTTGGGGCATTACGTCTAATTGTCGTCGCTAAGGCGAGCGGTGGTTTATAGTTTGTCATTTTGCTTCCTCTTGAATTGGCTTTAAATCATTATCATAATGGTAATCAAATTCATACCTGCAAAAAGGCATTTCCCATTCGTGCGTTATCTTGTTGTATTCGATATGATTGCCCAGCGTTTTCAGCATATCAATATCCTTTAGTATTGTCGTGTCGGAAACATTCAATTCATCGCACCAATCGCTCATTTTAACATTTTTCCGCTTATCCATCAGACTTAACATAATATGCATCATCCGATAGAGTTTCTTATCCAAAACTTCTGAATCATCAATGTTTTCTGAAATGGAATTTCTTCTGTTTTGAATGATTTGCTGTAATGACTCATAATTAAACGCAAGAGGGCGCTTAATGGAATAGCTTTTCATTTTAGTAGTTAACTTGAATGCCGGTTCCTTAGTGAATAGGATGGAGGATTTCTTATTGTTTAGATAATTCGTGCTCCATTCAATTAATTCCAAATCATCGGCGCTTAAGGTATCGGGATTTAGAATTACCATAATTTGCGGAATTGCTAGAATATCCATATAAACATTGATACTGACTATTCCCATACCCAAATCTTTACACACGTTCTCTAATACGCGGTATTCCGGGCAATCTTTGCCGAAGTTTACTTGAATGCAATCAATTTTGGTGATTTCGGCGCCTTCCGGCGAGTATAGAATGTAATCATCGGGTCCCTTAGTGATGGTTAATTCTTCTGTGTTTTCGTTACTCATTTTAGTATTCCTATAAAAGTTTATTAATAATTCGCAAAACTAAGCGTTTGGACGCCGCATTATGTCAGATGCAAATTAATTTCATATTTATTTCACTTTTTTTGCAATTTATTTTTTTTGTCCGATAATTGTAATTTATTTTTACTAATTTTGAGTTATTATTAATGCGTTTCTGAGATGAAACAAGCAAGCAAAACCATATTTAAAGGTTAATATGAAACGTCTGATTTTGATTTTAATACTTGTATTAAGTTTTAATTATTCTGGATATTCGCAGAATGATAAACTTATCCCAAAAGCTTTAGCTATAAAAATAGCTTTTGAGAATTTACAAAAAGACAGTAATTCTATTGAATTACAAAAGAAGTATATTGATTTGTTCCCCGATAATGAAGTTATATTTAAGAAGATCTTTGCTTCGCCAACTTTTGATCAATTATATATGCAAAGTGATTCATATATCTTTAAATTGAGTAAAATTTGGGATAATGACCCGGTATTGATTGGAGCTAAATTGATTAGATTATGTATCGGATTCAAATATTGGGAAGCCGATGCAATAGGGTATATTCAAAATATAAGCATTGATTTCGCAAATTCTCATTTACCAATTTTTACGAAGCTAGTTGAAAATCTTACTTCAATGGAACAAGACATACTAATTACATTTTTAGCTGATGTTGAAAATCATAAGGCTTATGAATGTTACCAAAAACTAATTGATCATTTAATTGAAATAAATCAAAATGATTTAGCTGACAAATTTGAAAAAGCAAGAACCGTTCGCGTTAAGCAAAAACATGATTAAAACTTTCCATTTTACATCAATTGATTCAAAATACGTAAAGTTATATTATAAGTAATGGTTTATTATCAAGGTTTATATGAAATTTAAAATCCATCGTGGAACTAAGGAAATAGGCGGGTCGTGTGTTGAGGTATGGACTGAGAATACGCGCATATTAGTCGACTTCGGTATGCCATTAGTGAATGCCGACAAAACTCAATTCGATTCAAGAAAATTGAATAATCTAACCGTTGCGGAGTTGATAGAAAAAGATATTTTGCACGATATTAAAGGGCTTTACGATGACAGCGAAAAGCTGATTGATGGGGTTCTTATTTCACACGCGCATCAAGACCACTATGGACTGAGCAATTACATCCACAAAAGCGTGAAGTTTTATTTGGGCGAGGCAACTCACAGCATAATTAGACTCAATGCCATATTTACCCCACAAGAGCTAATTTTGAATCGGACTGTTTACTTCAAAAGAGAAGTGCCGTTTCATATAGGGGACTTTACAATAACAGCATATTGGGCTGACCATTCAGCTTTTGACGCATACTCGTTTTTGATTGAAGCCGATGGCAAACGACTATTCTATTCGGCAGATTTCCGAAGTCACGGCAGGAAAGCTAATGTATTTAGATGGTTTTTACACAACGCACCACAAGATGTTGATTATTTGCTGATGGAAGGCACAACTCTTGGCAGGCAAAGTGATGAACGTTTCAAAACGGAGATTGAAATACAGGATGAATTGGAACAACTTTTTCAGCAACCGGGGAAAATTAATCTAATTTATACTTCAGGGCAAAATATAGACAGACTCGTTTCGATATATAAAGCTTGCTTTAAAATAGGTAGAACGATGGTTATTGATGTCTATGTTGCTAGTGTTTTGAATGAATTGGCAAAATTTGGAAGAATTCCTCATCCTGCTTTTGGATTTATTAATATAAAAGTAATGTTCACAAAATATACAACTAATCGTTTGAAAAATATTGGTAAAGAAAAAATAATATATCGCTTTAAAAAATATAAAATCACAAAAGAACAAATTAGCGATAATCCCGATAGAATTGTTATGCTTGTAAGACCCGGGATGGAAGTAGATTTAAAAGAAATACACAACATCGAAGGTGGAAACCTGGTTTATTCAATGTGGGAAGGTTATTTGGAAAGTCCTGCTACTAAACAACTTATTGACTATTTGGAAAAACGTGATTTCACTATTCATAATATTCATACAAGCGGACACGCCGATACGGAAGCCCTCAAACAAATGGTTAATGCTATAAACCCCAAATTCATTGTTCCGATTCACACATTCAACGCGGGCGATTACAAAAATCATTTTTCGCAAGCGGTGGTTGAATTAAACGATGGTGATGAGCAGGAAATTTAGCTCCTACCTCTCGAAAACATATTCATATCTGCGGGTGGGTTTGTCTTTGCTGTTGAACCAATTTTCTTCTATGCAATTACCAAACCGGTCGTAATCGTATATGTATTTTTCGACAAGCTTGCCTTCGTAATTGTATTCCGCTTTTTCGATTAGATTTCGATTGTCGTCGTATTTATAAGTTATTCTGAAATGGGATGTGCTATCTGAACCATAGTTTGATATCTCAATTCTATTACCTCTGGCATCATATTTAAATGTGTTCTTGTAATTTATAGTGCCAGAGATATCGTAGCTAACCTCTTCTATTTTTTGCCTGTTCTCGTCATATTTGTAAGTGTTCCTGCCGTCAATATAATCGTATTCTCCGTGGCTCCACTCGATTGTATCGCCCATAGCATCATATTTATAATAATCTTTAGAGGTTACTAAGCTATCAGAGTCAAGGTCAGTGTTTTCTATGCAATTGCCCTTTTCGTCATATAAATAGACTGATTTATTAACGGCTACCCCATTTGAATCATACCATATATCTTCGATTTTATTTCCACGTTGGTCATATTTGTATGCAGTCATTAATCGAGACCGATTACCACTTTTGGCATAAAACTCGGTAATTTTTCCTTTCTCATTGTATTTACTGGTAAATCCGGGCTTAATTGTGTCGTCGGGATAATCCCAAGAATTTTCGATACAATTTCCATTATCGTCAAACTTTGAAAAGGCTTTATATTCGATGGAGTCTCTTCTGCGATATTTTATTTCCTCGATATGATTCCCATAATCATCATATTTGCTAAATACGCTATATTCAACCGAGTCGCTTTTGCGATATCTTGTTTCCTCAATTTGGTTACCGTTCTTATCGTATCGATAAAACATTCTAATAAACTTGGAATCGGGATTGATTTTTCCGCCCTTTGGTTCGTATTTATATACTGTGCAGGATTTAAAGCCGCCTTTGATTTTATCCATATCAACTTGTGAATACAAATTGGTAACTTGCAGAAACATAGTTAAACAAGCAATCAAAACAAAAACTCTAATCATATAAGCACCTTTATAAATAAATCTTAATTACTAACTTTAATACGCTGACTATATCATAAGATACAGCATCATACGAAACCGCATTTGTAATTTAAACCAAAATACTTTCCAAATATAATGTATCCGGGCATAAATCTTGACCACCGACCCATTGGATTGATCCCAAAACCGGTTTAACTGTTTGGAATTTACTATAATCGCTAAGCTCTCTAAAAATTCCAATACTTAGAAAAGGTTTTACGTCAAAAACTTTTATTTCGCCATTAGTAAATTCAATTTCCAAGGTAAAATCACGATTGGGTACTACATTTTTAACGCGTGGATTCATAATTAGCCTCCTATTAACTATTTAATTTAATAAATCAAAAAGAAACAAATTTCAATTACTCAAAAATAATAAATTATTTTTAAAAACATTGGAAATTAATTGATAATAGTAATGTTTTCTATTCTCATTCAATCCTTTCCGGTTTTCTGCGTCATTAATTATTAAACATTTATCATTTATCATTAAATTTATGCCTCTACTTTATAGTAAACTTCTAATATTACTCATTATCGCGATAGCAATGATAGTGTTGTTTTACTTTCTTTTCCGTTCCCAAAATCATTATGATAAACATATAATAGAGAAACCTTTTCCCGATGAATGGCGCTCTATTTTAAATGAATATGTGAAGTATTACCGTGAATTGGAGTTTGAGCGGAAAAAAGAATTTGAAAAGCGGGTACAGTTGTTTTTGGCAACAAAAAAGATAGAACCTATTGACACTGAAATTGATGATTCCGTTAAGCTAATGGTTGCCGCAAGCGCAATTATCCCTATGTTTGCATTTCCCGAATACAATTATCCTCGCTTGCGTGAGGTCTTGATTTACCCGAATAGCTTTGACCAGAAGTTTCGCACCGAACGCTTTTGGGGGCACGAAGAAAACGTAGTAGGTATGGTGGGCAATAGATTTATGAATTCCACTATGATATTATCGAAACCCGAACTTATGCGAGCTTATGATGGAGAAAGCCATACAGGCAATGTCGGAATCCACGAATTTGTGCACCTGGTGGATAAAATTGACGGCGAAGCGGACGGGATTCCGGAACTCTTGATTAAGGGCGAAGATATTGCGCTTTGGTTGAGGTTAATCGAAGATGAAAGAATGCGCATTGACGAAGGAGCGTCCGACATTAACAATTACGCCTTGAAATCCAACGCTGAGTTTTTAGCTGTAACCAGCGAATATTTCTTTGGTCATCCCGAACGCTTCAATGCCTACCATCCGGAGCTATACCAATTCTTAGCTCACATTTATAAGCAGAGTTTATAAAAACTCTGCACTTGCGATAATTTCCCAAATAAAAAAATATTTTTTAGATTTGCCAAAGAAAAGTTGCAATATTATCAAAAATAATATTATTTTTGAACAATAGTTAATTTGTTTCATTACGAAACCGGTTGTATGCAACCAAAAATATTTCACTTACAGGATTAGTAAAATGAAAAATTTAAAGTTATTAAGCTTATTGGCAACAGTAATAATAATAGTTGCAGTATCATTTAACATTGCTGACATTTCAAATAAAAAGGTTCCGCCAACCAATGCTAAAATGATAGAAGAACAAAAAATGATTAATGCTTCGTATGATTCTTTAAATAGGATTACACAAAATATTAGAACACACAACGTTCCGACACCTAACAACAACATCTCACTGAACCTACATAACGCGCAATTAAATAGATTGCAAGCCCGAATAAACTCAAACAGAATAGAATTCAATCATTACAGAGAAATCAATAAAAAAGCTGAAACCGATAAGGGTGAAACATTGGGATTAGTAATGTTGATAAAACTAATTTTTTCGGGAATATTTACTATTGCGGCTTTGTACATAGTTTTATCTGATAAATATGGCAATGACACAAAAAAATGGGCTTTTAGTATATTGTCCCTAATTGCCGGTGTATGGATTGGAACTGCCGCATAAATCAATTAATAGACGATTTGTTTTTTTAATTTTCATTTACGATATGAGGTATAGAATGGTAAGAAACTTTACAAAACATTACGGCAAACTGATAGTTTTGCTAATTATTATTGGGCTAACAGCTGGATGCACACAGAAGATGAAGCATACTGAGCACATTAACGAGGCCCTGAAAGTCATGAAAGCCGATGCCGCTAAACTCGGTGAGGCAAAATTGGTTGCAGATACATTGTTTTTTGGAGCAACCAAAATCAACAATAACTTTGAGATAGTTGACGCATTAAATGAAAAGTTCGGCTGTTCAGCAACTTTCTTTATGAAAAAGGGTAACGACTTTATCAGAGTTAGTACCGGTATTATGAAAGATGATCAAAGTGCCGTAGGTACTAAATTAGATCCAACCGGACCAGTGATTAAATTGCTTGAGAAGGGGTTACCTTATTTTGGTGTGGCAGATGTACTTGGTAAACAATATGAAGCCGGGTATGAACCAATTAAAACCGCTGATGGAAAAATCATCGGAGCATATTTTGTCGGTTTTCGGATTATCCAATAAAACATTGAGTTTATCAAAAATAATTAAATATCGCGTTTGGAGTTTTTCCGAGCGCGATTTTATTTTAACACTACTTCGTACACAATTCTGGATTTTAAATAAGCGGTCATTTATGAATTCATAAGATACTTCCAATTATTGAGAGTTTATGCTTATTTTTGTATTATAACTAAAGAAAAATATAAAAATATACTCTGTAAAAATGGAAATAACTAAACCAATTTTAATTTCAATAAGCCGCCAATTGGGTACAGGCGGTGCTTATTTGGGTCAACGAATTGCCCAAAAATTGAACATCTACTATGCTGATAGAGAAATAATTAATCAAGCGGCACAGCAATATTTTTTATTAAAAGACGACGAAGAAGCCCGTGATGAAGAAATCTTTTCATTTTTGGATTCTTTTTCACACTATAGCACTTTTGCACCAGATGTTCATATACCATCCAAACTATTCGCATCCACCGAAGCTCAAGTATTCAAAATAGAATCCGATATTATTCAAAAAATCGTTAAAGCAAATTCGGCTGTCATCGTAGGGCGATTTGGATTTTATTTCCTTCGCGATTATCCAAATCATATAAGCATTTTTTTACACGGAGATATACCATCGCGATCAGTAAGAGTTCAAAAGTTATATAATGTTTCCGAACAAGATGCGCGATTAATGATCATCAAAAATGACCGAGAAAAAGCGGTTGATTGTAAAGCATTTACAGGGAAAGATTGGACAGACGCAAAGAATTACAACATTTCAATCAATACCGGTAAAATGGATATTGATAGGGTTGAAGAGATCATAATGAAATATATTGAATTAATTATTGATAAATAACACTAGGAGTATAATATGAAATATATCTGCCCTTTATTGGTTGTATCGGATATACATCGTTCTAGAGAATTTTATGAGGGTTTATTAAACCAAACTGTAAAATATGATTTCGGAGAAAATGTTACATTTGAAGGTGATTTTGCTATACATTTACAATCGCATTATCAAGGACTAATTGGCGATAAAGAAGTAAAACAAGGTGGTAATAATTTTGAGTTATATTTTGAATATGATGATGTAGAGCAAATTGTAAAACGGTTAAAAGAACATAATGTTCAATTTGTTCATGAGGTTAGGGAACAACCTTGGCGGCAAAAGGTTGTTAGATTTTACGAACCTGATAAACATATAATTGAAATCGGTGAATCCATGGAATTCTTATCGTATAGATTGAATAATGAAGGCTTGTCTCTTGAGGAAATATCCAAAATAACCTATATGCCTGTTGAGTTTATAAAAGAAGCGATTGGAAAAAGATAGCAATTTATTTTCAGAAAAAATTAAATAATAATCGCGGTAGGAGATTTTTCGGGCGCGATTATTTTTAATATTCATAGAAGTTTCATTAATATTTAGCTATTTTTGTATAAGTTTATCGAGAGTTCGTTTAAAAACGATTTGTCAAAAAGCTAAAAAAAGACCATCTTCATAAACTATAACGAGAAAACCATGAAATCGAAAGATGACAAAAATGCTCAGAATACAGCCACCGAGCTAGTTGAAATAACTAAACAAAAAGAAAACGAAATTGTGAAATTCCTAATTAGAAAGAAGTATTATTTAGGTTTAATACTTATAATTTTCATTATCTTAATTTGCCAAGCCATAAAAGTACATAATCTTGAAAAAAGTTTCGCAAAAGAAAAATCTGAACTTATAAGTAGTTATGAATTGAAACTTGATAATTTGAATATGGACCGCATGAAATTAGCTGCAAAAACTTTTTCTTGGGCGATAAGAAGCGAGTTAATCAGGGAAAATAAAGAACAAATTAATCTGTACTTTAATGAATTTATTAAATCGTCTGATATGCTTAAACTACAACTTATTAATCCCGACAATTCTATTGTTGAAATTTCCACCGACAAAAAAGATGAAGGCATGACGAATACCGATTATGGTAATATAAAAGAGCAGGTCATTACATCGGATGCTTCAAGTTTTAAAATAGTAACACCGATTACCGGTTTGAATAAAAAAATTGGTATTTTTATTATTGATGTGAATAAATACAGAAAATAAAAAATAATTTATGATAGAAATAGAAAACATAGAATTGACTTTTTTGAGTCTTGATGATTACCAAGAACTTAAAGAAGCAATGATTGAATCTTACGGCAATATGGCAGACTCATATTGGGAAAAGTTCCAAATCAAAACTTTAATTGACAGGTTTCCCGAAGGGCAGGTTGTTATAAAGGTCAATAATCTAATTGCCGGATGTGCTCTATCCATTATTGTTGATTATGATAAATTTGATGATAAACATACTTATAAAGAAATTACGGGAAATTATACTTTTAAGACTCATTCGCCTAATGGTGATGTTCTTTATGGGATAGACATTTTCATCAAACCGGAATTTCGAGGACTACGACTTGGCCGCAGGCTATATGACTATAGGAAAGAGTTATGCGAAAGGCTAAATCTAAAAAGTGTCGCATTCGGTGGAAGAATACCAAATTACCATAAATATGCCGCTGACCTGACTCCGAAACAATATATAGAAAAAGTTAAAAGGAAAGAGATTGATGACCCTGTTTTGAATTTTCAGGTATCGAATGATTTCCATCCTACCAAAATCCTAAAAAAATATCTTGAAGGTGATGATGCTTCCAATGAATATGCTGTACTTTTGGAATGGGATAACATTTACTATGAAAAGGAAAGCAAAAAAGCAACTACAACAAAGAAACAGGTTAGACTCGGCTTAATTCAATGGCAAATGAGACCATATAAAGATTTGGATGAATTGATGCAACAAGCCGAATATTTTGTTGATACTGTTTCAGGGTACCGATCGGATTTCGCATTATTCCCCGAATTTTTTAACGCTCCATTAATGGCGGAGAACAATCATTTATCTGAACCTGAAGCTATTAGAAAGCTTGCATTACATACCGATAGTGTAGTCCAAAAATTTTCCGAATTAGCAATATCGTATAACATTAATATTATTACCGGTAGTTTCCCGGAAATGCAAAATGACAGATTGTATAACGTTGGTTATTTGTGTAAAAGAGATGGAGCAGTTGAAAGATATGAAAAAATACACGTAACTCCTGATGAAGTAAAAGTATGGGGTATGGAAAGAGGCAACCAGATTAAAGTTTTTGATACAGATTGCGGTAAAATAGGAATATTAATTTGCTATGATGTAGAATTTCCAGAACTAAGCAGACTTTTAGCTGACGAAGGAATGGATATACTATTTGTGCCATTTTTGACCGATACCCAAAACGGATACTCTCGTGTTAGATATTGTGCTCAGGCACGAGCAATTGAAAATGAGTGCTATGTTGCTATAGCCGGTTCAGTTGGTAATATTCCTAAGGTTCATAATATGGATATTCAATATGCTCAATCAATGGTTTTCACTCCGTGCGATTTTGCATTTCCTGCGAACGGGATAAAAGCCGAAGCTACTCCAAATACTGAAATGATTCTAATAGCGGATCTTGATATTGATTTACTAAGAGAACTTAACCAATTTGGAAGTGTAAGAAATCTAAGAGACAGACGTAAAGAAATTTATGAAGTGAAGAAGAAGAAAGTAGGCAAAGATTTATTTTAAAAAAATAAGTAATTTCTTATGTCCAAATATTTAATTTTCATCGCGTCAGAAGTTTTTTCGGACGCGATTTTATTTAATATCAATTGTTTTATTTTTTGTACCCATTCCCAAGCTCCGGCTTGGGAATGGGTACAATCAATTTATGAGAATCTATCCTTTTATTAAAAAATATTTATAAAAAAAATATAAAGATTACAAATTTCAAAAACGCCGTAAGTGATATATATATATATATATATACTAAATATACAATTACAGGTGTCAAATTTATTTTAAACTAAATAGAAAAAAATAGAAAAATTTTGGGAAAAAATTTGGATTATTCAATTATTATTTGCTAATTTTGCTAATGGAAGATGATGAAAATTAATTAATGTTCTTATAGATTATTTAGATGTTATTTGATGTTATTAAATATTAGGATGGTTTTTATGAACTTAGACTTTTTACACGGGCTAAAAAGGGTCAGAACTCACGAAATTCAATTATTGGATTGTTAATTAGATATTTTATCTGATGAGCAATCCTTTTTTGCATTGCATTAAACTAATGTAGTGTGATTAAAAACGAAGACGAATCCACCAGGCAAGTGAATTCGCCTCTTACCGAACTTTCGGCATTGTCCTTGCTTAGAGGATAACTATGCTTTAACGAATTCCATCGGTATATATTTTAATCACACCTTATAGATTCTTTAATATTTTTATGAGGTGTTTATGGATACGAGTTAATGTGTTATATGGACTTAAATTTATTTAAAATTCTTATAATTCTGCTAAATAATAAATAAGTGATATTTGGTAGAGATAGAATTTAATTAAAATATAAGGAAATAAATAATGAAAAAATTAGCTATCATAATTGTTGTTTTGTTTAGTATTATACTCTTTACAAACAAAACAATGGCTGAATGCCCAGAAGGATTTAGTGAAGTGACTGTCACAATACAAATAAATAATTGTGATTATATGGTATCAATATGTTACATATGTGCCGTGTCTACGACACAAACTATAATATTAGATAAGTTTACCAAAATTAGTCCAATGTGCCAGCAAACTTGGACAATACAGCAAGTTGAACAAGCACTTTTTTCTGCGATTACTGATCCGACTTTTGTTTACGAAAATTTGTGCGATAATATGCCACCCCCTTGTGCAATACCACCAAATCCACCGCAAGGTTTAGAGGAGTGGGGTAAAAATCCGGTTTGTTGGTTTAAAGTAAGAGAGGATGGTTTTGTTTGGTTTAAACCATGTGAAACCTGTTATTGCGTTACTAAATGGAGGGTTTGCTGGGATCCAGTCGACGGGACAGCGGTTGAAACTCCAATTTCTGTACCATTCCTTGAAGGTGAAGGTTGTGATTGTTCATTTATAGAACCTCCAGATCCAATAATCGAACAACAATCCACATCGTGCTTCAGAATACCATCGGAATGTGATTAATAATTAAGTAAATAAAATAACTGTAACATAGGTTGGTAATAAAAAGCCAACCTATGTCTAAAAAAGGGGTTTTGGATTATGAAAAAAATATTACTAAAATTAGTTTTATGTCTTTTGCTTTCTTCATCGCAAATAGTATATTCTCAATGGGAACCGTGTAATAAGGGTTTAAATGGTGGTTCGATACAATCTATATTAATCAAAGGTAATAATATTTATCTTGCGCTTTATTCAGGCGGCGTAAGCATCTCGACCGATTATGGAAATAGTTGGGAAGGAAAAAATAACGGTTTGACCAATCTTCATGTTCAGTGTTTAGCTTTTAATGGAAAAGATATTATAGCCGGAACTTGGAACGGCGGTGTGTTTATATCATCCGATAATGGAGAAAACTGGGTTGAAAAAACAATCGGTTATGAAAACTTGATGGTGAATTGTATTGTTGTAAAAGATAATTTGATAATTTTAGGCACAAATTCTCAAGGAATATTAGTCTCTTCGGATAATGGAGAAACTTGGTCAAATGCGACTCCCGATAAACTGGAAATAGATTATGATGTTACTTCAATGGTTACATTTGGCGACGGAATATTTTGTGCTGAAGGTGCATCAGTTTATTTATCAACAGACAACGGTTTGAGCTGGACAGAAAAAATCAACGGTTTAGTTTCTCAAAAAATTTATACATTGAATACTTTTGGTAATACAATTTATGCTGGTACTAACGAGGGTTTATACTATTCAAAAAACAATGGAGATAGTTGGCATAAAAATTTATTCTTACCAGTAAGAGTTGAATCTCTTGCAGTAAGCGATAGTGTTATAGCAGTAGCATCATCAGAAGGATGTGTCTATATATCAATTGACAATGGTATCTCGTGGAGCAAAACAACTTTTAGCCAGTTTCCTACCTCATTAGCTATTTCCGGGGGAGACTTATGGGCTGGGACTTGCGGTGGTATCTATCTATCTAAAGACTTAGGAAAAAACTGGGAAAAACATAATCAAGGCTTAAATAGTACGCAAGTCACGGGTATAGAACTGCTTGAAAATGATATATTTGTAAGCATCAATGGAAATTGGGTTTATAAGTCAACTAACAACGGAGATATTTGGGAAGAAAAAAATGAAGGATTTAATTTGAGTAGTCCATATTCAAGTTTAGTAAATTCGTTAGCTTTAAATAAGAATGGTATTTTTGCCGGAACAAGTGAAGATGGTATTTACTTTTCTTCTGATAATGGAAACAATTGGATAAATAAATCAGCAGGTCTGGAATTAGATTATATTTCATCAATAGCTTGTATAAATAATTATATTTTTGCCGCGATTCGTGACTATGGTATTTATGTTTCTACTAATAACGGTGATACATGGGAAGAAACCAACTATAAAAATTCGTTTGGAATGATTATTTCCATGACAGTTAATGATAACGGTTTATACGTTGGAACCTTGAGTGAAGGTGTCAGCGTTTCTTATGATTATGGTGAGAATTGGGTACAGAGCGGTTTAAAGGGTTCCGTATATTCATTAATATCGGTGGGTAATCGAGTATATGCAGGAAAAACATCAGGAGGTGTATTTGTAACATCGGAAGAAGATTTTGAGTGGACATCCATAGGCTTTAACGTTCCTTATGTAACTGTTCATTCTTTAGCCGTTGTTGACAACTATATTTTTGCCGGTACTGATAAAGGTATATATTTTACTTCCAATAACGGTAATAGCTGGGAATTGAAAAATGAAGGATTAATGGATATTAATGTTATAGCTTTGAAAATAAAAGGCGATAGTGTATTTGCCGGAACTTATGGCGGTGGTATGTACCGTGCAAGAATTTCTGATTTTATCGGAAACGGTGTTGAAGATAATAATATAAATACAGACAATTATCTTTATTCTTATCCTCCATTTCCAAATCCTGCCACAAAAGAGGTGCGGTCTTTAGTATATTGGGATACGAGCAGTGATATTGAACAGGACGAAATAGGCGTTTATAATATTTATGGCGCAAAAGTGAGCGACAGAAGTAAAATCACTTTCGATAAATTAAATCTCTATAGCGGATATTTAGTTTGGAACTGCGCCGGAATAGAAACGGGTGTTTATATGATTGTCATTAAACACGGTACTGCAACAAGAACAATAAAGGTTGTTGTGAATTAAGAAAATCAACTCATCCGATGACTGCGAGTCATCGGATGAGTAATATAATTCATATCTTGTAAGTGCCCACCTTAATGAGGATTTAGGTGTGGTCGAAAGGCTACAATCAAGAACCCCATCCCGACCTTCCCCAAGGGGAAGGAGGAAGAAAGAAAGACGTTAGTCATTGATATATATAGCGGAAAAGACATTCCTGTCTGAGCTATTATGCTAAAATATCGATTTGTAGGACAGCACTATCTTATTAACAATGACGAATCACCATAAGAGAGAAAACGATAATCATTTTCTAGGGCTGTCTTATAAATTTCTTTCCAGTATTCGCCGCCAAGGAAAGCGGAAACGAGCATAATCAATGTACTTTTCGGTAGATGGAAATTGGTGATTAAGCCGTCAATAGTTTTGATGTTATACCCGGGTAAAACAAAAAGCTTGGTTTTGCCGGTTAATATATCCAATTTATTCTCATCCATATAATCCAAAATTGCTTTAAAAGCATCCGCAGGTGCAGGAAAAGTTTTATCTTCGTAAGCTTCCCATTGCTCCAATGTAAAGGCGTGATTCTGAAAATTTGAATAATCATTATTATATAAATTTGTACCTACCTGATATAATGTTTCCAAAGTGCGTAGTGAGGTGGTACCCACAGCAATCACTTTATTTCCGCTTTTGTATTGGTTGAATAAACTTAATAAAGTATGGCGGCTGACGAAAATCTGTTCTTCGTGCATCGTATGGTTAGCAATTCCTTCATCAGAAACAGGTTTGAATGTGCCGGGACCAACGTGCAAGGTTAGGTTTGTGCGTGTGATATTCTTCTTAGCCAAATCACTTAATACTGAATCCGTAAAATGCAATCCAGCGGTCGGTGCCGCAACAGATCCATCATTTTTCGCATAAACAGTTTGATAGCGGTTTTTATCGGACTCAACATTATCGCGGTCAATATAGGGTGGAAGCGGTATTTTTCCCAATTCAGTAAGTATATCCGCAAAGGTTAAATTTTCCGGTTGCCACGAGAATTTGACAATGGCTTCCATACCGTCTTTTTGAATGACTTCACAGGAGAGATCAATACTGCCTATCAACCCCAGGCTGTTGTCAATCAACCCCACGCTGTCGTCAATCAACCCCACGCTTAAGCGTGGGGTTGATGCTGGTGTATTGAAATGCAACCCCACGCTTAAGCGTGGGGTTGATAACATTTCCGGTTTTAGAATTGTTCCCACACCTATTGCTCTACCTCCTACAATACAACTCCATTCGCACCATCCACGTGTTTTCATCGCAATCTGTGGGTCATTTGACGGGCTTACCGGCTCGGTGCAAAGTATCTCCGCTTTACCACCGCTCGATTTTCTTACTAATATTCTTGCGGCAATAACTTTAGTGTTATTGACCACAAGTAGCGAGTCGGCTTCAAGAAGGTTTGTTATATCTTTGAACTTATAATGTTCAATTTTGCTTGTAGCACAATTCCCAAATAAAAGTTTACTTTCTTCGCGGTTTTCTGTTGGGAATAAAGCTATTTTTTCTTTGGGTAAGACGTAATCGAAATCGCTTATAGATAAATCGTTGATAATATTCATATTAAATCAGATAAGAATTAAATTGATGATTGGTAATAAAGGAAATTAACTGCTTGGGGCTGAACCTCTATATTCAATGGGAAAGGCACATCTATATTCTCGCCGTCTAATGCAATAAGAACATGGTCTTTAGTATCAATATTTATTTTTGTAATTTTCGAAAAATGAACTTCTTTAAATTTATGATGCAGTCCCATAAAAATAGTTGGGAAAATGAGAAGAATTTTAATTTTCCACATTTTATCCACATATATTAAGTTTAATTTACCGTCTGTGCAATCCGCCCTTGGATTCATAGGGATACCGCCGCCGTAAAATCTGCCATTGTGTATTGCTAATAAATGAATATGCTTCAGTTCGCCGTTAATTATCAAATGCTTACTTTTGTGTCTAATTAAAGCGTGGAAAACAGCAATAATGTAGGCTGTTTCTGCGGGTAACGACGATTTATAAAGCTCTGCTTTTCTATTTATTTCTGAATCTAAACCAAAGCTTATATAATTTAAAAAATAAGTATTTCCGGCTTTACCACAATCGATTTTCTTGATTTTGTTACTTATAAGCATTTCAATAATATCTTTTATCTTGCTCGGCAAATCTAAATTTCTGGCGAAATCATTGCCACTCCCGAAGGGTAAAATTCCCATAACTGCATTTGTGCCTATCACGGCGTTTAAAACTTCATTAGCGGTTCCATCACCGCCTACGGCAATCACGTGAGTAAATTTCTCCCGGTTGATTAACTGTCTCACTACGTTAGCGTAATGCTCCGGTGTCGTTATAAATACATCGTAATTTAAAAAATCTTTGATATTATCGAATACTTTTTTTACTAAATGTAGTGCGTTACCTTTGCCTGATACTGGATTTATTACGAATAAATATTTGTTTTCTATCATTTTATATAGTTTTTGAGAATAAATTATATTTTGAGTTACAAAAATAACAAAAAAAAGGCAGATTCAATCTGCCTTAAATTTAGAATTATTCTATTTTATTTTTCGTGAACGATTTCGCATAAACCTGCTTCGACATCGTATTCCACTTTTTTGTATTTAACTTTTTGAGTTTTACCATTCGGGAACTTAACAGTTACCAAATCGTTTCTTCCGATTTTCTTTTCGGTACGTTTAATAGTTTGGGTTACAGTAGATGCTTGACCTCCCTGAGGTCCCTGCATTTTTGGAACACCCATCCCTTGAGTAACGTAGGAAGGAGTTGTTGACGAATGTTCAAATTGCAAATTCTGATTTGTATAATTCGTATTTCTCAATTTTGGAGCCATTGCGGATATAGTAACATTAGCAGAACCTTCACCGGTTTCTTGAACCATTTGCGGGAAGTACCTGAATGCGAATGAAGCTGATTCCAAGTTAATATCTTTAATCAATTCCAAGAACATATAGTAAGCTTCTTGTTTGTATTCTAACAAAGGATCTTTTTGACCATAAGAACGTAAGTGAATACCTTCTTTCATGTCGTCCATGCCGCGTAAATGTTCGCGCCATTTATCGTCAATGGTCTGCAATACAGCTACTCTTTCGAGCTTAGCCATAAAATCGCTGCCAATCATATCTTCTTTTCTTTGATAGAAATCGTGTGCAACGTCCGCGACTCTTTTTGCAATCTCAGTTTTACTGAGATTCATAAATTCGTCTTCAGTCATTTTTACGTCACATAGGAGTTTGACGCGTATAGTATTCAAAAATCCTTCGAAGTTATCTTCTTCAAGGAATTTAATATACCAATCCATAACTGAATCTTCAACGTATTCCAAAAGCTCACCGCGAAGACGTTCACCGCGCAAAGCTGAGCGGCGGCGTGTATATATTACTTCGCGTTGTTGGTTCATTACATCATCATATTCTATCAATCTCTTACGTACACCGAAGTTGTTTTCTTCGACTTTCTTTTGAGCTTTTTCAACTGATTTAGAAATCATTGAGTGTTGAATTGGTTCGCCTTCAGGAATTTTCAATTTACCCATTATACCGGCAACTCTTTCTCCACCGAAAAGTCTCATCAATTTGTCTTCAAGCGAAATGAAGAATATGGAACTGCCCGGATCGCCTTGACGGCCGGAACGTCCACGCAACTGACGGTCAATACGACGTGCATCGTGTCGCTCGGAACCGATAATTGCTAAACCGCCTGCGGCTTTAACTTCTTTATCCAACTTGATGTCAGTTCCACGGCCAGCCATATTGGTTGCGATAGTTAATGAACCTTTGCGACCGGCGTTTGCGATAATTTCAGCTTCTCGCATGTGGTTTTTAGCGTTTAGTACGTTATGGGTTATCTTCTTTCTTGTGAACATTTTGCTCAATATTTCAGAAACTTCGACATTGGCAGTACCAACTAATACGGCTCGTCCTTCTTTAAGCAAATCAATTGATGTATCAACAACTGCATTGAATTTTTCTCGAGTTGTTTTGTAAATTAAATCTTCTTGATCGTCGCGAACAATAGGTCTATTTGTTGGAATTACAACAACATCCAACTTGTAAATCTTTTCAAATTCAGCCGCTTCAGTATCGGCAGTCCCGGTCATACCGGATAATTTATGATACAAGCGGAAGTAATTTTGTAAAGTAATAGTAGCCAATGTTTGTGTATCGCGTTCAACTTTTACACTTTCTTTTGCTTCGATAGCTTGATGCAAACCGTCGGAGTAGCGTCTGCCATCCATAATACGGCCTGTAAACTCATCAACAATCATAATTTTTGATTCTTGAATAACGTATTCCACATCTTTTTCAAAAAGAGTGTAAGCTTTCAATAATTGTTGTACGGCATGAATGCGATCACTTCTATCAGCATAAATTCTATAGGCTTCGTCGCGTTTTAATTGCTTTTGTAAAGTGGTTAATTCAGCATTACCTTCAATAGCACTCAATTCTGAGGCAATATCAGGAATAACAAACATATCAGGATCTTCGTGCTGAGATGTTAAAACCAATCTACCTTTTTCAGACAAATCAATTACATTGTTTTTTTCTTCGACAATGTAGTATAACTCGTCGTCTATTTCGTGCATTTTTTGGCCCTTGTTTGCCAAATAAACTAATTCGGTTTCCTTCATCAGTTTCTGGTTTTCTGGTTCTTGAAGAAGTTTCATCAAGCGTTTTTGTTTTGGTAAACCGCGGTTCGCTCTTAGTAAATACACGCCTGCTTCTTTATTATCATCAGGATTAGAAGAATTCAAAAGCTCTTGTGCTTTGGCAACGATATTATTAACCAAAGTTGATTGAATTTGTACCAAATTTCTAATACGAGGATTGATTTCTTCGTCGCGGGAGACGCTTTGAGCAACTTGAC
>JBAXXL010000064.1:0-16828 GCA_037127915.1 bacterium
TACAAAAATAATAAATTATTTTTGTACCAGTTTTATTTGAAACTCAACCATTAATTGTTATTGTTGTATCATTACCAGCGCGGTCGGAAAAGGATATAACGGCTTTACCGTCCGATTCCTGATCCAATACTCCAAGGTTCCAATTCATGATATACGATGTACCCTGTATGTAGTTGGCTTCATCATAAACTAGATCTTTGAAGTTTGAACTTTCGGATTTTACTAATCGTATCTCTTCTAAGTTAGAACGCAATAATTCATTATTTTCAGGTTGTTCAATTACTTTGCCTTGAATATTTCCTTTGCAATCTATCGCAAATGTCGGAATTGGTGCCCAAACGTCTGGTTTTGATAAATCACGGAACCCGGCGGAAACGAGATAACCGTAGGAATTACTTGTCTCAAAGCCATAGATATTTCCCATCATTGGATCATTTCCGCGTATTGCGTAAACACCTGAAAAGGCATCCAATTCGATTTGAGCGAGACGATAGTTACGTGAATCAGTGATGGATTTGTCTATAAATACCTTTCCCGGGCTAGTAATAACGGTATTAAGTTTTTTCCAATTAAAAACCCCATAGTTAGCTGTACCAAATTCCAAATCGTCGGGTATTTTACCATCAATGGTTGATTTATAGTATAAATTTAAATAGTTGTTTTCGAATTTAGTGCCATCATTCTTTCTCGGTGTACAGAAAACAAATGATTTTTGATATTGCTCTAAAGGAACTAATGCCATTTGAAAGGGCTCACCTTCCCAGCCGTCGTCACTTTGGCCAGTATTATACTGAGTAACGGCGATACGGTTTTTTGCGGATATTGTAACCGGAGGTAAAGAGTCCTGTTGTTCAACAGCTCGTCTTTCCACATATCCTGTCCCTTCGTCACCGCCCACTGCTCTTACTAAAGACCATTCATTATCGTCGCGATAAATTGTAGTATTCGGCTCTGAAGAGAATATACGGATGATCGAAGGTGCAGTACGCCTTATTATAGGAGCAACATGATATTTATAACCCCAGGTTTCCATTGGCAAGTCCTGTTCTATTAGGTAATTGCAATAGTTTATTTGACGGGGAACTAAAGCACTAAAGGATCCGGAAATAACTGAAACAGGTTTATTTGCATCGACTGTAGTACCGGTCACATCATTATAATCGCCCATTGTCCCGATAAGCCACACATCGCCTCTATTTAACGTGTCCTGACGTTTATCGCCTGTTTTCATACTAAAAGGTAAAGGTGTAAAATTACTTAAACTTCCTCCTAACTTCACATTGACTATAGTATTATTATATACTCCAACGATGCTGGTATAAGAAGTCAAATGTTGTTTCCAACTATCTGGAACAGGACTATTGTATGAGGAGACAACATATTTTTTCCCTAATACGCTCTTTGGATAAGCCAAATACCCGTCGGTAATAGAGGCGAAGCAAGTCATTCCATAGCATATTATAGGGTCTTTTGCTGTAACAATAACACCATATCCTTTATATACTTTCTGTGATTGGGGAATTTCGAGGTCTGTTTTACGGTAACATTGAGCAACATCGGGGTCCAAGGATATCTCAATAACATCATTTGGATTAGTTGTTCTTTTAATTAAGACTTTTTTACCGGGAATTTCTACTGTAACTTCTGTATATACCGCTGAAGTAATATATATCTTACAGCTATTAACTTCTCCGGCTGTTTCCCATCCTGGGTGAAAAGTCATAAAGAATTCCGTCCCTTCGTTCGATGAACCTAATAATTTAGGCAGATCTTTGCGGAGCTGGGCTTCGTCATTTTCAACCGCTCGAACGAATGACGAAATAAAAATAATTGCTAAAAATAAAACCGATAATTTTTGTAATAACTTTTTCATAAACACACACCCTAAGCAGTAAATTCACTGCACTAAATATTTATAAAACTCTTCTTTCCTATTCATAATCAATCTTAATAGTATTCTTCTTCTCTTTCTTTCTTCTCTTTATAAACTTTACGAACTTTAAAACTTAATAAACTAACTACTTAACTATCTCGAATTTTTTGCTGTAGCTGTTACCGTTTGATTTCACAACGCAATAATAGACACCCGCTGTGAAGCGGCTAATGTCAATATTGCTGATTTGATCAGTTTGTAAAACCAATGCGCCTGATACATCGTATATCATCACTTCTTGTATAATTAATGTAGCTGAGTGAATTGAAAAATTAGCATTAACAGGATTTGGTGTAATTGTTATGTCATTGCCCGCTATGGTATTATCTTCCACTAGACCTGCTTTGCTCACTGTCACTTTAAATTTTTGCGAAGCGGATACTACATCATTCGTAGCCGTAATTGTCAAAAAGCACGATCCTGTTTTATTTTGCATAGGTGTAATTTTAACAATACCGTCTGTTCCGTTCCTATTAATAATAATACTATCCGTTGGTATTAACGCTTCGTCATCGCTTTCGTTAATAATTTTAACCGCACTTGTATTATCACTATTTATTTTAAAAGCAATACTTGAAGAAGTATTTTCTTCAATATACCAATCCGTAAATGGAGTAATAGTTAGATTGATACCTTCACCGGTTAGTTCTAATATCGGGTCGTTGGATTGACAGTTTGTATCGGCATCGCTTTCAAAAACTATTTTATCCGGAAATTGGGCTACAGCGTTTGATTTAAAAGTTACATTATATTCCTTACTTATCCCGGCTGGTATCACTTGAGGATTCGCAACATCAATGACACCTAAATTTGTTTCGTAAATACCCGTTACACTACCAGCGGGTAAGGTGTAACCAGTTATATGTAGATCTGAAATGCCATTGTTAGAAATAGAGAAAACCTTTGACAAAGGGTTGCCGGCAATTTCCTGCCCGAAATCGATTCGACCAACGGTGATACAAGGTTCGCCTATCGCCGCTCTAACCGCCGCTCTGTATTTCAAATAACAATAGTTCTTTGCATCATTGGACCAATTTGCTTTTATTCCTATTGAATCCAAGAATTGTCCTTTTCCTGCCAAATATTCTTTATTAACAGACGATGAATTGAATGTTACTTCAAATGGCAAACTTTCGCCGGATTGAATTGCGTATCCGGGCAATAGACCACCATATTTTTTATATATTGAAGAATCTAATTTGAAACCGTTATATGGCCATTTTCTGTCTTTTACCGTTGATAACAAGAATATTGAATCAACGATTACCGGATTAGCGGATTCGTTTATCAATGTAAATGATCTTGTTTCAGGCGGATCAGATACTTTTTTTGCACCCCAGTTCTCTATTCTGTTTTTTATTGAGAACTTGGTGCGTTGATAATCAATTGTTATAGTAGTATCGTTACCGGCTCGATCCATAAATTCTAAAACTGCTTTTGCGTCAGATTCGATATCTATAACGCTCAATGCCCAGTCCATAATATGAGTCACACCAGGTTCGAAATTAGCTTCGTCATAAACAAGATCTGTAAAGTTATAGCTTTCGCCTTTTACTAAACGCAAATTAGCCATATTAGAACGTAATTCTTCTTTGTTTTCCGGTTGTTCGATTACTCTACCTAGAACTTCACCAGTACAATTCATTGTATAAGTAGGAATAGGAGCCCAAACATCAGGTTTTGACAAATCTGCCAAAGCTATAGATACTGGATAACCATAAGAATCGTACCAATCAAAACCATATCCGTAACCTGTCATACCTTCGGCGCCGCGTAGTGAATAAACGCCTGCGGGATCCTCTAATGTGATTGTTATTGAACGGTATTTACGCAAGTCAGTTATTGATGGATCAACAAACTCTTGTCCCGGATTGCTAACTACTGTAGATAATTTCCTCCAATTGATAACGCCGTTACTTACTTTACCAAATTCTATATCATCAGGGATTTTGCCGTCACTGGTTGATTTATAGCACAAATTCAAATAATTGAATCTAAATGATGAACCGCCGTTAACACCGGGAGTACACCATAAGAAGCCTGTCTGATATTGTTCTATTGGGGTTAATGCCAATTGGAATGGGTCACTATCAACACCGTCATCACTCATACCGCAGTTATATTGAGTAACAGCAATACGGTTTTTGGCAGATATTGTAACAGGGCGTAATTCTTCGCCTTTGCTGACGCTACGTTTTTCAATGTAACCTGTACCATCAGCACCACCGACGCCTTTAACTAAGGACCACTCATTACCATCTCGATAAATTGTAGTGTTTGCCTCGGAGGCTAAAACACGAATGACTGAAGCATTCAAACGTTTTACAATTCTTGTCACGTGGTATTTGTAACCCCAAGTTTCCATAGGTAAGTCTTGCTCAATTATAAAATCACAGGCGGATACTTGGATAGGTACATAAGCGCAGAAGGAACCTGAAATAACTGACACAGCTTTATTTGCCTGCACAGTAGTACCTGTCAAATCATTATAATCACCCATTACACCAATCAACCACACATCCCCGCGGCCTAATGTCTCGGTCCATATATCGCCAAATTTTAATGGCTTAGCGCCAGGCGTGTAATTGCTACTACGGCCGCCTAATTTAATTTTTACTTCTGTTTTATTATATGCACCGACAATACTTGTATAGGAAGTCAGGTATTGTTTGCCATCATCCTTACAAGGGTCGTTAAAGGAAGAAACGATATAGTTTTTGCCTAATCCGCTTTTTGGAATTGCTAAATACCCGTCCGATGTATATCTATAACGGGTTAAACCGTAACATACAATTGGATCATCCGACATTACGATAATACCGTAACCTTTGAAAACTCTTTGTGGTTGAGGAGGTTCACGGTCTGTTTTACGATAGCATTGGGCTTGTCCGGGATCTAAATTTATCTCAATTACATCATTAGGTAATGTTGTTCTTTGAATAAATATTTCTCTACCGGGAATTTCAATTGTTACACGGGTGGCAACAGCCGAAGTGATGTAAATCTTACATCCATCAGGAAAACCGGACTCTTCCCAACAAGGATGGAAAGTCATAAAGAACTCTGTTCCTTGGTTTGATGAACCTAATAACTTCGGCAGGTCTTTGCGGAGCTGGGCTTCGTCATTTTCAACCGCGCGAGCGAATGACGAAATAAAAATGATACTTAATAATAAAACCACGAAATTTTGTAATAATCTTTTCATTGAACACCTCATCCTTAATAATCAAATAAATGCACTAAAAATATTTAAATTTGTTATTCTACCTCTAAATCATAAATAACACACAAAACAAATATTTGTTACATACAAATTTGCAATAGTGGTTATTTTTTTCATAAAATGCTATTAAATTTATTCATAATCATATACTATAAGACAAATAAGCGGGAAATAAGTTTCAAAATTTTTTCACTTTTTAAAAAATATATATGTTTTGGAAATGCAAATTAATTACCATAAGGGCTTGCATTTTCATAAAAAATGCAAATTAATACTAATATTTTACATATCCAATGCGAAAAAAAGTATTTTTTTCATAAAATGCTATTATTTTTAAAATTTTAAAGAAGTTTGCCATAAGTGTACAATTTTTTGTACAAAAAGGGGAATCAATTATTAATTATAAATGATAAATGATAAATGATTAATGCGAAGAAAATTAGCCGTCATTCCGGACCCCGAGCCGGAATCCATCTTCTTGGCAAGTCCCATCTATCAAGAGGGGATTTAGGGGTGTGTTCTTCAGCGGATTTTGAATTTTGAATACCCAAAACCGCGCCCACCTTAGGCAAAAAAATGACCTCCGGTGGGGAGGTCAAATATTTACTCTGTTACTTCAGCCGCCATCAATTCGGCTTGCTTCAATATATTTTCTGTGGCTAATAACTGCATATCCGGTGGATAGCCGTATTTTTTCAAAATGCGTTTTACATCACGGCGGAGCCTTGCCCGTACGCTTTCTTTCAATGTCCAATCAATTGTGGAATTTCCTTTTACGCTATTGAATACTTCAATTGCTATTGCCGCTAACTGAATGTCCTTAAAAATTGCTTTTGCGCTGTCGTTACTTGCCAAAGCATCATAAAACGCCAATTCATCTTCATTCAAATGCAATAGTTCACCGCGTTTATCGGATTCACGGATTTCCTTTGCAAGCTTGATAAGTTCTTCGATAACTTGTGCGGTTGTAAGTAAATTGTTTTGGTATCTTTTGATTGCGCTTTCGAGCATATCCGAAAGTTTACGACTTTGAATGAAATTCTTTCGTGACCTTGATTTTAATTCATCATTCAAAATTTTCTTAAGAAGTTCTAACGCAAGGTTTTTTCGTTCCATCTGCTTTACTTCTTCTAAAAATTCATCCGATAAAATTGAAATATCAGGTTTTTTGATACCCGCCGCATCGAAAATATCGACGATGCCTTCCGAAACGACTGCTTTGTCAACTATTTGTCTGATTGCGGTATCTATTTCAGCCCAGGATTTTCCGGTACCACCCGTTTCAAATTTAACCAGCCTTGCTTTGATTGCCTGAAAGAAACCGACATCATCTTTAATAGCCATAGCTTTTTTATGCGGTACGGATATTGAAAATGATTTCAGCAATAAACCCACTTGTTTTACAAATCGATTTTTACCGTCGTCCAAGCCTAATATATATTCCTGCGCTTCGAGAATGATTACAAGTTTACGGTGTGTGGAGGCTTTGAAATATTCTTTGTAATCGAAATCAACAAACATTTGTTCAACTATTTCGAATTTTTCAAGCATAGTTGCAACAGCATCTTCTTGGTCAAGTGTCGGCGCGCCTTTACCACCGCTGACTGTATAATTCGCTAACGCCAATTTCAAATCCGAAGCTATGCCGATATAATCAACTATCAAACCGCCGGATTTATCTTTGAATACTCGGTTTACGCGGGCGATTGCCTGCATTAGGTTATGACCGCGCATAGGTTTATCTACATACATAGTATCGAGGCACGGCACATCAAATCCAGTGAGCCACATATCGCGGACTAATACGAGTTGCAGTGGGTCGGATTCATTTTTAAACCGGTCGCCAAGTTCTTTTCTCTGCTGTTTGTTTGTATTATGTTCCTGCCAATTTTCCGGGTCGGAAGAAGTGGATGTCATTACTACTTTTATAGCGCCTTTCTTTAAATCTTTGTCTTTCCATTCAGGACGGATTTTTACAATTTCTTCGAATAACTCAACAGCTATTCTTCGGCTCATACAGACTATCATCCCCTTGCCAAAGAATACTTCGCGCCGCTTTTCGAAATGGTCAACTATATCGGCGGCAATAGTTTTTACTCGGTCGCGGTGGCCGACAATCGCTTCCAATTGCGTCCATTTTGCCATTGCTTTTTCTTTGGCTGTGCTTTCGTCGCTTTCGGTGATTGCTTCCACTTCGTCGTCGAGTTTTGCTTTTTCTTCGGCTTTCAGATGGACTTGAACCAAACGGGATTCATAATATATTTTTACCGTCGCGCCGTCTTTAACCGCTTGCTCTATATCGTAAATGTCAACATAGTTGCCGAAAACAGCCGGCGTGGAAGCGTCTTCTTTTTCAATCGGCGTACCTGTAAATCCGATAAATGAAGCGTTCGGCAAGGCATCGCGGAGATATTTCGCGAAACCGTAGCGTGTGATTGCTTCTTCTACTTGGTCTCTTTTCTGGAATCGGGTTTTTACAGCGAATCCATAATGGCTTCGGTGCGCTTCGTCGGCTACTACAATTATGTTTTTTCTCGCTGAGAGCATATCGAATTCAGTGCATCCATCTTCGGGAAAGAACTTTTGGATTGTAGTAAACACAATACCACCGCCCG
Source organism: bacterium (assembly GCA_037127915.1). Lineage (GTDB taxonomy): Bacteria > Bacteroidota > Ignavibacteria > Kapaibacteriales > UBA2268 > JBAXXL01. The sequence continues at coordinate 7,772 of JBAXXL010000064.1, forward strand.
CGACTTTCAAAAGATTTTTCAGGTCGTCACGGTTTTTAGCTTGCACCGGGTCTTGTCTTAATAGTTGCTTGCAATTCGCGAATGTATCGAAAAGCTGGTCGTCGAGATCGTTTCGGTCGGTAATTACTACTACCGTCGGGTTGCTGAGTTTCAAAACGCTTTTTCCGGTATAAAATACCATAGAAAGGGATTTGCCGCTACCTTGCGTATGCCAGACAACACCGGCTTTTCTGTCGCCGTGTTCGCTGGTGGCTTGGATTGTCTTTTCGATTGCTTTGTTGACGGCGTAGTATTGATGGTATGCCGCGATTTTTTTGATTGTGATTACCGATGTCAAACCGCTTGCGGAATCTTCCTTTTTGCTTTTTTCGTAAACTACGAAATGGCGAATCAAATCGAGCAAAACTTCTTTCGCCAACATTCCTTTGATTAGAGTTTCCATCTGTGGGACGGTTCGGCGGTCTTCGCGGGTGCCGTCACTCGATTTCCAAGCGAGGAAACGCGAAAAATCAGACGATACGGTGCCGGTTTTGGCGTCCCATCCATCGGATGCAATTAATAAGCTGTTGTAGTAAAATAGTGATGGAATGGCATTTTTGTAATTCTGTAATTGAGTGAAAGCCTTTTGTACGGTCGCGTTTTCATCCACCGCGTTTTTTAATTCGATTACCACCAATGGCAAACCATTGACAAATAAAATCACGTCGGGGCGTTTGTTTACGCCGTTTTCTATGACTGTGAATTGATTGCAGACTATAAATTCGTTGTTCGCCGGTGTTTCGAAATCAACCATAAGGACTTTGTCGCCCACTATGCCGTCCGCACCCATTACTTCTACTTCTATGCCTTCGGTTAGAATCCTGTGGAAGGCTTCGTTATTGTCTATCAGGTTTTGGCTCGGTAAATTCAAAACCATACGCAGAGCCTGTTCTTTGGCTTCGACCCCAAGCGATGGATTGAGCCGGTCTATGGCTTGGCGCAGGCGGTTTTTCAATACCACTTCGTCCAAATTCCGGCGTTCCAATTCCTGTGCCTCAGGCGAGAGATACAGCCAGCCCTGCTTTTCGAGTAATTCAATTACCAATTCTTCTATATGTGATTCAAAGATTTTGCTCATAATTCCATTCTTATTGCTTGATTACCTCGGTCAAGCAAATCTTGATAAGTTAAAATTTCTATTCCATGAAGTGCGTGATTCATTTTTCTAAGAGCTTCTTTTTTCCCATTATCCCAATCTGAGCTATTGCCAATCAGTATATATGCATGTGGTTTTAACAAGCATAGCTCAAATCCATATTTACTTTTAATATTTCTCTCAATTTCAAGTTGCTGTCTGTCAATATCGCTTAAGTAGTTTAAAACTTGACCAATAGCAATATTAGCACCGGTGGTCAACTTCCAAGAACCCGGATGTGAACTATCCGAAGCAAGTACTTCATCAGTAGGTAGTTTTATTTCTAAAATATCAACAAAGCCATCTAATCTAGGGAATATATAATCAGGCATTATTCCAGTAATATTGATTTTTGTTTTTTCAATGGGTTTACTATAATTTACTCCAAACAACCAATTGTTTTGATAAATCCATTTCTGCCAAGAATCGTCGCCGGTAGTTTCTAAATAACCACCAGTTTTTAATCTTAAATCCAATTCATCAACAATTTTTTGTTTTGTAGTTTGTAATCTTGCATAGGATAGTTTTGTTGCTAAATCAGGATTTAATTCAGTAAGACTTTGCCAAACATCATCACTATAGCCTGCATTAAGTATTTTATTTATAATAGTAACTTTATTTTCATTTGTAATTACTACGGAATCCGGATCGACAACAGCATAACTGTTTTCACCGTATTCAACTCCATGCTCTTTTAGAATAGCTGCTAATTTTGTAATAGCATTATATAGTTCTTTTACAGCAGCTGTATTGACATCAAGGTTTATTGTTTCATTTATACCTAATGTTCTAATATCAATTGCCTTCTCGGGATTCCATATGTCTTCTCTGCTTTCTCTTCTTTGTCTAATGATTTTACCTCTAATACCACCTTGGTGAATATGTGCATGAAAAACTAAACGAGACATAGCCTCTTCACAAAGAATAAAATCCTCTGCTACATCAGCAAAACCTGCCACAACGCTCTTTACTGTGATAATATCATTCATCATTTATAGTTCCTTAAAATTATTCACTCTAAGTTTGCCCTTCATAAGTTTCGGCAATATTCCTTCTCTTAAGCTGATAAGTGATTTTATTTGCGAATTGTTTTTGATGATTTTTTGCATCATAGAATATACCAAATTATCAAAACAATCGAGTAATTTATAAGTTGGTATTATAATTTGGATGTCTTCAATTTGTGTAGGATTTATATTTGGTTGAGCACTTCCATAACCCATATTCAATATGATACTTTCGTAATCTCCAGACATTAAAAAAAGGTATAAATAATTTCTGTATATTAATTCTTCTATAAAAAATTTGCCAACTCTTTGGTTTAAGAATAAATTATCTTCATTTTCTGGAACAACCCCGATTTTGCCTGTTGTATTTCCAGACATAGCAACCACCAAATCACCTGCATTTAATTTAAAATACTTTACCCTTTTTTGGTCGATGCATTCCTCGTTGACATATGAAATGCCTGATAAATCAATAATACCAGATCCTTTTAAATCTTTTATCTTAAGAACTCTTGCGTTACTTTTACAACTTAAGAAATCTTCTCCCTCAAATGCAAAACCAGATTTTAAAGAAGCTAATTCTCCCAATCTCCCCACTCTCCATCCTTCGGGTATTTCGCCGAGTTCGGAATCAATCATTTTGCCTGTGGCGCCGGGGAAGTTGAATTTGACAAACCATTCTTTGAATATAGTTTGGGCTGTTTCCTCGAGCGTTTTGTTTTGCTCACGCAGGAGCTCAATTTTATCATCAAACGAAGAAAGCACAGCCGCAATGGCGCGCTGTTCGGGAAGGGGAGGAAGCAGAATATTGATATAGTCAAAAGTTTCTCTTGTAATGGTATCAAATACAGCACCATGAACATTCTTTTTGAATTGTTGATTATTCTGCTTTATCAAATAATATAAAAAATTATTTTCTGTAATTTCCTTTGCAGTTAATCCATAACAAGATTGATTAAAAGCCATAGGACATTTTAGTTGTGCAAAAGCCCCAACCGTTCCTCGTGCTGAAATAATTAGATCACCTGAATTTAATAATTTTGTAGAACTTTTTTCTAATCCTTCTTTTGTAATATGCTTATCAGCTTTTTGTACCCACCGTTGGTCACTATTGAAATCTACAACGGATAGCCACGGTATTTCTCCATTCCAATATTCTGCAACATCGGTTTTAGGAGTTCCACCACCGATAATCTCTGCTATCTTTCCCAGCGTCGTCATTTTCCATCCATCGGGAATTAAATTTGTGTTATTTGGCATATCTTATTCCCGTATTGTAAAATTTTGGGGTTCGCTCACCTAAGCGAAGTGCGAATTTATCGATTTGAACTGTAAAGAAATTCTTTACAGTTGGATTTATATTTTTTTTCATATCTATTCCTTCTCCGGCAAGATTTTCTTTCTGCTCAGCGTTTTCAATTCATCCGCTTCTTTATTGAAATTATCAAAATCAGTATCCGCCTTGCTTGGCTCGGTTAACCTATTTTTATAATATTTCTCATATTCAGTTTCGGCTGTTTCTTTTGCTAATTCGTGAGTTATTCTGCCTGCGTTATGCAAGATGTCCCTATCGTTGAGCTTTAGAAAACCATCCAATTTCGTAATCCAATCTTTCATATACATCGGCACACGCCGCATAGCTTGACCCTGCGCAAACACCAAATATTGTTCAACCAAATTATTTAGTGCCTCGAGTTCTTCTTCTTTTAAGTAATTTTTTGCAATTGCCACATCGTCCTTTCTCGGCTTTACACCTCTCCAACTTGTTAATCCCATATTGGGCTTGGTGCTGTCGGCTCGTTCATTAATAATCTCTGCCGCAGTTTTGCCGGTTATTGCCCAATGGAGTTTATTTTGTACTGTCTGGAAGAAATGAATGCTCATTTCATCGGTTGGGTCATAATCAACGCTTGTTGCATAAATATCGGTGATTTTTCTATAAAACCTTTTTTCCGAAGTACGTATATCCTGAATACGTTTAATCAATTCTTCGAAATAATCGAAGGGCAAGTCAGGGTTTTTCAATCTCTCGTCGTCAAGCACAAAACCTTTGACTATGTATTCACGCAGATTAGCTGTTGCCCATTGGCGGAAAGCAGTTGCAATACTGCTTTTAACTCGATATCCCACGGAAATGATAAGGTCTAAATTGTAAAATTCAATATTTCTGGAAACCTCGCGTGTTCCCTCTATTTGAACTGTAAAGAAATTCTTTACAGTTGGATTTGGTTGCAACTCACCTTCATCAAATATATTTTTTATATGCTGGCCTATGTTTTGCTTTGTAGTTTGAAAAAGTTCAGCTAAAGCATTTTGAGTCAACCAAACTGTATCGCCGTCAAAACGCACTTGTATTTTAGTTCGTCCATCATCAGTTTTATAAATTATTATTTGGCTTTTATTATTTTCCATATCTACTCCAACACAAATCCGATGTTTTTAAGCTGAGTTTTAATTTCTTCGTCCAATCTTTTTTCTTCCGCCATCTGTTCAGCGAGTTTTTTAGTCAGTTCAGCCATTTTATCTTCAAATAGTATGCCATCATCAATTTCATCTTTTATCCCCACATAGCGTCCGGGAGTAAGCACAAAATTGTGTTTTATAACTTCATCCATTTTGGCAGATTTGCAAAAACCTTTTATGTCTTCATATTTGCTGTCGGGTTTGCGCCATTCGTGGTATATAGCGGCAATATCCGCAATATCCTTTTCGCTGAATATGCGGTGTGTGCGGTCTTCCATATACCCGACTTCACTCGCGTCAATAAACAAAATTTCGCCTGTGCGTTTGCGGTCACCGTTGCCAATCCGCTTTCTGGAGAAAAACCATATACACGCCGGAATGCCTGTATTGTAGAATAATTGCTTCGGCAGAGCGACAATACAATCCACGAGGTCATTTTCAATAAATGCCTTGCGGATATCGCCTTCGGAATTTGTTTGACTCGAAAGCGAACCGTTAGCCAAAACGCAAGCCATAATCCCGTTTGGCGATAGATGATAAATCATGTGCTGGAGCCAAGCGTAATTCGCGTTTCCGGCTGGTGGTGTGCCGTATTTCCAGCGCGCGTCATTTTGCAAAAGCTGACCCGCCCAATCGCTGTCGTTGAACGGCGGATTAGCCAGAATATAATCGGCTTTCAAATCTTTATGCAAATCATTTTGGAACGAACCTTCTGTATTCCATTTTACCTGACTTCCATCTATTCCGCGAATAGCCAAATTCATACGGCATAAACGGTATGTGGTTTGGTTGCTTTCCTGTCCGTAAATTGAAATATCATCCACTTTTCCTTGGTGGCTTTCTATAAACTTTTCACTCATAATAAACATACCGCCCGAGCCACAGCAAGGGTCAAAAACTCTTCCTTTGTAAGGTTCAATCATTTCAACCATCAGCCCGACAATGGATTTCGGCGTGTAGAATTGACCGCCTTTTTTCCCTTCAGCGTTGGCGAACTCACCCAAAAAGTATTCATACACCCGTCCGAGAATATCTTTACTTTTCGCGGCTTCATTACCCAAAGCAATATTGCCGATTAGGTCAATCAGTCCGCCGAGCGCGGTTTTATCCAAATTTGGGCGGGCGTAAACCTTCGGCAAAATACCTTTCAGCGTTGGGTTGATTCTTTCGATTGCTTCCATCGCATCGTCTAAATCTTTTCCTATAGTCGGTTGTTTCGATTTGGCGTGTAGTTCAGTCCATCGTGCCACGGGCGGAACGAAGAACACATTTTCCGCTCTGTATTCATCGGGATCTTCCGGGTCAGCTCCGGCAAAATCGCCCACACCTTCGGTTATTTTGTTGTAGAGTTCTTCGAATGAATCGGAAATGTATTTTAAAAATATCAGACCAAGCACTATGTGCTTGTATTCGGCGGCATCCATATTTTTTCTCAGTTTATCCGCCGCTTTAAAAAGCGTTTTTTCTATTGGTTCTTCTTTAGAATTGTTCGTTTTTGCCATAATTCAACTTTAATATAATTTTCTTCATTTTCAATAACTACAAACTTAACATATTTTATGCCACTTGAATGAAAATAGTACTGGATTTTGAAAATATCCTCCTGCCAAATTACAATATATCTTATAAATTTATTATTTTAGTATTATGAAAAAATCTAATTTACTAATATTGTTTGCAATTGTGTTGCTCAACGCTTGCTCGTTCAATGAAAAGACCATTGATACGACTACGGAGCACTATCGCATTTTTATGTTCGATAACACAGATAAAACCGATTACTTCTATACAGTTACCGATATAGAAAATCCTGCGAAAGACATGATTACTAATGCTAACGGTAGCAAAATCAAATCCGATATTTCTGCGCTAAGGTATTTCAGGGATGAGGTTTATTTTATCTCACCCGCGGGCGGTAAAGTTATGGTTTACAACTCCACAGATTTTAAATTGAGCGGTGAAATTGATTGCACTACTTATGGATTTGCCCCAAAGGATATAGCTTTCCATGCCGGTGCAACATCGGCTTTTATAATCGGCAAGAACTCCGATCAATTGCTGGTTGTTAATCTGGAACAAAAGCGCGTAACTAATGCCATTACTCTACCCGATACTATCGGCGGAATAGCCGTTTCAGGACCTTCCATTTTTGTTACTTTACCCAATATTAACAAAACGGTAATTATTGATAACCAAACGCTGAAAATTTCGACTTCTTTAGATATACCCGACCATCCTGAATTAATTCACGTAAGTGCTGACGGTAATCAAATGTTCATCGTCGCTCCCGGAATAGGAAATTATGAATCATTCGCGCCGGTTTCCGTGTATTTCTACTCTTATGATGTTAAAGAAAGAACATTGATAAAAAAAGTATTACTTGAGATTAAACCAAAAGTATTGGCAACAGTATTCAGACCGAAACAGATGGTAGTAACTTCCAAAAATCTAGTATATTTGACCGATGGTGAATTTTTGATAAGCCTTGACGTCCTTAAAAATTACCGCTTGAAAAAATATACTGAAACCAATATATCCTCACTAAATTATTCTAAAGAATTTGATGGAATATTTATCACTAAATCAAGTACACCCGGAATGGAATTTATCGAATTGAAGCCAAGCACAGGCGAAAAATTGAATACCTATAAGATATACCCTGAATCAGCACTAATTCTACCACTGAAATAAATGAATAAGATAATAAATTTCGAATCATTAATCAAATTTTCGTCCGCATTATCGAAAACGGCGGACGTTTACTCGACATTGAACATCACTTTGCTGAGTTTAATGGGTAAAATTGGTATGCTCCGCGGCGCTGTTTATGTAAATACCGACCAATTTGGTTTTGAACTGCTGATAAATAAAAGTCCTGTTGTTTTACCGCTCATCTATAAATTTTCTGCCACAGAAATGCGTAAATTGAATCCAGAAACTGAGAACGAGCTAACGGAATTGGGTTTCGAATATGTTTTACCGGTGATAGATAGCGACGGGATAGATTCAGTTTTTTTATTAGGCCGCAAGATTATTTCAAACAAAGTTAGTCCTGATGAGATAAAATACGCGCGTCTGACACTAAGTATTTGCTCAACTACATTGGATATAATCAGAAATAAAAAACGCCTAGAAGAAGAGCGCAATACAACGGAAAAGAAAAACCAGCTATTATCCACTCTATTCGAATTGTCCAAAGATTTCAGCGTACTGCTTACAAAAAAAGAAATTATAAAGCGATTATCATTTTATTTAATGGGTCAGCTTGCGGTTCACCGTTTTGCAATAATAGAATATCGGAATTGTCAACTTACTGTTTTAGCAAATAGTTTCACTTATGAAATAACGCCGGCGAGTATTGATTCGTTAAAGCAAATCACTGACACTACGATTATTGATAGTAAAAGCGAGCTGGAATTTGCGGGTGATTTCGAAAAGTCCGGTATAAATATCATATCGCCGATTACAATCAGTGGTAAAATCTTGGGCTTTTGCCTAACGGGAAATAAATTGTCCAAGGCGAAGTTTTCGGAAGACGATATACATTACGTAGAATCGCTATGTTTTGCGGCTGGATATGCCTTAGAAAACGAACGTCTGTTCAAAGAAGAGTTGATAAAACAGCAAATGGAAGCCGAGATGTCCACCGCTTTGGAAATCCAAAGACAGCTTTTACCAAAAGGTCTTTTATCATTTGCGGCTTTCGATATTTACGGTAAGAGCATTCCTTCGCGTCACGTAAGCGGCGATTATTACGATTTGATACCCTTGGATGAACATAGAAAATTGGTGGTGGTGGCTGATGTTTCAGGTAAAGGAATCCCCGCCGGTTTGATAATGGCAAATTTTCAAGCTGCGTTGAGGGTTTTAGTTGAGTTGAACCTGCCGCTATGCGCTTTAGCAGAAAAGCTGAATAAACTTATTTTGCAAAACACCTCCTACGACCGTTATATTACAGCTTTCTTTGGGATATTGGATTCAACGTCCAATCAAATGGAATTTCTAAACGCGGGGCATAATCCACCGATTCTGATTAGGCAAAACGGGGAAACAGTATTTCTCAATAATACCGCTCCAAGCATCGGTATGTTCGAAGAATACCCTTGCGATGAAAATGGAATAATCGAATTAAGCAACGACGATGTGATTGTCGTATATACGGACGGTATAAACGAAGCCAAAAACAGCGAATCCATCGATTATGGGCTGGACAACATTAATAACTTTGTTTTCAGCGCAACCTCCAAAACGGCGGAGGATATATGTACAGATATTTTGGGCGATGTTGTTTTGCATTCTACAGACACGCCGCAATATGACGATATAACGCTCGTGGTAATAAAATACAATAATAATGGTTAATGGTTGAGTTTCAAATAAAACTGGTACACTTTTTTAAAAAAAATATGTCCA
>JBAXXL010000065.1:0-16558 GCA_037127915.1 bacterium
ATTGAAACCAAAGACGGCTTTACTTATGCTAATTATGCAAATGGCGATGAATCTTCTACCATTTATGCCGTTGGTAAATATATTGGCTCGAGTCCATATAAATTTGTTGTTACAGGTTTTTACAATGGGGAAGTGATAAAAAGGGAATTGGAAATCACTCCTCAACTGGATAATACAAACTATACAAAGCAAATTTGGGCAGGTAATTATATTCTTGCTCTCGAAAAGCAGCAATCGAGCAATCAAACTACTGCCGATATAATTGAAACGAGTTTGAAAAATAGAGTTCTATCCCTATATACCGCATTTTTAGCTTTAGAACCTGGTATGGAAGTAGATACAACCAGTACAAAAAATACTAATACCGGTGTTTCTTGGAACAGCTCCGACACTCGCGAAATCAAAGCTACGGTTTATCCTAATCCATTTTACGAGCAAGCAACAATAGCATTTACGATTGATGAACTGCTAAACCCTTCTGAACTTAGCGTTAGAATTATTGATGCCTTGGGAAATACTGTAAAGACTTTGCAATTGAACTCTTATTCAAGCGGGGGTAGTTATTCACTTACTTGGGACGGTCTAAATGATTTAGGCAATAAAGTGCCGAATGGAGTTTATTTCATTTGCATAAATCACCCGAAAGCTAAACGGATAATAAGCGTTATACTAAATAGTTAATTAATTAAATCAAAATCACAGTCGCCTTTTGGCGACTTTTTTTATATTTATTTGAACCTTTTTCATTTTCGATTGTATAATTATATAAAGTTTATTTACAATTTTGAGAAAAGTTATGAAAAAGTTAATTCTGATAATCGCGATATTTGGTCTGTTCAATGTTTTGAGCTACGCGCAGAATAATCCAAAGCCTGAAAAGGTTTATTCGATAAAAATAAAATCCTACCCGATTGAATGGTACGAACAGCAGGCAAAACTCTGGAAAGTTGAAATTAATAAAAACCGGAAGAACGCCGATGCTTGGTTAAATTACTACACAGCAAATAGAATGTGTAAAATTCTTAATTCTGATTTGTGGTTAGAGCATAAACAAAAATGTTTCCAAGACCTATCAGTTATAATTGATAGTCTGGGCAAAGAACTTCCGAATTCGTTTGAGTATAATTATCTGATGTATCGTAATTCATTCAACGAGGGTAACAAGAATTTTGAGTATTTGCAGAAAGCTTATTCGATTGCTCCTGAACGAAGCGAAGCCTACGAAGAATTTATAACATATTATGAAACTGAAAACGATAAAGAAAATTTGGCAAAGTTCTGTAAGAAGTTCTTCGATGCTAATGGAATATCACCGACAATAATGGCTTGGAATTATAATGTGCTTATGTCGTTAGAACCAAACGCTATTTTGATTACAAACGGCGATAATGACACTTACCCAATTTGGCTTCTTCAGTATGCCCAGAATATTAGACCGGATGTAAAGGTATTCAATACCTCACTAATGGCTCTCGATAATTATCGTAGTGTAAAATTTAAAGAAAATGACATTCCTCCCTTACCTGCCAAAACAGAAGCTGATAAGGCAAATGGAGGCACTGTTAAATCTCTTTTTGAAGAAATAATTGACCATCTTGTCAAAAATCACGGTGAAAATCCATTATACTTTGCTCTGACTGTAGATAATAGTATATATAAAAAGTATGAAAATTCAATTTATCTAACAGGTGTTGCATTCAAATATTCGCCAAAGGATTTTGATAATATGGCTGTTATTAAGAGAAATTACGAGCAGAAATTTATTATGGATTACTTAAAAGTGAATTTACAGAAAGATATTAGCGAAACAGTAGCAAAACAGATTAATATTAATTATATGCCTATGTTAATTAAATTGAGGAATCACTATAAATTATCGGGTGAAGACCAAAAAGTTGTGGTAGTTGACAATTTAATTTTTAACATTTCGTCGGGAACATCAATAGAAGATGAAGTGAAAAAAGCATTGAAAAACGGCGACTTCGAAAAATTTGAATTTTAATTCTGACAAAATATGCTGTTTAATAAAAAATATTCAACACGAACCGATGAAGAACTGATGAAGCTCACTGCTAAAGGCGACCGAAATGCCTTTGGTGAGCTTTATCAGCGCTATTCAAAACGAATGCTTAATTTCTTTCATTTTAATCTCAAGCGCGACAGATATAAAGCAGAGGATTTTCTCCAGGATTTATTTCTGAAGATTATCGAAAAGTCATCAAGTTTTGACGCTCAGAAGAAATTCTCCACCTGGATATATACAATTTCCGTTAATATGTGTAAAAATGAGTACCGGAAAAACTCAATTGAAAAATCAATATTTTCTGATGTCCAAGAAGAAGTAATGTATATTGCTGATGGTTATTTAGACTTAGCAAAACAAGATTTTATAGAAAAAGAATTATTGGAAAAGAGTATTAACGAGCTTGACGAAAACCGAAGACAAATAATAATACTTCGATATTTTGAGGGTTTACAACTATCAGAAATTGCCGAAGTGCTCGGTTGTCCTCTGGGGACGGTTAAATCTTCATTGTTCAACACTTTGAAACTATTATCAAAAAAACTAGAATTTTCACACACTAAGACAAATTAAAATGGAAGAGCAATATTCAAATATACCAACAGAAATTGAAGCTTTAATGCTTCAAAAATTATATTCGGAACTATCTGATTTAGAAGTTAATTTTGTTTCTGAATATTTTTCCGAAAAGGAATATACTGCAATGAGGAGTTCAATTTTAACTCTCCAATCAATAAAATCAGCAGAAAAAGAAATTGAAGTACCGGCAGGATTGAAATCCAAACTAATGGCTCAATTCGACCGCAAAAAGGCAAGAAAGACTCCATTAATAAAAAAAGTCACTGGGTTTCCGGTACCTGCTTATGGAACCTTTGCTATATCAGCGTTAGTAGCCTTGATTGTATTCTTTTTTAAACCTGCTGAAACACTGCAAACAACAAAATTAAAGATTGATACGGTCTATGTAGAGCGCACTGTAAAGGAAATAGTTGAAAATACGAAGGTCGAAAGAATAAGTCATCGTTCTGAAAGAAATACATTGAAAAAAGCAACGGTTTCTTCTGATTATGATGAACAAATAGGGTCAGGTATTGATCTATATATCTCAACTGCAAAGAACAATATTAATCTAGTTTCAGAAGAAACAGAAGGGCGGTCGATTATAAAAGACAGTAGTCTATTGAGTTATCTAAGAACATCGTACTAAGGGAAAAACTGCGTAGGCGAGGTAATCCAAGAATGTATTTGGGATAAATTTTCGGGTGTGCGGTCGTTTGTGGTAGAATAATAGATGTGATTGAAGTTTTATATTAAATGATTCTATTGGATGAACCTAATATTGTAGATACCAATATATAACTTTAATAATAATTCCGGTAGTTTATCGTTTAATTATATTATTTTTTTAAGCAGAGCATTGAATTTGCCAAAACTTTATGAATATTTCGGATTAGTGATACTTTTTTATTCAAATGAACACGAACCAATTCACGTTCACGGTAAATATCAGGATCAAGAAAGCAAAGCGGAAATAATTTTTGAAAATGGCAAGTTTAAAGAAATTATCATTAAAGAAGTGCAGGGTAGAGATCCTTTGGATAGTAATAACATAAAGAAGTTTAAAAAAATAGTTGAATTATTTAAAGATGATATTATAAGAAAATGGATTGATTTCTTTATTTATAATATTGAAATCCCTTCAGAAAAAATCACAAGAAAATTGTAAAATGAAAATATCTATAATAAATGCTGAATATCAAGGTAACTACACAATTAAATTATGGTTCTCAGACAATAATGAAAGAGTCGTTGATTTTAGTAATTTCCTACTGAATGCAAAAAATCCAATGACCAAAAAGTATCTGGATAAAAACTTATTTGCCAATTATTCTATTATATATGGCGATTTAGTTTGGAATGATTACGAAATGTGCTTCCCGTTGTGGGATTTATTTATGAATAAAATATAGATTTATCACTATTTTGCAATAAGAATTAATGCCTCGCAGTTTTTCTGGAGGCTTTTTTTGTAACTCGCATAATAATCGTATTTTTACTTTTTTTATAAATGACATTTTAAACTTATGAATAGATTCTATAAAGTTTTATTAATAGCACTTACGATAATTATTATTTCCAGTCAATTACAAGCCGAATCTTATTGGAATGGAAATACATACACTGTGTTAATACCCGGCGGCGGCCCAAGTAACTTTTTGGACAAAGCGCGCTATACTATTTTTATACCTAAGGGGTTAAAAAAAATCAAAGGTGTACTGATTCACCAGCACGGATGTGGTGCTGAAGGATGGGGTGAACCAATGGTTCAAGATGCTCAATATCAAGCTTTTGCAAAAAAGTGGGGTTTAGCGATTTTGGGAACGGATTTGTATCCAAAAGCGGGAAGCAGTTGCTTTGATTGGATTAATCCTGAAGATGGCTCGGGACCTGCTCTATTTGCCGGTCTTGATAGTCTCGCTCGCCAATCGGGACATTCGGAACTAAATACCGCACCATGGCTTTTGTGGGGACATTCGGGCGGCGGTTATTGGGTATTGGCTATGACCAAATCTTATCCTGAAAGAATTATTGCCACAGTTTCATATTCGCCGGGATTACTGCCAACTTTCAATTATCCGCCGCAAGCCGCTAAAATACCGGTATTAGTACGTCACGCAGGCGCTACTGATTTCAACGCTCCAGGAATTGATTGCTGGGGTACTTCGTTAGCTGCATTTTCAAAATTGCGTAGTATGGGCGGATTGGCAAGCATAGCCTACAACGCAAATCAAAATCATAATTTAAGTTTTTTACGATTAATTACTATTCCATTTTTCGATGCTGTTCTTGCTCAACGCTTGCCAGCCGATGGGTCGAACCAACTGCGAGATATGGACCAATCCAAAGCGTGGTTAGCTGACACGATAACCAAAGGAATACCAAATGTTTATAAGGCATCAACTTTTACAGGCAATCCGCTTTCGAAGTCTTGGATGCCGGATTCCAATTGTGCAGCAAAATTCCAACAGTTTTTGGTTTACACCTATGTGATAGATGATACACCACCACCTGCACCGACAAAAATAACGATAGATTCTTCAGCGGGGAAAGATAGTTTTAAGATAAAATGGGAAGCCGATGCCGATTTGGAATCAGGTATCGATCACTTCAACATTTTTATAAACGGTGCATTGATAGCGCGTTATCCTGAGAGTGGAATATTCCAAGTCTTCGATACAAATGGCGATACTCCTATTCCAACTGAACAGCCTTTGATGGAATACACAATTTCAATGCCTATAGTCAGTATAAAATCTATATCTATTTCTATGGTGCATAATTTTTTTGGTATGGAATCTCCCAAATTCACTTGGAAACCAGAAAACAAATCAGATACATTAAAAATTGAGAATTATACTAAAGAACTAATTTCTTGCGCTAATACCGAGGACAACTTCATCATCTGCGCCGCATCGGCTTTAAACGGCTTTTCTGCTCAATACCAATGGTACAAAGACGGGGTAGAGTTAGCAGGTGAAACGAAACCTAAACTTGACTTCACTAATTTCGATTATCCAACAAGTGGTAATTACAAATGCAAAGTAATAGCAGATGGCTTTTCGCAAATTCTTTGGTCGGGTGAAATCCCTGTTTATGCTTTGAGTTTACCGGAAATAACCAAACAGCCTAAAGAAGTTATTAATGCTCAAATCGGTGGGAACTATTCGTTTGAAGTGAAGTCGCATTACCGTGGAAAAGTACCTCCTTTCTATAAGGATTCATTCCAATGGTATAAATACGTATCAGGCTCTGTCGAACCAATTGCTTTGGTAGATGATGGAAAATTTAGCGGAACAACTTCATCGATTCTTACAATAAATGGCTTAAGCGCCGACGATATTTGCCAAAAAGGAGAATACTATATCGTTGAGATAATCTCCCAATGCGGGTCAGTCCGTTCGAATCCTTTCATCATTTCGCAAAAACCTGAAGTTGTTTTCAGTTTAGACCCCAAAGATACAGAAGTTTGCCCGGGCTCGGATGTTGTTTTCTCAGCTAATGCAATTGCACCTCAAGGATATAATGTAACTTATTCCTGGAGGAAGGATAACGCGTTAATTGCGGACAATGACAAATATAATGGTGCTAATAAACCCAAATTGCAAATCATTGATGCGGAATTAGCTGATGCGGCTTACTATCAGTGCGTTGCTGAAATAGCTTCTGAGGGTATCAGCGTTGAAAGCGTTCCAGCTCAATTATTGCTAAAAGAAGTTCCTGAAGCCAACCCAATGAATGGAATAACGGATTTTACAATCAAGCGTGGTGAAGATGTAGCGTTTAAAGTAGAATTGATTCGCGGATTTGAGCCTATAACAATCAAGTGGATATTCAATGGCGAAGTAATCCAAGAAGGTGTTTGGGATAAATTTATTGGCGATAAATTGCTGACACTTTCGCTCGAATCAATAAACGAAAACCAAGCCGGCGAATATATCTGCTCACTAGAAAATGAATGTGCCAAAACAGAAGTAAAATTTAATTTGACTGTTACCAAATGGGATGAAGCTGGAATTACTGAAGTTGTTTCTGAAAATGGATATTCGTTATATACAGCAATTCCAAATCCAACTAATGAAATTGCGACAGTCAAATACATAATGCCGAAATCAGGAATTGTGAAATTTACACTTTCTGATATTAGCGGCAGAGTAATCCGAAATATTTTCGAAGGATATGCAGCAGCAGGAATGAACCAATTGCAAATCAATGTGAAACAACTCGATTTACCGGCTGGCGTTTATTTTTATACTATGACGAGCGATGGTTTTTCGGGGACAAGGTCGTTTGTGGTAGAGTAAAGAATTGATATTTGTTTATTCAAAACTTATTAAAATATGCAATAATATTGTTCGTCATGAAATCATATAATGTAGTTAAATAAATATAGATACATAAAAATGCTCACGAAAGAAAATGTAATATCAACAATCAATAATCTTCAAGATCCAATAACGCTTGATGATATTTTAGATAAAATACTTTTGCTTGATAAAATCGAAAAAGGATTAGAACAATCCGATAATGGAGAGGTTATTTCAGATGAAGTTTTAGACAAAAGGGTTCAATTATGGCTTGTCTAAATTGGACTTTACAAGCAGAAATGGATTTGAAGAATATTTATGAATACATTGCAACGGATTCCTCACACTATGCAAAAATTCATATAAATAGAATCAGGAATAAAGCTAGAGCTCTCAAGCAACAACCAAGATTAGGAAGAGTCGTTCCTGAAATGGAAATTGAAAATATCCGGGAGTTGATATTCGGCAGCTATAGAATAATTTACCGGATTGTTAATCCTGAGCGAATCGATATTATCACAATTTATCATTCAGCTAGGATTTTAAAGATAATATAAAAGCAGAACACTTTTAAAATAAATACAAACCTTGTCTTCGGTTTAATACCGAGAACAAGGTTTCTTTTTTTTATTCAGGACTGCCTTCTTCGAGATTTTTCTAACTCGGCTAATAATCGTATTTTTACTTTTTTTTAAAACACCAATAAAACAAATGAAAATTATAAACCTTATTATACTAATACTTCTATTTACCTCAAGCATTTATTCTCAAGATAATTTACGCTCAAAATCAAAAAAACTGATTCACGTCGGTTGGGAAACGCCATATCCCCAATTTATTAAGGATAATCAAGTAACCATAGAAAACCAGCCGTTTGAAGGGATGGGTATATTTTTCAAATTTCCCGAACATGACATCAGTATGTGTGTTTTTTCTTATGAGAAAGTGGTTCAAAGCGATATACAAGAACAGCTTGATATATTGAAAAATATTAAATGGAAAAAATTTACAGATAATTTTATATGGGTTTTTACAGCGGATGTAAGTACAACTCGTGATTT
This sequence comes from bacterium, assembly GCA_037127915.1. GTDB lineage: Bacteria > Bacteroidota > Ignavibacteria > Kapaibacteriales > UBA2268 > JBAXXL01. The sequence goes on from JBAXXL010000065.1 coordinate 7,950, forward strand.
TGATTGGTTTAGTGATTCGCAATGGGCAACTATAATAGATAATACTAAATTGCTATCTAAAATTGTTAACGAAGCAGGGCTAAAAGGTATATTTTTCGATACTGAAAATTACTACAACCCTCAGCCCATTCATCCTTGGTGCATAACTGAAAAATATGCCGGAAAAGATTACAAAACAATAGGTAAAAAGGTTAGACAACGCGGAAAAGAATTTATAACGGCATTGCAAAGCGAAAAAAGTGATATTATAGTTTTTACAACTTTTATTTATAGTTATTTAGCTCAAGATTCAACGGGGACTTATTCCCCCTTGGCTAAGTTTTTTTGCGACGGTATGCTTGAAGGTTTGAATAAGAGCGCCCAGATTATTGATGGTTTGGAAGTTCACTATTGGGCACGGCTAACTTATGAATTCCCTTATGCTACCAATTATTCCAAAAGAACTGTACTCGAAAATAAGTTCGTTGCTAAAGACGTAGAACATATTTACAAAAGCAATGTTGCCACATCGGCTGGGTTATTTACAAATCATATATTAGCAATAGACGCTGGTCAAGAAGGTTACGGCAATAATAAGTTGGATACAAAAACAAAGCTGGAATGGTTAGAACATAATGTTTACAATGCAATGTTGAATAACGATGAATATGTATGGCTTTATAATCAAGGCGATTGCAATTGGTGGAAGGATTTTCCACTAAAAAATGAAGCGATAGAGGCGATAAATAGCGCAAAATCAAAAATTCAATATCACGAAGCCCTTGGTTTCACATTGGACAACAGCGACCAATCAAAAATAAATGAGATAGGATTTTATATTACAAAGTCTGACACTATATTAGATATAAACACAAATGATTTTAAAAGAGAATACTATGTCGGTGATTCAATTAAAGTAAATATCCAAAGCAATGATTTTTGGGCAAATTATGTGCGCTGTTATATAAATGGTCAAATTGTTAATCAGATTGCTTTTGCGCCTTTTAATTATATGTTCGACACCTTACAAGCGGGTGTTTATGATATATACGCTACCGGATACACACAAACCGGAAAGCTAATACAAAGCAATTATATCACAATTGAAGTAAAGCCTAAAGTAAATATATTCAAAATCGCAAATCACACAAAAGAACTGATTTCTTGCATTGGCTCGGAAGATAATTTCATTGTATGCGTCGCTGAATCAAGCCCAAATTATGAAGCTAATTACCAATGGTATAAAGACGGTATTGAACTTGTTGGTAAAAATTCTCCAATTCTGAAATTCTCATATTTCGATTACCCAACAAGCGGAATTTACAAATGCAAAGTAACTGCGGAGGGCTTTGCCAAAATTCTTTGGTCTGGGGATATTCCTGTTTATGCTTTGAGTCTGCCCGAAATAACGGACCAACCGAAAGAAGTAATTAATGCCCAAATCGGCGGAACTTATGCGTTCGAAGTTAAGGCTCATTATCGTGGAAAGACTCCTCCATATTTGAAAGATTCATTCCAATGGTATAAATTAGTATCCGGAAACAGCGAACCTACTGCTTTAGTTGATAATGATAAATTTGGTGGAACGACTTCGTCGATTCTTACTATAAATGGTTTGGGAAATCAGGATATTTGCCAAAAAGGGGAATACTATATTGTTGAGATAATTTCCCAATGCGGTTCTGTTCACTCTAATCCGTTTATAATTTCGCAAAAACCTGAAGTTGTTTTCAGCGAACACCTTAAGAATACAGAAGTATGCCCGGGTTCGGATGTAGTGTTAACAGCTAATGCAATCGCACCACAAGGATACAATGTAACTTATTTCTGGAAAAAGGATAACGCGCCTATAACAGATAATGCAAAATATAATGGAGCGAATACAGCAAAATTGCAAATCTTCAATGCTACTCTTGAAGATGCAGGATATTACAGATGCGTTGCTGAAATAGCTTCTGACGGTATCAGCGTTGAAAGTCTTCCTGCACAATTGACGATTAAAGCTATTCCGACTGCCGAACCATTGAATGGAATAACGGATTTTACAATCAAGCGTGGTGAAGATGTAGCGTTTAAAGTAGAATTGATTCGCGGATTTGAACCTTTATCGATTAAATGGTCATTTAATGGCGAAGTAATCAAAGAAGGCGTTTGGGATAAATTCAATGGCGATAAATTGCTGACTCTCTCGCTTGAATCAATAAACGAAAACCAAGCTGGAGAGTATATCTGCTCATTAGATAATGAATGTGCCAAAACTGAAATTAAATTTAATTTAACGGTTACCAAGTGGGATGAAGCCGGAATAACAGATGTAGTTTCCGAAAATGGATATTCACTTTTCACAGCAATTCCTAATCCCATAAAAGAAATTACAAGCATAAAATACAGTATGCCAAAATCGGGATTAGTGAAATTCACTTTATCCGATATAAGCGGCAGAGTAATCAGGAATTTGTTTGAAGGAAATGCGAACGAAGGAATTAATTCGCTGCAAATTAATGTGAAACAACTCGGTTTACCGGCAGGTGTATATTTTTATACTATGACGAGCGATGGTTTTTCGGGTGTTAGGTCGTTTGTTGTAGAATAAAATAGAATTTTGTTTATTGCAACTTAGATGTTCAACACCTCGAAGGTGTTGGACATCTTTACTTTTATATGTAGCGATTTGTCCACCTCGCATAAAAATCGTATTTTTACTTTTTTGAATTAACTTACAAATTAACCAATGAAAATTATAAACCTTATTATATTATTACTTTTATTTACATCAAGTATTTTTGCTCAACAAAATGTTAGGTCAATTAATAAAAAATTGATCCATGTAGGACACGAGATGCCTTCGCCTCAATTCCTTAAGGATAGCTTAGCAATAATTGAAAGCCAGCCATTTGAAGGAGTAGTAATTAGATTGAATATTGCAAATCATGGATTAGGAGTTGCCGGTTTATCACCTCAGAGATTTTTATTAAGTGATTTACAAGCACAACTCGATATCTTAAAAAGTATTAGATTTAATAAATTAACTGATAATTTTATTTGGGTTATGGCTGACAATGGGAATGTAAATATAAATTCCCAAGTAGATTGGTTTAATGATTCCCAATGGGATAATATTACCCGAAATATGAAAGTAATTTCTAAATTTGTAAAAGAATCAGGTATCAAAGGAATTTTTTGGGATCCAGAAAATTATATGGGACCTTCTCATCCTTGGACAGTATCGGATAAATACCCCGGCAAAAGCTATTTTGAGATAGGTAAGAAGGTAAGACAAAGAGGAAAAGAATGGATTCAGGCACTTCAAAGCGAGAAAGCAGATATTAAAGTGTTATCTCTATTTTATTACTCAATTTCGACAAAAGATTCTAATGATGCATTATATCCATTAAATAGATTTTTTAACGATGGTATTCTTGAAGGCTTAAATGACGAAGCGAAAGTAATTGATGGGAATGAGCATAACTATTGGGCAAAACTGACTTTGGATTTTCCTATGTTAACAACTTATATCAAAAATGATATCCCTCGGTATTATTTTTATTCTCAAGATAAAAATTTATCAGAAATATATAGAAAGAAAATTACTTCATCTGCCGGAGTTTATACTAATATGCTTCTAGGTGTTGATATTCCTACTTATGGTGAATTTTATGATAGTAATATAGACACATCAACAAGAGCAAAATTTTTAGAGCATAATGTTTATCAAGCATTATTGAATAATGATGAATATGTTTGGCTTTGGAATGAAAGTTATTACCCTGCTGGTTCAACTTACGAAGGAATTAATTGGTGGCGAGATTTCCTATATAAAGATATTGCAACTAAAGCCATAAGCAGCGCTAAGAACAAAATAAAGAACCACGAAAGACTTGGCTATACTCTTGATAATCGAGACCCAGAATTAATAAATGCAAAAGGATTTCATATTTATGAATCTGATACTATTCTTGATTTAAATACTTCAGATAATAAAAGAAGTTATCATAAAGGAGAACCAATCAGAGTAAATTTATGGTGTAATGATTCGCTTGCATCTAATTTTAGATGCTATGTTAATGGAGTCTCTATTTCATCTGAATATTTTCTAAAACCTTTTAATATTAATTTTGATACTTTAGAAACCGGAATTTATGATATTTATGCTTTAGGATATACCTATAACATAAAGACTAATAAATATGCTCTTATTCAAAGTAATTATATCACAATTGAAGTAAAGCCTAAAGTAAATATATTCAAAATCGCAAATCACACAAAAGAGCTGATTTCTTGTGTTGGCTCGGAAGACAATTTCATTGTTTGCGCCGCTGAAGCAAGCTCTGGGTTTGAGGCAAAATACCAATGGTATAAAGATGGGATTGAACTCGTTGGTAAAAATTCTCCTATTCTGAAATTCTCGTATTTTGATTACCCAACGAGCGGGATTTACAAATGCCGTGTTACAGCAGAGGGCTTTTCCAAAGTCCTTTGGTCTGGTGAAATTCCTGTTTATGCTTTGAGTTTACCCGAAATTACTGACCAACCGAAAGAAGTGATAAATGCTCAAATCGGCGGGAACTATTCATTCGAAGTGAAGGTGCATTATCGCGGGAAAGTACCGCCATATTTTAAAGATTCATTCCAATGGTATAGATTAGTATCCGGTTCAAATGAACCAACAGCTTTGGTTGATAATGGAAAATTCGGTGGAACGACTTCCTCGATTCTTACTATCAATGGCTTAAGCGCCGACGATATTTGCCAAAAAGCGGAATACTATATAGTTGAGATAGTTTCGCAATGCGGTTCAGTCCGTTCAAATCCATTCATCATTTCGCAAAAACCTGAAGTTGTTTTCAGCTTAGACCCGAAAGATACGGAAGTTTGCCCGGGCTCGGATGTAGTTTTAGAAGCCCAAGCAATCGCACCCCAAGGATATAATGTGACTTATTCCTGGAAAAAGGATAACACGCCAATAACGGACAATGACAAATATAATGGTACTAATACATCTAAATTGCAGATTTACGATACCAAGTATGACGATGACGCGGGATATTACCAATGTGAAGCTGCAATCTCATCTGAAGGTATCTATGTGGAAGGCGTTCCGGCTATGTTGCTGATTAAAGCTATTCCAACAGCCGAGCCAATAAACGGAATAAGAGAATACACAATCAAGCGCGGAAATGACGCATCTTTCAAGGTTGATTTTAAATGGGGTGCAGAGCCTGTAACTATCAAATGGACATTCAATGGTGAAGTAATCAAAGAAGGCGTTTGGGATAAATTCAATGGCGATAAATTGCTCACACTTTCGCTTGAATCAATAAATGAAAACCAAGCCGGGGACTATATCTGCTCATTAGAAAATGAATGTGCCAAAACTGAAATCAAGTTTAATTTAACTGTAACGAAATGGGATGAAGCAGGAATTGCTGATGTTGTTTCTGAAAATGGATATTCGTTATATACAGCAATTCCAAACCCGACAAAAGAATTAGTTACGATCAAATACATAATGCCGAAATCAGGAATTGTAAAATTTACACTTTCTGATATTAGCGGTAGAGTAATCAGGAATTTGTTTGAAGGAAATGCGAACGAAGGAATTAATTCGCTGCAAATTAATGTGAAACAACTCGGTTTACCGGCAGGTGTATATTTTTATACTATGACGAGCGATGGTTTTTCGGGTGTTAGGTCGTTTGTTGTAGAATAAAATAGAATTTTGTTTATTGCAACTTAGATGTTCAACACCTCGAAGGTGTTGGACATCTTTACTTTTATATGTAGCGATTTGTCCACCTCGCATAAAAATCGTATTTTTACTTTTTTATATAAAAACCGACAATAAAACAAATGAAAATTATAAATACAATAGTCTTGCTGATACTTCTTGGCTCAAGTTTTTGCCAAGCACAAACAAACTTTTATATTTCGCCGGATGGGAACGATAATAATACCGGTACTTTAGAAAAACCATTCGAATCTATACAAAAAGCTCGCGATGTGGTACGGTCTATCAACAAAAATATGACCGGCGATATAACAATTAATCTTCTTGATGGAACTTATGAACTGGATTCTCCATTTAAACTAACAGCTGAAGATTCCGGTACAAATGGATATAATATTATTTATCAGTCCTATAATTGTGAAACGCCAATAATTAGTGGTGGCAGGAAAATAACAGGTTGGGTATTACACGATACTAAAAAAAATATTTATAAGACGGTAGTAGGTAAAACAATTGACACACGCCAACTATACGTTAACGGAGTACGAGCTATTCGCGCTCGAAGCCTTGATGCAACCGGATGGGTGGAAAATGCTGATGGATACGATTGTCCCGCAGAAGTTTCAACCTGGAAGAATATATCTAATGTTGAGGTTGTATCATATAGTTATTGGAAATGTCATCGTGGGTCGATTGCATCTGTTAATGGTAATCACGTGGTAATGAGTCAGCCTTATTGGGGTTATTTGCATATACAATATGACGCACCTCCAAAGTGGATAGAAAATGCTTACGAGTTGTTGGATGAAGAAGGTGAATGGTATTTAGACAGAACAAATGGTATCCTTTTTTATAAGCCTCGCGCAGGTGAAGATATGTCAACTGCCGAAGTTGTTATTCCTAAATTGGAAACATTAGTAAGCGGTTCAAATGTGAGTAATGTTCAATTCAAAGGTATTATTTTTGCTTATGCAACCTGGCTTTTTCCTAATACAACAAACGGTTTTCCTTGTGGAGTAGCCGATGCATTGTTCACATATCCGAATTGGGCTTTTATACAAATACCGGGAAATATTGAATTTGACCATTGTAGTAATCTTTTGTTTGAGAACAATACTTTCGAACACTTAGGTGTTAGCGGTCTGAAGTTGAATACTGGATGTAAAAGTAATAGAATATACGATAATACATTTAGAGATATTTCAGGGAGTGGGATTGTTATTGGTTCTGTTAGCGAATATAACATTTCTCAGATTGAAGTTAAAGACAATTTAGTTGAGAATAATTTGATTAGAGATGCCGCTGTTGAATATAAAGGTTGTGTTGGTGTTTTTGTGGGTATTACAGAACACACAGTAATCAAACATAATGAAATTCGCAACTTGCCTTACACGGGAATTTCGACTGGATGGGGTTTGACAGAAACATACATTTGTGGAATAAATAATGAAATTGCTTATAACAGGATTGATTCTGTTATGTTAGAATTACTTGACGGTGGTGCGATTTATACTTCAGGGGCTCAACCAAGCGCTGAAGTGCACCATAATTATATAAGTAACCAATTCAATGAATGCGCCGCACTTTATCTCGATGGTGGTAGTAGTAACATGCACTGGCATCATAATGTTGTTAAAAATGGATTTCATTGGACAATTATGTGGTCGTTAAATTTATATAACGACACGCTTGATTATAATTACTACGATAATCCTGCTGTATATTTAAATGGTGTAAATACTGTTCTTGAAAACAATGTTTATGTTACGGACGGGAATTGGCCCCAGGAAGCGCAAACAATAATGAACGAAGCCGGTAGAGTGATTCTTACTAAGGAATTAACAAATATAACCGAACAGCCTAAAAATGCTGAACGCTTTGTTGGTGAGCCAATTATGTTATCTTTTAATGTTGATGGAAAAACTTATAGCTGTCAGTGGCAAAAAGATGCAATTGATATAAAATTAACCGACAATCCAACAGCTCAATCTTCTTATTTTATTATTCCTAAGAGCAAAATGGAAAACTCAGGAATTTATCGATGTAAAATGGTAGTGGAGGATTGTAAAAGTAAGGTTCAGGGTTTTACTAACCCTGCAATTGTGACCGTAAAGTCTAAAAAAATAGATACATTGAAAATTGAGAATTACACAAAAGAGTTGATTTCGTGTGCAAATACCGAAGGAAACTTCATCATCTGCGCGGCATCGGCTTTGAGTGGATTTGAAGCAAAATACCAATGGTACAAAGACGGGGTAGAGTTAGCAGGTGAAACGAAACCTAAACTTGATTTCCCAAATTTCGATTATCCAATTAGCGGCATTTATAAGTGTAAAGTTACCGCTCAAGGATTTGATAAAGTCCTTTGGTCCGGTGATATTCCTGTTTATGCTTTGAGTTTACCGGAAATTACCGACCAACCGAAAGAAGTAATTAATGCCCAAATCGGTGGGACATACTCGTTTGAAGTAAAGGCTCATTATCGCGGGAAAGTACCGCCTTATTATAAAGATTCATTTCAGTGGTATAAATTGGAATCCGGAAACAGCGAATCTACAGCTTTAGTGGATAATGGAAAGTTCGGCGGAACGACTTCGTCGATTCTTACTATAAATGGCTTAAGCGCGGACGATATTTGCCAAAAAGGTGAGTATTATATTGTTGAGATAATTTCGCAATGCGGTTCTGTTCGCTCTAATCCTTTCATTATTTCTCAAAAACCGGAAGTTGTTTTCAGCTTAGACCCGAAAGACACAGAAGTTTGTCCTGGCACGGATGTAGTTTTAGAAGCTAATGCTATCGCACCGCAAGGATATAATGTAACTTATTCTTGGAAAAAGGATAACGCGCCAATAACGGACAATGACAAATATAATGGTACTAATACATCTAAATTGCAGAT
>JBAXXL010000066.1:0-16429 GCA_037127915.1 bacterium
CGCCTCTGTGAAATGGCGAACCGCCTCTGTGAAATGGCGAACCGCCTCTGTGAAACGTCTCTTTTGGTTCTCACGGCGTCTTTTTTAGCAAAACCCTTCAAATTATTGGAACATTCGGAAGGTTGAGAGGAAGAAACTCAAAATAAAAAAAATGACCTCGGTAGAGGTCAAATGGGTTGACTTTAGGATGTTTTGAAACGTAAGAATTTTATTCTTGGTTCCTATAATTAAACGATTAATTCTTTTGATTTTGGCTCTAAAAAATCTAATAGTTGGTTCTTTGTATTATCTTCTAATTTAAAAAGCTTACTATATAACACAATTTTTAATGTTTCCTTCATCAAATTTAATTCTGGCACATTAAAATTGTTTAAATCATGACCATTATGCTCATCAATTAAGAAAAGATGTGTTTTATTGCGTAATTTTCTTAACTTATTTAAAGTAGCATAAACACTATGATCACCACCTTGATTCAGTAAGTCCTTTTTTTCTGATACGCGTAATATGCTATTAAAATTCATATCCATAGCTACTGGATCTACAAGTTTTTTTTTGATTGTTGTTTCAATTTTCAAATCCATATTTTTCAATTTTTTTGTCGATGATGTAGTAAATAAATCCTCATAATTATTTATTTTGTGCCATCCATTTTTTTTCAAGAAATAATACAAAATACATTCAATAACACCAATTCCTGTAATGACAAAAGTTTTAATTAATTCTGTATGAACTACTGCATGAATATCTTCATGGATGGAATTATTCAAAAACTCAAGATATTGAGTATTATATGACAAGTTTTTTATAAATTCATATACTCTAGGTATCTCGGACGTATCTTGAATACCAGATTCATATAGGGCATTATATTCATTATTGTTTTTAACTTTCCAAAACAACTCTGTTCTTGGATCTTTTATTTTCATTCTTATCCCTCCACCACAAACTTTTCATTTGCTTCTTGGCTCAAATCAAAAGACGGGTTAACAATTATTTTTTTTTTAAATTTTATCATTTTTCTTCAAATTCTATAATCTATTTCTTCTTTAACCAACTCAAAACTAAAATCATTTTGTTTGATTTGGTAAAGTTTAATGGTTGAGTTTTTTATTTTAAGTATATTTTTAATTACGTTTTGATTTGGCTCAGAGCAATTTAAACCAAGGATTATTTCTTCAATAATATCGTTTGGTACTTTTAGAATTGATTTACTTCCTTTTAAATTAATTAAGCGTACTTCATTTTCATACTCCCAAATTTTTGATTTATAAGTAAAAGCTGTTTTATATGGTGCCAACTCATTACCTATAAATGGATTGATTATTTTTTGATCCTCACCATAATCAACTATAAATGGTGTATATTTCTGATCAATATGACTATTTAAATAATCATATAATTTCAACCAATTCAAACCAATACAAAATCCTGTATGCTCTCTCCCATAATGAGCCCACATTAATCCCTCATTCCATATATCAGCAGTAAAGGAACATATACCAACTTTACTCATCGAATCTTCAAATATTTTGATATACCTTTCAATATAATCGCATTTATGATATTTTATTTCTATTTGAACTTCTTGCCAACGTTGTGCTTTTTCTTCATCAGTAACAAAATTAGCTCGATCAACAATATATCTTGCATGATTGAGCAACTGCTCAACTGTTGCTAGCTCATATCTTGGCCTTAAAGATAAATCAAAAGGATCGTTCAAATCTTTTTTAGAAGGAAAATAAAATTCATTATCGAGAATAGTTTTAATATGATAGTTGTCACAATCGAAATAACGATATTTATATAAAGTCTGTATTTCTTTTAAATCCTTGATTGCCATAATCCATTCCTCTTGACTAAAATTATTATTTTTATCTTGCTTTGTTCAAATTCCTCGTTAATATTTCCATAATTCATTATCATTCCAAAACTTTTCAGCTTTATTATTCCCATTTTCATAAGCTTTTTTTATCCATATAGCCGCCTGCTTTTTATCCACTAAAGTACCTTCACCAAAATAATATAAATAACCAAGATTATATTGAGCTACAGCAATTCCTTGCTCAGCACTCTTTTGATACCAATAGAATGCCTGTTTCGGATCCTTCAAAGTACCTTCACCATTATAGTACATATCACCAAGACTACATTGAGCTTTAGTATTTCCTTGTTCCGCACTCTTATTACACCAATAAAAAGTTTGGTTCAAATCCTTCAAAGTGCCTTCGCCATTCCAATACATACTGCTAAGAGCAAATTGAGCTTTGGCATTTCCTTGTTCTGCACTCTTCTGATACCAAAAAAAGGCTTGTTTTAAATCCTTCAATGTACCTTCGCCTTTATAATACATTACTCCAAGATTTAATTGAGCGTCGATATTTCCCTGCTCAGCACTTTCTTTATACCATGAAAAAGCCTGTTGTAAATCTTTAGTTGTACCTTCGCCATTATAATACATTAATCCAAGATTGTATTGAGGATTATCAAGTCCTTGTATCGAGCTTTTTTGAAACCAAGAAAAAGCCTGCAGTAAATCCTTAACAGTACCTTCGCCATTATAATACATCAAAGCAAGATTATGTTGGGCATAAGCATATCCTTGCTCTGCGCTCTTTTTATACCAATAACAAGCTTGGTTCAAATCCTTCAAAGCACCTTCGCCTTTAAAAAACATGGCACCTAGGCTACATTGAGCGGAAGCATTTCCTTGTTCCGCACTCTTATTAAACCAGTAAAAAGCCTGCTTGAAATCCTTCAGAGTACCCTCGCCTTCATAATACATCAATCCAAGATTGCATTGTGCACCAGCATTTCCTTGTTCCGCACTCTTTTTATACCAAATAACAGCCTGTTGTAAATCCTTCACAGTACCTTCGCCATTATAATACACCAATCCGAGTTGAAATTGAGCATCTGCATATCCTTGCTCTGCACTCTTTTGAAACCAGTATAATGCCTGTTTAAAATCTTTCACAGTACCTTCACCGTTATAATACAAATTAGCTAGTTCCTTTTGAGCGAAAGCATTTCCTTGCTCTGCACTTCTTTGAAAACAATTAAAAGCTTGTTCCAAATCTTTTAATGTACCTTCACCATTATGATACATAAATCCAAGGAAAAATTGAGCATCCGCATACCCTTGATCAGCACTCTTTTGCCACCAATAAAATGCCTGTTTCACATCTTTTAAAGTACCTTCGCCATGATAGTACAAACCTCCAAGAAAATTTTGATAATAAGCATCTCCTTTTTCCGCCAATGTTTTATACATTTCGAAACGAGTGTCAGAATTCATTGGAACAAGCGTTTCATCCTGTTCATTTTTATTTTCCTGCCCAAAAGCGGTAAATAGCGAAATTAAAATAATAAATAATATCAGATATTTTTTCATTTTTTTAACTCATATATTTAAAAAAATCATTTTTCATTTTCAAACTAACTCAAATTTAACATATTTTATAACGCTCAAAAAACAATATCGTGTTTAATAAAAAATATTTCTTTCTTATTCTCTTTCTACAATACCTGATTTTTCCTAACCTTCCGAAGGTTCCGAACTTGACGTATTCTCGGTAAATGATAAAGCAAAAATAGTTATTATTCCAATATAAACAATAGTCTTTGCGTTTTTTTCTCGGTTTTATTTCAATGATTCCATTAAAATGAAGAAATATTTCGCTTCTCTAGTTATATATAATTGATACCAAGCTTCCAATGTTTCCGGTTTCATTACACCGGTTTTTTTGAATATTTCATAAGCGAATTCAAGCGGCGCCAGACCCGTAGCTGTTATCAAGTTGCCATCGGTAACAGCGGGTTTATTTATGTAAAACTCCTCTCCATTATATCCCGGGCAAAACATTTTTAAAACTTCTTTGTCGTTGCTGGTGTGTTTTCTATTATCCAATAGTCCGTTGTTTGCCAGAGCAATTGTAGCTCCGCAAATTGCCGCAATTATCACATTCATGTTTATTAAATCAGAAACGATATCCAATATTTTATTATTGCTCTTTTCCAACCAAGTGTCTGCTCCCGGTAAAATTAGTAAATCACCATCTTTAAAAATGATATCATCAACACTTTCATCGGGAGTAATAATAATTCCGCCCATTGTTTTTATAGGCTCTAAAGTGTTTCCAATTTTAATTAACTGTATAGGTGGTTTTGCTTTGTCTAAATATCTACCGCTATTCAATTCAGCAGTGATATAAGCAATTTCCCAATCTGCCAATGTGTTTAGTACATATAAATATGCGTTCATAAAATCTCCTATTGGTTTATGTTTATAATTTTTTCATTTGCCAAGTAATGGACTATACATCACGATTGCTTTATTCTCGGCAACAAATTCTTCCGTGGTGTTGTTGTCTGAAAGATTAGTAATTCTCTTCCAAATTTTATTATGCCGTGTGTAACCGCCCCACCATTGTTGTTTAAACTGATGGTCTGTTTCGTAAATCTCATATTTGGCTTTTAGGTCGGTGTCACAAGTAATTTCACCGTTTAAATATTCGTTATCGAGCCACAAACTAATTTGAAAAGTCTTGTCGGTATTGTTTTTCAGTTGTAGGTCTATATAGTTATATGATAAAGTCGCTCCGCAAGCAAAAGGAATATTCCTATTGATATCCGGAAACACATCGTAACTATGTCTCCAACGCTCTTGAATCGTCAGCGGAGTGTGAAGCGCCATCCAATAAATTAGATTCCCTAACTGACAAAGTCCACCGCCGATGTCTTTCGAGATTTTTCCATTATGCAATGTCATACCTTCAAGGTACCCTTTGGATTTAGTTGGTCTGCCTACAAGCCGCCAAATTGATAGTGTTTGCCCCGGTTCAATAACAACTTTGTTTAAATTGCCAATTGCAATTTTAAGATTTGTTACCTTGTTATGCTGTAGGTACATTTCGACATCCTTCAAAGGTCTCAATAAAAAGGATTTGTGTTTTATTAAAGAGTTGTCAAATTTTATTTTTGTGTTAACTTTTGCAAAATTGCTGTCGCCAAACAACCAATTTAATTGCCGTTTTACAATAAAGAATTCTTTGCCCAAAAATTTTCTTAGACTACTTCTTTGTTCCGGTTTATCGACTTGTTGAGAGCTTATCATAATATTACCGCTAACTCCATTCACCTACGAACTCTCGGTAAATGCTAAAGCAAAAATAAATATTATATCCAATTGAACTTTATCTTCTTAATTTGTACTTCAAATTTTTCAAATTTTGGTCTCTGTAGATATTACCTACGCCTCCAAAAACAAAATGCATAGTAATAGGATTACCTGAAAAATCAATAATATTATTCAACTTATAGTCAACTACGTTGTATTTGGCTCTAACTCCAACGTAATATTTGCTATTAAGGTAATATCTATATCCGAGACCTAAGTTGAAATTATACGACCAAACAGAAGCGGCTTTTAAATCATAATCTTTGTTTTCGTTTAATACATCAAAGCCATCAGCCGCAACACCACCGGTTAACTGAATCTCGTGGCCATTTTTGGAAAAAATATCGCGCCCAATATCGATACCAATATACCCGCCGAAGAATTGTGATGTTGATTCTAAAGGTAAATCAGAATGAGGACGGTTTGCCAGATAAGTATTGGCGGATTTTACAAATTTGAAGCACATAGTGAAGTCATAACTCATTTTATTTACTTTAACGCCAGCTTGGAATCCCATTTCAGGATGGATACCTAAGAGTTTTATACCTCCTGTCGGGATCCATATTCCTGTAATCCATTCAAGATGACCTTCAGGTAAATTAAGATAATAACCAACCATTTTTTGATATTCAGATGCTAATAATGAGTTTTTATCGGGAAGAGTCTGAAGTTTATCGAACAATGTATCGCTATTTGTGCTGTAAAATTCACAAATCAAATATTCGAGCGAATTTGGTGAATATTTATCCTTTAAATTTTGGGCTTCTTTACGCGTAAAGTTGTCAAATTCATAACCCGGAGGAACATAACCAAAATAAGATTCATAATTATCATAACGATAGGTATTAGAATATTTAATCATATCCGCTCTATTTTGATAATTAAAGATGTTATTGAAGGGATTAATTCCTAATAATGAATCTTTAAAATTCCCTTCCTTCAAAGCAAGAATAACTCTTGCTCTGATTAATGGCTCTCGAACACCACACTTATCTTCCCAATATTTAAGTAATATTTTGGCAGAATCAATTTTATTTTCTTCAACTAATTTCACGAAATATATTGAACTGTTATAAGAGATAGTTTGACAATCTACCAATTTTTTAGTCATCATCTTATCAAGATCTTGACTATATAAACTTCCGACTATTAAAAAAACGACTAAAATTAAAACTTTCCTCATAAATCACCATTAATTTATAAACTAAACAATAAAAACATTCAATTTGCCTTGAAGAACTTGTTAGAAAGACAAAATTAACAAAAGATTTATTAATATTAATATTACTTCCTGATTAATGTGTAAAAAATATTTTTTTTTTTTTTACACATTTGCGAATATAAATTGATTTGATAAAGAACTATTTATAGTAATTCAATAAACCTTACAATCAAGAGTTTTAATAAATAAAAACATATTAAAGATTATAATCACATAAATTAACACAATTATAATACTTATCCGAAATAATAAGAGGTTAATAAGGCTTATTGCCTATGTATCATCTTTGGCACGATTATTCCCAATAGTATTTTAGTTTGAATTTATTATTTAACTTTTTAAGGTAGATGGATTATGAAAAAATTAATATTAATTGGATTGTTTATTTGTATTAGCTATGCGGCTAATGCTCAAGTATCGACATACTTGGAAAAAGGGCAGACTGGAATCGGTTTGCAGGCGTTTGCAGAAAAGGGCTATAAATTAGAGGGTTACGGTGCGAAACTCTGCGGTACAATGAAAGGTATTGTTGATATCGAAGTTATCGCCGCGCACGATATTTATGATAAGGATATCAATCATTTGATATCGGGTAATACAGCGCAATTCTATAATGCGAAAGCAACCTGGTGGTTATATAGAAGTACTATCGTAAGCGGAATAGAAGCCAATGTCGGCATATCCGGTGGATTTATGACAGCTACTTACAAGGATTTCAAATTTAATAATACTGAGACCAATCAACCTGAAGAATATACTTCATTTGCAGAAGGTACTTTTGGTTTGGAAACTTCCATCAATATCCAATTGTCTAAAACCTGGTTTTTCCAACCTCAATACTCTGTTTATGCTGAAGCAGGTAACGACGAAGGTATCAGAAATAATAAAGCTTATACAGAAAGCTACACAGGTTTAACTACAAATATTGGCGCCGCGATATTTAAAAGGATACCAAATTGCGGTACTGCTTATTTCGATATTGATCAATTTTCAGATACTTTTGATTCTGATTGTCTTTATTATATTTCGCTTGGTTATATTCATAGTTTTTAAAATTTAAAGAATAAATTTTAAATTATATTACATAGGAACCCTGATTTGATTCGGGGTTCCTTTAATTTATCAATCCGGAAAGCTGATTTTAATGGTGTCTATGGCGGAATGTTTTAACTCTTGAGAAATCGGCTTTATTGAAGCGATTAACGCATAGGAAGAAAAAGATTGCGCACATAGCGATTATTATGAAAATACTTATTATCGGTGTAATAATAAATCCATTCAAATCAAAAGCCACTCCGGCTTTAAGAAGCATAGCCGTCGGCATATTTTCCATATGCAGAGTGATGTACCTGAATGCCGCTGTAGTGTATGATAATGGATTTATATAAACGATAGGCAGTAGAATTTTCGGTAGCGCCATTGTTGGAATATAAGCGCCGGACAAAAAAGTCAACGGAAATGAGATGATCGTGATAAGCAGTTGGAAATTGCTGGATTCTTTGGTTATAGTAGCTAGAAATAAACCCAAACTACTGAATGTCAAACCAACAAGCAACATCATCCCAATCATTTCGAGACCGTGAAGCAAATCAATGCTTAAGCCCATAAACAGACCTATAATGACGATTATAAAACTTTGAAGCACAGAAACAACCATTGCAGAAAGCACGTGCCCGATAGCAATTTGCCATCGTGCGATAGGCGCAACCAGGATTTCTTTCATAAATCCGCTTGAAATATCATCCAAAATATTCATAGAATTGCTCAAAGCCGATTGAAATACAGTCATAATAATAATACCGGAAATTAGATAATTCATCGGATGGTCTAAACCCGAAACTGTTGATTTAATTACAAAAGAAAATATAAAGAGAAATAAGCCGGACATAAAAAGATTCATAAACAATCTCATTCTGTCTCTTTGCAACTTGAGCAAATTTCGTTTTAATAAAGCTAATATTGGACGTATCATTCGCGTATCTCCTTACCTGTAATTTCAATAAAGACATCGTTCAAAGTGCCTTTGTTGATTTCTATGTCTGTTATTGTTTCTTTGAATTTTGAAGTTATTTCCAATAAATCACTTATTTGACTTGCGGAAATTATAACTTGATCGTTGTCCATGCAAAATTTTATTTTTCTCTCTCCAAGGTAAAGTTGCAAATTTTCCGAATCCGGTGTTGTAATCTTCATCGTTGTGGAAGTATATTGCTTTTTCAAATTGTAGGGTGTGTCGTGGGCGACAATTTTTCCGCCGTCAATAATTGCGACTTTGTTACAGATTTCAGCTTCTTCCATATAATGAGTTGTCAGGAAGATAGTGATATTTTTTTGTTTTTGGAGTTTATGGATATAATCCCACACATTTGCCCTTGTTTGCGGGTCTAAGCCGGTAGTAGGTTCGTCCAAAAACAGAACTTTTGGGAAATGAACTAAACCGCGTGCGATTTCCGCGCGCCTTTTCATTCCACCCGAAAGACTGTCCACAGAAGTTTTTCTTCGATTCTCGAGGTCAACCAACTTAAGAACAAAATTTATCCTTTCTTTAACATCTGGTTTGGGTACATTATAAAAATCACAATGGAGTTTTAGATTCTCCTCAATTGTCAGTTTGCCATCGAGCGTGGATTCTTGGAAAACAATTCCTATATCGTTTCTCACTTTGTCTTTTTGGTGTGTTACATCATTTCCATTTATTTTTAAATCTCCGTGAGTTTTTTCCATTATAGTGCAGAGTGTACTTATAGTTGTAGTTTTCCCTGCACCATTAGGGCCGAGGAAGGCAAAAATTGTGCCCTCCTCGACTTCGAAGGAAATATTATCCACTGCAGTAAAATCACCAAATTTCTTTGTGAAGTTCTTCACTTCAATACTGTTTTTAACCACTAAGTTTTCCTTTTCTTCTAAAATTTAATTTTGATAAGTTAGCCCTAACCTTATAATTCATCTGATTTCGCTAAAGGCTCACATCTATTGTGCCATTCTTTTTTCATTGCATCTCTTTCTTCCGGTGTCATTTGCTTCCATTTTTTTCTCATTTCGCGCGTGTGATGATTATGGTGTTTATGATGGTTATGGCCACCACCGAAACCTCCGAATAGAATTTTTGAGAGTACTAGCATTCCCATAGCTTGCCAAAATGTTACAGTATGTACACCTATTACTTGCGGAAGAATAGCATTCCAAAGTGCCATAACCACCCAAGTAAAAATTAATATACCCGCGATTATTGCCGGTGGAATGAAGATAGCCTTTAATATATTGCAATCTTTATGGTTTTCATTATTGCATTTCATTTGTTTATTCCTTAAATTAATAATATTCATTGTATAAATTTTTAAGCTGAAGCCGCAACTGAGCAACAGCATATCGTTTTCTTGATATAATCGTTTTTAAATTATCACCGGTTATATCGGCTATTTCTTGCAAAGTCAAATCTTCCAACTCATTCATAACAAATACTTCCTTTTGTTTTTCAGGTAAATTACTTATTGCTTCGAAGAAAGATTCCTTCAAAAATGCTCGATCAAATTCATCTTCAGGATTGATTTCATCTTCAAGCAATGATTCCGGAAAAACAATTTCACCGTCTTCATCTTCATAAGCAAAATCCTCGATCGATAATTGTTTTTGCTTACGCTTTTTATCAATTATCCTGTTTCTGCTAACTCTGTATAGCCAAGCACTCATCTGTTCAATTGGTTGACTATCGACAATGGAACTAAGTTGATACCAAACATCCTGCAGTATGTCTTCAGCATCTTCATCGTTATTTACGCGGCTTCGTATAAAACTTAACAGCCGTTTACCGTAATTTTTAATTGCGTATCGAATACTGTCGTGTTCTTGATTCGGTGATAATTCAATTATTTTATTCATATAAGTATGTAGGCGAATGAATGGGAAAATTACTTTAAAAATCCAAAATATTTTTTCTGAAATTCAATAAATTATCATTTAGGATATAATAGCACGCGTAAAACAACATTTTGCGGATTATTCAGTCAATAAAATCGATGGAAACCTTAAAATTAGGTTAAGTAAAATCAACAAAAACCAACCACTATAGCTTTTATAATTTTATATAATATATAGTTAGAACCTAATATATAATTAATATATAGAATAAATTTAAGTTAAATAAAAAAATATAATTAGGTTATTACAAAATAAAGTGTTAATTTTGGTTACTAATTACAACCAAATTAACAAATACTCATAGTATCATTTCATTTGATTATAATTAATCCATATAGGTATTAAATAACAAAAATAACGTACCGTTTGATTCAGGGTTAAAACCTTGAGGAAACATTAATCAATTAAAGATTGCAAAATTCCAAGAATATATTCAACCAACATATTGAGTTAACAACTTGGTAACAAACTAGCCCCAAAAGAACTAGCGTATATAACATACAATTACTTACGAAACAATAGTTTAGAATATACCATTACAATACTATTTAATCAATGAGTCTGCTTTTTGAACATGATGTTAATCAAAATGAAGAATTTTGACAAATATAAATGCAGACAAAAGATTTGTTCACCTTTAAAATTTAAAATTATGAAAACGAAAATTATGAAAACGAAAAATCTATTAGCAACCATTGCCATATTAGCGGTTGTTTTAATGGCAAGTTGTAGAGAAAATCCGGATGCAGGCTTAAACCCGACTGATCCGCAAGACGCATCAAAAGCTTATCAGCCTCCAAAACCACTTGCAGGTGTTAATCTTGGCATGTCAGCTTACTTTGTGATTCTATCGAAAACCGGAGTTACAGATGTATACAAATCGACTATTACAGGTGATGTTGGATCGAGCCCAATTACTGGCGCCGCTATTCTTGTAACTTGTCCGGAAGTTGCCGGCACTATATATTCCGTTGACCCTGCGGGACCACAACCCTGCAGAGTAATTAACCCAACTAGATTAGGTATAGCAATCCTTAATATGCAAACCGGATACACCGACGCAGCTGGACGTACAAACCCTAAATTCTATAATTTAGGTGCTGGAAATATTGGTGGTAAGATACTTGCTCCTGGTCTATACAAATGGACAACAGGACTAATTATCCCCAAAGATATTATAATTAAAGGCAGTTCGAAAGACGTTTGGATATTCCAGATTCCGGGAACATTAGTTATGAGTTCTGGAGTAAAAATGACATTGAGTGGTGGTGCTCTTGCACGAAATATTTACTGGCAGGTAGCCGGTGCGGTTACATTAGGCACTACAAGTCATTTTGAAGGAACTATTTTAGGTCAGACAGGTATCAATTTACAAACTGGTGCTTCAATTAACGGAAGACTGTTGGCACAAACTGCCGTAACTCTACAAATGAGTACTGTTCATAAACCATAAAAATATTGATTCCATCGAACTCTATAAAGAGGTTACCCCAAGGTCAACCTCTTTTTTTTTATCTTTTACAAATTTATTAACAATTCAAATCGAAAATTATGAAAAGGAAAAATCTAATTACATCTCTTGTTTTAGTGGCACTTGTATTACTAGTTAGTTGCAAAGAAAATAGTGATAATCCTCCCGACCCGAACCTTAATGACTCATTGGCTGTTGTCAATCTTAGAGTTGCCGATGATTTTGCTATTCTCTCAAAATCAGGGATTACAAATGTATATAAATCTACAATTACTGGTGATGTTGGATCAAGTCCAATCACCGGTGCGGCTATGCTTTTAACTTGTCCGGAAGTCACAGGAACAATATATTCAGTCAATGCGGCTGGTCCGCTTCCTTGCAGAGTGACCAACGCATCGCGGTTAACTACAGCTGTTGGTGATATGCAAACCGCATATACTGATGCTGCAGGACGAACTCACCCGAACTTCCTGAATTTGGGTGCGGGAAATATAGGAGGTAAAACTTTAAAGCGGGGTCTGTATAAATGGACTACTTCCCTCAATATACCTACTGATATTACAATTTCAGGCGGGCTGAATGACGTCTGGATATTCCAAATTTCAGGAAACCTTGATATGAGTTCCGCGGCGAAAATAATTTTAAGTGGTGGTGCTCAAGCTAAAAATATTTTTTGGCAGACAGCCGGTAATGTAACTTTAGGAACAACAAGTCATTTTGAAGGAACGGTAATAGGAAAAGCAAGCATTACACTTAAGACAGGTTCCACTATTAATGGAAGGTTGCTATCACAAACAGCAGTCAATCTTCAAATGAGTACGGTTACAAAACCTTAATAAATAAGTCAAAGCAAGAAAACAAAGAGGTTTCCGAACGGATAACCTCTTTTTTATTCAGAAATATGTTATTTTTGTATATATATTTATAACAAAATTGAATAAGAAAACTATGAAACAAATAAATTCGCAAACCAAAATTATCGCAACCTTGGGGCCGGCAACTTCCACAAAGGATGTTATATTAAAGTTGATTACTGAGGGGGTTAATGTTTTTAGGGTTAATTTTTCACATTCCAGCCAAAGTGAATATCTGAGATTGATTACGATAATCAAAGAATTAAATGCAGAATTGGAAAGCAATGTTTCAATTTTAGCAGATTTACAAGGTCCCAAGCTACGAGTTGGAGAAATTGAGAATAACCTAATCCTACTTGAAGAAGGGGATACGATAACTTTTGTTAATGAAATATGCCTTGGAACGAAAGAGCATATTTATATGAGTTATCAAGACTTTCCTAATGATGTGAATGTAGGAGAGGTTATACTTATCGATGATGGTAAAATCAAGTTGGAAGTCACAGAAACCAATAAGAAGGATATCGTTAGAGCTAAAGTAATATATGGTGGACCGCTTTCATCCAACAAAGGGGTAAATCTTCCGGATACCAAAGTATCTTTGCCTTGTCTCACGGATGAAGACATTTCGAATGCAAATTTCGCGCTTGCTCACGGTGTAGATTGGATTGCACTGTCATTCGTAAGGAAAGCTTCCGATATATTAGAACTTAAAAATCTTATAGAACAAAGTGGTAATTACGCGGGTGTTATAGCGAAAATTGAAAAACCCGAAGCGCTTTTGGAAATCGATAAAATTATTGATTTAGCTGATGGAATTATGGTTGCTCGGGGAGACCTTGGTGTAGAGGTTCCATTTGACGAAGTACCTATATTACAAATAATGATTGTCGAAAAGTGTATTATGCGCTCCAAGCCGGTTATTATTGCGACGCAGATAATGGAAAGTATGATAACGAACTTCAGACCAACCAGAGCTGAAGCTAACGATGTTGCAAATGCTGTGCTTGATAGTGCCGACGCCCTAATGCTAAGCGGTGAAACATCGGTAGGGAAGTACCCGGTGGAAACGATAAACAGTATGCACCGAATAATTATATTTACCGAAAGTCAGGCTTATGCAGAGGATAAACAGAATGCACCGGTGAAGGGTTCGACAAATTTCTTAGCGGATTCAATTTGTTATAACGCGGCAAAATTGGCAAAGCAAGTAGGGGCAAAGGCAATTATAGTATTTACACATTCGGGATATTCGGCGATTCGAATATCCAGCCACAGACCTAAAGCCAAGATATTCGCGTTTTCTAATAATCAAAATATGGTGCAGCGATTGTCAATGGTGTGGGGGGTAAGACCATTTTATTTAAAATCATACAATCATTTAGATAATGCCATTCCTGAATCTGTAAAAATACTGAAGGATAAGAACTTGCTCGCCGATGGTGATTGTGTTGTTTACGTGGGTAGTATTCCGCTAAACCTTCACGGAAGAACAAATGTGATGAAAGTGGCTTATGTTTAAGCATTAAACGAACTTGTTTGATATTATAAAAAGGAAATATGAATATGATTGAATTTTATATTAGAGCTGTTACAATATTAATTTTAATATTTTTAATTACATTTCCTTTTATATTAATATACTTATTAAAAAAGAGACTTAAAAAGAAAATATTTATTATCTATATTTTCTTGGGTTTGATACTGCTATTTATAGGTGCAGTTGCTTTTGCATGGTGGGCAGATACGTCAAATGTTATTCTTCTTAAGCATTATGGTTATATTTATAATGGAATTGAAGCACAACGTTATCAAAATGTTCAAAGTAAAAACTTAGAAATGGTAAAATCATTAGAATTGAGTATGATGGGGATAGGTTGGCCTGTGAAGGTGTTTTTTGGATTTTTAATATTTTCCCCATATTTAATTATTGTTTATCCATTATATATGCTTATTGCTAATTTAAGAAAAAATAACAGAAAATTAATTAATGAATCAAAATGAAAAGTTTAATAAAGGTTAAACAAAAAATGGCAAAAGATTTAACAAATTCAGGATTGGATAGACAGAATATACTAAATAATCCTTATGCTCTTTCTGAAATTCAAAAAGCGGTAACAATTAAAGGAATAGTTTTTGAAGGAGTTTATAGATTCACTAAAGATCAAATAGCTGGTTTTTTTGAAGTTGACTCAAGAACCATTGAACGGTATCTGGAATCTAATCTTGCTGAAATTAGTCAAAACGGGTACGAAGTTTTACGAGGTAAGCGTTTAAAAGATTTGAAATTAGCTATTAAAAACAGTTTTGTTACCGACATTGATGTCGGTAACAAAACTACCCAATTAGGTTTATTTGATTTTAAATCATTGTTAAATATAGGAATGCTTCTCACTGAGAGTAAAAGAGCCGAATTATTAAGAAAAGCCATATTAGACATTGTAATTGATATTATCAATCAAAGAACCGGCGGTGGAACGAAATATATAAACCAACGTGATGAAGATTTTATTTATGCTTGGTACTATGAGGAAAACTATAGAAAGCAATTTACTAATGCCTTGAGAGATTATGTAGATATGGGTAATTTTAAGTATCCAATGTACACTAATAAAATTTATGTTAGTATATTCAAAGAAAATGCAGATGAATATAGAAAAATATTAAACCTTAGTCAAAACGATAAAGTTCGTGATACCTTTTATTCTGAAATATTAGATTTGATATCATCTTATGAAGCGGGTTTTGCAGATATTCTTAAACAAAATTCAGAAAAAAAAGCCAGCAAGCTAACAAGTTGGGAAGTTGATTCACTTTTTAAGGAGTTTGAAAAGCTAGCGCATTGGAAGCCTTTAATTGAAAGGGCAAGAAATAAAATGGCAAGCAGAGATTTAGCTTTTAGAGATGCATTACATAATCAGCTAAAGGAATATGTTTCCCCACTTCAAGCGAGCGAATTCGAAAGGTTTCTTGGAGAAAAAAGCAAAGATTTAGTGGAACGTTTGGAAGAAGCAAAGGATGTTTTTAAACGGTTAAAGGAACGGGAGTAATGGACTTCGTTTATATTTCAATTGAAGATGCAATTCAACTTCATCTAAAAACAGTTGAGGTCAGTGGCGGAGGTGCAACCGGACAGAATGATATTAGACTCTTAGATGGTGTATTAAATAACATTCAAAATGATGACTATTATCCAACTTTTGAAGAAAAGCTTACTCATTTATTCTTTTCATCCAATAAATTCCATTGCTTTCAAGATGGTAACAAACGTATAGCTATAACTTTAGGCGCACAATTTCTACTAATAAATGGATATACGTTTATTGTCCCTCAATTTATTCGAGAAATGGAAAATATTAGTTATCACGTTGCGGCAAATAGAATTGACAAAGAACTTTTAAAAACCATTATTACAGAAATATTGAATTTTGAAGAATTAAGCGAAGAAACAAGACTAAATATTTTTAATTCAATTAGTTCAGATTCACAAATTGGATTCTGAATAGTTGATAAGTAACCGATTATTAATCACCAAATATTGCCAACAATAATCTTTAGCTATCGACAATTCTCTTCGGGCGCGGGTTCAATTCCCGCTGTCTCCACCTTTTTAAAAGGAACCTTGAATAGATTTGGGGTTTCTTTATTTTTTGGTATTTATTTCGAATGCAGTAATTTGGCAATCGCTTAAGAGGCGACAGCCTGCTGATTGTGGGATTAATCAAAAAAAGGGGCTGTCTCACAACAGCTCCATTTTTTTATTATGTGGAAAACTTCTTGTCAAT
>JBAXXL010000067.1:0-15922 GCA_037127915.1 bacterium
TCCGGTTTCATCATATATATCGAGCCAGCCCTGGTCTTGCCCCACAAATATCAACTTCTTATCCTTCAAGCAGTTCACGGTTGATACATTGATACTCATCATTGCAGAAATATTGCGGTATTCCCAGATTTTTTCAGTTTCGGGATTCCAGCTATAAGCTCCACCGGTAGTTCCAGTCCATACATTGCCATCCCAATCGCTTGTGATAGAAGTTGGTGACAAAAGCGAAGAATAACACTTCCAATTTTCCAATCGAATCTCATCTGCTTTAAGACAAAATATTGAAAGCAGTAACAAAAGTAATGAAACATATATCTTTTTCATAAGCACTGTTATTGTTAGTTTTTGATATTGTGAATTACAAAAATAGAAAATAAATTTATATAGTAGAGCGTCCTTTAGGATTTAAAATTTGCTTGACGTATAAATGAGAAAAATATTAATATTAATTTTTATTCTTACTACACCTGTCTTGGTATTTTCAAAATCAGGGATTTTTGAACAGCTTTCTTCGAGCTATAAAAAAGCAAAAAGTATTGAAGTAGAATTCAAAAATGAAGATGATTCAATGAACGGAACATTAATTGCCGATAAATCCGGAAAATATCTAATCAAAACAAATTCTCGAACTATTTGCTCCGATCGAAAAAGCATTTGGAATTTCTCCAAAGATGATAATAAGGTAATAATAAGCGATTATGAAGAATCGGGCGATATATCAATCGAAAACGTTTTCTTCGATTTTGCTGATAATTACGCACAGAAATCCGAAACAAAGGAATCGGGTTACACCGTTTTGTACCTTACACCAAAGAAAAAATCAGGTTCCGCTGGCGATGTGAAACTATTTGTAACTCCTTCCGATTTGCAAATAAAAAAGATAGTGTTCATATCCAATTACGGCGAAGACAGCTGGAAAATCCTGAAAATTGAGAAAAACGCCAAAATTCCTAGTGGCACATTCGATTTCAAAGCACCTAAAGATGTGCAAGTAATTGATTTGAGATAAGAAGAAGAATTCACCGCAAAGACGCGAAGGCGCAGAGATTATTGGCTGTCATTCCTGCGAAAGCAGGAATCTCCCTGATATACAGACAGTTGCGTCATTACCGCAAAAGCATTAATCCATCTTTAATCTTCTGAACCATAATTTATGTGATTTGAGGGATTAAAGGATGTTGCCACTCCGAACGAAAGTGGAATCCATATTGCATATTATTTGTCTATTTGCTGCTCCAAATCGCTTATTTCGGCGGTTGGGTCGGATTGCTTACCGTCCTTGGCTTTTTTAAGGAAAGCAAGGACTATCAGGGTTTGTCGGACGATTTAACAAAAACGAAATTTCCTTGTTTAACAATTCGTTCGCATCCTCGGAATCCTATGCGCCCTTGGAAATTCCTACTTCCCCTCTACAATGGTAATTTCTTCTTATGAAAGCCAATACAGCTCATAAACTAATTTGTCTATTTGCTGTTCCAAATCACTATTCCATAGGAATCCTTATCTTCCTTGGTAATTGATTAATGTTTTTTCGTCGTTTTCCATTGCAAATTCAAAAAAAATCATTAATATTATATTTTATATTTATACATTTTTAAAAAAAGACTATGAAAAAATATCTATTGATTATAATTTTGCTGTTTGTATGTGCATTCCCTGCACTGAGTCAAACAAGCGATTGGTTCACTGATATATCCGAAGTCGCTGGTTTAACTACAGCTGAAGGCTCTCGTGTATTTTGCGCCGATTTGAATGGCGATAATTATCCCGATTATCTATTGACAGGAATAGTGGCTGTTCGCAATACATTACGCTTATTTTTAAATGTACCCGATCCACAAAACCCGGGCAAAAGAAAATATGTCGAAGCTACCGCCGAATCAGATATTAACGTCAATAGCGATCCAACCAAAACACAGCGTTGGAGCGATGTAGTAGGCTTAGCTGATTTTGACAATGACGGTGACTTGGACTTAATGACTGCAACTTATACCCATAGAATTTCATTCTTCACCGATTCTACAGGAATCGAACAAGGTAATTATTCTGAAGTACTTCTAAATGATGGCAATGCCCATTTCACATTGGTAAAAAATAGCGGTATGCACGATATAATCGCATATCAGGGCAAAGTAACCGTAAGCGTAGGCAGTCAATTTTTGACTTTCGATTATCCACAGTATTTTTTGAATGCCACTGGTATGAGCTTTTTAGATTATGATTTTGATGGAAACATCGATGTTTATATATCAACTTGGTTTGTAGTTTATGAAGGAGGAAATTCGCAAAACGAATTAAAAATGAAAGACATTCTGCTCAAGGGCAATGGCGACGGAACTTTTACTCAGATTTTCGATCCGGCGATAAATGAAATCGCAGAACCAATGTATGGTGTCAACGCTACCGATTATAACAATGACGGATGGCAAGACGTTGTAACTTCCGGTTATTGCCGCTCGGGGGGTAGTTTGTTCAAAAATATGAAAAACGGCAAATTTTCGGATTCATATAATGAAACGCATTACTCAGGACAAGCCATGGCCGGCGATCATGGTCAAGCACTTTGCCAATGGGAAGCGCTTCCGGGCGATTTCGACAATGACGGCGATATGGACTTACTCCAAGTTTCTGTACATGGTGGATGTGACGCCGGAGAAGGCAGAACACACATTTCGGTAAACAATGGTCCTGACAGTAATTATTCGTATCGTTGGGATTTGAATTTACTCAAACGCAATGTTCCGGCATCATATACTCATGTTGGCGATATGGGCGGTGAATGGATAGATTTGGATGGTAACGGATTTTTGGATGTAGTAATCTGTCAACAAGGTTATGAAAGTGGTGATGTCAACACTTCAGGGCAAACAAGAACATATATGCTTCTCCAGAATGCGAAACATTCGTTCGATGAAGTAACCGATAAATTGGGAATGATGATTACTGCAAACCGCTCACATTCAGTTGAGCCTTGTGATTTCGATTTAGACGGCGACCCTGATATAATGTTGACGCGCGAAACTCGTCCAACTGGCGCTCCCGCTGTAATGAAATCTACACTCTGGGAAAATCATAACGTACCGGGCAGTTTCTGGTCTTCCGTCAAGCTCAATGCCGCCGCGGGAAGCAACAAAGCCTCGATAGGTGCAAGAATTACCTTATACTCAAACGGTATGGCTCAGATTCGCGATTTACAATCCGGTTTAGGACATTTCGGCGGATTCCAACCGCTGATTAAAAATTTCGGCATGGGCAAATGCCATGCTATTGACTCAATAAAAGTAAGATTCCCAAATAAAGATTTAAAAACGGTGGTAATTAAAAATCCACCTACCAATGCTTTCTTGGTTATTGGTGAAAATGGTTTGGAAAACATGCTCTTTCCTGACCAAAAGCAATATAGCGTTATTGGATTTGACCGCGCAAAATTGGATTTTGATTTGGTTAGCTTTGGGACTGATAAGAGTATGAAATTCACTGTGAAAAACTTCGGTTCAGCTGAATTACAAGTTACCAAAATTTCAATGATTGATAATGATAAAAATGTTTTTGCTTTTACTAATGCAGTGCCTCCATTTACTTTACAAGCCAATGAAACTAAAGAAATAGAAGTTAAATTCACCCCATCGGAAAGAACTGAATTTATTTCAACTATATCCTTTGAAAGTAATGCTTATAATTCAAAAGCAGGTTTGTTTGATTTAAGAGGCGAATGTTTCAAAGCCGAACCTACGATTGCGTCCAATCTAGATACTCTCAAAATGGGAACTGTACTGAACGACGATTTTGTAGAAAAATCATTAGAAATTCGTAATTACGGTGAGTTGAACTTAAATATCACTGGTGCCGATATCAATTCTAATGATTTGACATTTTTCACAATATTAACTGATTGCTCAAATATGCTTATAAAATCAGGTGAAAAAAGAACTATAACATTGAAATTTACTCCTCAAGTCACAGCTGACCGCGCAGTTCCTGCGGAATTAGTGTTACATTCCAATGCGTATAACGCTGTAAATTTAACAATTCCAATAAAGGTTAGAGGTGAAATCCGCAAAGCATTCGCGGAATTAGTAGCCCCAAGCGAAAGCGGAGCATTAGTATTTCCTGATACTGAAATTGGGTGTACTTGCGAAGAGCCGCTATTAATTAATAGCATAGGTACCAAACCACTCGAAATAACAGGATATGAAGTTAAATTCGACAAAGCAGGAATCTTTAAAATCAGAGATTATAATCCTCCTTATATTGTGAAACCTGGCGAATCGATTGCCTTACCTTTTACATTTACTCCTGATGCGGAAAAGGGTTGGTCCCGTTCGCTTTCTATAACGACCAATGATTATATAAAACCTGTAATTACACTTTCAATACAAGGCAAAGGAATTAAAGGTAATGCTGTCAAGGAAAATATATTAAATTCATCAATAACAGTATTTCCACAGCCTGCTGTTGAGAATGTCTTGGTTGCATTGCATTTTGATGAGGATGTGATGACTTCCGCTGATATTAAATTATATAATTTATATGGTCAAGAAGTAAAAGCAATTTTGAAACCTGTTAGTTCCACAAAAGAATTAGCTTTTGAATTAGATTTATCTAATTTACAATCCGGATTTTATAACCTTGTTGTCAAGGTAGCCGGAGAAACTTATGGAAAACCTATTATTATCAGTAAATAGAAAATTATAAACACGGATATATTATATGCAACGACTTATCATATTAGTTTTATTAGCAGTATTTGTTTTATCGACCAATACAGATGCCAAATATAAACAATTTAATAAATACCAAATCAGCAGGGTAATGCCTGTTGAAAAAAGAACTATTTTTTCACTTGCCGGTAAATGGCAAAAATCCGACAATGGCGGTAAAAGCTGGAATACGGTATATTTGCCAAATTCATTTAATACAAATGATGTGCTGACATTTAAAAAAACAGTTAAACTGGAAAATGCCTTATTAAAAAGCCGCTCTTGGCACATTTCATTCCTTGGTGGTAAAAGCCAAATCGAAGTTTATATAAATGATATATTAATCGGCAAACTTTACAGTAATTCAACGCCTTTCAACGTAAACATACCTGATAGGTCTTTACGCAAAGAAAGTAACGAAATAAAAATTGTTGTATATCCACCTCAAGATGAAGAAAAACAAATAAACACCAAACGCTATTTTCCATTAGAAAGCAGAACCGGACTGTTCCGAGAGATGTTTTTGGTCGGTACTTCGAACGTATGGATTGAAAATGTAAAACCTGTTGTGAGTTTTGATAAAAGCTTAACCAACTGCTCGGTAAAAACAAAAATAACTTTATCGTCCGGCAAGGTTGACGAAGAAAGAGGTTCGCTTGTAGAAATCACTGATTCCACGGGAAAAACTAAAAGAGTTTTTTCCAAAGGTGTATATGCTATTACAAAACTAATTGACAAAGCCACAGGCGATACAATCGTCCGTGTACGATCCAAAGACGTATCTATCAGCAGTGAACGTTCAGAAGAAGTAGAACTCAATTTTTCGCTGAACAATCCTCGCCTTTGGTCAGTTGACAATCCGAATTTATATAATTTTCATACCGATTTATACCAAGGTGGATATAAAATCGATTCTTATGATTTTGACTACGGTTTTTTCAGCTTAGTTACTTCGGGAACCAAGTTTTATCTGAATAATCAAAAAATTAAAATTAAGGGTCTTATTTATTATGAAGATTTATACGGTGATAATTTTACATTAAGCCCCAAAAGAATACTTAAAGACTTAAAACTATATAAATTAGCCGGTGCAAACGCTATAATTATTAAAGCCTTAAGCCCAAATCCATTATTGCTTCATTATTGCGATAGTTTGGGTATATTGGCGTTTTGTGAATTACCTGTTTATAACGTTCCCGACGCCATAATAGGCAAAGAAGCAACATCTGTATATATTAAAAACTTAGCTACATTAATGCTTGATTCTTATGCTCACTATTGCTCGCTATCGGGTTGGGGAATTTCGTATGCTTCCGGCGAAGGCAAGGAATCATTCGATAAGTTCCAAAATGGAATCGTAAAGTTGATTAAGTCTAAAACTAATAAGTTGATTTACAAAACAGTTTTGCTGAACACTGAAACAATAAATCCTTTGGGAATTGACTTTATAGTCGCCGTTAACAATAGAACCATAACCAATTTTTATGACTTAAATCAAGATGTAAAGAATTTCAAAAACATTGCACCAAAAATACCTCTTGTATTTGAATACGGCACAGTCTGCAACCCGGAAAATCATAACGGATATTCCAATCCACTATCGATTTTCTTCCAAGCGTATAATATTTCCAATTGTTTCCGTATTGCTGAACAAAATCGATTCGGTGGAAGTTTTGTAAACTCATTTAACGATTATCCGGTTGACAATCCATTGCTTATCACCGATAACGGGAACCGCAAAACTGCAACATTTGGTTTATCAAGCCGAGCAAGAAAGCTCCGCATAAGTTTTAATACAATTCAATCATTGTTTACAGATGAAACTGAACCACTACTCAATGCCGGTAGCTATAAGGAGAAATCTCCATTATCATTCCTATTGATGACTATTATGTTAATTACTGTACTATTTGTAATGATGAACCAATTACCTCGATTCAGAGAGCATTTCATAAGGTCTATCATAAGACCGGTAAACTTCTACGCCGATATTCGAGACCAGCGTGTAATGTCATCGTTCCAGACTATTGCTCTGGGTGTGATTTTGAGTCTTACTATGGGTATATTCGTGGTGTCTATTTTATATATAAACAGAACAAGCGAAATCACCCAGTTTATATTATCATTGCTTATCCCAACGACATTTCTAAAAACGATGGTGTTTTCCGCACTTTGGCAACCGCTTCTGAGTGTGTTTTTGATTTCGGGTGCTTATTTAATCGGCATCGTTTTAATGAGTTTAGTCTTGCGTGTTGCGGCTTATGTTGTTCATTCACGTATTTACTTCGGTGATTGTTTTACTATTTCGGTTTGGGCTTCACTGCCGGTAATTTTCTTACTACCATTCAATCTTTTTGTAACGAAGATTGTTGTAGCGTCACCGGCAACAATTCCAATATTCATTTTAATAGTATTACTTTTATTTATTTGGATGCTTTTACGTGTATTCCGCTCGTGTTCAGTAGTATTTAATTCATCAGAGGTCAAAACATTCGCAATCGGAACACTGCTTGTAATTATACTAATTATTGGTCCATTAGCACTTTATGTATATAACAATAGTTTGTTCTCATACATACAATATATGTTCGGCGTTCTTTTAAAATAATTTTTTTTTAGGCTCAAAGCAAAAAACTGAAAATTAGGTACAATTGTTGCTTTATTATCAATATATGTTTAAAATTGAAATTTTTGATATTATGATAATAGACAACCAAATTAACCTGCAAACCAGATATTGCTTTGAGCCTCCTTTATTTATTGCCAAGCTGAATAAAAGAAGCGGTGCGGTATTAGAGTTAGAAACGCTGGATTTGAATGATTTTTTAGCTCCCGAAATAGGGAATAATTGCCTAATCAAGGTAAATACTAACGACCTAATCAACGATGGAATCGAATCGGGGGATATGATAGTGGTGAATTTCACCCAAGTTCCCGCCGGTGGCAATTTCGTTATTATTAAGCGTTGGGGTAAACTCAGGCTTGCAAAAATGCTTACCGAAAGGAAAAGAAAATATCTATTAATTAACGGCAAACGCAAAATGTTTAATTCAAAACGCATCAAAGGGGTTGTAAGCCATTTGATTAAAAGCAGGGATTAATTTAGCATATTCAAACCAAAATAAATTAATTTATATTAATAAACTATGTTTTTTCGCAAAAATTTTATACTTTTGCTCTTAGGTTATTGTATATTTTTAAGTTCTTTTTTGGGAATATGTTCAGATGAAAAAAATATCGTTGCTTTTAATTATAGTTTTATGTTTTTGCATATCATATAGCTTTGCCTCAATTAAACTTACCTGCCCTAACGGCGGCGAAAAATTCGTCGTTGGTAGCGATACATTAATCACTTGGGAAGGGATTTCGCCTACCGATACAGTGAAATTGGAATATTCCATCGATAATGGTGTTAGCTGGAAATTAATCAGCGACAAAGCACAAGGATTAAATCACATTTGGAAAAATGTGCCAAAACCAACTTCAAATATGTGTTTAGTTAGAATTCAACCGTTTAGCAAAATAGACTCTTGGAAATTTGAACCGACAATTGAATGGCAAAAGACTTATGGCGGAAGTCAATATGAAGAATCAACCTCGATGCAAAATACAAAAGATGGCGGTTGTATTTGTGCCGGCTATACAACATCAAGCGATGGTGATATAACGAACAGTAAAGGGTCAACCGATGCCTGGGTAGTAAAATTGAATTCATCCGGAGTTATTGAATGGCAAAAGAATTATGGTGGAAGTCTCGAAGATGGATTTCAAAGTATAAAACAAACCGCCGACGGAGGTTATATATTAGCAGGTCATACAAAATCAAACGATGGTGATGGAACCGATTTTAATGGCTCATCTGATTGGTGGATAGTAAAAATAAATTCATCAGGCACTATTGAATGGCAAAAGACTTATGGTGGTAGTCGAGCAGATAGGGCACTTAACATTGCTATTACATCCGATGGCGGATATATTATTGCAGGAGATTCATACTCTATTGATGGCGATCTTAGCGATAATAGTGGTTTAACAGGTATTTGTATTGCAAAAATTAACTCAATGGGTTCGATTGAGTGGGATATTAATTTTGGTGGAGATATCAATTCTTGGCCTGGGGATATTCTTCAAACCAGCGATGGAGGTTATATTTCCACTAAGTACTCCGATTTGGATGGTGAGGTAACAAAATTAAACTCCAACGGATCAATTGAATGGCAAAAAACCTATGGCGGAAACGGCTTTGATGGGGCATACACAATTAAGAAGACTCAAGATAATGGTTTTATTTTGTTGGGCTTTACAAATTCAAACGATGGTGATTTTACGGGTAACAAAGGCGGATGGGATGCATGGGTAATAAAAATAGATTCAACCGGAAATTTGGAATGGCAGAAAACACTGGGCGGTAGCAAGGATGATTATGCCTACGATGTGGAATTAACAAATGATGGTGGGTATATTATTGCAGGCCGGACTAATTCAAATGATGGTGATGTAAACGGTAATAACGGTGATTATGATGGCTGGGTAATAAAACTAAATTCTTCAGGAACAATTGAATGGCAAAAAAACATTGGTGGGAATAAACGTGATTTCTTTTATCAAATCCAAAAAACTAATGATGGTGGTTATTTTGTTTCCGGTTATTCTGAATCAACTGATATTCCGGGTTGCATAAACAAAGGAGCAGAAGATTTTTATCTGGTAAAACTTGGTCCATCTTTGCAATCCGACCAATCTGATTCGGTATTTTCAATAGTTGCTCCGGAAGCCCAAGCTAACGATATAGATATGGGTAAACAATTTGTCGGGATGCCAAAGGATTCATTGATTATAGATTTTATCAGCAATACCGGTCAATGTAAGTTTCGCGTTGACTCGATTTACTTTAGTGGAGCCTATAAAGACGCGTTTCGTTTAGTTTCGGACTTTCCTAAATATAGTTTACTCCCGGGTGAGAAAAAGTCCTCTCATATAGAATTTTTGCCAAATAAAACGGGTTTGCATACTGCTAAAATTAATATAATTCTCGAGTCCGATACTTTGATTCGGAATATTCAGGGCATGGGTATTGGAAAATTGATAATTGGCATTAACAATGATTCCGCATACGCCGGACAAATAAAAACGCTCAAACTTATGATGATCGATAGCAATCCATCTTCAATTGCTCAAACAGCTCTCAATTTTTCAGCAAAAATTAGATTCGAAAAAACAATTTTGACTCCTTCTAACAAATCCGAAATCAGTATAATTAATGATTCAAGTTATATGAATATAAGCGGCAGGATAACAGCGGATAATGAATTAGGCCAATTCCTTGTCACCGCGGGCTTAGGAAAGGTTGAACAAACCACAATTGATATAGTGGAATTTATTTTAAAAGATGATTTGGGTAATCCAATAAATTATGAAATTGAAAAACACGCCGGTTTATTCAAACTACTCGGAATTTGTCATGAAGGCGGAACAAGATTGATTCACCCAACCGGCAAAGCTGAAATTTCTTCTATTATTCCAAATCCCGCAAGTGATGAGGTTGTAATTTCAGTAAATTTAATTGAGGATAGTCCAACTACGCTTTCGATTTTTAATTCAAATGGCACAAAAATAAAAGAAATAAATTTAATTTGTGATATCGGTTTGCAATCAGTAAAACTTAATGCTCGCGAATTTGCAAACGGACTATATTTTATTCAATTGCAAACGCCGACTGTCTTAGAAAATAAGAAATTGGTGATAATAAGATAAATATATCATAAACCTTCCGAAGGTTGGGAACCTTCGGAAGGTTCAAAAAAATTTCCAAAATTCAAAATTACTGAATAGGGATTCTTCATCCTGAATATCCTCTAATCCTGTAAATCCTGATTCTGACAATTAAGTCTTCTTCTTCCCATTCAAAATTAAAAAGATAGTTTAAAAGTTTCCGGATAATACGCTTTTTCAAAAAATAGTCCATGCGCAGGAGCCAGTACTGAATTATTAAAACGGTCGCAGGATTCTAATGCGGCTTTTATTTCTTCCAAGCTTTTGTAATTACGGGCGGCTTCCAACATAGCCCCCGTTATCGAACGTACCATTCCGTAAAGGAAATGGTCTGCTTTTATATGCAAAATATAATAGTCGGCAGAAACCTTCTCCCAATTGCAGACTTGCACATCGCAAATATTATTTTTTATAGATGGATTGATTTTGGAAAAAGTGGTAAAATCGCGCTTGCCTAAAAACAATTCAGCCGATTTGAATAAAATCTCTTCATCAATCGGCAACGTACAATTATAAGCAAACTTCCTTTGGAAAACCGATACCTTTCGTAATAAATGATAGCTGTATTCGCGGGCCATAGCATCAAATCTGGCGTGGAATTTTCCATTATAATAAATTGCTTTTTTTATCCTTACGTCTTGCGATAATTGTGAGTTTATAGCATTGACCGCTTTAGCTTCCTCTACACGCGGGATAAAATCCAAAATCGACGATGCTGTCATTGCCTTGGCATGAACTCCCGCATCGGTTCGTCCCGCCCCTACTAATCGAACATTTTGACCAAAAACTTTGGCTATAGCTTTTTCGATATCTTCCATCACGGTTCTACCATTTGGTTGTATTTGCCAACCGCAAAAATCCGTTCCGTCGTATTCGATTTCTAAAATAAGCGTTATCATTTTCCGCACTCGAATAATTCCATAATCCTGCCAACCGGATAAACCCCAATTCTATAATCCCAATATAGTGTTTTCATATAGAACCAATTTAATATATTTTCCTGCCCAACGAAAGTACTGTCGGTTTTTTTCTTATTTTCAAATTCTTCTTTCAACGCCGGGTCTTTTGCTAACATATCTCGCACCATTTTCTCCATCACATAGGATTCAGCATATTCCTTTTGCTCGAAAATCGAATTGAAAAACCCCCATTGCAGTAAATTATCCGGTGCTGTCGGTTCCAAAAGGTGCATTATGACATAAGCTTTTGATTGCCGCATATCAATAATAACTGAATTCGCGGGATAAATTCTTGTTTCGTTTATCGGATTGGTTTTGTAAGTCATTACATTTCTATCTTCGTAAGGTTCGGCATTCCATACAGGATTCGTGATTTTATAAGATTCTACTTTTACTGAAGTCTCCCCTTTCGAACGAGTGTATTTTATACCATGAAAATCTAATTTTTCAATAACCGCTGTCCACTGCGACGGAATAATATAATAAGTTGGCATCGAAACCGAATCGGAAACAACGCTTATATTCCAGTAAGGTATTTTGAATAAAACCGGTTTATCCTTATGATACACGAACCAATCCCCGCCCGAAATATCACTTTTGACGACATCGTATTCTACACCCAGAAAATCATCTATTACACTGTCTTTGGCTAATTTGAATTTTAGAGGATAATACTTTGAAATCAAATCCCCTTTTTCGAGAATATTTTTTTGCTTATCGTATATTCTTTCCAGTATAGTTTTGTTTTCACTTACAATTTTTATTGATTCCACAATCATATCATAAGCAGATTGCACTCGGGTTTTATAATCCTTTAAGCAGTGAGTTTCTATTAATAAAGTTGGTATGTTACGGATTGCAAGATATCCATGCGAAAGTTTCGGCTGTGCGGCACTGCTGTATAGGCCGCTTCTCGGATCGTGCCACTCACGAAAACTCACATAAGGATGCATCAGCCAGCCTTTATGATTCATTGCCTTTTCCAATCGAGGTAAATAAATATCTTTTTGCCAATCGGTGATTTCTTTTGGCATATTACCGGAAGTTTCCAGCGAATAAGAAATTTGATATTGATAATCCGCTCCATCGCTGGAGTGAACATCGATAGCAAAATCCGGTTGGCAGGTATTAATCAAATTTAGAAATGCTTTTATTTCTCCTGTTTCGGCTTTGAGGAAATCTCTGTTTAAATTCAAATTCCGCGCATTCGTCCGCCAACCACATTCCTTTGGTTCACTTTGATTAATTCTGCTGTATTGTCTGAAAAATTCATGTCCGTCTGCATTTAAAATTGGGATGAAAAGTATTGTTGCACTATCCAACAATTTGTATTTGTCACTTTTTTCAGCTATATCGCGCATTAGCATCATACCGGCATCTTTGCCTTCCGGTTCACCTGCATGAATACAGCCGATAATTAAAATTATGGATTTGTTTTCACTTTGAATTTTCTTTAAATCAAATTCTCCGCTTTTATTTGCTATTAACAAGGGCAGTTCTCTTTTTTGCTCCGAAAATCCGAATGTTGTATAATGCAGAATTTGATTATTTTTTTCGGCTAATGATTTGCAATAATTTATTGTTGTTTCATATCTCGGGGTTTCTAAAAATCCTGATTTTTCGCAAAACGTAAGTTCGTTTTCTTGAGCTGATACAGTTATGTTGTTTGTATATATAACGATAACAAGCACTAACAATATGTGTTTTATATGATATTTCATGTATTTATATAAGATTTTAGGTATAAAATAAAAGCAAAAATAAGTTAAAAGTATAACATATCTTAAATTATATAAAAATATATTTTTATTAATATCTACTAATTTGAAAAAAAATTGTAATTTTGTACTTATTATAATTGTATGGGCCGATAAACTGCCCATTTTTTTGTAAACAAGTATAAGAAGAACAATGGGTAGACGAAAAATCAAAGAATCGATTGACAAAAAGGCGATTATTGAAGCTTTTTCAGAGATGGCTAAGCACAAGAGCATTGACCGCGATTTATTACAAGCTGTATTAGAAGAAACATTATCAATGATAGTGCGGAAAAAATATGGTATGGAATCGATATTTGAAATTATTGTTAATATGGAAAAAGGCGATATCGAGATTTATTTGACAAAACAAGTTGTGGGCGAAGTAGTCGATCCTGAAACAGAAATCACGGTAGAAGAAGCCAATAGATATAGTTCAGAACCTTTAGAAGAAGGTGATGATTTCATTGAAGAAATTACTTTGGACAATATAGCGGACAGCTTCGGCAGACGCTTAATATCGCTCGCTTCACAAAACCTTAACCAAAGAATTCGCGAAATAGAAAAAGATAATGTTTACAATGAATATGACTCCAAAGTTGGGGAAATTATCGTTGGTGAAATTCATCAGGTACGCCGTCACGATATTTTGATTATGCACAATAAAGTTGAAATGAAATTACCACGTATTGAGCAAATTCCAAATGAGCCATATAAATACAAAAAGAATCATACTATAAAAGTTTTACTAAAAGAAGTAGTTCGAACTACCGGCGGTAGCCAACCGGAGATTATAGTTTCGAGAGCTGACGACAAATTCTTAGCTCGATTATTCGAAGTTGAAATACCTGAGATTTATGATGGTATAATTATTATTAAAGGTATTGCACGCGACCCTGGCGAACGTTCCAAGGTTGCAGTTTCGTCATTTGACGATAGAATAGATCCTGTTGGAGCTTGTGTTGGTATGAAAGGTATCAGAATTCACTCTATCGTTCGTGAACTTAACAATGAAAACATTGATTTAATAGAGTATTCCGACGATATGTCCGTATTTATTACAAGAGCATTATCGCCGGCAAAAATTAAAGATATAAGTTTAAATTTAGATGCTAAAATTGCCACAGTAACAGTAACAGAAGACCAAGTATCATTGGCTATTGGTAAAAACGGTCAAAACGTAAAATTAGCCTCTAAATTAACAGGCTATTCCATTACCTTGATCAAAGAAGGCGGCGAAGATATTGAACTCATCGAGTTTGAAGATGAGATGGGCGACGATATATTTGATGCTTTAGCGGAATTAGGTTATGAAACTGCCCGTGATTTCTTAGACGGCGATTTGGAAGAACTTCTCCAAATTGAAGGTATGAGCAAAGAAATGCTTATCGAATTGCGCACAATAGTACTAAACGAATTCGATGAAGAAGAAGACCCAGAAGTGCTAGCTGCAATTAAAGAGCTCAAGTTGAAACCAGTGAAAAAAGAATCGAAAGCTATAACAAAAGATGTTGAGCAGATTATAGACGAATCGAAACCAGACGAAAATAAAGAAATTTTAGATATTGCAAATATTTAGTTTTGTGCTAAAAATATTAGTTGGATATGACAGTTATTAAAAAAGAAAGATTATTTAGAATTGCTTCCGAAATCAATATCGGGAAAGATGCTATAGTGGCGTTTTTGAAATCAAAAGGATTTGAGATCGAAAATAAGCCTACGCAAATGCTTACCGAAGATATGGTGAGTGCCGTTTATGATAAATTTAAACGCGAATTACGAGCCGCGGAAGTTCAACGTGAAAAAATCGAAAAAGTGAACGAAACGAGGAAAGTTTTCAAAAAATCCGATTCGGAAGACGAAGAAGTGTTTTATCATCATGATAAACCTGCTCATATCGGAACTCATGAAACATCTCCTGCTGTTGAACCGAAGATTAAACCCGTTGATACTCCACCGGTATTTCATCTTGAAAAAATAGCGCCTCCAACTAAACAAGAGCAAAAACCAAAAGAAACTGTTGTTCCAAAAACAGAAGTTCCAAAAACAGAAGCTCCTCAACC
This sequence comes from bacterium, assembly GCA_037127915.1. Classification (GTDB taxonomy): domain Bacteria; phylum Bacteroidota; class Ignavibacteria; order Kapaibacteriales; family UBA2268; genus JBAXXL01. Next base: position 15,252 of record JBAXXL010000067.1, read on the forward strand.
GGTCGAAAAATCTGCTGATATACCAAAAGTTGCAAATGTAGGTGATGTAATTGATTTGAACCTGTTCAAAAATCAACCAAAACCTACAATTAAAGACTCAAAGCCAAAGGATGCTGAAGAAAAGCATGCTAAGCAGCCGGAAAAGAAAAAAGAGACTGTACATCAGCCTAAAACCGAACATAAAAAAATAGAAAAACCTTTAGAAAAGACTATAGAAAAACCTAAAGAAGATATTCAGATTAAAACTGAAAGAAAACCAAAGCCAAAAGATGCACCCGCAGAAAATACTTTAGAAAAATCAGTTCCAAAACCTGAAATCCATAAAGCTCCGAAAGCACCAAAAGTTGAACACGAAAAGAAAGATATTAAAAAAGATATTGTTCCGGAACCAATCGCTGAACCGATTAAAGAAGTCGCGAAAGAAGTTGTTGAACCTCCTGACTATATTGATACCTACGAGGCAGATAAAAAATCCCGTCAATTGAAAGGCTTGACTGTTTTAGGTAAAATTGATATTAGCAAAAAAACGGAAAAGAAACTCGAGCCTGAAAAACCCCGCGATAGACAGCGCGATCCAAATAGAACGGTGAGAGATGATAGACCACGCGATCCGAACAGACCGCCAAGGGATAACGATAGACCACGCGATCCAAATAGACCGCCAAGGGATA
>JBAXXL010000068.1:0-15325 GCA_037127915.1 bacterium
CCTGCATCCTGCATCCTGCATCCTGCATCCTGCATCCTGCATCCTGCATCCTGCTTAGCTTTGCGGTGCGGTTGCCATTATTGTTGTTATTGGCGCCTAACGTTGACTATTTTTTACAAGCACCTTTGTTATAAATTTATCCCGCCTTAATTTTGAAAAGACTAACGCAATTTATAAAAATACCTATAATCTTTCAACGATATTTTATTGATATTTGCAGTAAGAAATAAATAATAAAAAAAATAAATATATTAAGGTATATAAAAATGAAAAAACTTATGTTTTTACTTGCTATAACATTTGTAATGATTACAAATGTGGATTTGAAAGCGGATATAACAATAGGACAGGTAGAACCTTGTATTCCTGAGTATTCAGCAACACAGTTTGATTGGGGGTACCCTTTTGTTTTTTCAATCGCATCTGAAGAATGCCCCGGGTGTACTGTTTTAGTGGAATTCTACTTGTATCAACAAGACAATATTACAATGATACAAATTGTTAGAATTTATCAAATGGACGTTTTTAGCTGTATGTCATGTCTCAATTATAACCAAGTAATCAAGCAAGCATATAAGGATTTGTTCTATTGGTTTTGTACCGTATATGGTAGTGCTTACAATAATATGCTTGTGCAAAAAGCTTGCAAAAAATGGGTAGCTCACGAAATGACACCAACCGGATTCCCATTTTTAACTATACCAACAGTTTCAATTGTAAACCCAAGTGCCTTCCCAAATTTCAACCCAAACAGTCAAAATCAAACATTAAGATGTCCAGGATATTGGGAAGTATGCGACGCGGTATGTTGTTGTTGGTGGGTAGATGTAGATTATAATCAACAATATCCTAATCAAGTTTCGAGTATCGCAACAGGTGACCCTTGCATTCCTAACGCTAATATAGGTGATTGTCCATTAGGCTGCACTGGTGGGTGTTCTGATTTGGAATTCCAGTGGGATGTTTATAATGATTGGGATAATGACCCGAATTACTACGCAAAAAGAGCCTTGAATTATTGTGGACTAGTAAATGCTGATATTGGCATAGTGCCTAACCCAACTTCGGATAATTTCGATCTAACAATAAATTCAGAAACAAATGGAAACACAAATATTACAATTATTGATCAAAATGGCAAATATGTTACATCAGTTTTAATTAACAAGGTAACAAATACTATAACTAGAAACTTCACATTAAATAATTATTCTACTGGTCAATACTACTATTATATTCTAATTGATGGTAATTATGCCGGTAGTGGTATGATAATTTTAGAAAAATAAAATGTCTGGGCGATAAGTTAGCATTTTATCGCCCATTATATTTATTGGAGTTTAATAATGAATAAAAAACTTATTGGATTTATAATATTGTGTTTCTGCACTCAATCACTGTATTCAGGCGCATGGGTTGTAATCCCTTCTAATAAATGGGACATGGATAATTTTATTGCGTCATACGATAGTAATAAGTTTGTGATTTGTGGTCAATATACAGATCTCACAGTAAATAGAATTTATGTAAAGAAAACAACCGATTATGGTAATACTTGGAAAGATATTCTTGTGTATTCCCGCCAACATAATGATACAAAATATCTTCCGTGTAATTGGTTTACCCATGTTGCTTTCCCTGATTCAAATACTATTTATGTTTTAGGGCGCGATTTTTTCTTTGCTAAAACTTATGACGGCGGAGAGAACTGGGATACAAGTCGAATATATATAGGGAAAAAATATGATAAAATCATTACAGATTCTCCATTTTGGCATATGAAATTTTTGGATAAAAAAATAGGTTTTTTTATACATCCAATGATAGATTCACTTATTTATACTCTCGATGGTGGAAGTACATTCATAACAAAGAAATTTCCCTATGCAGGGGTTGAACCTTATGGCGCATTTTATATTGATATCCGAAATATTAATGACATAACTGTTGTACTTTATAAAATTGATGGCGATTGGAAGAAAATTGTTCGAACTCGCGATTTAGGAGACACGTGGGAAGAACTTGACGAATCACTTGACCTATGCAGGATTTATCGGCGAAAATCGGAAAATGAAATTTGGGCGGCAGGATTTACTAAGGAATTTAAGCAAATCCCTTTTATAAAGAAAAGTCTTGATAATGGAGTTACTTGGGATACTTTATTTTATCCAACCTACTATCAAGATGCCGCTTCAGGAGTACCACAAGGTTTGTTTTTCTATGATGACCCAAACAAAATTGCTTTCCCGACCTTTAGTTATTTATATAGAACAGTTGACGCAGGTAAAACGTGGACTTGCGATACAATACCATCTTCTTCAGTTTATGATATACCCTATTGGGATAGAGGAATGATAAGTAACAAAGGAGGAAAGCTGTATAGATTGGAAAACGGAACTTCTGTAAAAGAAAATTCTTTGGAAATACCAATTTTACTTTATCCAAACCCTTTGCCGAGGTCGGTACCGTTGAATATAAATTTTAGAAATATTGGAAATTATTCCAAATGTTCAATGAAGATTGTTGATATTACCGGCAAAACAGTTGACGAATTCAATACAAATAACATTCGTGCGGATATGAATTTTCAATATTTACCCGATGGAGATATCCTGAGCGGGACATATTTTTTAGTGATTGAATCCGATGAAGGCATTATTGCTAAAGAAAAATTTGTGTTAGAGTAAGTGTTTTTTGGGCATATCCTTCCGAAGGTTTGAAACCTTCGGAAGGTTTATTTTTTTTTCAAAAACCTATAATCCTTTTGGCGGATATAATTCATTCCACCAATCCGGACGACCTTTGAGATATTTATCGAAATATGATAAGATTGAATTGTTCCATTTGACTCTTTGCTCATATTTTTGAACAAAATGGTCTGTATCCTCAATCAAAACCAACTCCGCATCTTTTCCTAATATTTTCAAAGCAGTATAAAATTGAATACTTTCTCCGGTAGGTACATTTGTATCTCTATCCCCGTGTAGCAGTAAAATTGGTGTTTTAACTTTATCGGCATTAAATAATGGCGATTGTTCTGTATATAATTTCGGATTATTCCAAGGATAACTATTTTTTGTAGCTTCGGCACTATATAAATATCCCCAATAACCCTCTCCCCAATAGCTTGCAATTGAACTTATACCGGCATGCGAAATAGCGCAAGCAAAGATATCGGTTCTTGTCGTAAGGTACATAGTCATAAATCCACCATAAGAAGCACCCATACAGCCTACTTTTTCAGGAATGCAGAACGGATGCGCCGCAAGCATTTCCTTTGTTCCCTTGATTATTTCATCGGCGGTGGTTTTGCCCCAATTGTTAACGTGCTGTGCTGAGAAATTTTGTCCATACCCAATTGTTCCACTCGGTTGCAAACAATAAACTACATAACCGTGTGCTGTGTAAATATCGAATGGATATCGGCCGTCGAAATTTCTTCCAACCGGTGAAGTTCCTCCGTAATAATACACAATGACGGGGTATTTTTTTGTGGAATCGAAATCAGTTGGATAATGAATACGCCCTTGAATAGTATCCCCTTTAGAATTAAGAATATCGAATTCTTCAATTTTCCCAAATGTAATATCTTTTAAATACTTATCCGATGGAGCCGAAAACAATGAGCATGTTTTTGTTTGAATATTAAGTTTATAAGCTCTTGTGTTGTTTTGTGAACTTTGAGCTAATACAACTGCACCGGCACTTTTTTTTGAAAGTGACAAACTTATTACTATATCTTCATTGACCGGAATGTTTTCATATTTTTTTAAGATTGGGTTGTATTTATAAAGCTTTTTATATGTTCCTTCTTGAACAAGAAAATATATTAAATTATCATATTGACACCAATAAGCCGCGGCTATGGTTGGATTGAAATTCTTTGTAATCGCTTGTACTGTTTGACCCTTTAAATGATATATATAAGCTTGTGTGTCGTAGTTGTTTGGCAGTAAACTATCTTTAACGTTTACCCCGATTTTTCCAAACGCTTCAGGACCGCCTGTACATAACAATTGTGAATTATCCGGTGAGAACTGGCAATCTATAGAATATGGATTGTCTTTCCAAAGATAATTTATTTGTCTGGTACTCAAATCAATAGTAAAAACTGAATTTTTCGAAAATGGTTCTTTAGTGTAATTCGGCTCGCTAATACCGCAAAGTAATTGTTTACCGTCTGAGCTAATATCAAAAAGTTGAACGGATTGTTTACCATAAGTGAGTCTTTCTGAATTGAGTGAATTAAAATCTAAAAAATATAGCTGAGTCCGTTTTCTAAACTCTTTTTGTCTATCTTCCATTCCTTCTACTTTCTTCAAAACACTTTTATCATCTTTTAGTTCATCGTTTACACCATAAATCAAAAAATCATTCGTTGGTGAAATACGGTAATAAGCAAATTCCTTAATTCCATCAGTTATAAGTTTTTTCTTTCCCGTTCTAAAGTCATATTGCCAAATAGAGGTTTCAGAATCTTTTGCTGTAGTATAATAAACTTCAAAATCGTCCTTACCCCAAGAATAATTTGAAGCATCCTTGCTTGGATTAAAAGGAATGCAGTAATCGCTTAACATATTCCAATATTCAGTCCATGATTCTGATTTACCTTCGCCCAGTTGTCTGGTCATAGTCATAAAAGCATAATCACCGGTTGGGGATAAATTAACACTGTTAATAGATTCACCGGAAAAAAGATCTTTTATGTGTAGAGGTCTTTTAGGATTATCTTTAAGTAAAAGCATATCTTGCAGAGTCTTATTAAAAGTAATACCCGCTTTGAATTTTATTGGCGCAGAATTTTTCGCTAAAACTTTAAAAGTAATTTTATAAACATCCGGCTCTAATTTCACGATAATTTTTTTCGATTCCGATGCATCTTTTTTAGATTTTATAAATTCGTTTTTCTTATCTTGAATATCTACATATATATCGTTAAAAGTTTCCAATTCAAGTGTTAATTCTGTGAATTCCTTTACTTCAACGTATGTTACAAAATAATTATAGGACGAGTTAGGAATCTTTGTATCAATTATAAACCAGCCTTTTTTATCGAGGCTTACTTTCTTCCAAATACATTTATTTCTGCTAAACAATAAAGTATCGCCTTCTTTCGGGCTAACTTTATTATAATCAAAGAAGTTTTGCTTCAATAATTCATCATCAGAATATTTATTTTTATTGATATCAAACGAATCCAGAAGTATCGGGGTTATATACTGTACTGAACCAGAATAAAGCAATCTATCAATTGGAAGCGTAATGTTTTCAGATTTTACTGTTGGAGCAAAAAGAACACAAAGAATTATCAATAAGAGGATTTTTTTCATTTATTTTTTCCTGGATTATTTATCAGATTATCTGAATAAAATTTAAAATATATTAAGATTACGAAATATAAGATTAAAAGATACATTTATCTTATCTTGATTTTTAAAACATATAGACTAATCATCAACCTGGAGGCCAATTCATCTGTCTTCCCCCCAATAGATGAATATGTAAATGGAACACTGTTTGTTGACCATGTTCATTACAATTCATTACGATACGATAACCGGATTGATCTATAGCTTTATCTTTAGCGATTTTTTGGGCTGTTAATACCATTTTTGCTACTATTTCTGAATCGGCTGGTGCTATATCGTTTATAGTTGGTATTTCTTTTTTTGGAATAATTATTATATGAATTGGTGCTTGAGGAGCAATATCATTGAATGCCAGGACAAAGTCGTCTTCATAGACTATATCTGCTGGTATTTCTTTATTTATTATTTTGCCGAATATTGTATTATACATTTTGATACTCCATATTAAAAAATAAGCCTGTCGCTATAAAAGCAACAGGCTTATTATTAAGATAATGAAACTATTTCATTAATGTCATTTTAGCTGTTCTAACTTGATCAGCAACAACCAAACGATAAATGTATGTTCCGTTATTAACATCGTTTCCGAATTCATCTTTTGAATCCCAACGGAAGCTGTGTTTACCGGCATTTAAATTTGAATTGTTTAATACTTTTACAGTATTACCTAATAGATCAACTATTTCCAATTTAGCTAAAGCATTTGTTGGTAAAGAGAATGAAATATCAGTTAGTGCACTAAACGGATTAGGTGTATTTTGATTTAAAGTTAATTCACCAATATTATCATAAGTAACTGTGATTATATCAGTAGCTTTACAACTTACAGTACCATCATTGTCTATTTGACGAATTTGGTATTGATATGTTGATGAAGGATTAACCTTTTTGTCTAAATAACTGTAATATTTGCTTGTAAGTGATGTTCCGGCACCGGATACGAAACCAATTTGATTCCATTCATCATCACCCATATTACGACGTTGAACTTCAAAACCAGAGTTATTGGTTTCAGTAGCAGTTTCCCAAATTAGTTCAATACCTGCTTGACGATTGATTCCTTTGAAACCAACCATATCGACAGGCGTCATATCATCCGGACATTCTTCAAATTCAGATGCGTTTTGTCCATAACTTCTTTCGCCGAAGAAAGGACGTAACATAGGAATCCAAGTACCATTAATATATGTATTTGTAGTATTGTCAATCAACGATAAACCTTGATGGTTTGTATGAGCGTAAGCCATACAACCATTGGAAGGTGTAAATTGTGCCCATGATTCACTAGGGTAGGAATTTACGTAAGCAAAGAAGTTTTGATTCGCGTATCTATTTTCTTTTTTAATACGGAAGTTTTTATCTAAGTACAGTGATGTACCGAGAGTACCCCATATACCAGTGATTGGATGTTGGAACCAGTTCGACACTTTTACAGCACTTCTTGCGCCGGATGCGCCTAAGTTCATACCATCTGTAGCCATTTGAGTAATTGATACCCAATAATTATCAGCCGCTAATTCTACAGGAGTATCTAATACATAAGTGATATATTTGTTAAATACACGTTTACCATCTCCAACATCACCACGTCTTCCATACATTCTTGTAGGAACAACGACCTTTTCAGTTGGTGCCGCCGCTGTAGTACGAATTATAGTAAATTCCACTAAATCAGGGGATGCGTTAAATGATGTGAAATATACTTGGAAACCCTTAATTGTATCAGTATTAGCCAAAACGAATCTTGTAGCCATACGACCTGACCATCCGTTAGTAATAATACCGGTACCAATACGGTTTTCATCTGTTAAAGCCGCATAGCCAGCGCCTTGTTCGTAACTTGAACCAGGTAGATTCAAACCGCGTGCAGGATATGCCGGAACTTCTTTGCCAACATCACTTTTAGGATTATCCACAGGGTCATAAGCGAATGCGTCTCCAAATCTTAGTTCTGCATCAAAGAATGTAGTATCGTTATTAGGTAGTAAATCCTTCCCTCTTTGAACTATATTCGCTACAATGACATATTTTCCCAATGGGTCAAGTTGGAATTTTCGAGCATTCCAAGCAGGCATTTGAACTTCGATTTCAGTACCTGGTTTCAGGTTTGCAATGTTTTCAACACGGCAATAGAGAGGTTTGATCTTTTCGCCATTTTTAGTAAACGATTTAAGGGAGTCTTTCGAGAAATCTCCATCTCTATAAATTCTTACTTTGACACCAAATGTTTCAGATGCAATAACAGTATTATTAGCAACTTTTACTATTACAGGAATATTAGTTGCTTGGGAAGCAGGAATTAAAGTATAAGGCCAATCAATTCTGACGGATCCGCATTCTAAATCTGCCAATGTATCTTTGAATAAAATATTTACGTTGTCAACGAAGAAATCATCATAGTCGTCTGGAACTAAATTGTTTCCAGGGTTGTGATCTTTCGCCATAACCTTAAAGCGGAAACGGAAGTTTTTAGCACCTTCTTTTTGAGCACGAATAAATGTATCAGGAATTTGAACTGCAAACTTTTTATATTCCCAATCCAAACCTTCGTCAAATAAGAAATATGCTTCAAAAGCTACCTGATTAATAGCATTGTAATAAAATTTAGAATTGTCAGGATATTTTAAGACAGAATCAGGATCTTCTTTCAAGAAGCCTTCCAAATAACCGCCACCGCCATACATTGTCAATACAGGCATATTAGTTGCCGCGGCCACTTTACTTTTTCTTCTTTGTGGTAAATATCTCCAATCTGCTTCAGGAATATTACAGATTCCATTAATTTTATCAGTAGATGGTTTAGCAAATTCAAGGCAAATCATATCTGCACTACCACCATTACCGGCAATTACAGCGGCTCTAAATGGAGAACTATTAACATATATTTTACTTTCTGGTCCTTGTAGGTTCTTATCACCCCAACCACGATAATAATCTTGGTTATAGCCCGGATTTAATCTTTTTCCTCTTTGTAAAGAGAAAGACAATACAGCACCAAATTTTTCTCTTAAGTCAATTGGGAATGAACGTATTTCATCGCCACCCAAAACGACATCACCAAACTCTGAATTATATTTAGTTGTAGTAGGTTCTTTTTCTAACTCTTGACCATACACCTTAACAGTACGGTTTAAATGAATAACCGGTGATAATAAACCTTGTGCATTTGCAGGAACTTGTGTCGAATCTTCACCAGGAATAGAGCGTTTAAAGGAACCTCTTGGAGGTAGTGGATGCATTGATACTACGTCACCATCAACTGCATAAGCATCAATAGAAACCCATTTTAAAACAGAAGGAATTGCGAAACCCGTGTTTGATTCAATATTGAATTCCGAAACATCATCGTTAAAAGTAGTTAATCTTCTGATAACGAATAAACGAATACTTAATGTATCATCAAAAGGCCATTTATCGCCCATTGGTAGACCTTGTAAGTTAACCGGTCTAGCAATCATTTTACAGTGCATACGACCGATTTGATTATCAATAAACTCGTTAGGTTCGAATGCAGGATAAGTAACTTCCACAAACTTGTAAGGTGGAATACCTGTAAAACCGTTGGATAATACTTCAGCACCAGTGTATTTGGATACAACTTTGTAACCTAAAGAAGCGTCTGTAGCAATTGATTTAACTAAACGAACGCGTGTAACTAAGTCGTTAGCGCAGTCAGTCCAATTAGCATCTAATTGCAAACATTTTTTACTTACTGGGATATCTCTTGAATAAACTACTCTATTAGTAATAACATTTGTTATAATAAATAAAGCTTTGAATTCTAGATCTTGAGGAACATAGTTAACACCGTCCGGTCCTTGAATATCATTAGTCAAATTTTGAACAACGCCCATAGGTTGGATAGCACCGATAAGTGCCTCACCGGCTAACATTTCAAAATCTGGTGCTTTAATTGGATCGGGTAAGAAGTCGTAATTAAAATCAGGACCTTTTTGTTTAGTATCTCTAACACGATAAACTATATTTACTGCACGTAATGTATTTCTCCACTGTTTAATTTTAACAGTAGTTCCATTTGCAGGATATTTATTATTAATATTATTGTTATTAGAGAAATAATGTGAGTATTGCATATATTCTGCTGACCAAGGATAACTATATGCTGAAGGTTGTACTTGTTGATTTGGATTTTTAGCACTATAGTTAATATGACGAGCCCAACCCAAAACACCTGCAGCGGTATTTGCGCGAATCAAATCACCACAAGTAAAGTCGTACAAAGTTTTACCGGATAATCTTGTATAGTTAAATGTTATACTGCTATCTCTTTTTGCTAAGACTACTTTAGCATCCCATTCGCAATAACCTTTCATACTACTTGCTCTTGCATTTTCAGGGAATGTCATTGTTTTATTCGATGGAATATCGTTAACTGTTCCACGGAATGTTACATTGTAATAAGCTATTATAAGCGAATCACCATTCTTGGATGTTTTGAAATATACTTTACCATAATCTTCTTTTGCACCTAATTGAGAATTAAATTGCGATAAACTTATATTTCCCCAGAAAGGAGCGATTAAAGCCGGTTTACAGTTTGTAGTACTCCATCCGTACGAAGTAAATTGTGATAAATCCGTTTGAGTTGTATAACTAGGTTTACCGGTATTGCGGAGGCCGGCATTAGCCGTATAGAATGGGTCGCCGGAAGGTGTCGGATAATAAGCATCAGGGTTACGACCTAAAATTGCATTGTTGTAACCAAAATCATCATAAGACTCATCGTCTATGCCATTGCCGCTTCTTACGCGAGTACCGCCACAGAACCAATCCATACTAAATAGATCGTAGCAAGAAGCAGAACCTGAAGGAACGACACGGGTACCCGATTCATCGTAGGTGTATCTTCTATTCGTTAAACCAATTATACCATTGGTTGAAACATAGAATGAATCATAACGAAGACCGTTAAAGTAAAATCCACCCTTGATACCAATAGGCATAGGACCTGCTATAGCGTTTTTGATTGTATCAATTACACCACTTTTAGGGTCATAAATGTCTGTAACTTTAATCATATCGGCAGGATTACGGAAGAAGTATTTTCCATAAGGATTGTTTTCCCAAGTTGATTTTGGAACCATTCTAGGACCTGCCAAAATACGTTTCCATAGAGACTGCTCATAAGTAGTGTCAGGTACGGTTTTAACTTTTGGACTCCAAAGGTCTTTGATTTTATTTGTATCCAAAGGATTTTGTGCCGTATCGTAGAAGTAATAACCGGTCGATATCGCAGGGATTGCCGCCGATTGTGATAATTCGGTGAATGGCATTGGGAAACTAGAACTGCTAGGTATAAAACCATAAGGTTCTTTCAGTTCGCTCTTTTTTTGAAGATCGTTCCCTTTGTCATTACCTGCTTGCAAAACAAAGGTTAAGCATAGCAGTAATACCGGTAGTAAAAATAAACGTTTCATATAAAACATTATCCCAAAAAATTAAACATAAATATATATAATTATTATCATTTTATTTAGTAATTATCTTTCGAAAATTTAATTCATAAAGCTTACGAAAAATAATTTACAGTCTGCTCCCGAAGGAGCAGACCGTAAATAAATTGATTATCTCACGATAGTCATTTTTTGTGTTTTAACTTCATTGCCGGCTAATATACGGTAGATATATGTACCGGATGGCATTAAATTACCTTCATTATCACGTCCGTCCCAATTAACTAATGTTTTACCTGCTTTCACAGTACCATCAGTTAATACTTTTATAACTTTACCATACATATCAATGATATCTAATTTGATATCTGTATCTAAAGGCAAGTAATATGATAATGTTGTATTTGCATTGAATGGGTTAGGATTATTTTGGAATAACTCTAAATTGCCAATCAAATCGTATGTAATTGTTAATATATTGGATGATGAGCATGATACTGTACCGTCATTATCAATTTGACTTAAGCGGTATGAATATGTTTCACCAGTTTTCACTTGTTTATCTAAGAATGAATAGTATCTGTTCGTTACAGAATTACCAGAACCGCTAACGAATGCAACTTGTTTCCATTCTTGGTCATTAGTTAATTTACGTTGTACTTCGAAACCGTAGTTGTTAGTTTCAGTAGCAGTTTCCCAAATCAACTCAATACCAGCTTCTTTTACTGTACCTCTAAAACCAACTAATTCAACAGGAACATCATCAAGACATTGTTCGTAAACACTCTTTTCTTGACCTTTAACATTCGATGAATAAGATGTAAATAGTGGACGAAGCATTGGTATCCAAGAAGCATTGAAGTAGGTCGGTTCAAATTTTGCCCAAGACAAAGTCATACCAACATGGTCAGTAACAGGATAAGCTATGTTACCAATCAATGGTGTAAATTGTACCCATTTGCCTGTCTCATCTTTAGGTAGTTCGTTTAAGTAAGCGAAATAGTTATCGTTAACCCAATTATTGTTTTGTAATACACGTAAGTTTTTATCAATATATAAGTTAATTCCTTTTTCACCCCATGCTCCATTCTCAGGAGATTGATAGTGATTCATGATTTTCATACGTGTTCTCGAAGCTGAAGCACCTAAGCAAAGAGGGTCCAACCCAAGTTGTGTAATTGAGACCCAATATGTTCCGGAAGCTAACTCAAGTGGTTTTGGTAAAAAGTATGGAACATAAGCATTAAATGTATAATTATTACCATTTTGGCCACGACGGGCAAGCATATAAGAACCGGCAACTTGTTCGCCGCTTGGTGCTTTATCGTCGCCTCTATAAACTGCAAACTCAATATATTCAGGAGAAGCATTGAATGAGCCTAACAAAGCATAAAAACCAGTGATTGTATCAGTATTGAAGACTTGGAATTTGGAAGCAATTTTACCTGAATGAGGTTCATCTACCAAACCAGGACCTTGTCTATCTTCGTCATCTATTTTACCGGTTATTGCATCACCAGGTTTGCTATTACCAGGTAGATTCAAACCAAATGAAGCATTGTTTAAAGCAGTACCCGTAACAGGCTCGTAACCATAAAATGCATCTAAGTTAATTTCAACTTTATATAATGTAGTATCGTTCTCCCTAACCATATCTTGGTAAGGTGCTATTGAATAAGCTACCAATGTGTATTTTTGTAATGCGGCAGTTTGGTGTCTTCTTACATTCCAAGACGGCATAGTAACCTCAAGTTCTTGACCTGCTTTCAAGTTAGGAACGTTTTCTGTACGGCAATATATTGGTTTTACTCCAGGTTTTGCTTTCCAAACTGATCTGCCGGAATAAAAATCAGGTCCATTATTTGGGTCTTTCTGCATAACAGGGACTAATGCTAAATCACCATCTTTATACACTTTTACTTTCACAGCAATAGTTGGAGCGGCTTTACTAGTAGAGTTAGCTATTTTACAGATAATCGGAATACCTGTAGCTTGGCTTGGAGGTACTACTGTATAAGGCCATTGTAGTCTTACCGAACTCATTTCGACGTCGGTGATTTCCTCTGGGAATAAAATATTAACATTGTCAACGTAGAAGTTGTCAGCATCATCTGGTTCTTTTGGAGGAGGTGATCCAGGTATCATATGATCATCAGCATAAACGCGTACTCTGAAACGAATGTTTTTTGCACCATCGCGTTTCCAATTAATGAATGTATCAGGAATTTGAACGAAATATCTTTTAAATTCCCAATCAATACCATCATCATAGAAATCAGGTCTCATTGAATTATATTGGAATTTTGTATCATTAGGATAGTCTAAAGCAGAATCAGGATCTGATTCCAAAAATCCGCGTAAGTAACCACCACTACCATAAATTGTTAAAAAAGGCATTGTCGTTAATACGGCTTGTTTCGAGCCGCGACGTGAAGGATTATGTCTCCAACTTGCCAATGGAATATTACATATACCATTAACTCCATCGTCAGATGGTTTTGCAAATTCAACACATAACATATCAGCAGTTAATGATCCTACGGTATTACCATTACCAGGAACTCTTTCGGCATTGAATGGTGAACCATTATAGAATGTTTTACCTTCTGGACCTTGATGTACATCATCGCCCCAATTACGTAAGTAATCTTGTAAGAAATTGATACTTACTACACTACCTCTTTGTACGGAGATTGCGAACATAGCACCAGTTTTTCCGCGTAAGTCAATTGGGAATGAGCGAATTTCATCACCGCGTAAACTACTTGTATTACCCCATTCTGTCATGGCTTTCACTTTTGGATTTTGGTCCATTTCAGCAGAACCAATCGACATCAATCTGTTTAGGTTGATAACAGGAGATGTGAATGAAGTTGTTTTTGGATTAGGTTTTTCTTCACCCGGCATGTGACGTGTAAATTGACCTCTTGGAGGTAATGGGTGTTGTGATATATCTTCACCATTTTTAACAACACCTTCAATAGTTACCCATTTCAATACTGATGGAATTACCATTCCACTTTCAATGTCTATATGAAATTGTGTAACATCATCTTGGAAACTAGACAAACGTCTCATTACGAATAAGCGTACTGATGTTGTATCATCGAATGGCCATTGGTCACCGATTGGTTCCATAGTTCTTAAATCCAATGGTTCGGCGATTACGTAAGCACGTAAACGGCCGATTTGATGGTCAGAAAATTCACTTGGTTCAAATGGAGGGAAATCGATTTGAACAAAGCGGTATGGAGGAACACCGGTAAATTTATTTAATTTAAATTCTGGTCCTGAGAAGACCGAATTAACTTTGTACTTTAATTTTGCATCGGCAACAACGTCGTTACATAGACGAACGCGGATTGCAGGCTCGCCATTATAGCAGCTATCCCAGTTACCTTCTAATTCCATACAGTTTTGTGAAACAGGTACACTACGATTATAAACTATACGGTCAGTTATCAAGTTTCTAATTCTAAATCTTGCCCAGAATTCAAAATCTTGGATTGTAAAGTTCACACCGTTACGACCCTGAATTTCATTTGTTAAGTTTTGAATTAAACAACGTGGCTGAATAGCACCAATCAATGGTTCACCGGCTAATAATTCATAATCATCAGCTGGCACCAATACTGTAAATTCATAGCTTGGATTGTCTAATGTAGCAGGATCAGTGTTACGAACTCGATAACCAATATTTGCTACGCGAATTGTATTTTTCCACTGTTTGAATTTAAGAGCAACACCTTGGTAAGGGTATTGGTAAGGACTGAATGTATATTTTCCAAAATAGTGGGTATATTGAGCATATTCACCAGCCCATGGATAATTATACGTACCTTTTTTAATTTGCATGTTTGGATTTTTTGAGTCATAATTAATATGGCGAGCATATCCGTAAACACCGCAAGTAGTAGTTGAACGAAGGTAATCGCCAGGGCCTAAGCCACCAGGGCCTGTACCGGCTAAACGTTCAAATACATAAGTCACACTGCTGTCTCTTCTATCAAGAACTACTTTGGCATCCCATTCAAAATAATATTGCATATTGTTCGAGCGAGCGTCTTTAGCAAAACTTACAGAATAATAAACGCAGGTAGCGGTTCCTTCAAAAGTCATATTATAATAGGCGATAATTAAAGAGTCACCTGTAATCGTACGTTTAAAATAACATTTACCATAATCTTCTTTTTGTTTGGTCTCTTTGTTATATTGTGACATTTGTAGTGGACCCCAGAAAGGAGCTATAATTGCAGGTTTACAATTAGCAGTTTGGTAAAGGTTACCTGTAATATTTGATAAATTTCCGGCAGGTCCATCAGAACGAAGACCGGCTGTTTTTGAATATACAGGATCACCGACTGGAGTTGCGTAGTATGTTAACGGATCGCGTCCTAAGATACCTGAAATATAGCCGAAGTTATCGGGAATAATATCTGATATACCATTGTTATCTGATATACCATCACCATCTAAATCACCGTATTTTACTAAATCAACGTTAATTCTTGTTCTTGTTGCAAAGTTAGGAGGTGCTGGGTT
>JBAXXL010000069.1:0-14839 GCA_037127915.1 bacterium
CCGCCGGTACGTTAGTTGTCGATGTCCTCAATTCAAGCGGAACATTAACCGCAAATATTATAAACACTTCCGTAACACCCGACGCGAGCCGTGTAATTTCTCTCGTTCTTAATAACACAGTTTGGACAGATTACACCTACTCACCATCCGACTTATTACGGATTACTTATAATTCAGTTGTTCTAAGTATTGAGCGAATGGAAGTTGTAGTAAGTAAACAAGGGCTATTCGGAGCACTTGTCGATCCCGGGGAAATAAACCTAACAGGTGATTATACATTCGGGTCAGTAACCGTTGGTAGCGGTGCGAACACTACAACATTTGACGGTATTAACGGTATCCTAAAAAACTTTACTGAAAGCAATTATTCATATAATACCAAAACTGGAGTGAAATTAGCAGCAAATAATGCAGCTACAGATGTTGATTTGGTATTATCTCCTAAAGGAACAGGAGCAATTTTAGCACAACAGCCCGACGGTACAATAACTGGGGGAAATAATAGAGGAATAAATGCTGTAGATATGCAAATGTCAAGAATATATAGTGCAATGGTTTCAAGTGGAAATTACTCAGTTATAGCCGGTGGAAATGGTAATACTGCGAGTGGAGCTGTTTCCATTGTCAGCGGCGGTGAGACTAATAAATCTAGTGGCGGTGGCTCTGTTGTCAGCGGTGGTATTACTAATGTTTCAAGTGGAAATTTCTCCGTTGTTGCCGGCGGTAATGATAATACTTCAAGTCATATTGGCTCCGTTACAGGTGGCGGTGAATATAATTTGTCGATGGGTGATTATTCAATAATCGGCGGCGGAAGTTTCAATAATTCAAGTGGAGTCTTCTCCATTGTCATCGGCGGAGATAATAATATTTCAAGTGGGAACTACGCTGTTGTTCTGGGTGGATCAGGCAATACATCTCCTTCATACGGAGAAACGGTCCTGGGGTATTATTCTTCAAACTATACTATAGGTACTAATGGTGCAACCCAACCTAATCCTACTGACAGACTATTTTCAATTGGAAACGGTACAGATTCTGAAAGAAGTAATGCGTTAACCATATTAAAAAACGCGAACACAACAATCGGAGGTTCTCTTATGATAAACGGAAACGGCAGTACAACAAGTTTTTCGTTTCCAACAACCAGAGGAGCAAGTGGACAGGTGCTGACTACAAATGGCACAGGCGGCACAAACTGGGGAACACCTTATACTGGTCTTATTAATTTCACGGAATCAAATTATACATATAATACTAAAACCGGGGTAAAACTTCTTGCGACAAATTCTGCCACAGATGTTGATTTTGTTGTTTCGCCAAAGGGAAGTGGTGCCATTTTAGCACAACAACCGGATGGAAGTTCAGCGGGAGGAAATGTAAGAGGACAAAATGCTGTTGATCTTCAAACTTCAAGATTTCTTAATAATATGGTCGCAAGTGGAAATTATTCAGTTATTGTAGGTGGTAATAATAATACAGCCAGTGGCTATGCCTCCACAGTCATGGGAATATCTTCAACTGCTTCAGGCGACTATTCAACCGCAATGGGAAGAGGTACTCATGCAACAGGAAATTATTCAACTACTATGGGAGATGGTACTATAGCTCCATCTGGCTTTGAAATAGCCATCGGTCGTTATAATGAACAATATATTCCTGTAAATACATCAAACTGGGATTATAATGACAGGCTTTTTGTAATTGGAAATGGAGCAAGTGATTTAGGAAGAAGTAATGCACTGACTATCATGAAAAATGCCAATACTACCATCGGCGGTTCATTGACTATAAATGGCAATGGCACGAGCTATGCTTTTCCAACAGGCAGAGGTACAACCGGACAGGTGCTTACTTCGGATGGTAGCGGTGGCACAAATTGGAATGCTCCGACAGCCGGCACCGAAACAGACCCCGTTTGGACAACCGCAAGCTCAAATTATTACACCAAAACAAATATGCAGACCAGTGGCGGTGCGCAACTACATTTTAATAACCTTACCAATAAACCTACTACCGTGTCCGGTTATGGAATAACCGATGCCATGACGACCGCGCATGCTGCCAACGGAATAACTTCGACAAATATCTCTGACTGGAATTCTGCTTATGGCTGGGGTGACCATGAAGGATTGTACCGTCCGGTAGAATGGGTTCCGGATTGGAAGGATGTTATCGGCAAACCATTTCGTATCGATGCTTCACCTTTAATGGGCGACCTTCTTTGGTATGACGCAGTTATTGGACGATTTATTAACTGGACACCGAATTACTTGACAAGTGTTACCGGTACTGCTCCGATTGTTTCATCAGGTGGAACTGCTCCGGTCATTTCTATTTCAGCGGCTACAACAAGCGCTGCCGGTAGTATGAGTGCAGCGGATAAAACAAAGTTGGATGGATCAACCCATACCATTGGCGATAGTTATGGCGGTGGCATCGTATTTTATGTTTATGATGGAGGGCGGCACGGACTGATTGCTGCCACAACAGACCAAAGCCTAGGAATACAATGGGGCAATGGCACTGATAGAGCTACTGGCACAACCGGAGACGGATTGAATGCAGGTGAAATGAATACGGCTATGATAGTAGCTACACAAATGGCAGATAACCAAGCTGGCAATTTTGCCGCAAAAGTTTGTGCCGATTATTCAGTGACTGTTAGTGGGGTAACTTATGGCGATTGGTACTTGCCTTCAAAATATGAACTAAATCTTTTATACTTACAAAAATCGGCAGTTGGTGTTTTTGCTACTAACCACCACTATTGGAGTTCAAGCGAGTACATTGGAGCTGAGACGGACTCCGCGTGGAGCCAGTTTTTCGGAACTGGTAGCGAGAGTATCGACAGCAAGGGCAATACTTACTACGTGCGTGCTATTCGGGCTTTTTAAGCACATTATATGATTTATTCTCATATTCTTCAATCGCGACAAAAAATATTTTTTGGCGCGATTTTTTTTATGCTATTTTCACAAAATATATGTTGTATTTAAAATTTATTATTATATTTGCTTTAGAAGCAATGTAATAAATAAAAAATTTGTTATTTAAAAATAATTTGCGAATAGAATTTTTCTAAATTAAGGAAATAGCTATGAAATTATCATTCATAACCACTGTGAAAAAAAATTCCAATAATAAATTAAATTGGACGATAATGCAAAGTTTTGCTCTTTTGATACTTGTAATTATTGGTTTTACAACTTCATTGAGTGCTCAAACCGCATTAAGGATGGACGGAATTGACGATTATGTACGAACGTCATCCCCTGTTTCAATGAGTAACACTTGGACCTATGAAACTTGGGTAAAACCCAATGACCTATCATCACCTAATTGGTCAGGAATAATTACGTCGCATTCCGAAGCAGGTTCCGGAATGTGGTTTCAATTTAGCCTTGATGAAAATGGTCAATTAAGGTGGGAAAGCTCTGGTCCCGGCCTAAGTATCGCAGGTATAGGTCCGAAAATTAATGATAATACTTGGCATCACGTTGCCGCAACGAGCGATGGCTCATTCATTCGTTTTTATACAGATGGTGTACTTCAAAATGAAACAGCTTTTTCGAGTGGATCAATGGATAGAACCATTCACATAATGTCTGAACGCGTACCTAATCAATTTATTCCGGGTGAGGTAGATAAGACTATGATATGGAATTATGCACGGAGTGTCGGGGAAATTAATTCCGATATGAGTGTGTGTTTATCCGGAAATGAAACGGGCCTGCTAATTTATTATAGGTATGAAGATGGAGCAGGAAGTGCAATTGTTACAGATTATGCAGCACTCGAAGGGAATAATTACGGGAATCTTATGAATATGGATAATTCAACAGCTTGGGTTTCTAACATATTTGATATATGCGCTAAGTTCATATCAAAAAATGGAGAATTATCTCAGAGTCCGCTTAATAATGTAAGTAAAAATGGAGCAATTGGAGGAGATGGTTTAACACCGAACGGTCAAATCCTTATTATTGTCCACTAATGTTTTGTTGGATAATCGATATTTAAAAACTTAATATGTAATAAATTCATAGAGTAAGATGAATCAGTAATAATATTTAAAAATTATTTATTCGCGTCAAGAACTATTTTTTTGACGCGATTTTTTTATTTTTTATAATAGAACTCATCCGATGAATTCGATTCATCGGATGAGTGAAATTGTTTACATTATTTCCAGATGCATATTGGCGGCTATAACTGAATGTGTCAGAGCACCGACTGAAACAGCGTCAATTCCGGTTTCCGCATAATCAGGAATATTTTCCAATGTGATACCGCCGGAACATTCTATAAAGCAGGTTTTTCCGTTCTTGTGGGCGCGGATTATTTCGACAGCTTTTTTTGCAGTTTCGGGCGACATATTATCCAAAAGGAAACCATCCACACCAATTTGCAAAGCTTCTTCGATTTGCTCAAAATTATCCACTTCCAGCTCGATAGGCAGGTGTTTTTCTAAACTCTGGATTCTAATCAAAGCAGGTTTTATTCCGCCAGCTCCGGCAATGTGGTTATCCTTAATCAATATTCCGGTTGATAAATTTAACCGGTGGTTAATTCCTCCGCCAACCACAACAGCGAATTTATCAAAAAGTCTTAATCCGGGCATAGTTTTGCGTGTATCAAGAATCTTGATTTTACCACCAGCCGCTTCTACATATTTTCTTGTCATAGTTGCTACTCCACAAAGACGCTGTAGGAGATTCAGCAAACTGCGCTCTATTTTCAAGATTTCACGAAGATTACCGGTGAATTGAGCAATTTTCTCCTTATTCCGAATTAGAGAACCGTCTTGAAAAAATATTTCAACTTCGATAGATTTATCAAAGAATGCGGCGATTACATCAAACCCTGCAAAGATCAAATCTTCCTGAGCTTCGATGTAGGCTGTGGCATGATTTTCGAGTGGAATAGTACCCAACGAAGTATAATCTTCTTCCGGGATATCTTCATTCATAAACTCCAAAATTTTATATTTTATGTAATCTTTTGGTAATGTCGTTATTTGTTGGTAATTTAACATATTAAATCCATTAAAAGCAATAAAAAGTATTCAAAGTTAATATTTTTTTTTCTAATATAAAACGATTATTTTATAAATATTGCTTATATTTGGTATTATTATTGCTTACTAAGTATATAATTTAGATAATTTTGATAAAAATATTAATGTTATAATAAATGAGGAACGAAATGAAACCTTTATTCAAAAGACTGAGTTTTGTCGCAATACTAGCCATGTTTGCGGCAGTTTTATCACTCAGTGCCGCAAAACCGGTGTTAATGCTACCGCAAGATGCCGCGGATTGTGTTAACCCAGTAGTAAAATTAATTTGGGGAAAAACTACTTACGCTACGAATTACACAGTAGAAATAGCTTACGATCAGGCTTTCAGCAATGTATTTATAGTATCGAACAATATTACAGATACATTCCATGTTGCAAACCTTAATTATCAAAATACTTATTACTGGCGGGTAACAGCAAATTTCGCTTCTTATCCACCGGAAACGAGCGATATTAGATCATTTATTACGAAAAATGTGCCACCAGCTCTTGAATTTCCTGTGAACAACGAGCGGTGTGTTTTTGGTACTACTCATTTCTCTTGGGAAGCCGGGGCTGATAGTTTCGATATTATGATTGCTGAAGACCAAACATTCCAAACTCTTGTCGTTGACAGTAATGCTTTACATACGGCTGGTTTAACCTATAATTTTACTAAATATGGCAAAACTTATTGGTGGAAAGTTCGATCTTATTGGGGTAACTGCGAAACAGAATATTCCGATGTAAGAAAATTCTACACTCCTCAGACAGAACCGTCATTAATGTTGCCTGATAATAATGTAAAAGGGATTCCTCTTTTTGAAGCGGGTACACCTTTTAAAGCAGAATTTTCTTGGATAGATGTTAATCAATACGATGACTACAGAATCCAAATATCGAATTCTGTTAATTTCAATACTGTTATTATAGATTCTACATTACATACTAGCGTGGTTTTCCACAGTTCATTCCCGGAATCCCGTTCTATAAAGCTGACAAACCTTAATTTCACCCATAATACTAAGTATTATTGGCGTGTTTTAACCATAAATAACGGCTGTGAGGGCAAATGGGCTCCATACCGGACATTTAAAACTCCTTATTCAACTATAACCGGTGTAAATCCAGGTGATGGCGACGAATGTAATTCTATAAAAGAGCATTTTGTTTGGCGCCAACAAAACGCCGCATCGGCATATCGATTGGAAGTATACAAAGATTTAGCTTTGACCGATACTGTGTTTACAAAAAGCGCAATTAAAGATACAAATCAAATTGTAGATTTGAAAGATTCTTTAACAAAATTCTACTGGAGAGTTCGTGCTGAGGACGTAGATAATATTGGACTTTGGTCTCCAATAAAATCTTTCACAACCACACAGCAAAGCCCGCTTCCTATTTCACCAGTTTCTGGTTCTACAGGGCTTGAATTATTATTCCCATTGGTGTGGCAAGACCTGGATACTAATGATGTTTACGATTTACAAGTTGCAACAGATCAGAATTTTCAATCAATAATAATTGATGTGGAAAGTCATAATAGAGCACAATTTTTAGTTAATTTACCATTATATAATGTAGTATATTACTGGAAAGTTAGGGCAAAACATAACCAATGCTATAGTGCCTGGTCACCAGTTTTTACATTTAAAACTACACTATCAGCACCTGTTTTGGAATTGCCTGCGGATCACGCCCAATTACAACCACTAACACCGCTTATGCAGTGGAAAACAGTTCCTTCTGCTACATATTATATTCATCAAATAGCAAAAGATTTACAATTCCAAGATGGATTTAAAGAAACACCATACATAGTTTTAAATAATGCGCGTGTTGGAGAATATGTATATAGCGAATTTACAACCTATTACTGGCGTGTAAAAGCGAAGAATACTGAATGTGAAAGCGATTGGTCGGTTCCGTTTAGCTTTAAAACAGGTACAATATTTCCTCCAATACCTGAACATTTTTTACCGAAAGACGAATCAACCGCAATGCCAACAGAAGTCAAGTTAGAGTGGATACTAAATCCTAAAGTCGATTCGGTAGATGTCCAATTATATGATACTTATGATTTGACAAAGAAACCAATAGCTAAAGCAACTCTTGATACAGTTGGATTTGATGTAACCAATTTGGGTAAATTCCACAGCTACTATTGGCGATTAAGAGCAAAAAATATTATGGGAATAAGTGCTTGGAGCAATTTGTGGGAATTCCGCACAATTGATTCAGCTTTGACCAGAGCACCAAAATGTATTTATCCAAAAGATAAAGCTGTTAATATAAAAGCAAACCTTCAAATTGATTGGGAAGATTTGGGTCTGTCGGATTTGTACTACTTGCAAGTCGCAAAAGATGATCAATTTACGGATTTAATTATTGACCAGGAAATCCCAGACGACGAAATGTTCGTTTATAGTTTAGAATATTTAACACAATATTTCTGGAGAGTTAAAGCTAACAACGAAGCCGGTTGGGGACCATATTCAGCCGCTTATACTTTCACTACACAAGCTGATCCTGCATCAGTTAATGAGCAAAAAGGCGAGCTTAAAGCAGAATTATTCCCTAATCCGGTGAAAGGAAAAGCGATATTGAGTTTCTTTATGGAAAATATGGATAACATATCTATTAGAATAGAATCTATAGACGGGAAAAATATGGATCGCTTTAACTACTTTATGTCAGCAGGTGAACATAAAATTGAAATCAACACCGAACAATATCCTACCGGATCTTATATGTATATCATTCGCTGTGGTAACAAATCCGAAACCGGAAAATTTATCGTTACTGAATAGCACAGTTTATAAAGTTAAAAGTTCTTAAAGTTTATAAAGATAAGACGTATTAAGTGGACTCTACCTTCATGTGGTGGAGTCCACTTTTGCAATTAGTGGGTTTTCCCCAAAACCATTTTTTTCGTCCTCGCGTCTTTGCGTAAAATATTATTCTTCTCATTCATCATTCATCATTCATCATTTATCATTTTTTATGATTATATTTGCGAATTGATTTATATGTTTAGTAAAGAAAATAAATTATGATACTTAAAAATATAATATATAGATTATTTACTTATTAGGAACTATTATGAAGAGATTTAAACTCTTTATTTGCCCATTGTTTTTAATGGGGCTATCTTTAATTTTTCTGGCCGGTTGTAACACTGACGAACCGGTAAACAACAAAATTCAAATTCAATGTATTGAGTTTGTGCCAAATTCATTTAGCCAAGACGGCAAAAATGTGGGCATTGATGTTGATATCGCATCATTGGCAATGGCAAACGCCGGAGTTGATTTCAATGTAAAGTTAATAGATACTTGGGACGAAGCTTACAACGCTACATTAAAAGGGCCCAACAAAGCTATATTAACCATTGGCTACTCAGCCGCTAGAAAGGATCTTTTCAAATGGGCGGGTCCAACAAGTCAAGGTATGTATTATATATTCGCCAAGAAAAAAGCCGGTTGCGGTGTTTTGATAAGTGCTGAAGATTCAAAGAAAATTGAATCAATAGCTGTTGTAAAAAATTGGCTCGAAACAATCACACTCGAAGATATGGGATTTCAAAATCTGGTTTATTTCGATTCTTATGACGCCGCTTTAAACGCTTTTAAAAATGATGAAGTAAAAGCTATTTCATCCGATTTTGCTCACTTTCACAAAATGCTTCCTGCAGGTTACTATACATCTCAAGAAATAGAACAAGTTATTCGTTATCGAACCGTTTTTTATTACATTGCTTTTTCGAAGGATGTTGACGATGCTGTTGTAGAAAAATGTCAAAGAGCACTCAATACTATGATAGAAAATCAAACAACGCTTACAATTTCGCAAAACTATTTAGCTGAAATGACGCAGGATGATGTTCCCTCCCCTATCCAAATTTTCACAGAAAATGCCGCTCCATATAATTATTATACCGGCGCTGGTGCTAATATGAAAATTGTAGGTTCCTCAACCGACATAGTCAACGAAATCCAAAGAAGGAACGGATATACAAATAAAATCAATCTAACTAATTGGTCTGATGCTTATGCAACAATTCAATATCTGCCATATAGCGCGGCATTTACTACCGCCAGAACAACAGAGCGCGAAGCATTGTTTCAGTGGGTTGGTCCAATTTCATCTTTAAGAACTTGTTTCTATACTCTTACAAAATCAGGTATTAAAATTGAAACAGTTGAGCAGGCAAAAGCACTAAAATCAATTGCCACACCCAAAGATTGGTACACCCACGAATATATGAAAGCCAATGGTTTCCAAAATATTGTGACTACAACAACACCAAATGAAGCATTCCGCCAACTTGTTGATGGCGAAGCGGAAGCCATACTTATGGCTGATTCAAGAGTAAAATGGCTGATGGACAATACCGGAACCGCATCGTCTGAAATAACCGAACATATTGAAGTGATTAACATTAAAGGCTATATCGCTTTTTCGCTGAATACTCCAAAAAGTATTGTTGATAAATGGCAAGCTAGCTTAGACGCTATGAGATCGGACGGCACATATAAAAATATTTGGGAACAATGGTATGGAAGTGTACCAATGCCATAATAGTTTTTAAAGTTCATAAAGTAGAAAGTTTATAAAGTGAAGATTTAGATGTCATACCTGCGGAAGCAGGTATCCATTTGATATGTAGAATGTTCGTCATTCAGAACGAAGTGAAGAATCCATCTTCAAGAAAGGTTTAGGGTATTGGTTTTGGGGTATGCGATGTCATTCCCGAGGCATCGGGAATCCATCATTGATAATTGATAATTGAAAATTGAAAATTGAAAATTGAAAATGAGAAGAATGAAGAAACCTCGTAATTCGTAATTCATAATTATTTATTCTTATTTTTGAATTGTATTAATATCGTTTCACAAAGAAACATTATTAATTTATTTTAAAAAAGTTATTGGAATTGTTATCAAATTATTATTCTCTCTTATTATTACCTTATCTTTGAGTATATTGATATCCTGCAACAACATAAATCCGATTGACCCTGACGATTCGGATAATCCTTTCAGCAACGGCGGTTCTGAAAGAAATATGATTGTCGTTATCAGTGATATTCATCTTGGTGCCGATATATCTTATGCAGAGACTAAAGCAAACCTTACGCACTTAGTGAAGTTTCTCGATCAAATCAAATCTTCTAACAATGTCAAAGAACTTGTTATCGCGGGCGACCTGCTAGACGAATGGTTCGTTCCTGCAACAACAAACACTTATCAAGGAAAGGACCAAGCCGACTTTGTTCGGCGAATAGCGGTTACAAATAAAGGTGTTATTGATGCCTTTAATCGAATTATTAAAGATCGCAAAATCATCGTTACTTATGTGCCGGGAAATCATGATTTAACA
The DNA here is from genome assembly GCA_037127915.1 of bacterium. Taxonomy (GTDB): domain Bacteria; phylum Bacteroidota; class Ignavibacteria; order Kapaibacteriales; family UBA2268; genus JBAXXL01. Next base: position 10,445 of record JBAXXL010000069.1, read on the forward strand.
ATTACAGCGGCAAATATTACCAGCATCCTTCCCGGTATAAATCAAGCAAGGGATGCGGCACTGGGTTTGGGTACTTACTCCCCTGGTGGCTGTCCAATAATAGCCATTGAACATGGACATCGCTACAATTTTTTCTGCGCCCCTGACCCTATTTCAAACAAAGATATTGCTCCGGGCTCTATACTACCACCCGGATATTTCTTCACAAGAATAGCGGTTTTAAGTTTTTTACAGGATTGTCATACACCAGGAGATACAATGCCGACTGTTACTCCGAATCAATCCGGAGGTGCAAGCCAACAATTAGCTTATGTTTATTGGAATATATGGAAAAAATTAATTAAGCAATATCCTGTGGTAAATAAACTTAAAGATAAAATTATCGTTACAAATATTGATGGTTTTACCGATACTTATTCTATAAGCGATTTAGTTCCTTATCAATTAACTCCCGGCGGATTTATTGATGTTACTCTTTTCAAAGGCGTTCAAGATACATGGAATGAACGACAATTACTTAATCAAGTAACTGTAAACATTCCGATTTCGGAGGTGATTTCAAATTCTGCTAATACAGTTGAGATGGACAACCAAGCAAAAACGCAATACTTTATGAACCCAAACTCTAACAAAAGAATAGTCATTTTCGGACATTCTCACACTCCGATAATGGTAGCATCCAATAATTATAAAGGGGAAAAATCAATCTACGCGAATACCGGAACATGGATAGATGATAACCCCGGACTAACTACAATGAATTTTGTCGTTATAACACCACAAAATGCAAATGTTTCATCTCAAACTTATGTAAAGCTCTATAATTTCGAGGACGAGAAAGCAACATTAATGGCTGTTGACTCATTAAGGTATTAATAAAGAAGAGATTATTTAATTTTGAAAGTGGGGTGAAATTACATATATGATTTTCTTTTAGCTTTGCATTCATAATTCAAAATTCAAAATTTATCATTAGTCGAAGATTGATTTCCGATCAAGTCGGGAATGATGAGACAATTTCGTAATTCTTTTCTTCTCATTTATAATTTATAATTATTTATGATTATCTTTGCAAATTGATATATATCGTTTCACAAAGAAACATTATTAATTTATTTTAAAACTTAATTGGAAAATTTATGAAAGTATTATTCTCTCTTATTATTATGATATCTTTAAGTATATTGATATCCTGCGACAAAACTAATCCCGTTGACCCGGACGATTCGGTTAATCCATTCGACAATGGTGGTTCTGATAGGAATATGATCGTTGTTTTGAGTGATATGCACCTTGGTGCCGATCTCGAATATGCTGAGTGCAATGATAACCTTGGAGCTCTGGAAAAATTGCTTAAACAGATAAAAGGTTCTCCAAATGTTAAAGAACTTGTTATCGCAGGAGATTTAATTGATGAGTGGTTTGTACCGGCTACAACTAATACTTATAATGGATTAGATCAAGCTGATTTTGTTAGGCGTCTTGCGGCAACCAACAAAGGCGTGATTGATGCTTTAAATAGTATAATTAAAGATCGAAAAATCACCGTTACTTATGTACCGGGAAATCATGATTTAACAATTACGGCGGCAAATATTGAAAGTATTCTTCCGGGAATAAATCAGGCGCGCGATGCGGCGCTGGGTTTGGGTACTTATTCCCCTGTTTGGTTACCTACATTAGCTATTGAACACGGACACCGCTATAATTTCTTTTGTGCCCCTGACCCAATCTCCAACCAAGATGTTGCACCCGGTACTATATTGCCTCCGGGGTATTTTTTCACAAGACTTGCCGCTCTCTCTGTTAAACAAGAACATCCGACACCGGGCGACATCACACCAGTTATTACCCAAAATGTTTCGGGTGGGGAGTCCCAGGATTACTTATTTCGATATTGGGAGGAGTGGTATATGACAGCGGGTTTATTCCCAATAACTAATAAATTTAATGAGGATATTATTGTCACAAATGTTAATGGATTTACAGGCTCGTATTCCGTAAACGATCTCATTCCTTATCAAACATCCCCAAACGGATTGATAGATGTGAACCTTTTCAAAGGGATTCAAGATAATTGGGAAGCAAGACAAACTCTTAATAATGTACCTGTACATACTATTACTTCCCGTTCAATCGACTCTGTTAATTCTGCTACAGAGACCGACTATCAGTCAAAATTACAATATTTTATGAACCCGAATTCAGATAAAAGAATTGTTATATTTGGCCATACCCACCAACCAAGAATCGTATCTTCGCAAAATTATAATAATCAGAAATGTATTTATGCGAATTCCGGAACTTGGATTGACCATAATCCAAACCTGACATCAAGACATTTTATAGTCATAACACCACAGAACGCAAATGTTTCTTCTCAAACTTATATAAAACTCTACAATTTTGAAGATGAAAAATCAAATATAATGTCAGTTGATTCATTGAGATATTAAAAATCAATTCGTAAAACAAGCTCTCAATTTCTACTCGTTCCCAAGCTCCGGCTTGGGATTTTTTTTACAAATAATAATTATTTATTCTTATTTTTGAGATATAATCTTTGCGTTTCCTGAAGAAACGAGATATTAAGAATTCAATAGTTCGATAGAGAAGAGAATTTGACAAAACATAAATACATATTTATACTTTTATTCACACTGATTTCTTGTACATCAATGAAAAATTTGGATAAACCGAAAGCACCCTACGATAATGAAGGATACTTTTTTACAACAAAGACCGGTTGTAAATTGTTTGTTTACGATTTTCAACCGATTGAAAATTATAATAAAACAATATTTATTATTGCCGGAATTACGGGAATTAACCACAATGCCGAAAAAGATATAATCGAGCAATTGAGCAACAAGCAAAACCGAGTTGTGGTCATTCATCCGCGGGGAACGGGATATTCGGACGGAACGCGCGGAGATATTTCGGATTTTTCGCATTTTATAAATGATTATGTTGAACTTATCAAACAAGATAAAGACTATAGTTCGAACCAGCATAAAATGGTGCTCTATGGGCACAGTATGTCAGCGGCGGTTTTATTGGCTGTAGCAGATAAAATAGAAAATATCAGCGGGGCGATTTTGGTTAATCCTCCTTACGTACTCAAAAAAGCGAAAGGTATGTCGCCGAGCTTTACTCAATATGTAAAATATGCTTGGTTTTATATGTTCGCGCAACATTCGCCAATTGTTAATATGGCGGGTGATCCTGCGAAAATCGAAAATGAAAAAGATAGAGCAGAATCAGAACAAAGAGTAAACGACCCGCTATTGGTTAAGTATTTCAGTATGTATATGATGAATGAATCAAGGAAAGTGATGAATTCAATGCTGGAATACGCAAAAACCGCAAGCTATCCCCTATTAATTATTTATGGAGATAATGATAATATCGTTGACAAAAAAGGTTGCGACCTGATATTTGACTCCTGGAAGTGCGAAAACAAGCAATATGTGTTACTTAAGGGCGGCTCACACGGTAAATCAACCGTCATACTCGCAAAAGATACTATTGATAAATGGGTTGGCGAACTGTAAGAGAAAGAAACTATCAACTGAAAAGAAAATAATACGTTTTGAAGCAAAATGAAAAATTCAGGTTACAAGATATTTCATCGAGCAGAGAATATTGATTATCCTAAAATATTTATTATTTTTATGTGTCTATTAATGAAATTTGTGATATGTAAAAAAATAAAATCGAGTAAAAAATGGCAGACATAATGATTGATATTAAAATCGAACCTTTGGAAGAAGGAGGGTATCTTGCTCTATCTGATGATTTACCAGGTTTATTAGCTGAAGGACGTACATATCAGGAAACATTGGAAATCGCTCAAGATGTTGCCAGAAAATTGATTGAATCGTATATTGAGCATAATGACGCACTTCCTTATGTTATTCAAAATCAGTTGAATAAAATACGCAAATCAATTAAATTCAAAATTCCGGTAGCTGTTGCACTATGAGTAAACTCCCTGAATTAACTTATAAGGATGTAATCAAAAAGTTGAAAACTGCAGGTTTTGTTTTTGACCGGCAGGCAAAGGGAAGCCACGAAATTTGGTATAATTCCACGTCACGACTGCGCACAACAATTCCCAATCACTCCAAACCAATCTCCAAAGGTACGCTTAGAGCTATTATATTCCAAATTGGAATGACAGTTGAAGAATTTAATAATTTATAAATTAGTAAATCAAATGGTAGAAATGTATAATACAATTTATTTCCGCCGGATATTACACCCGACGGATTTTTTTATTATATTTGAAAAATGATTAATGCATTTCGGAAAGAAATGAGAAAATAAAATAAAATAAAGGGGCTGTCTCACAACAGCTCCATTTTTTTATTATGTGGAAAACTTTTTGTCAAT
>JBAXXL010000070.1:0-13850 GCA_037127915.1 bacterium
CGTGCTATAGCCACAACAAATCGAAATTTTAAAGGTAGAATGGGAAATCCTAATGCGGGAGTATATCTGGCTTCGCCTGCTAAGGCGGCGGATTCAGCATTAAAAGGTATGATTACAAACCCAAACAAAATCTAAATTGACGAGATAATTTCTCCAACAAAATTGGAATCTATGGAAGAACCAAAACAAAATATCATACTTGCGAAACAGACATTCAATACATTTGATATAAAACTATTTATATGCACCTTGCTGTTACTTGGTATTGGGCTGATATCATTATATAGTGCTGTCCACTCATCCGAGATGACAACAGTATTCACCAAGCAACTTATTTCTGCAGGTATTGGTATAATTTTAATGATTAGCTTATTCTTTGCTCCCAAAGAGTGGATAAGAGCACTGTTAGTTCCAAGTTATATAATATCTATGCTATTGTTGTTACTGGTGCTTACGCCTTTAGGAACTGAAATCAATGGAACTAAAGGATGGATTCGACTGGGATTTTTATCACTACAACCCGCTGAATTAGCAAAACCTGCTGTTGTATTTTTCGCCGCATGGCGATTGACTAACAAATATACGGATGTAAATCAAAGCAATAACTTCTTTATTCTTTTATTGAGTTTTCTTGTACCATCTGTATTAATATTATTACAACCGGATTTCGGATCTTTTTCAGTGGTATTGGTGCTGTTCTGCGGAGTCTTATATTGGGCTGGTTTTAATGGTTTTATATTGTATTGTATTGCCTGTTTACCAATAATTGGTGTATCCGGTCTAATTGATAAAACATTACTTTATGTAGTAACAGCTTTGTTTTCAGTATTGGCATTTTTCTTTCGACGAAAGATTCTTTACACGATTATTGCTATTTCAATATTTTTAGCTGTAGGATTTGGTGCCCCGCTAATAATTAACAATTTGGAAGATTATCAGCAATCGCGTATAAACACATTGCTCAATCCTGAATCTGATCCTCTCGGGACAGGCTATAATGTTTTACAATCAATTCTTGCTATTGGTAGCGGCGAATTAACAGGCAAGGGTTATTTACAAGGCACACAAACTCAATTAAGATATATTCCCATGCAATGGACCGACTTTATTTTCTCAGTTCCAAACGAAGAATTTGGTTTTATCGGCGGAGCCTCAATTATTCTGCTTTTTGTATTCGTTTTATGGCGTGGAGTAAAAATCGCCTTCAATGCTCAGGATAGAACTTCGTCAATCATGGCGGCGGGTATAGTAATAACAATACTATATCATTGTATAATAAATATGGGTATGACTATGGGAATTATGCCCGTTACAGGGATTCCTCTACCCTTTATAAGTTACGGGGGGAGTTCACTAATAATGAATCTTGGCTTGGTTGGAATTTTATTAAACATAAATAAAAATACCGTAATTAATCAATCCACTTTTAATCCAAAAGTGGTGGTATAGGAACTTTTATCAACATTTCTTTACAATTATTAATATTTCTTAATATTTCATTTTTTATTTAATCAAAATATTAATAAATTTGAAGTTATTTTATAACACATTTTACAAATTCTAAAATAAAAATAAATAATTTATAGTTATTTAAATGAAAAAACAAATAAAATACATTGACGAAATCGTCATAAGATTTGCCGGAGACTCCGGTGATGGAATGCAAATAACGGGAAACCAGTATGCTGAAACATCTGCCGAAATGGGCAATGATGTTAATACATTCCCTGATTATCCATCGGAAATTCGCGCCCCGGAAGGAACCTTATACGGCGTAAGTGCATTTCAAGTGAATTTGGGCTCCGAGAAAGTAAACACTCCGGGCGACCAAATTGACGTACTGGTTGCTATGAATGCATCCTCATTAAAAGTTAATATTGGTAATGTAAAACCAAACGGCATTTTAATTTTAAACAAAGCCGGTTTTACCCCTAAATATTTGGCATCAGCAAAATATGAGACTAATCCGATTGACGATCATAGTCTCATAGATTATCAAGTATTTGCTTATGATATTAACGAAATCGTGAATCTTGAATTGGCGGATATGGATATATCGCCGAAAGATGCGAGAAGAACTAAGAACATTTGGGCTTTAGGCTTAACATATTGGCTATGCAGTCGTCCAATCGAACCAACGATTGAATGGCTGGAAACAAAATTTGCCAGCAAACCGGTTATGAGAGAAGCGAACATTCGCATTTTGAAAGCCGGTTATAAATTTGGCGGCATTAGAGAAGAATTCGCAGTACAATATATAATTAAGAAGAAAAAGGTAAAAAAAGGAACTTATAGAAATATAACAGGAAATAATGCTGTTGCATTAGGTCTTGTTGCCGCGGCTTATAGAGCAAATTTGCCGTTTTTCTTAGGCTCCTACCCTATCACTCCTGCAACAGAAATTCTACATTATATATCATCGTACAAAAGATTCGGCGTCAAACATTTACAAGCAGAAGACGAAATTGCTGGTGTAATCAGTGCTATTGGAGCCGCTTACGGAGGATATTTAGCCGCTACAACAACCAGCGGTCCGGGTTTATCTCTTAAAGTTGAAGCTTTGGGATTTGCTTGTATGTTAGAATTACCTCTTATTGTCATCGATGTTATGCGGGCTGGTCCTTCAACAGGATTACCTACAAAACCCGAACAATCCGATTTATATTTAGCTTTATATGGCAGACACGGCGAATGTCCACTACCGGTTTTAGCCGCTCATAGCGCATCAAACTGTTTCGAAATGACTATAGAAGCCGCTCGTATTGCACTGAAATATATGACTCCTGTGATTTTATTAACCGATGGATATTTGGGACAAGGTTCCGAACCTTGGAGAATTCCAGCTATTGATGAACTTCCTGAAATAGAAGTTAATTTCGCAACCGATCCTAAAACATTCCAACCTTATAAACGCGATGAAGTAACTTTATCCCGTCCTTGGGCTATTCCGGGAACACAAGGATTAGAACACCGTATCGGCGGTCTTGAAAAAGCAGATATAACCGGTAATGTAAGCCACGATCCAATGAACCACGAAAAAATGACAATTCTGCGCGATGAGAAAATCAAACGCATAGCTGATGACATTCCGTTAGCAAAAGTACACGGCGATGAAAAAGGCGATTTACTTGTTATCAGTTGGGGTTCTACTTATGGTGCTGTAAAAACGGCTATCGACCAATTGCATTCGGAAGCGAAAAAGGTTTCTTATGTGAATTTGAAATATATTAACCCACTTCCTAAAAACTTGGGTGAGATTATAAACAATTTCGAACGGATATTGATACCAGAATTGAATATGGGTCAATTAAAACACGTTTTGGAAGCCGCATTTTTGAGACCGATTATCGGATTAAACAAAATACAAGGAAACACTTTCGTTGTGGAAGAGATAAAAGACAAAATTTTGGAACTATTGGGCGAGGCAATATAATGGTAAAGAATTTAATTGATGAAATACTAAGTATTCCTCACGAAGGAACTACAGATTACACCGCCAAAGATTTCAAAAACAATTTAGATGTCCGTTGGTGTCCTGGCTGTGGTAATTATTCAATTTTAGCACAGTTACAGAAAGTTCTAGCGGAAATCAAAGTTCCAAAAGAAGATATCGCAATTATTTCGGGTATCGGTTGCTCAAGCCGTTTCCCTTACTATATGGACCTTTACGGTGTTCATGGTATTCACGGCCGTGCATTGCCAATAGCTTCCGGTTTAAAAATCGCCCGCCCTGATTTATCAGTTTGGGTTGCTACCGGTGACGGCGATAATATGAGTATCGGCGGTAATCACTTCATCCACGCATGTAGAAGAAATATTGACTTAAACGTATGTATGTTTAATAACGAAATATACAGTTTAACAAAAGGACAGTACTCCCCTACTTCGAGGATTGGTCAGAAAACAAAATCTTCTCCTTATGGCGTGATTGATGATCCGTTCGATCCTGTATTACTAGCATTAGGTGCAGGTGCCCCATTTGTAGCACGCTGTTCCGATAAAGATGTTGCGCTTCTCCGCGAAATAATGATGATGCAATACAAACATAAAGGATTCGCATTTGCCGAAGTATATTCTAACTGCGTTATTTTTAATGATGGTAGTTTTAATATATTTACAAATAAAGAAATTAAAGATGAAAATACATTATATCTTGAACATCAAAAACCATTAGTATTTGGAAAAAATATGGAATGGGCTATCAAATTAGACGGTTACACACCGACTCTGATTGATTTAAACGATGGTACAAGCAGTGTTGACGATGCTTTAGTTTACAATAATAAAGATAAAGTATTGGCTAATATTGTTGCAAATATGGTTTATGATATGGACCTTCCGCGCCCTGTCGGTGTTTTCTTAGATTTGGAAAGAGAATCTTATGATTATAAGGTACTAAAACAAATTGAAATGGAAAAAGAGAAAAAAGGTGTAGGTACTATCGAAGAATTGCTGAAAGGCGACAACTACTGGGTAATTGACTAGGTCGATTGACTTTTTTATATTTTTGTTTTATTGACAAAACTACAACTTAAAATCAACCACACGCTTAAGCGTGTGGTTGATTTTTTTTATATACTTTTTGTCAATCAATAATAATTGACCTACCGATAAAGAATACCCTGGTAAAACAAGCATCCTTGCTTGTTGATTTTTGACGAATAATTAGAACTTTTGATTAATTTTGTAAATTATTAAAACTTAAATTGAACGATTATGAAAACAACACTATTAATTTTTACATTATTCATTATGATTTCATCTTTTGCAGCAGGACAAAACTTTATGCCTCGACAATTAAAAGTAGTTATCGAAAAAGGAATAATCACTGATGTTTCCGAGTCTAAAGGAAAATCAATAATTATTGTAGATGGCAAACCCCTTGAATTTAAAAATGCTTACGTCTTACCCGGACTTTGCGATTCACACGGGCATCTTATTGGTTTGGGTCATATGCTTACAGAACCTGATTTTTCAAGTTCAAAATCACCGAAAGAATGTATTGAAATTGCCAAAAATTACAAACCGAATCGTGGGAAATGGCTTTATGGTCGCGGCTGGAACCACGAAAGATGGCTGGTTAAAGAACTTCCTACTAAAGAAATTTTGGACTCAGCATATCCAACAATTCCGGTAATATTCAGACGCACTGACGGGCACTCAATTTGGGTAAATTCCAAAGCCCTTGAATTAGCAAAGATTGATAGAAATATTAAGGATCCAGATGGCGGTAAAATTCTTCGTGATGAAAACGACGAACCAACGGGAATGTTAATTGATAATGCGGCTGATATGCTGATGAATCTTTTGCCGGAGATTTCAGAATCTGAAACAATAAATCTGATTAAAACCGCCGAAGAAAAATTGCTTTCTTATGGATTAACCGAAATCCACGATATAGATATCAGCCCGAAGGATTATCTGATTATGCAGAAAATGGCGGATAAAAACGAATTGAAAATCCGTATTCAAGCTTATATCACCGCTCAAAACGACGATTATTTGAAATTTAATATGAAGCCGACAAGAGGAGAATTTTTATCGGTAAGGGGTTTGAAATTCTATGCTGATGGTGCTTTGGGTTCTTATGGTGCCGCATTATCGCAACCATATTTGGATAAACCCGAAACTTCCGGCTTATTGCTAATACCGCCTGACTCATTTTACAAAAAAGCAAAAATCGGACTCGAAAAGGGTTTCGATATTGCCATTCATTCCATTGGTGATAGAGCAAACCGAAATGTATTGGATATATTCGGCAAGCTCAGAAATGAAATTCATCCGAAAAACCTTCTAAGAGTGGAACATTCTCAATTGCTCGAACCTGAGGAAATATCTAAATACGCTAAGTATGACGCAATCGCTTCAATTCAGCCTATTCATTGCATAAGCGACGCTAAAATGGCGGACAAACGCTTGGGCAAAGAACGCGCAAAGATCATTGGTTACAAATGGAAATCATTGCTCGACGCAGGAGCGAAAGTTCTTGCCGGCTCGGACTTCCCTATCGAATCCTCCAATCCTTTTTTAGGAATTGACGCGTTCGTTAACCGTATTCCATTCGATGAGGTTACCCCTTGGAATCCTGAAGAATGTATAAGCACAAACTCTGCACTGAAAATCTATTCACTTAATCCACGTGAATATCTTGGCATTACAAACCGCGGCACAATAAAAAAGGGCAATCAAGCGGACATAATAATTATTGACAGAGATTTGAAAAATACAAAAGAAATAAAAGACACTAAAGTGATTTTGACAATAGTGTATGGGAAAATAGTCTATCAAATTGAAAATTGAAAATTGAAAGTTGAAAATTGAAAATGAGAAGAAGAATTCACCGCATAGACGCAGAGAATAATTGTCAATGGTTAATTGTAAATTGTTAATGAGAAGAAGAAGGAAAACTCCGTAATTCGTAATTCGTAATTCGTAATTCGTAATTCGTAATTGATTCTCGTAATTGGCTCTTCAATCCTGAAAGGATGGAATTATTGTAGAAAATTGAAAACAGGACCATATCAAAACCCTGAAAGGGTGAAATATATGCCAACCACGAAGTGGGGTAGCTGGCTACTCCTTCTCCTTTTTTTAAATTTTTTTTTTATCTTTTTTGAAAATTTTTTTATTCTCGTAATTTATTATTATATAGATAGATAGATAGATAGATAGATAGATAGATAGAACGGTTTATGAATAATAATTAATTTGGTGGGTATTGTTTTATTGTTTAATTTTACAATTTCATCTGATACTGAAAGTAAAATAATTGAAATAAATATAAAAATAGGTTCGTAAAATCAGGAGATTGCCTATGTACAAGGAAAAATAAAGCCAAGGATTTTCGTAAATGTTTACCCTCGGCTTAACGATATAATAATCCTTCACGAAAATGAAGTATTACCTCTTTTTGTAATAAAATCACGTACAAAATTACAAAAAATTGGTGATATTTTAAGGACTGTTTGTGTTCTTTTTTTGTATAGTTTATTTTTACAATTTTTTTTAATTTATTTCAGGAATACAAAGATGAAAAAGAAAATCATCATATCCTCGATTCTAACAGCTATTCTATTAATGGTTGTTTATTTCACGAATGCTACTCCTTATTATCCCCCAATCGGAGGGGCTTGGATGTTAAATGGAGTGCCTTGTGGTTCTGCTACACGTATAGTAGATGGTACTTTTGCCTCCCATCAAAATCTGCCAAATGGTGGACATAGAATTTCTTGTTGGTCAACCCCTTATGTGTGTTTTACTATATCAAGTAGTTTACTATCAACAAACGACGGTTTACGCAAAACTCCAAATACTACAGATGATACTCCAATATCATATTACGATATTGAATTTTATTATCCATAATATTAATCATAATGTTAGGCTCATAATATGATATTATGAGCCTTTGTTTTTAAAACACATACTGAAAATATATGAAAATATTTGAATTTTCTGCTATAGTTATAATAATGATTTTTTTTATATCCATAACTAATTCATTTTCAAAAATTTATATTGAGAAAAATGTATTAATTGAGGAAAAAGAAGAATTCATTTTGCAAAACATAACATATGTTGATATATCAACTGATGGAAATAAAATGTTATTTTCTGATTCGCAAACTGGTGTAATAAGTCAATTTGATTATAACTCAGGTGTATTATTGAACAAATTAAATCCTTCACTTGTTTTAAGTGATTTAGTTGCTCAGTCTAAAGCTAAACCATTTAAAACTATGGAACAAAAAGGAACTAAAATTATTGAACGTACAGATTGGAAATTTATATCTTTATTGGAAGAAGGAAAAATCAACCCTGGTAAGATTAATGAAGAAACTTTAAAAGATCTGATTAATAACATTTATTGTATTTCAAAATATTACAATAACGGTATAATTTCTCTTGCTAATATTAATGTACCGAAAATATCAAATCCTTTTGATTTTGTTCATATACAGACAGCTACAGAATTTTTCAAATTTGATAATAAAATACAACATATAAAAGTGTTTCCGCTACAACAAGAAAATAAAGATGTACCTCCTTTGCCAACAGCAAATAATTTTTGCATTTTTCACAACTATTATTATGTTACAACTTTAGATGCAGGTAGATATTTGCTGTTTAAAAAGAATGATTCGTTACCTATTTTAGCTGTATATGATAAGAATGGTAATTTTATCAAAATTAAACGTTATTTACCATATTTATACGATTTTTCAAATTTAGGTTACTTATTAACGGATAACAGTCTTCTTTTAGAAACAGATAATGAAGATATATATTCATCATTCTGGTTTGTAGATTATATAGATTTTTTAAATAAAAGCTATAAAATTAGATTAAAAGGCTTGCCTTATGCTAATAAGTCAATGTTTAATAAATTAAAATTATATTGTGAAAAGAAAGGCTCATTTGATATTGAATACTATGAAATCCACAAATTTTTACCTTTAATGATAAAAAATCTTATTCCGGTACATAAACAAATAGCTGTATTAAGTACATTGAATGAAGTTAAAAAACAGGAGTATTTTATCTCAAAATATTTCTTACAACTGTATAATAAATCCGGCGAATTAGTCAAACAAGATACAATTAGTAATATAAATAATAATGGTGCTTTACAATACGTAACATATAATAATAAAAAAAATAAATTGTTGATATTCAGAAAAAGTAATGAAAAAGGTTGGACTATGGAGGTGACAAAATGGGAATAAGATTCTGCTTCATATTAATGATACTTTTTTCATTGAAATTATATTCATTAGATGAAACTTATTATAACCAATTAAGGTCGAAAGTCAATCTTCAAAAGGAAGAGCAATTGGTAGTTTTATTTCAGAATATTGGAAATTGTTCAAGATGTTATATACTTCCAATGGAACAAGTTACCAAATTAAAAAGAGAAGGTACTTTGAATAAATTTAAACTTCTGGCTTTAGTTGTTTGCGATAGGGATGCCGAACTGAATGTTTATAAAAAACAACACGATTGGAAATATTATATGTTCAGAGATGATGGCAAAGGGCACAAACGCCTCAATGCAAAAGAAACGACTTTCTTGTCTGTTTTTGATTACAATGGTAAGAAAATTTATGAAATGGAATAATATTTTCTTTATAAATTGAATAGGAATATTGTTTTTTTTAGTTTGTTTAAATATAGGGGATTGCCTATGTACAAGGAAAAATAAAGCCAAGGATTTTCGTAAATTTTTCCCCTCGGCTTAACGATATAATAATCCTTCACGAAAATGAAGTTTTACCTTTTTTGTAAATAACTAGATAACAAAATTACAAAAAATTGGTAATATTTTAGGGATTGTTAGTGTTCTTTTTTGTGTTTAGTTTTTTAACAATTTTTTTAATTTTTTGGAGTTTTATTATGAAGAAATTAATTCTTCTTAGTTTTGCTATAATGATTTTAGCAAATATAAATGCTTATTCGCTCTTTGTTCCGGGTCCTCAAATAATTATAAATAAATCCGGCGGACAAGAGAATTATAGCCTGCCAGGATTTTGGACAGGTTATGAATTTGTAAATTGCACTCATGTTCCAATGCTGGGTTCTTGGACACATACAAAGAATTGTAACAATCCAGGTCTAACCCCCTGTGATTGGGACATTAATCCTGCTAATTGGCCATTTCACAGTTTTGGAACAGCTTGCCCAGGTGGAACGCAAGATATGGAGGATTATGTTAAAATTCAGATTGCGAACGAAGTTTATAGTGGGTCATACAACACCATTGTAGTTGAAGATGGTACAACTTATTATAAATTTCTTGATTGGGAATATGATCCGTTAACAGACCTAACAGAAATGGTTATTAATGTTTCTTACGAATCAAACTAACTTTGATAGAATTTACGAATTATTACAATATTTTGTTTATCATGATAGTTTTTCCAATATATTTTTTACTCATTTGTTGCTAAGAAGCATAAGGCTAACAAAGCCTGTTAAATAAAGAGCTAATCCTATTATTTATATAAATATTGCAATAAGTATAATGAATCATAGGGTATATAATAAAATATACCCTTATTTTTCACTTTTCTAATAAATAATTTATATGGAATTAAATAAATGTGCAATTCTTTTTTGATTTCGCTGCTTTTTTCTTTAAACTTGCTTAACTTAAATAACTTTTTAGAATATCAATATTACGTTGAGATTCCCAATACTGATATTTCGCAGGTACTTATTTATAAATTCGGGAATTATATTTATACTATCAATCAAAATATTGATAACTCAGACAGTTTGAGTTTCAATTTTAACGTGTTTAGTAAAGATACAAATTTCGGAATTATTGCTAATGTTAATGAGAATAATTATGATTCTAAAGTTAAACGATCATACAGGATACATGATTTTGCTTTAAATGAAAAACATTTAGTTATACTTGCCGATTATTATATTTTTATTTTTGAAAAAGACGTAAACAATAATTATATCTATCAAAATAAAATTTTCTTAGAAAATTATCAATCCTTTCAAAAAATCATTTTAAAAATGGATTTTTTAGTTTTATTAAATAATAGGACATATAGTCATCTTGATACCAAAAAAGATAACATCTATATGGGAAAAGTAAATCTACTGGAAAAACCTTATAATTTGAAAATCGACTACATTTATAATGTTGAATATTTGGAATTGTCAATATTTCAGCCGAAAGAGCTCGTTAGTTATGATTTAGAGAATGACTTGTGTTTTATATCCGAAACTATGAATTATAAAATAAGGATATTTGAAAATGGTATATTACAAGATTCAATTGTTAATAATATTAGTTCTTGGAATGATTCTCTATCTTTAGTAATGAAACAAAGATTAGATAAAATTCCAAAAAAAGATTCCCTGACTTATGAAGATAGGATTATATGTAATAATATTATGGCCTCAGTTACTAAAGATTATTACGCATCCTCAAAAATTCGTGAAATAAAATTTCTTGAACCTGATAAATTACTTGTTATTTGGGAAGGTCCTGAAATCAATGGAACTTTGAATTTACATTTCGATTTATGGAAAAACATTTCAGGGAAATGGCTTTTAATTAAAGAAGATATCCGAACCCCAGACAATAAGGTAGATGATTTAGTATTAAATAACAGTTATCTGCAGTGCGGTTTTTTCAAGGTACTCGATGATGGATATTTAGTAGGTATAGAATATAAAACTTTAAATATTTTTGATGAAAAATATAAAAACATGAAATTAGGCGATTTTTGGAAACTCTGCGAAAAAGCCTTGGATGAATCAGAACTTGGAACTGCTCTATACATTTATAAATTAGATTTAGAGAAAAAAGATGAATAGGTATTTCATAATAGTAATTTTTTTTCTAACGGCATCGCTTTTATTGAGTGCCAGCACAACAAAGAAAATTTATATATTTTATGGTCCGTATTGTTGCGTTGATTGCTTTAAAAAAATGAAAGTAAGTTCCGATTCTTTACTCAAGAACAAGATTGTGGATAGCGTAATTGTTATTAGCCGAACAAGAAATAATGCTTTATTAAAGAAATTGATTAAAAGAGATGTTTCGAAGTTATTTCCCGATTATCCGATAATATTTGAATATATAGACGAAGACGATCCTTGGCCCCCTAAAGATTTAGTAGGTGGATTTTTTGGGAAATACAATGTGTCAATTACTCCAACTGTATTGTTTTTTAATGGTGATAAAGAAACATTTATTTCTTATCAAACATTATATAAATATGATTTTAATCTTATCAAGATTATAAAAGATAAGAATATCTTGAAATAAGAAATCATATTAATCAGGATTCATAATTTTGAACCCTTTTTTTATTACTGGATTCTTCACTTCGTTATTAATGAGCGAATCCTATAATCTTTAAATCCTTTAATCTTAATTCTGACAAAAAAAAAGATGGACAGGTCACGACCTGTCCGTCTTCGTAATTCGTAATTCGTAATTGATTACTGTAATTGATTCTTCAATCGTGAAAGGATGGAATTATTGTAGAAAATTGAAAACAGGACCATACCAAAACCCTGAAAGGGTGAAATATATGCTTTAATCAGAAACATTTTGAAATAAATAAATCTTTTTATCGTTTTTATTTTAATATAAGTAATAATAACTTGAGAATTAAATGCAAGCAATGATATTGAATAGCGAATCTAAATCCGATTTCAAACTAATTCTTGAAATGGCTAATAAACTGGATGTACGGACAACAATTCTGAGCGACGAAGAAATAGAGGATTTCGGTTTGGCAAATGCAATTAAAATTGGAGAAACCGGTGAATATGTTGATGTTGATTTATATTTAGAGAAATTGACAAAATGATAGTTGTTGTTGATAAATCTTTTGATAAAGACACTGATAATATTAATAATAAATCTATTAGGATTAATATTTCTCAAAGTATTAAAAACGCACAAAATGCTGAGAATATTAACCAAATCAAAAATATTAAAAAATTAAAAGGTTTCAGTAACGAGTATAGAATAAAAATCGGAAACTACCGACTTGGTATCAGAATTGAAAAAGATACTGTAAAGTTTATAAGATGCTTACATAGAAAAGATATTTATAGATACTTCCCAAAATAATCATTTTATTCCTAATTCGGACTTTCAAAATAATAACCTGATATATCAGTCCATATATAAGTAGTTTTATTATTTTTTTTTCGGAGCCTTATTATGGTTAGATCAACACACAAATTATTATGTACCGTTTCTTCGATGATTGAAGCGGAACTCGTTAAACAGAATATGGAAATGGAAGGTATTGACGCGATAATATTTTCAGAAAAGGATTCATCGTTTAACTTCACAATGGGCGATATGTCCGAGGTTTTCGTTTATGTCCACCCCGATGATTTCGATCACGCTAAGGAATTGTTCGAAAAAACACAAAATAATTAAGGTATTTTAACGTCAAAAGTCTTTTTAATCAATATTAAGTAAATAATTTAAAATGGGTTTATTAACAGCAATTTTCGGTACTAAGCACGAAAAAGATGTAAAACTGATAAGGCCATTAGTTGAAGAAATTAACGTATGCTACGAGGCAATGAATTCTTTGACTGATGATGAATTAAAAGCTAAAACTCCTGAGTTTAGAGAAAAAATTCAATCCGCTACCAGTCAAATGGAAATAGATAAAGAGGCTCTTCATAATAAATTGATAAATGAGCCACTTACGGCTTCTGAAATATCCGATGTAGCCGAAAAAATTAAAAAATTAGACAAAGAAATTTTCAATACAACTCAAGATATTTTAGATGAAATTCTTCCTGAAGCTTTTGCAGTTGTAAAACAAGTCTGCCAGCGGCTAACTGATGCCGAATTCACTTATGAATATGCAGGACAGCACTATAAATGGGATATGATTCCTTATGATGTTCAGCAAATCGGCGGTGTGGTAATTCATCAAGGTAAAATCGCCGAAATGGCTACAGGTGAAGGTAAAACATTGGTTGCCGTTGCACCTGTTTATCTGAATGCATTACCGGGTAAAGGTGTCCATCTAATTACAGTAAATGATTATTTGGCTAAACGTGACTGCGATTGGATGCGTCCTGTTTATGAGTTTTTAGGTTTGACTTGCGGGGCTATTCAAGGCAATATGGACAACGTCCAACGTCGTAAACTTTACAATATGGATATCACTTTCGGAACAAACAATGAATTTGGTTTCGACTATCTACGCGATAATATGGTTACCGAAATGG
Organism: bacterium; assembly: GCA_037127915.1. GTDB lineage: Bacteria > Bacteroidota > Ignavibacteria > Kapaibacteriales > UBA2268 > JBAXXL01. Next base: position 13,735 of record JBAXXL010000070.1, read on the forward strand.
AACATCTGGTTCAGCGTACCCATTGGTTTGCCATTGTAGATGAGGTTGACTCTGTTTTGATTGACGAAGCCAGAACACCATTGATTATTTCCGGTCAAGTTGCTCAAAGTGACTCC
>JBAXXL010000071.1:0-13453 GCA_037127915.1 bacterium
CCGCGGTGATCTGCTAAATCAGTGTCATCAGCGTGCTATTCTTTTATATCCAAGCGATCTGTGTTACAATCTTGCTTCTCTTTCTAACAAAAAAAACATCCGCGGTGATCTGCTAAATCAGTGTCATCAGCGTGCTATTCTTTTATATCCAAGCTATCTGCGTTACAATCTTGCTTTTCTTTCTAACAAAAAAAACATCCGCGGTAATCTGCTAAATCTGCGTCATCTGTGTGCTAATCTTCTTCTTCTTCTTCTTCTTCTTCTTCTTCTTCTTCTTCTTCTTCTCGCTATTCCATTATGTCTATGATTTTATCATAAATCACTTTGGCGCACTCGGCTTTGGTCATTGGTTTATAATCGAATTCGCGACCACTCTTCTCCAAAATTGTGATCGTATTAAAATCGCCGCCAAAACCGCTTTGCGGCTTGGAACTTGAATTTACAATCATCAAATCGCAGTTTTTATTAATTAGTTTTTCTCTACCGTATTCAATTTCATTGGTCGATTCTAAAGCAAAACCAACTAAAACTTGCTTTTCCGATTTGTTTCGCCCAAACTCAGCTAAAATATCGCGCGTTTGGGTCAATTCAAGTTTCATTCCATCGCCGGATTTTGTTTTTTTAATTTTGCCGATGACTGAATTTACCGGTGTGAAATCAGCTACTGCCGCGGCGTGAATAGCAATATCAATATTATCGTTCATATTTAGTGCGGCGGCAAACATTTCCTCGGCCGAAGTAACGTCTATTCTTTTGATTCCGCTTGAACTTACCAAATCCACCGGACCTGCTATGAGTATCACTTCTGCCCCGCGTCTATATGCCTCATCAGCCAGGGCAAAGCCCATTTTCCCTGATGAGTAGTTTGCTATATACCTGATATCATCAATTTTTTCGTGAGTAGGGCCTGCTGTCACCAACACTCTGCGGCCTGCTAAGCTATCATTCATATCAGCGCGTTCGATTTCATATTCACTTTTAAACAAGCGGCGGGTTTGGAATACAGATTCGGTAATACCTTCAGTTTGAATATTGGAAAGTTCATAATCGTTGATAATCGGCTCTTCTAATGCTTTCAATAAGAAATCAATTATCACATCTATTTCCGGGAATCTGCCGGGTCCAACTAATCCGCTGGCTAAATCACCATCATCAGGAGGAATTATGTAAGCACCCAAAAGGTTTTCCAATTTATCACAATTTTCTTGAGTTACCGGATTGAGCCACATATTTGTATCCATTGCCGGTGCTATTACAAGCGGAATGTTTTCGGGTAATGCAGTAGCAACAGTTACTAAAGCATTATCGCAAATACCGTGGGCTATTTTTCCTAATGTCGAAGCTGAGCATGGAGCTATAAGCATAGCATCACATTCGCGCGCCAAATGTATATGCCAAGCACCGGAGTTTTGAACATCTTTGCTGAACATATCCATTGCTACAGGATTGCGGCTCATATTAGAAAGTACCATGGAAGTTACAAAATGCTCTGCGGAAGGTGTCATTACACAATGAACATCGGCACCGCGGCGAATAAGTTCACGCACGAGCATAGGAGCTTTGTAGGTGGCTATTGAACCCGTCACTCCAAGGACTATTTTTTTATTAACTAAGCTAATCATAACTGATATTCCCAAAAATTTCACTAATTTCGAATACAAATATATGTATTATTAAAAAAATATTCTAAATTATATGAAAAAAACTATAATTGCGGTACTACTTTTGTGCTTTGCTCAAGTTGTATTTGCGCAAGCACCCATTGACTATAATGCCGAAAATGTTATATTCGAGTATCGCGGTACTCCAAATAGATTAAACGAAATAAAAAAGTTCTCCAAATTGGCTTTACAAAGTGATGTTTATCCTTCTACACTTGTAAAAAGACCTTACGATGTTTTAAGTTACAAACTTTTTCTCGATTGGACGCCCATTTTGAGCGGTCCTGAAGATATGGTTGATACACGCGAGTGGAATGGATCGGTTGAAATATCATTGCAACTAACCGAAGCAAAAAGCAAACTGGACTTCGATGCCGGAGCGATGACCATAAATAGCATACTATATAATAATAATGAATTGACCTTTACCAAAACAGACAATTTATTGGAAGTGCAGCTCCCGTCAATAACTTTCAATAAAGGCGATATACTCAATATCAAAATTGATTATACATATATAGGTAATAACATTGGTAATTATATATATCCTAAGAATTTCGTAAAGGATTACGGTAATAATAACATATCCATAATACCTGAAAAAATAGTTTATTCTCAGTCTGAACCGGATTGGGCACGGAACTGGTTCCCTTGTAACGACCAACCCGACGACAAAGCTTTTTCTTCTGTTGCTATTAAAGTACCGACAGGATTCACAGCCGCATCTAATGGTACCCTTTTAAAAACCGAAAACGATGATTCAAGCGTGACATTTTATTTCAGTTCCCAATACAAAATGGCTTCGTATTTGATTTGCGCAAACGCTTCGAAATTCTACAATTATTCGGTGACTTACCACGGTGTGGAACGCGATATTCCATTAAATTATTATGTCTGGGAGGTTGATAAAGATTCAAACTCTACCACCGGTTATAATGCTCAAAAAGCATTAAAAGACGATACAACCTTGATGAAAATCTGTGAAAGTAAATTTGGTCCCTATCCTTGGGAAAGCTATGGTATTGTAGCAGTTGAACCTTATATGTTCGGCGGAATGGAACACCAAACGCTAACAACTGTTCATCGCGGCTGGTTAAAAGGTTGGTCAATTGGCGGATTTATGCACGAATTGGCTCACCAATGGTTAGGCGATTTGATAACAACAGCTACTTGGAATGATATTTGGATAAACGAAGGCGGCGGTTCTTGGGCAGAATCATTCCTTTGGGAATATTACTATGGTACCGCGGGATATGACCAAAATATGCAGAATTTTAAACGAGAATACATTGATAGAGGACATTTTACAACACCAATGTATTATATTCCTAAGGATGAATGGGTTGGTGATTACTACGAAATAGCTTACAAAAAAGGGGCTTGGGTTTATAATCAATTATATCAGTGGTATGGCGGTGAAAACTTTTTAAGCATTTTGCGCGGTATGCTCGATAAATACAAATATAGTACGCTTGAAACAAAGGATTTTGCTGAAACTCTAAAGGAAGTAAACACTCCTTTCCCTATTCCTGTCGATAGTTTGTTCAGCCAATATGTTATTCATGCAGGCCACCCTATTATAAAATTATCCGGCGAAGTACGCAATCAGCAAAACGGCAATTACATTGCCGATATGAAACTTCAGCAAACGCAAGTGGGTGAAAACATTTGCGATGTGTTTTGGACGCCACAACGCTTGATATTCAAAGCCGGTGACCAAATTGACACCGTTACTTTTGTAAATAAATCGAGAACACAGGATACTTCATTTGTATTATCTTTCAAACCTGAAAGAGCTTATTTAGATCAGAATTTCGTGCTTATGCAATCCGACACAGCAGAGCTTAGCTACAATTACGTTGAAGACGAAAGCCTATTATCGGCTTCAGTTTACCCGAACCCTATTCATGCTAACAGCAAAGCATACATTCAAATTAACATCCCAAGCGATGCAATCGGCAAAATTGAACTTTTCGATTTGTTGGGAAACAAAGCAATGAACCTATACGACGGTATATTAACCGATAAAATGAAAATCGAATTAAGCGTCAATAATTTGCAAGCTGGAATATTCTATATCCGAATTTCTATGGGCGATTTACAAATTATTCGAAAAATAAACATAATTAATTAAAAATAACATAGTAACCTTCCGAAGGTTAAATTTAAATTTTCAAAGGGTTCATAATTTTGAGCCCTTTTTTTTATTTCCGGATTCTTAGATTCTTTATTAATGACCGAATCCTATAATCCTCAAATCCTTTAATCTTAATTCTGACAAAAAGGATGACGCAACTATCTATTTATCAGGGGGATTCCGGCTCGGAGGCCGGAATGACAAAAAAATCTTTGCGTCTTCGCGTCTTTGTGGTGAATTCTTCTTTTCATTGATCATAATTTCAACGTACTCCGCAATTGCCAGCGAAGCGGTTAATCCGGGTGATTCGATACCGATTAGGTTTATTAATCCCGCGAGATTTTTGTCGCTTTCCTCGTGAATGATAAAATCCTTATCAAGGCTTCCGGCGTTCACTAAGCGCGGGCGTAATCCTGCATAATCGGGTGAAATGTCGTCATATTCCAAATCCGGTAGATATAGTTTTATAGCTTCATAAAAAGCAGAATGTAATACTTCAGGAACATCGTAGCTTTTCGTCCTTTCTTTCAAATCCAGCACATCGGGACCATAGCGGTAAGCACCATTCAAATCCAATGTCAGATGTATTCCCAAACAACTGCTATCGAGCAGTGGAATTGGATAAATAAGATGATTGAAGTGATACTTTGAGCTGTTGTTTAATTTAAAGTAATGCCCCTTTGAATAAAAAATCCTGTATCCGGCTTTATCAATATCAATACCTGCCGATTCAGCGATTAAATCCGAATTCAATCCACCGGAATTGATGACGTATTTTGATGTAATGTCAAATGTAAGGTTATCTTGGGTTTCTACTTTTACATTAAAACCACCGTCTATTTTTTCGATTATCTTAACGCTGTGGTTGTATATAATATCGGCTTTGTTGTTGATTATATCGGCAGTCAGCGCGTACATAAAGCTATGTGAATCAATTATACCCGTGCTTTTGGAAAATAGTGCTCTCTGAAATTTGATATTCGGCTCTTGAGTCTTTAATTCATCGATATCGGCATAACTAATTCCATCAACTTGATTGTTTTTTGCTTTACGGTAAAGCGCGTCTAATCTTTCGCTTTCATTTTCATCAACAGCTATTATATATTTGCCGGACTTTCTGTATGGAATATTCTTATCTTGACAGTATTTGTAAATCAATTGATTTCCGCGAACGCAGAGTTTGGATTTGATTGAATCCGCCGGGTAATAAATGCCCGCGTGAATCACCTCACTGCTCCGACTGCTTGTCTCCATACCGAAAGACGTATTCCTTTCCAAAACAACAACAGATTGATTTACGGACAACTGACGTGCTATTGCCAGCCCGACAGCTCCTGCACCAATTACAACTATATCAAAATCCATATTTATATTATTAGTATTTTAAATAAAGTTTTGTAGAAGTTTTATTTCCACTCACAAATTTAATCACATACACTCCCGGCACCAAATCATTTGTTGAGTAGTAATACTCTCCCCTATTTTTGATTTGCTCTATAAGTAAACCCTGAATATCGAATATCTGCATTTCGAAATCGAATTCCGAATTTATTGATATTCTATTGGGATAAGTACTAATATAATCTACATTATCTTGAACTAAAGCCGGATCAGCTTCATAAACGTACTTGCAAGCTACTGCATCCAAATCAAAACCTGTAACCATCGCTTCAATAAAGTAGTACGGATGATTTTCATCTTTTGTGACTACCATCGAAATATCTGTAATCTTGATATATCTTATTTTCTCCAATCCAAGCTTACCGATATCGAAACCGTCACCACCTGAACTATCCTGAGTAAAGGGGTCACGAGAGCCGTTGGTTGGGGTTTTTCCGGCGCACCCCTCCAAAGTCCAATCATCGTGTGGAAATTCGATATAGTTTAACCCATCTTCGCTAACGGCAACAGTCGCCGGTTCTGCGAATATCTTTTTGGTAGCTTGGTTTTTAAAGGCATTTTCGTAAATGATAAAATCATCACCTTCGCCGTCATAGATTACCATATTTTTCACACCGATGATAATTTCACCGTCAATACCTAGTGATAATACATCGCTTTCTGCTGATGCAGGAATATATTCCGAAGCTTCTTTTGCAGGGGCACCGAATATATTCATAGGAAAAAATTCCGGGGATTGACCAAAATTTTGGCCTGTCCCCGGTGTAAAAGAATATACTGTGTCTATGTATGAATGTTCTATTTGCGCTTCTGTTTGAGTAGTGAACATCATAAATAGTATAATTAATCCGAAAAATTTAAATTGTAAGTTCAGTTTCAACATTTTTGTTTTGTCGTTTCATAGAAATTAAAAATATAATTAATGTAGCGATACCTATTACAGCACCACCGATATAAGAGAAATTAGCATCTATACCCAAGCCGCCTAGTTTGTTTGGGGCAATTAGGAAATACGTTGCTACAATTCCCGAAAGCAAAGTAGCCGGAATAGATACTATTATATGATTCTTTTTGATTCTAACCAAAAATACTGCACTTGTCCATAGAATAATTACTGCTAATAACTGGTTAATTACTCCGAAATACTTCCATATTATTGTAAAATCGATTTGTGACAGATAAAATCCGCCAATCAAAATCGGACCTGCAACTAACAAACGCTTTGACATCTTCTTTTGGTCCACGTGAAATATGTCGGCAATCAGCAATCTCGCACTGCGGAAAGCAGTATCGCCTGTTGTTATCGGCAATGCTATAACACCCATAATAGCAACAACGGCTCCAAGTTTTCCTAGCCAAGAGTTACAGATTTCATTTACAACCCAAGCAGGATTATGATTTGGCATTGATGTAATAGCGTTGAGCTTTTCCGGTCCGCCAAAATAATTAATTGCGGCTGTAGCCCAAATTAAAGCGATGATACCCTCTGCAATCATGGCTCCAAAAAATACCTTCCTACCTTGATTTTCATTTGTCATACAACGCGACATGAGCGGCGATTGAGTCGAGTGGAAGCCCGAAATAGCCCCGCAGGAAACAATAATAAATATCATAGGATATAGCATATTTTCAGATTGATTTGAATGATGGTTTTGGAACGCTGACATATTGAATTCTTGCATCGGCATACCCGAGAACAGCATATATCCTGTCAAACAAACTACCATAAAAACTAAAACAAACCCAAAAAACGGATAAATTTTTCCAATAATAACATCAATTGGGAGTAGAGTTGCTAACGCATAATATATACATATTATCCCAACCCAAATCCTATAATCTATTGCGTTGTTAGCCAATGTTGTTAATAAACCCGCAGGTCCATTGACAAAAGCGGCACCTACCAATATTAGACAGAAGAATGTAATAACCCGCATTATATTTTTGAATACAGGTCCCATGTACTCACCAGTAAATTCGGGAATTGTCATTCCTTTGTGCCTTAAAGACATCATACCGGAGAAATAATCGTGGACACCTCCCATAAAGATAGAACCTAACACTATCCAAAGATACGCTATTGGTCCGTACATAGCACCTAATATTGCTCCAAAAATCGGTCCCAAGCCCGCAATATTCAAAAGTTGGATAAGAAAAATCCGCCATAAAGGCATTTCAACATAATCAACTCCATCTGCCATTGTTTTGACAGGAGTTGGTCTATTAGGATCCATACCGAATTGTTTATCAACTATTTTTCCATAAACGATATAGCCTAATATTAAAACTAGAATGCAAGTAATGAATGTAATCATAATGTTTTTTTAACTCGTATATATTTTGTAAATTTGTTTTCGTAAAAAATGTAAAATATGGCGCATTCGTCTAGCGGTTAGGACGCTGGCCTCTCACGCCGGTAACAGGGGTTCGATTCCCCTATGCGCTACTGCTTGGTCACTGTAATAATAATTGACCTATTTAAAAATCTTCCTTGAGGCGACGCTTCAGGGAATTTTTCTTTATTTATACCTGTACGATATTTAAATTTTCCTTTATTAATGCTCTCAATAAATTCTCTTGTTACAGCTGCGCGCTCCGAAATTAATTGTTCATTTCGTGCTTGGGTTCCTAATGCATCGGCACTTCCCAAAATATTAATTACTAAGTCCGAAGGCAATTTTTCCGCTAATTGCTTTAGTAAACCTTTGTTGTCAATGCTAAGTTCACTGCTGTTATAATCAAATCTGAGTATAGCTTTAAAACTACTCAAATCTTGATTGATTAATTCTTTTTCTAATTTGTCCCTATCGAAACCAAACGAAACAGAATCTTGAGCATTCTTTGCCGATGCTGAAAATATATAATTATAAATTGTTTTATTTTCGTCATAGGGTATTTTCAGCGGAATAGAAAATTCATTGTGGTTTTCCAAATCGGTAACCCTGACATTCAACGGATTGTTCAAAATCTCGGACTTTATTATTATTTGTTCCCCAGGCATTAAACCTTTATTCTCAATCTGTAATTTAACATCGCCACGGATTTCAGCAAAATTCTGGAAGTTCACATATTCCTGAAGCGGAGCATTTGAAAGTATAATATCAACACGTCTGTTTTCGATTCTGCCTTCGGCAAAGTCCTGATTTGAAAGAACGGCAGGAAATTCCTCAGATTTGATACTAATTCTCTTTTCAGCAATACCGCATTTAATTATTGCTTGAGCCACATTTTCCGCTCTTTGCAATGCTAATTTTTTCCCTTCCGGTTCATCAGTTTCACCACTTGTTGCGCCTATTAGTTCAATTTTTGCTTTTGGATTATTCATTAATATAGCCGCAATACGAGGAAACAAATATTCGTGAGCGTCTAAAGCGTTAATTTTGAAAAAGTTTACATCTGACATATCGTATTTATATAAGCTTGGTATTTCGGCTGAATTTTGTTCAAAGAATACTGCATTTACAATCGGAATTGTTGCGAGTAGTTCGTTCCCATAATATTGTTTTAGATTCTTATCGATTATAGCCAAGTTTATTTCTGGGTTTATTATTTCGAAATCAATATTTTTATTTGGCTTTTGGAGTTCAGCAACAGCGGGATCTGCCATTCGCGGTTCGCCAACCGGTGGTTCCAATATTGGTTTTGGTGCGGCTTTCGGAGCTTGAACGTGCGGTTTAATCCCAAATCTGAATCCTAAACCTAACCTGACCGCAAAAACATTCCATTTTCCGTCGTTAATTATCGAAGACAAATTGTAATCCAATTGAAGATGCTGAGTGAAATAAGTGTTTGCTCCGGCTTTTAAGTAATTTTCTATTCCGGCATTTATTCCCAAACCTAATTTTGTAATGCTCAAAATCTTACCGCTTGCTATGTCGCGACGTTGGCTGCTTTTGCCATTTTCGTTTATAAATACTGCATTATCGGGCGATACCATCTGCTCATAATATTTATAATCGGCTGTCACGGGGATTATACCACGCACACCCAAATTTACTTTTAACGGACCTCCCACGAAATCATTAGATAGTATATAAGATATTTGCTGTTGAATTTCAATATAACCCAAATTCGCTTCAATTATATTATCAGTATATACGGTTTCAACAAAGCCTGTTATTCGATTTCTAATTGGGAAATTCGTATCACTTTTTATCTTTCCTGAACGATTAATATATACAATACCTAACTCTGCAAAAAAACTTTTTTTGAAATTTTTCTCGATAAAGAAACCTCCAAAAATACCTTTACCCGACCCATTGCCAAATGTTCCGCAAGTGCTGGTATTCTCAAATTCTTTGAAATCACCGTTAAAAAAGCTATAATTATAGCCGATTTTAGGATGAATTCCGAAGAGTTCATTTTCAAAATAACTTTGAGAATGGCACACCGGAGCAACAATCATTAGTATTATGCAAAATAGTATTGTTTTTATTTTCATTTATTTCGAATTTCATTTTAAATATATTTCCAAATTACTAAATTTTCCGCAATTTTTACGGTATTTTCTTAAAGTCATATAATGATTTTCAATATGTAACAAATGTTGATAATCTTCGTTAAGTATTTGAAAAGAGAATTTTTTTATAATGTAAAAATATCGTAATTTTAAGTTTATATTTTAGTAAATTTGAATAGTAATGAGTGTAAAATTAATAGTTGGTGCCCAATGGGGCGATGAAGGTAAAGGAAAAGTTGTTGATTTGCTAAGTAACGACATTCAGGTTGTTGCCCGTTATCAAGGCGGTGCAAATGCAGGTCATACTATCGTTTTTGACGGCAAAGAACACGTATTACATCTTGTTCCTTCTGGTGTATTTTTCCCGAATACAATTTGTATTATTGGAAATGGTGTCGTTTTTGACCCCGAAGCGTTCATTGAAGAAGTGAATATGCTTAAAAAAGTCGGTATTTCCGTCGAAAACCGCCTATTTATAAGTAAAAAAGCACATGTAATCACTCCTTATCATAAATTACTCGATAAAGCGCGTGAAAATGAAACTTCTCAAATGGCAATCGGAACAACAGGCCGCGGTATTGGACCGGCATACCAGCATAAGATTAAACGTTGCGGTATCAGAATGGTAGATTTTCTTAACTTTGAAGTTCTAAGCGAAAAATTGCGTAATAATATAATCGCTGAAAATAAAGTTTTCAAATTTATCTACGGTGTTGATGAGTTAAATGCCGAGCAAGTTATTTCAAAATTCAAAGAATATGCTGAATTTTTAACCCCGTTTATAGCCGATACAACATTATTCATTAACGAACTTATTGACGAAGGCAAAAATATATTGATCGAAGGCGCTCAGGGTGCATTGCTCGATATTGACCACGGAACATATCCTTTTGTTACAAGTTCTAATCCTACTGCCGGCGGCGCATGCACAGGATTAGGCATTGCTCCTACTAAAATTGACGATATTATCGGTATTGTTAAAGCTTACTGTACACGAGTCGGTAACGGTCCTTTCCCAACCGAACTACTCAATGAGACCGGTGAATTCCTTAGAAAAGAAGGACACGAATTCGGCTCAACAACCGGAAGACCACGCCGTTGCGGTTGGTTGGATTTGGTTGCTCTTAAATATTCCGTTATGATTAACGGTATAAAGGAAATAGCTTTAACAAAACTGGACGTTTTGGACAAAATGGACGAAATCAAGATTTGTACTTCATACAAATTCCAAGACGATACATTAAAATCATTCCCGACGGATTTGCATATCTTAGAAAAACTAAACTGCGAATACGTTACTATGAAGGGATGGAAAACTGAATTAAAGAATTTCACCGACTTCGACGAATTACCAATCGAAGCTCAAGAATACGTCAAATTTATTGAAAATTATGTAAAAGTTAAGGTTTCCATAATTTCAGTAAGTCCTGATAGAAAAGATACGATTTTTGTAAATTAATCAAGATATTTGTTATGCAGAAATTTGATATAAAAAACTGGTCTAAAAATGTTTTTAAACCAAAGAAAAAACCAAAAGTAAAGCTTACTTTCGCTCAAGAATTAGTTTCTTGGGGTAAAACTTTACTATGGGCAATAATTGTTGTAATGTTTATTAACGGAGCCATTTTGGCATCGTTCGTCGTTCCAACAGGCTCTATGGAAGATACCGTTATGCCTGGAGATTTCCTATTTGTGAATAAATTAATCTACGGACCTTCGACGCCGCAAATAATTCCATTTATCAACCAACCTCTCCCATTTTACAAATTCCCTGGGTTTAAAGATCCTAAACAAGGCGATGTGATAGTATTTATTTTCCCGGGTGAGCAAAATGAAGTGAAACCTTCAAAATTTGAATATTATCTCAAACGCTGTATTGCCTCGGCCGGTGACACACTCCAAGTAATTAACAAAAGAGTTTATGTTAATAGAAAAGAATTTTCATTGCCAAAGCATGGAAAATATGATATTGCAATACCGGAATTATATGCTTCATTCCCGGGCGGAAACCTTTGGACAAAGGATAACTACGGTCCTATCCGCATTCCAAAAGAAGGCGATATTATTAAACTTACAGCGGCGAATATAATGGAATGGCGCGTATTTATTATGCGTGAAGGTCACGACGTGGCTACTGACGGAATGAACATATACATAGATAATAAAGCAACCAAACAATATGTCGTAGAACGCGATTATTGCTGGGGTATGGGCGACAACCGTGACCACAGTTCCGATAGCCGTTTTTGGGGATTTATACCTTATGATAACGTAGTTGGTACGCCTTTATTCGTTTATTGGTCATGGGATCCGGGTATTAAATTCGTGCACTTATTCGATAAATTAGCATCCTTACGCTTATCCCGTATATTCACCATAATTAGGTAAGTATATAATAAGTTTAAAAAAACATATTAACGATTTCAACCATAAACAAGGTAAAATCTATCAGGGCTATGCTTGGATTGCCGAATTATCGGATAGATTAGATAAACACCATGTTTACATGATTGCTTCGGGTATTGCTTTTAACCTATTGATTTATGCTTTACCATTAGCTTTGGTAATTCTTTATGTTATTGACCTCGTTTTCGGGGTTAAAAACATTAATCCATTTTTGGAAAATTTATTCAGTGAGTTCCTTCCTCCAACACCGGCTGTGAAGGAACTCCTTGGTCAGCTAATTAAAGAAGCCAATTCTATAAGCGACCATATTTCCCTCTTGGGTATTATCGGTATAGGATTGCTTTTTTGGGTTGCTTCATTGTTAATCAGTTCGATTAGAATTGCCCTGAACGTAATTTTCGAAATGAAAGCAAAGCATTATTTTTTAATTTATAGATTAAAAGATATATTCCTGACATTTATACTTACGGTCGTAATTTTTCTCTATACCTACGCTTTCCCTCTTTATTCTTTTGTATATTCATTCTTCGAAAAATTAGTTCCTAAGTACCTGCATTATTTTATTTCCAATTCGTTTATATTAATCGTATCGCTATCTTCTTCATTTATTGTTTTTTATGTAATATATGGCTTGATACCGAATCAAAAATTACCTGCATATATCAAATTCAGGAGTTCACTTTTAAGTGCTGTCGCTATCGAATTGGGACGTAGGATATTCGGTTACTACATTACATATTTTTCAAACTATGGCCGGTTTTATGGCGGTGTAGCTATTTTGGCGGCTATGGCGGCATGGTTGTATTATTCCTCACTCATCATATTATTTTCAGCAGAAATTGTGAAATTCATTCACGATAAGCAGGAAGAGAAGAAATTGAGGCTAATGATGGACACCCCCGTTAAAAAAGCATATCTAAAACAAATCAGCAAAAAAAAGGGATAAGCCTAAATAACATCTTCATATTTTCTATTAATTTGGCATCATTATGTGATTGAACAGCGTAGCTGTGCTATATCAATAGAAATCGAGGTTCGATTGCAATTTGAGCAACGTAGTTGCGGAATATTAATAGGGTGAAATAAATTCCAAACCCTGCGGGTTTGAATATTTGTAGAAAATGAGATGTCTTTTTGACATTCGACTCCAGCCGGAGTCGGATAAATAATAGTTTCACCGCATTCTACACACATTTGACCTCTGAAGAGGTCGTTTATAATTTCTCAGTTATTCAACCCCTTTGGGGCTGGTTTCCACCTTGGTTCTTTCCACGGGTTTCACCCGCGGTTATTGAGATTCTGCCACTTAGTGGCAAATTTATTTCTCATTTCATTTACTCTACAAGAAATTTATAGCTATATTGCTCAGTTCCACTTTTTATTGTAAGT
>JBAXXL010000072.1:0-13268 GCA_037127915.1 bacterium
TCCCAAAAATCCTTAAAACCCATGAATCATCGTTCAGAATACGCAAAGATGGACTCCACTTTCGGAAAGTGGAGCCCATCAAAAAAAAAACCAAAATAATCAAGCATTTATTTATTTATAATTATTGGTTGGCTCAATGTACTTACATCATTTGTCATTTGAATAAAATATGAACCTGAGTTCAAATCATCAGTCGATAAATTAAATTTGTAATTCCCTTTCAGAAAATCGCCATTGGAAATTTGCTTAATTGGACGGCCTTGTATATCAATCAAATTCACTATAACGTTCTGCATATTGTTTTCAAAAAAAACAGTTATTTGAGCTGATTGAGTAACAGGATTTGGAGAGATTGAAATCGTACTGTGAACCTGCAGGTCATCTTCGACAGATGTACGCCCTTTACCGCTAAAAGTAACTGCTATAGAATCTCTATAAGGATCATTAGCTTTTAAAAAGAAATAACCTATGGATTGATTCTTACTAATTGGTGTAAAACGTATTTGATAAATAATAGAATCGCCGGGATTGACGGATTTATTGACCAATGGCTGAACAACAACATATTCTGAAGTCTCACTAACCAGAGTTTGGGAAGTTAATTGCAAAGACTTGTTTCCATTATTTTTGATAGCAATACCCATTGTATCGGATTTGCCTAATTCCACTAAATTAAAATTCAGATTTTTGGTTAATATAGACAAATGAGGTTGGTCCTCTCCTAACCCATCCATTAACCAATCAATAGATTTATTAATGTATTCAAATCGTTGGTCTTCATCTTGTATATTAAAGAAATTAAATGCTGAAAATAAAACCCTTTGATTATTTAGAAGAGTACGAAACGAAATGATAGAATTCGGGTCTTTTGAAATCGAGTAAACAGGTCTAACTTTATTAAAATCTGTAATTCCGTAAGTAGAATATTCTTTACTAGTTTCTGAGGGAATCAGAGTCATTTGTGATCCATCGCTAATAGGATCGCCTTTATAACCTTTTATACTAAGAGTATTATTCACCAATTCATCAAATTTAGTGTATTGTTCATTATACTTGAATCCTAAACCTGACCAAAAAGATAATAACTTAGGAATCGATTTAGAATTTGCTCCTATTTTATTTCCAATTATGAATAGTTTTTTTCCAGTACTCGTAATATCATTAAAAAGTGTAGGTGATACAACTGATAAGGAATTAAAATCGGAGTTATCCATCAGTATCAATTTAGAATTGGGAAAATTAGTACCGAAGGTTGAATAATCATCGCTCATCAACCAAATAAAATCATTAATGTTAGCATTGTCTAATTCATTTAGGTTTTTATACATATTATCGGACAAATTTAAAATTGCCAACTTTTCCGTTTCAGTATTATAAACGCTAATATCTGTAAATGAATAAAATGTGTTATTGTCTTTATCTTTCAAAACAACTCTGATTTTTTTCATTCCTTGGCTTTTTGGAGTTATATCGATATTAAAACTAGCGGATTGACCGGAATTTATAGCAAAGTTACTTTTTTCAACATTGACTAACCAATTTTTTGCACCATATCCCTGGGTCTCTATTACTACATCATAGTTATTATCAATGTCGGATTGGTTATCAATTTTCATATTTATAGTTACTTTATCATTAACATAATGCGTTGTCCCATTTGTTGAATATAAAAAAGTTGTTTTAGGTATTTCTTTTATTCCCTTTGCGCAGTTCAATATATCGTATTTATTAGTTTCATTAATAGAGGAATAACCAATAATATCAACATTATTCATATTAACAGGATTTCCGGAAGGCGTTTTTGGAACATCAATTACGAAACTCCATTGATAAGATTCTCCGGTAAATCCTGTTTTTTTAATATTCAACTTGTCACCCCAAAGTCCAGCGACTGTTAAACGTTCCACTGAATTATGCTGGAAACCTACTATAGTCGCAGGTTTGTTGTAATAAGGATGTTTTTCATATCCCTTTAAGCCTGCATAACTATTTTTTTGGTCAAAACCCGCACCCGATCCAACAACATTATTTTCAATAACAACGGCATTTAATGATTGTTGATATGATAAATTCTTCACTAATGAAGATATTACGAAGACCTTTATCTTGTTTGCTATTTCATCGTAATACCACGAACACAAAACTTCCGCTGCGGGAGTTTCTTTTAAAAGTTCTTGAACATTGCTGAGCCACAAGGTTCTATCAATCAAATAAGGATTTTCTCCATTCGCTACCTTACCTGTGAAATCAAGTCTATTCAGAGCCGCAGTTGGTAAGCTGGATGCACCAAAAACGTTATAGAGTGTTTGACTTTGTTCTGTGGACATACCATCGTTTATATGATGATTAACAACAATTACTTTATCGGGATATTTTTTTATTAATTCGTCCAGTATATAAGTACCGTCAACACAGTATCCCGTTCCAGCGCTTGTGAATTGTTCTACAAGAATGCGTTTATCAGCAGTATGTGCTATGTTTGATGATAATAATAGCATAATAAAAAAGTATATTACTCTTTTCATGTTTTTCCCATAATAATAAAAAAAAGTTGCATTAACAACAATGCAACTTAATAATTATTTTTGGAATTATAATAATCAAAGAATCAATTTTAATTATTTTTTCCTTTTTTAAATTCTTTGAATTCTATTAATCCGTTATTATATAGCATCCGTAAGTAGGTTACTATTCTTTCCTGCGCTTGTTCCAAATCTAAAATACCTTCGCTTTTGATAACTTTAAATATATCATAAACAGTTCTTTTACCATCAATTAAAAGCCATACTTTTGAACCGGATTCATCTAAATCAGTTCTAATTTCCTTTTTTGAAGATATTTTATTTAACCATTTACCTACAAAATGATTATCGAAACGAGGTATTAATACCACAACTATACCTTTATCATTAATCTCATGTTCGTAATTTCTAACGGGTGTCATATCGAAAAAATTTTGTTTACGTTTTAATTTATATCTCTGAATAATATTCATTATTATTTCCTAATATTAAATGTTTTAGCTGATTTATCTTTTGGACTGATTTTTAAATCTGGATTATTAATCGCAGTTTGAATTCTGGATAATATTTTCTCTTCACAAAATGACCAATCAATATCCGCGGAATAGATGGAAACTTCATAATTAGTCTCAGGGTTCCATTCGGAAGTACATAAATACTCTAATTTAGAATTCTCTAAAAGCAATGTTCCATGAGCTATTCCGTGCGGCAACCAAATCCACTCAAAAAATTCATCTTCGGGAGTGCTTATGATTTCATAAGCAAGAATTTTACCATACGTTTTGGATTCACTACGGATGTCCAAAGCTAAATCAATAAGATGACCATCAATACAACGAACACACTTTGCTTGTGGAGGATTCGATTGAAAATGCAGACCGCGGAATGTATTTTTAAAAGAAAACGATTCATTTATCTGCAAAAAATGTGATTTTCGGATTGTTTCCGGCAAAAGTTCGTTTTCGAAATCAGATTTTCTAAATACCTCACCAAAATACCCACGTTCATCAAATGTTCTTTTGCATTGAATGACGAAAACACCTTCGATAGACAATTCTTTCACGTTAAGTATTTGCATAATTAACCTTTATAAGGTTTTGCCAAATATATTTTAGCTCTTTTGCGAGATTGCTCATAATCTTTCATCTTCAATACTTTATTATATATGCGAATCGCTTGATCTCTTTTATTTTGCGCATCTAATATCATCCCCAACTTTATTTGAGCTTCAATACGCCAAGCGGTTTCTTCATCTTTATCAACTATATCACTTGCTTCAAGACATTTCCTCATATACTTTTCGGCTGAACCATACTCCTGACGGCGCATTAAAGCCCAACCTATATCAAATAATGCTTCGCGAGCTGTTTGGTTATCATAACCGGGCTTTTTATTCATGTGTTTTATTAGAATGTCCCGCCATGAGGCTTCCATATTTTTCCAATCACCCAGTTTAATGTAACATCTTGCTAAATATCGATGAAAATATGGATTGTTTGGAAATCTGCTAAATAAACTGTTTGCCACGTCATAAGCTTTGCTTGCATCCGGATCGAATGAAAAATACAATTGCATAAGTGCTACATCGGCTTCGACACCAGCATAGCGGGCATTTTTACTACACGCTTCGAGTTGTAAAATACCTAATTCTTTATCACCTTTTGGTAAAAAAGATAAAATGGTCTTTGTTGCAGGATATTTCGCAGGTATTGCTACAGTAAAATAATTAAACAATCCCGTCCCGAGCATGATATCATAATTATCCGGAGCAATTTCGACACACTTAAGCAAAATTTTATAAGCCGTGAAACCATCTCTTCCGGATTGCAACCACTTTTGATTCTCTCCATAAAATCTACCGCGATAACCCAATATACCGCCTTTAAAAAATAAAGCAGTAATATCATTAGGATTATCATCCAGCATTTTATCACAAACCTTAACTGTCTTATCTACACGATCCAAAAATGGTTTATCATAATAATTAGTAAATTGATATAATGTTAATTTCCAGTAATACACCATTGCATCTAAGAAATATCCTACCGGATGATTTGGATTCATATCAATAACTTTCTTGAAACACACTTCTGCTTGATCGAATTGACAATTATATATATACGTTTTGCCGCGTTGAACTAAACTGTCTGCATCTTGTGTCATAATTGCCCATTGCGATTGGGCGGAGGAATAGAAACATATAAGCAGACCGATGGAAAGAATTAACTTTTTCATTTTGCTTTTTTCTCACGTAATTTTGACTCAGCTATACTTCTTTTAAAAAGTAGTGCATTAATTTCCGGTTTGGTTTTCGGAACTTTTAGAACAAAAATAAATATCAAAATCTCTAAAATCAGAACTATAAGTCCGCCTTCGATACCATACACACCACCGAAACCCCATTTCTCAAGCAAGTTCTCTTGTTTTGAAATAAGTAAGTATTTAACAAAATATATACCGCTGACGTTAGAATCTAGGAATAAAATCTGCAAAAGGTTCCAGAAAAAATGGAATGAAATCGGTAACCAAAGCGATTTAGTTTGGATATACATTGCACATAAAATTAATGATGCAAAGAATGTCACTAAAAAAGAAATCACAGAAATACTTGGATTGAATAAATGTAGAGTTGCAAATATTACAGAAACAAAAATTGAGGAAGTGTAAACACCAAATTTCTCAATTAGTGCTTGAAATATGATACCGCGAGCAAAGATTTCTTCATAAATCGCTACTAATAGACATATTGCTATAGTTTTAAATAGTAAATCTTTCGTAAATTCAGGATTGACTGTAAAAACCGATCCGGTGAGTTTCCTAGCCGCAATGATAACTATATAAGAAGTTAAAACTAAAAACAGCCCTAAAAAAATATTTTTGAAAAATTGGTTATCCAATTGGATACCAAAAAGGGAGGCTCTGCTTTCAGCTCTCCAAGACTCTATCATTAATGAAGCTAACATCATGGATATTACTAAAACCGGTTCATAATAAACAGCATTTACAATACCGATTTGATCTGCTATTAGGCCTAATGCTTGGTTAATTATGTAAAATAATAGTAAGAATGCAGAAATTCTTCCCCACCAAAATGCAAGAAACTTCTTCATAAATGTCATAATCTTTCCTTTATCTACTTAAGTTATAAAGAATCTATGTGTTGTTGTATTTCTGCTTTTAATTTCAGCTCAACTTCTTCGTGCTCAGTACCATCGACCATGGTATTAATTTGCGGACAATAAGCCGAATAATCAATTTCGCTTCTGCGTTTAACTATGATTTCATAATCTTCTATGTTTTTGCTTGTTAATGGTTTAAATTCCATTGTTTTATTTCCTTAAATATTAGAAAAATCTTGCTATGTCATTATAAAATGTAAAGACCATTAAAAGAAGTATTAAACCTAATCCAATTTGTTGAATTAAAATTTTAGTTTTTTCTCCTAATTCACGTCTAATTATTTTTTCGATCAGTATGATCACAATATGTCCGCCGTCAAGGGCAGGTATAGGTAGAATATTCAATATAGCCAGTGATATCGACAGCATCGCCATAAAGCTGAGGAAATCCATCAATCCGCGGCTCGCCATTTGATTCGCTTGATCGGCTATCATGATGGGACCGCCTAACGAGTCCTTTGCTTTTATAGTACCTTTAATTATTTGGCGGAACGATTTGAAAATCAATGTTATTGTTTCGTAGGAAGTTTGTACACCTTTCGACAAAGATTGGAAAAATCCGAATTTTTCTTTATAAATTGGACCAAAAGTTAACCCGATTCCAATCAATCCGCTTTCATTTGGACGAATTTTTGATTGAATTACAGAATTTTTACGTTTGTATGTGATCTCAATTTCTTTACCTTTGTTAGCTTTAACTGCATTTTGTAAACTAGATAAAGTAGATATATTTACATCATTTAATGTTAGTATTGTATCACCCGGTTGTATGCCCGATTTTGAGGCCGGTGAGTTTTGATTAACTGTCAAGGCGGCTGTATGAATTCCACCAGGCATTAAACCTAATGATTTCTTTTCCGTTACCAACTTTAAAAAAGCTTTATTTCGAATTATCAGTACAGTATCTTTATCGTTTCTATTGACTTTTATATTTAAATCGTTACCAAATTCTTTTGATGTTAGATTAAGAAGTATATCATTCCATGTTTTAACTTGAGTATTATTAATGCTTATTACTTTATCATTTTCATGAAAACCAATTTTCGAGGCTATTGATTTTTTCTCAACTTCACCAATAATTGTAGTTTTTAAAACTACATTACCAACGGAATAAGTAATTCCGGTAAAAATAGCAATAGCTAAAATTACGTTCATTATTACACCAGCGGATAAAACAATCAGCTTTTGCCAAGTTTTTTTGGCTCTAAATTCATAAGGCTGCATCTCACCATTTTTGGTAAACTCGGTGTCCATACTTTCGTCCACCATACCTGCGATTTTTACATAACCGCCTATTGGTAAAAGGCATATTCTATAATCGGTATGACCTTCCCCATCGAAGTCTTTGGGCAATTTACCGAATGAAAATCCGCTTTTCTTATTATATCCTAATAAGCGCATACCCATACCAAGCGCAAAAATTTCCGCACGCATACCGCAAAGCTTTGCGGCAATAAAATGCCCAAACTCATGGACAAATACTAATATACCCAGAACAATAATCAAATAAAAGATTGATGATAACACTTCCATTAAATCTATACCTATTTTATTTTAATAAACTTTGTGTAAAAATTCTTGCATTTTTGTCAATTTCGATAATCTCATCTAACGTTTCAGGATAAATTATATTAGAATTGTCCATCGTTTTTTCAATAATTGTTGAAATCTCGTTAAATGATATCCTTTTATCTAAAAAAGCCGCCACAGCTATCTCATTTGCCGCATTTAATATAGTTGGCATATTGCCGCCATATTTTAAAGCATCAAAAGCAAGCTTTAAGCAACGAAACTTTTCTAAATCCGGTTTAAAGAACTCAAGAGAAGACGATTCAGAGAGGTCTAATCTTTTAAATGAATACGATAATCTTCGTGGAAAGTTCAGTGAGTATGAAATTGGCATTCTCATATCGGGAACACCTAGCTGAGCTTTAATCGAAGAATCTCTGAACTGTATAAGGGAATGAACAATACTTTGGGGATGAATTAGAACTTCAATCTGTTCTTGGGTAATACCAAATAACCAGAATGCTTCGATAACCTCAAATCCTTTGTTCATCATAGTGGCAGAATCGATAGTGATTTTCTTACCCATTGACCAATTAGGATGTTTTAAAGCGTCCTCGAGGCTTATATTTTTGAACTCAGAAGATGGTTTTTTCCAAAAGGGACCACCGGAAGCTGTTAGAATGATTTTTTCAACTTCATTAATCTCTTCGCCGGCTAAGCACTGGAAAATCGCGCTATGCTCAGAATCAATAGGTAATAAGGCCACCTGAGATTCGTTTACAGCTTTGGTAATGATTTCACCTGCGGCAACTAAAGTTTCCTTATTTGCCAATGCAATGTCGATATTGTTTTTTATTGCGGCTAATGTGGGTTTTACTCCCGCAAAACCAACTAATGAAGAAACTAGTACATCGTTTTCTTTTGATGAAGCGGCTTCTATTAAACCCTCTTCACCAAATAAAATTTCGCCTTCGAACCCACTTTCTTTTTTAAATTGATTGTATGCTTTTTCGTCTGAAATTACTACGCCGAAAGGCTTATGTTTTTTTGTTTGCTCAATAAGCAATTCAACTGAATTATTCGCTGTCAAATAATTCAAAGTAAACTTTCCAGGGGTTTCGGCGATTACATCTAATGTTTGCCGCCCTATTGAACCTGTAGAACCCAATATGGTGATGCGTTTGTTAGGCATTAGAAATCGCTTGTAATATCCCGTTGCTGGCGAATGGAGAATACTTTAAATTTGTCTATTCTAATTGCAGTATCTTGACGAACTACAATTTTTACGAAATACTTTAACATTAATTTTGAAACTATTGATATAGCTCCTTCAGTAATATAATTAGCGATATTTGGATGAACATATATTGTTAATCTAAATTCTTTGGAGCTTCGTCTAAAATTTCTAAGCCACCTTTCGATATCATTAATTAAAACAGATTTGGAAGTAACTCTACCCGTACCCTTGCACATTGGGCAAACTTCTGTGATTTTTTCTTGAATATTTTGATTGATTCGTTGGCGTGTAATTTGCATTAATCCTAATTGAGTAACAGGGAAAACAACAGTTTTTGCTCTATCTCTCGCAAGTTCGTTCTGCATGTCATAATAAAGTTTTTTACGGTTTTGTTCTCTACCCATATCAATAAAGTCAATTATAATCATACCGCCTATATCTCGCAATCTCAGTTGTCTGGCAATTTCGACCAAAGCTTCGGAATTGGTGAGCATAGAATTCTTTTCTTGATCGCCTTCGGTGGAACGGCCCGAATTGACGTCAATAACAGTCATAGCTTCCGTTTGCTCTATCATTACATCACCGCCGCTCGACAGATTCACCCTTTGTTTCAACGTTGTCTGTAAATCTTTTTCGATTCCGAATTCTTCGAATATTGGATTTTTACCAGAGTAAAATTCAATTTTACTTTCTAAATGCGGAGATACTCTTCTGATATAAGAGATAATCTCTTTATATAGCTTCTTTGAATCAATGGCAATTCTTTGGACTTGTGCTGTGAATAAATCACGTGCGACACTTGCGGCAAGACTGAAATCCTGATAAACCAAACTAGGTCCATTAGCAATTTCAACTTTTTGCTGAATATCGTGCCATATTTCCAGCATCATAGACCAATCATTTAGAAGTTCTTCTTCGGTTTTACCTGTAGCGGCAGTACGGATTATACACCCGAAACCTTCCGGTAGCGCGTGTTTCGCTAATTGCCTTAAACGTCTTTTTTCATTTTTTGCGGCGATTTTTTTTGAAACCCCCACATTATTTTCAAAAGGAAGTAAGACTGTATATCTTCCCGGAATTGCAACCTTAGTTGTTACTTTTAAGCCTTTATTTGCATAAGCTTCTCTTGTAACTTGGACTAAAATGTATTGCCCGGTAGCAAGATTTATCTGAACATCGCCGGATTTCTTAGTACTGAATACAGCTAAACTTTTTCCTTTGAAATTTATCTCTGGTTTGATTCTTTTGAGTGCTTTGTAGGGATTTAATTTTCCGCTGTATATATCGGCGGAATTTTTCCCTAATGTAGTTTGGGAACTTTTTTCTGGAGTTTCATCTTCATCATCATCCACTCCATCATCTTCGTCGAATGGATTTTCCAACGTTTCATCTACATCCGAAAAATGTAGAAAAGCATCGCTACGCAGGCCTATGTTTACAAAAGCCGCGTTGATACCGGTTACTATTTTGCTTACTCTGCCTAAATATATATTACCGATATATCTTTCTTTATCCGGCAATTCGATGAAGTATTCTGCTAATCGCCCATCTTCTGTTATAGCGACTCTATCTTCATTTAGGGCAGAATTGATAATTATTTCTTTTTTCATAGTATTTAGCAATTATTTGACAAACAAAAATAGCAAAAAATAAATAAAAAAGGTCAAGTTTGCCGTGGCACCCTAAGAACAAACTTACCGCTGCTTCCTTCCGGATCTGACGGGGTTGGGCTTGGCTTAGCCGCACGGGACTTGACCCATAAAACTGAATTCAAAAATACGACTATTTTTCGAGATGACAAAATTATTTCGCCTCCAGCGCCCAATTAAATACTTCTAAATATTTTTTTGCTGATTCTTCGGACGTAAAATTTCGTTCCATACTGTTCATTCTAGCGCGGTTCCAGTGATATTCCTTTTGATAAATTTCAAGTGCTCTACCGATGGCATAATCCAATTCTATGCCTTCATACTTGTAAAATCTAAACCCGGTTCCTGTCTGATTTGATTCGGAATATTCCTCTACTGTATCAGCTAAACCGCCTGTAATACGCACTATTGGTAAAGTTCCATATTTCATTGAGTACAATTGAGTCAAGCCGCAAGGTTCATAACGCGAAGGCATTAAATAGTAATCCGATGCGGCAAAAATCCTGTGCGATAGCATGTTGTCGTACCCTATTCTTATTAAAACATCTTTTGGATATTTTTCATTCATATAGTTAAAGAAACTTTCGTATTTATGTGCGCCCGACCCTAAAAGCACAAGACGAAAATCACCTTTAGCGATGAATCTTTCAATAACTTCTATTATTAAATCTATTCCTTTTTGCTCGGTCAATCTTGTGACCATCCCAAAAAGCGGTTTTTCCAAATTATCTTGATTAGTTAATCCAAAATCCTTTAACAATTCAAATTTATTAATAGTTTTGTCTTTAAGTGTATCAATGCTATAATTTTTATAAATAAATTTATCGGCTTTTGGCGACCAAACATCATAATCCGGACCATTTAGAATTCCTATTAAATCAGCCGCTCTGATATTTAATTCGTCTCTTAACCCTTCGCTATAGTAATCTAATCTTATTTCCTTGGAATACGTTGGGCTTACGGTTGTTATCTTATCTGCGAACATTATACCAACCTTCATAGCATTAACAACACCAAATTGTTCGAACCAAGAGCCTATGTAAAATGCTCCTCTGTCATATCCGGCATAAGTTAATGAATTCATCGGATCAAATTTCCCTTGATACGCCAAATTATGGATAGTATAGACACCGGCTGTTTTTTGGAAAAGAGGTTCATCGCGGTAGTGCGTTTTTAAAAATGCCATAGTAAAAGCGGTATGAAAATCGTGGGCGTGAATCACATCGGGTTTAAAATTCAAAGCCTTGCAAGTTTCCATTATAGCGCGGCTAAAGAATATGAATCTTCTGTCATTATCGGGATATTCTTTAGACTCGCCATAAATTCCATTTCTGTCGAAGTAAACATTATGTTCAATCAAATAAACCGGTATATTAGTTTCGGGAAGTGTACCCTGCCACAAACGCGCAAATTCCGTCCAATTTCCCATTGGTACAATTAACGTAATATCTGTAGGTTTAAAACTTCCTTCAGGACAATCTAAATACCTATATTTTGGTAATATAATGATATTATTATGACCCGCTTTAGCCCATTCTTTATTTAATGCCGAAATAACATCTGCCAAACCGCCTGCTTTGGCTATACCCGCCGCTTCTGTCGCCGCTGTAACTATATTCATATAAATTCTATTGCCTTATAAAAATTCGCATTTAAAAGTTGAATAATCCTCGAAATAGGAAAAGAAATATTCATAAGCCTTTTCGAAATCTTGAACATTATCAAAAAGTCCAAATACCGTGGAACCGCTGCCGGTCATCATCGAGAAAAATGCGCCTTGTTCGTACATCCTTTTCTTGACGAAATTAATCTCCGGATATTTATTAAATACCAGTTTTTCGAAATCATTTCTAAAGTATTGAGAAAATATTTGTTTATCAGTAATTGATTTCATAAGTAATTCTTTCAAATCATTTGCTTCATTTTTTGTGAGCAAATTTAAAGCTTGATAAGCCCACGAAGTACTTACAAAAACATTTGGATGAACTATCAACACCTTATATGGTATTTTTACATCGATATATTCCAAGTCATCCCCTATTCCTTTACCAATCGCGCAAGAATGATTAATAAAGAATGGAACATCGGCGCCGAGTTGACGACCTAATGCCATCAAATCCGCTTTTGGCACATTAGTTTCATAATAATCATTCAGTGCATTAATTATAAACGCGGCGTTGGAACTACCACCACCGAGACCGGCTCCAATAGGTATTCTTTTATTCAAAGTAATAGTCAAGTTCGTATTTTTAGGTTTATAATTCTCAAAAAATAGTTTTGCCCCGCGATATAAAAGATTTTTATAAATAGGAAATTCATTTTTAGGATAAATTTCATATTTTAATCCGGTAGAATTTTCTTCAATAGTAATATCGTCGTAAAGGCTTATCGGAGCAAAAATTGTATTAATATTATGATAACCGTCATCACGTTTATTAATAATCTCGAGTGATAAATTTATCTTCGCGTTCGATTTAATAGTCAACTTTTTCATAGTTTTTTCGTAATTTAGGTTTTCTTTAAATACAAAAATACCTTATGAATATGAATGAAAAAAATATTGTTAAAGAAAATACTGAAACTACGAGTGGCAAACAAATCACTTTTAGAGCAGAGTTAGCGCGTAAAGCTATACATCTGCTATCATTAAGTATTCCTATAGCGTATCACTTTGTTGATAAAACAACTGCTCTATTGATTTTAATTCCGTTAGCTTTGATTTTTACCGTTGGCGACATTGTCAGCAAACGGGTAAAATGGTTTGGTGATTTGGTCAGTTTTTTCTTTGGAAAAATTTTACGGAGGCACGAAAGACCTGATTCTCCGCATTTAAATGGTGCTTCGTGGGTATTTATTTCCTCGGTTTTAGTAGTTGCGGCTTTCCCGAAGTTCATTGCTATGACGGCTTTAACGATTTTAATCATATCCGATATTTTAGCCGCTATTGTGGGCCGTTCTGTGGGACGCCATAAGATTTACGATAAATCAATCGAAGGTTCCGCGGCATTCTTTTTCTCGTCGCTGGCAATTATTATAGCATACTACTTCATTTATTCTCTGCCTATAACTTATCTATTCGCCGGAGTGTTCGCTTCCTTTTTTGCTACTTTTGCCGAACTACTATCCAATGAGTTGGATATTGACGATAACATATCCATCCCATTTACCGCGG
>JBAXXL010000073.1:0-12749 GCA_037127915.1 bacterium
TTTGCTACATCAAATGTAAAAGTTTGGGAAACTATGGGTACTGAACCTAATTAAATCGAATGAGTTTTGTAATTCGTACTTATTTTAAAAATTCGGATAATTAAATGTTAAAAAAGGTTTTATTAGGGTTATTGTTTTTGACTATAATCAGTTGTAATAAAAAAGAAGACAATAGTCATTTATTGTCAAAGTATATTCAGATTGAAAAGGTTATAAATACAGGCTGTGAATTTAAAAGCGGATTCACTTGGTTATTGATTGCATTATATAAAGACGATGTTTTTATGAGGCCTCAATTAACCGACAAGGGATTGAGAATTAATGTTTATAATCAAAAAACCAAAAAGATGAAAGCTGAGCTTTACAATCTTAATAAATCAATCAGCGATACTTTAAAATATTTTTCTGAACCGTATGATTTAGAAGTAACTGAAAATAAAATTTATGCCATATTTACGCAATATCTTTTAGTGATTGATAAATATAATTCTAATAATACTTGTTTGACAGATATGAAAGAATCATTCCAAACATTAAAAGTTTGTGAAAATGAATTGATTCTTTGCCGTGCTTATAATTTTTCTGATGGTAAAACTCCAATAAGAATAGCAAAATACAATTTGAAAAGCAATAAAATTACGGACTACATTGACCTTACTTCTGATGCTTATGAATTTTCTTACACGTCGCCTTTAAAATGGTTAGATATCTCTCAGAAAGGTGAAATTGTATTTTCACAGTCAATATCACCTTCGCAAAATATTTATAATTCGAATTTGGAGCTAATGCAAACTCTGTTTTATAAACCAAAGAACTGGGGTAACGTAGATATGACTGAGTTAAACTATATCAGAAAACAAAAAACTCAGCCTTCTGCTCAAGAAATTGGTGAACGTTTGTGGAAAACCGATGATGGAGTTGGGTGCCGAATGGTATCCGTGAATTTCGCAAATGATTCTACTTTATTAGTTTTTTATACTACTCCAAACTTAAAAGAAAAAGCTGACTTTGTCCGCTATTGCAATATTTGGAAAAAGAAAAATGATAAATGGGTACTTTTTGATAAACAGCTGAAAGATGCTAACCCCGAATTATCATCAACTCTTTCTAAAGGTAATTTCGCTTTTAATGGAAGTACCCAAAAAGTCAGATTCGTTAATAATAAGGCATATTATGTTTTTGTATCACCAAATGAGAAGAATTTACTTCAGTTTGGAAAAAAGTTTAGTGCTGTAAAAAATGAAATGAACAGGTATTTTGCAGAAGATAGGATATACTTTCAGTTATTCATATATAATTGCAGGTTTTAATATATGAAAATCAAATATTTGATTTTGGTTTTTTTAATCATTGCTGTGTTATCTTGTAATGAGAAAGAAGAGCTGTTGGTTAAAGATATTCCTGGTAATGACGTTAATATATTAGAATCAAAGAAAGAAAAGATAATAGTAATTTCGAACGGACTAGTATGTCATGATTGTGTAATAAATTTAGATGAATATATTGCAAAAAATTATAATATAGCAAACTATGAATATGATATATTATATGAAGACCCAAAAACTATCCCGGGCAGGCGTTGGACAGCAGATAACTACAAAAACGAATTTACAAGGAATGTCCAGAAAATATATTTTTGCAGTGAAGATGAGAATATTCAGCAGATGTTGAACATTCCTGATAATTTGTTTAAACAATTAACTCCTTATGTGATTTATATTGGTAAAGATAATAAACCTATTTATAAATCTTTTGAAGTAATTTTCAACAACGATCGTTCAGGTACAGTGAAAAAATCATTTAGAATAAAATAATTTTTAACTTGTTGTTTTTTAGGATGTATATATAATTGAGAAAAAAATGAAAATCGTTAAAAATAAATTCTTCATTTCGGCTTTAATATTTGTGGTCTTGGCTGTTATTGGAATTATTATAATTTCTTGGACTAACAACAAACCTATTGATATAAATCCTAACCAGAAACTTAAAAGTAACATATTATTCAATTCGTTTGGCGGATGGGTTAAAATCACAAAGAAATATTGTGGACCGTATGGATTTAGTACTGCAAGGGTAAAAGAAACGACCACGCACTGTATTATACGATACGAATATCCAGGTTATGCTAAAATGCTTAAACTCAATAAGCATAATTCGACAAAAATATTCTACCCCTATGATAATATGGTAAAAGCAATACATTACGCATATAAACAAATATCATTGGGTAAACTCGAGGGTCAACAAATTATGCCTCACACTTTCATTAGAATAAAGTGGAGAGCCTCCTCAAGCGATACTCTTACTGCAGATAGCGAAGTATTGGCTTGGTAAAATGACTTACATTAATTTTCTCTGCAACAATGAGTGAACTCATTATTGCAGAGAAAATATTTTTTTTAAACTGATAATAGAATTTATCAATTTTCTATTATTTAATAAATGCCTTAAAATATGAAAATAAAAGTAC
This sequence comes from bacterium, assembly GCA_037127915.1. Lineage (GTDB taxonomy): Bacteria > Bacteroidota > Ignavibacteria > Kapaibacteriales > UBA2268 > JBAXXL01. The sequence goes on from JBAXXL010000073.1 coordinate 2,471, forward strand.
TCGTTTTGATATCCTTTCTTTTTATTATGCTTGCTTGCACAAAAAAAGATGAACTTATAGTCAAGGATTTTAAAGATAATGAATTTAATTTATTGGAATCAAAAAAAGAAAAGATCATAATTATAACAAATAATCTTATCTGCCATAGTTGTATTATTGATTTAGATAATTATCTTGCAAATAACTATAATTTAAGGAAATACGATTACATTTTATTGACTAAAGACTTAAAAGATACACCTAGCAGAAGGCTCACATTCGAAACTTACAAAAATGAATATACTCCGGATATTCATAAAGTATTTTTTACAAAAGAGGATCCCAAGGTTAAAAAGAAGCTTCACATTCCCAAAAAAATATTTGCACAATCTACACCTTATATAATATATATTGGCAAGAATAAAAAACCTCATTATTTTTCCAGGCATGAGATTTTTGATGCCGATGGTTTCGTGAAAGAATCATTTAGCATTAAATAGTGAATACAAAAATATTTACTCACCGATGGCTGGCAGTCATCCGATGAGTTCTATAATAAATGACCGGAAAATTCCGTAATTTTGTATTTTAATAAACATGAATTATAATGACAACACCAATAAAACGTAAGCCGCATTGGATGAAAAGTCCTCTACCATCCGGTGATAACTATATCCAAGTGCGCGAAACGATAGCCGAAAATAAATTACATACTATTTGCACAAGCGGAAAATGCCCAAACAAAGGTGAGTGCTGGAATGCCGGCACAGCCACTTTTATGATTTTGGGCGATATTTGCACACGCTCGTGCAAGTTCTGTGCCACCAGTACCGGAAAACCTTTACCGGTCGATAATGATGAACCTCAGCGCATTGCAGATTCTGTTGAAAAATTGCATATTAAACATTGTGTTCTTACTTCTGTTGATAGAGATGATCTCGAAGATGGAGGAGCGGATATTTGGGCAAGGACAATTCGCGCAATCAAAGAGCGTACTCCATCGGTTACTATTGAAGCTTTAATACCGGATTTCAATGGTAAGACAATCGATATAGACACCGTTTTAGCCGCTGGTGCCGAAATAGTTTCCCATAATTTGGAAACTGTTCGGCGTTTGACAGCTACTACTAGAAGTAAAGCAAAATACGATCTTAGTTTGAAAGTACTCGAGCAAATTGCTAAGTCGGGGACGAGGGCAAAATCTGGTATCATGCTTGGAATAGGTGAAACTCGTGAAGAAATTTTTGAAGTGATGGACGATTTACGAAATGTTGGTGTGGAAGTGCTAACATTAGGGCAATACTTACAACCTTCCATCCATCATTTGCCGCTCGAAGAATTCATAACACCAGAAACATTCAAAGAATATGAAATGATAGGTAAAGAGAAAGGTTTTAAGCATGTGGAAAGTGGACCTTTGGTTCGGTCGTCATATCATGCGGAAAAACACATTAAATAATGGTCGATGTTTAATTGTCAATTGTTAATGAGAAGAATTAAAATTATTCCAAAATTAGAATAATAAATATTCGATTTTTTGAAAGTTAAAAAATGAAAAAAATGGCTGGTCATCAAGAACGTAATCGAGATGAACCAGCCATTTTTATTTGGATGAAGGTTTATGGAAGTAAAGGATTGTTGTAAGGTGAAATTATTTGTTAATATCCATCAATCAATACCGCCAAACTCCCGGATATATGGGCATTTCGTAAACTATTCGGTGTATATTAACGTCTATTAATTGAATTGAAAAATGCAAGTAATTATAGAAAAGGAATAGATTATTTATTAAATAAATAAAAATTTCTCAAAATAATTTTTGCATTACAAATAAGTTTATTAATTTTGAAGTTGTTTAATTCACTGAATGAAAAAACATTAATTTAAATTGTATAATAGAAACATTAATTAAAAAGCGCTATAAAACTAAGAGTATATAATATATATGGATAATCATCATCATTTAAATCCAATCCTTGAAGAGATAATTGAAATTACAGGTCAAAACCCAAATTTGTGTTATCAATGCGGAAAATGCTCTGCCGGATGTCCGGTAAGAGAATTTTCGGATATGGCACCAAACAAAGTTGTTCGTTACCTGCAATTAGGATTATACGACAAGGCGTTGGAATCGAAAGCTATTTGGTTATGTGCAGGATGTTTAACTTGTTCTTCACGTTGCCCAAAGAATTACGAATTGGCGGCATTGATGGACGCACTCCGTGAAATAGCCATTAAACATGGTAATAAAATTCCGGAGCAAAATGTTTACAAATTCCATAAATCGTTTTTAGAACCGATTCGCCTATTTGGTAGATCATTTGAAATCGGTATGCTAATCGGCTATAAATTATCTTCATTCCAATTAATGCAAGATATGGGATTTGCACCAGAGACTTTACTGAAAGATAAAATGGGATTCTACCCTCATATCATAAAAAATTCAGCTAAAGTAAAAGAAATATTTAGAAAGACCAAGGAGGCCAAATAATTTTGAAAACTGCCTATTATCCCGGATGCTCTATGGCAGGTACAGGACGTGATTTCAGTTCATCGCTGAAAGAAGTGTTGTCTGCATTAGAAGTAGAGTTAAATGAAATAGAAGATTGGAATTGTTGTGGAGCTTCATCAGCCCACGTAACAAGTCATCTATTAGCTTCAGCGTTACCTGCACGTAATTTGAATCTTGCTTCCCAACAAGGTTATGATCAAATTTTCGCACCTTGCGCCGCTTGCTATAGCCGCTTACTTTCAGTTGGAATAGAAATGAAAAACAACGAAAAGATGCGTACGAAAGTTGAAGAAGTTATAAGCGAAAAAATGCTTCCAACTCCGGAAGTTGTAAATTTGCTTCAGTATTTTCAAGCAATTGGAAAAGACAAAATCACTGCTAAAAAGAAAGTTGATTTAAAGGGTTTAAAAATCGCTTGCTATTATGGATGTTTACTTGTACGCCCAAATAGCTTAATAGATTTCGATGATTCAGAGCAACCGACTTCGATGGAAGAAATAGTTGCTTGTACAGGAGCAGAAACTGTTGATTGGAATTTTAAAACAGAATGTTGCGGTGCAGGTCATTCGATACCTCATAAAAGTATAGTAGAGATATTATCTAAAAAAATTATTGATGATGCAGTAGCACACGGTGCGGATTTAATTGTTGTAGGATGTCCTATGTGCCATTCAAATTTAGACATGAGACAGAGAAATATATTGAAAGATTATCCTGACACTAAACAAACTCCAGTTTTGTATTTAACTGAGTTGCTTGGAATATCATTCGGTATAGATATGAATAAATTAGGGTTGAATTTGCACTATATTGATCCGATAAAATTGATTGAGACAAAACTTAGCGCTGGAGGCACGAAATGAAAATAGGAGTATTTGTATGTGAATGCGGTGAAAACATCGGCAAAACAGTTGATTGTTTTAAAGTAGCTGAAATCGCCTCGCATTTTCCAGGAGTAGCTCATGCCGAAGCTTATAAGTATATGTGTTCCGACCCCGGACAAAATTTAATAAAAAAAGCAATCGAAGAAAATGGTTTGGATGCTGTAGTTGTTGGCTCATGCTCACCACACATGCACGAAAAGACATTCCGCAAAGTTTGCTCAGCCATGGGAATAAACCCATATATGGTTGAAATTGCAAACTTACGCGAACATTGCTCATGGATTCATGATAATCGTGACGAAGCCACAGCAAAGGCAGTTGACTTAGTGCGCTTATTAGTTGAAAAAGTAAAATATAATGAACCGTTATTCCCAATTAAAGTACCTGTTACAAAACGTGCTTTGGTTATCGGTGGTGGTATTTCGGGTATTCAAGCCGCATTGGATATAGCTAATGCAGGCCATCAAGTTACATTAGTAGAAAAAGAACCTTCAATTGGTGGCCACATGAGCCAACTATCGGAAACTTTCCCTACATTGGATTGTTCGCAATGTATTTTAACACCTCGTATGGTGGAAGTATATCAACATCCGAATATAAAACTTCTTACATATTCGGAAGTTGAAAACGTTGAAGGCTTCATTGGCAATTTTAAAGTAACCATCCGCAAAAAAGCTCGTTCTATCAAAGAAGACTTGTGTAATGGTTGCGGTATGTGTATTCAGAAATGTCCAAACAAAAAAACTGCCAAAAGTGAGTTCGACGAAGGTTTAACAACACGCACAGCGATTTATGTTCCATTTCCTCAAGCAGTACCAAATTTACCTGTAATAGATAGAACCGTTTGTACTTATTATAAAACAGGAAAATGTAAAATTTGCGTTAAAGTATGCGGTCGCGAAGCTATCGATTTTGAACAAGAAGATACAATGATCACTGAAGAAATTGGTGCTATCGTTGTGGCTACCGGTTACAAACTTTATACAATTGACAAAAAACCTAAAGATAGCCTTATTCAAGGTTATGGCGAATATGGTTATGGTCAATATAAAGATGTTATCAGCGGTTTGCAATTCGAACGCATCGCAAGTGCATCGGGTCCAACAGCCGGTGAAATGCAAAGACCATCCGATGGTAAAGAACCGAAAAAAATTGTATTTATTCAATGTGTTGGTTCCCGTGACGAATCGAAAGGTTTCTCATATTGCAGTAAAATCTGCTGTATGTACACTGCTAAACACGCAATGCTTTACAAACATAAAGTTCACGATGGCGAAGCTTATGTATTCTATATGGATATCCGTGCAGGTGGAAAAAACTACGATGAATTCGTTCGCCGCGCTATTGAAGAAGATGGTGTGAATTATATCCGAGGTAGAGTATCCCGTATATACGAACAAAATGGTAAATACATTGTTAAAGGTGAAGATACTTTAGCCGGTTTACCGGTAGAAATAGATGCCGATATGGTTGTTCTTGCAACAGCTATGGTTGCTCAGCCGGAAAGCCCAAAATTAGCGCAAATCTTAAGCATACCTTACGATAAATACGGATTTTTGGCAGAATTGCATCCAAAGCTTCACCCAATTGAAACAAGTACAGGCGGTATTTTCTTAGCTGGTTCAGCAAACTCGCCAAAAGATATCCCTGAATGCGTTGCTATGGCATCGGCCGCCGCGGCAAAAACATTAGTGCTATTCGGCTCCGATATGTTGGAACGCGAACCAATCGTAGCTAAAGTTGACGAATCAACTTGTGCTGGATGTTTGTATTGCAAAAAGGTATGTCCTTATAATGCAATTGAAGTAAAAGAAATCAGAAACAGAGCAGGCGAACTAATTAAAACTATAGCTTATGTAAATACAGGACTATGTCAAGGATGCGGTACATGTAACGCAACTTGTCCATCAAAATCTGTACAATTATTAGGCTTCCGCGATGATCAAATCTTCGCTCAACTTTTTGCTTTTGCAGATAATTAAACTAACTTTATAATGATTAATAAATAATAAAATAGATTATTATGGAAGAAAATAGATTTGAACCGAAAATTGTAGCCTTTGTGTGCAATTGGTGTACTTATACAGGGGCTGATTTGGCAGGTACTTCTCGTTTGAAACAACTGCCTAATGCGCGATTAATCCGAGTTCCTTGTACAGGGAGAATAGACCCTATATTCTTAATTAAAGCTTTTGAATCCGGTGCGGACGGTGTTTTAGTTTCAGGTTGCCATCCAGGTGACTGTCACTACAACTCAGGTAATTTCCATGCCCGCCGCAGATGGATGTTTTTTAAAGAACTTCTAGAATTCGTCGGTATAGACGAAAAACGAGTTCATTTTTCATGGGTATCAGCTTCGGAAGGTAAGAAATGGGTTGACGTTGTCAACGGCGTTATCGAAACCGTAAGAGCGGAAGGTCCTTTTCAAGAATATGAAAAGATTAATAAATCAAATATGATACCTATAGAGTAATTATTATGAGAACAATTATCAGGAATAGAATATGGCTCAGTTAGTTGAATTAGCAAAGGAGCTTCTGGAATCAGGGAAGGTATCTTTGATAATCGGTTATACAGCAAAAGGTGATAACGCAACATATCCATTTATAGCTTACACAGCGGCGGAAGCCGAGAAGCTTGTTTTTAATCACCACTGCGTCAACAATTTGTCAGTGTATATTAACAGATTAGACATACCTGAAGCCGGAAAAATCGGTATTGTTGTTAAAGGTTGCGACGCTCGGGCATTATCAATGCTTATTCAAGAAAGCCAGATTAAGCGCGAAAATGTCTTGATCATCGGTGTTAATTGTAATGGCGTTGTGAAAGATGTTGAAATGGAATGGAAGAAAGAAAACGTTGCTCCTAAATGTGCTGTATGCGAAGTTCGTACACCGAAATTGTATGATGAATTGATCGGTACTTTGGAAGATTTCGAAAAACCGGATCCAACTGCAATGCAAATAATTGCAAAAATCGAAGCAATGACTCCAAAAGAAAGATGGGCTTTTTGGCAGAATGAATTTGATAAATGTATCAAATGCTACGCTTGCCGCCAAGTATGTCCATTGTGCTATTGCGACCGTTGTATAGTGGATGAAAATACACCACAGTGGATAGAAACCAGTGCAACAGCACGCGGTAACTTCTCGTGGAATATTATCCGCGCTTTACACCAAAGCGGCCGTTGCGTCGGATGCGGTGAATGTTCAAGAGTATGCCCAATGGGAATTCCTATTGGAGTATTGAACATGAAAATGAATATGATAGGTATGAGTGAATTCGGCTTCAAGCCGGGAATGGATATAAATGAACCTACTTTGGTTGGTTCATATAAATTCGATGATAAAGAGAATTTTATTAGGTAACAAAAGGATTCACATAAATGAATGAATATATAATAACAAATGAGCAAATAAATCAACTGGCATCCGAGCTTTTAAACAAGAATTGGAATGTTGTGGCTGAGTCTTCGGATGGTATATCATTTAAATCTATCACCCAAGGTGAAGATATTAAATTGAATCCAAGTTCAAAACCAAGTAATTTATCGCCGAAACAATTTTTCTTTCCAAAATCGGAAACATTGTTTTTTTATAAAAAAACACAAACCGATGTTGAAATAATAGACACTGCCGGAGTGGGCAATAAAACTATTATTTTTGGAGTTAAACCTTGTGATACTGCCTTGACCGGTATATTGAGCAAAGTTTTCAATTGGGATTATAAAGATGAATTTTTCAATAAAAAAGTTGAGAATACTGTTTTAATCGGTTTAAAATGCGGATATAATGATGACGATTGCTTTTGTACATCAGTTGGTTTAAGCCCTGAATCAGAAAAAGGGTCGGATATATTTTTGGTTCCTTTGGAAGATGGTTCTTTTTTAGCAAAAGCAGTAACCGAAAAAGGTTCTGAATTTGTTAAAGAGAACAGTAAATTCTTCGCACCGGCTACCGATGCAAAATCGAAACCGGTAGAAATGAAAGCGGCGCCACAAAAGAAATTTGATCCTGCTCGCATTAAAGAATGGTTAGATCATAACTTTGAGAATGAATATTGGAAAAGTTTGGGAGATTTGTGTTTGGGTTGCGCACAATGTGCTTATGTTTGCCCGACTTGCCATTGCTTCGATATAGTCGATGAAAACTTTGATTATATGTCAGGAAGACGAGTTAAGAACTGGGATTGCTGTCAATACACCATGTTCACAAAACACGCATCGGGACATAATCCACGTTCACACCAATCAGACCGCTATCGTCAAAGAGTATTCCATAAATTCAAATACTATCCTGACCGCTTTGAAACAATTTTGTGTACAGGGTGCGGCAGATGTATCCGTGGTTGCGGAATCGGAATGAATATTAGCGAAGTATTGCAACAAATAGATAAATTTTAAATAAGAAAATATTAAAAGCTTTTATAGGTGAAAGATGCAGACAATTGAAAATATATATAAACCGATTTTAGTAGAAATAATTGAGGTTATCCAAGAAACTGCGGATGTTAAGACTTTTAAATTAAAGTTCAAAGATCCGGAACAACAAAAATCATTTAGTTTCAAAGCAGGCCAGTTTGCTGAATATTCAGTATTCGGTGTTGGTGAATGTACGTTTTGTATTGCATCCTCGCCAACACGTATGGATGTGATTGAATGTTCGTTTAAAGTTGCGGGTAAAGTTACTAGTGCGCTCGACCGCTTGAACGTGGGTGATACAATGGGATTGCGCGGACCTTACGGAAATTGGTTCCCAATTGAAGAAATGAAAGGCAAAAACGTAGTTTTTATAGCCGGTGGTATCGGATTAGCTCCTGTTCGTTGCGTAATTTGGAACGTTTTGGATTTGAGAAAAGAATTCAAAGATGTTACAATTATTTACGGTTCAAGGTCAGTTGGTGATTTGGTTTACAAGCGCGAGCTCGAAGAATGGGCGCAAATGAATGATGTGAAAACTGTTGTAACAGTTGACCCGGGCGGAGAAACACCGGATTGGAAAGGCGAAATTGGATTCGTTCCGACTATAGTCGAGAAAGTTGCTCCAAGCGGAGTGGATACTGTTGCGATCATCTGCGGACCTCCGATAATGATTAAATACACATTCCCTGTGTTGGAAAAACTTGGCTTTACCGAAGACAATATGATTACAACTCTTGAAAATAGAATGAAATGTGGATTAGGCAAATGCGGCCGTTGTAACGTAGGTAACGTTTACGTTTGTAAAGACGGACCGGTATTTACACATAAACAAATTAAAGCATTACCGGACGAATACTAAACAATGGTTAATTGTTAATTATCAATGGTTAATGAATAGAACTAAAAGTTCCTAAGCTCACGCTTGGGAACTTTTTTTAAAATATAATTTTGAATTTATCGTTAGGTTATACAATGTATAATTAATTTCAGATAAAATATGGAAATAGCAGTAAAGAAATGGGGGCATAGTTTGGGTGTACGGCTTCCAAAAATAATAGCCGAAAGTGTAGGTATTCACGATGGAAGTTTGCTTGATATTAATGTTATAGATGGCGCGCTGGAAATCAGAAAAAAGGATAAAGGTTTATCACTACGTGAGCTTCTATCAAATGTAAATGAAAACAATTTGCATAATGAAATTGATTCGGGCAATTCAGTTGGGAATGAATTATGAGTCCGCAAGTTTATGCACCGGACCGCGGCGATATAATTTGGATAAATTTTAATCCCCAATCAGGCAAAGAACATAAGGGACGACGCCCTGCTTTTGTAGTTTCGCCGGTGGAATATAATCGTAAAGTAGGCTTAGCAATAGTTTGTCCAATTACATCGCAAATCAAAGGTTATCCTTTTGAAGTGTTGATTTCAGAAAAGCAGTCCACCGAAGGAGTTATTATTGCCGATCAAGTGAAGAGCTTAGATTGGAAAGTCCGCAAAGCCGAATTTATTGAAAAAGCAAAGAATGAGATCACCGAAGAGGTTATTAAGAAGCTTTTGTTGCTGATATTTTAATTAATCAGCAGAATTTGATTTAAATTAAAAACCGCTTTCAGATTTGAGAGCGTTTTTTTTTATTATATTCTTCCATCAATAATTTTCTAGAGTTAGCGGTTCCGTGTGCCGGTATAAACGTTTGGCAATTTGTATCAAGCAATTTTCCCCAGCTCTCTACCATTTGCGGGATGTCGGTTGCGAAAGGAGGGAAGACCGACCAAGGAAATACGCCAAACATTGCATCGCCCACTATGGCAATTTCATCATCAACTACCACGCTAATTGAACCAAGAGTATGACCGGGTGTGTGCAATATATAAGCGTTGACCCAAAAGGTTTTAAATCAAACAATGTTTCCACCTGAATTTCACATTCGGAAGGTGGGTATCGTTTAGACTTCTGAAATGGTTTAGATAAAGCTTTGACAATAAGCTTGCTTAAGAAATTAGTACCTTGGGGGATTATGTTGTCGCCATTAGCTAAGTAAGACGCTTCATCGCAATGAACGATAATTTTCGCTCCATAATGTTCTTTGATTTTTGCTGAATTTGTCGAATGGTCATAGTGAGTATGGGTAAGGATTAGGAAGTCGATATGAGATATGTCAAGTTTCTTCAATCTTCGGTTCAATAAATGCCATTGACTTTGCGGGCTGGTGTCAATCAATATGTTAATTTCGTTATTGGACAAAAGAAAAACCTTACTTATTCCAGATAAGATTCGAGTGATTTTGTATCCTCTTTTAGTTGTCCATGTTTTCATATTAAATATTGGAATAGACTAATTAATAAATGCGACTCCGCAGGAGTCGAAAGGAACAATTCGGTATTAATTTTCTACAAATATTTGACCTCGCTGAGGTCAATTAAGTTGATAGTTGATAGTTGATAGTTGATAGTTGATAGTTGATAGTTGATAGTTGATAGTTGA
>JBAXXL010000074.1:0-12709 GCA_037127915.1 bacterium
GGGATAACGATAGACCACGCGATCCAAATAGACCGCCAAGGGATAACGATAGACCACGCGATCCAAATAGACCGCCAAGGGATAACGATAGACCGCGTGATCCGAATAGACCGCCAAGGGATAACGATAGACCGCGTGATCCGAATAGGCCGCCAAGGGATAACGATAGACCGCGTGATCCGAACAGACCACCAAGGGATAACGATAGACCACGCGATCCGAATCGACCGCCAAGAGATCCAAATAGCCCGCAACGCGATCCAAACAGACCGGTGAGAGATGATAGACCCCGCGATCCTAACAGACCACCACGTGATCCTAACAGACCACCGCGTGATCCTAACAGACCACCGCGTGATCCTAACAGACCTCCAAGGGATAATGATAGACCTCGTGATCCGAACAGACCGCCGCGCGATCCGAATAGACCAATTCGTGATGCTGTAAAACCAGGTGAAGCGACAACTGACAGCAGATACGATAGAAAAGATCGCAAACCAAGGATTCACAGAGAAATAGATATAAACGAAACTCCAATAATTTCTGCTGTTTCGTCAGATAGATATTTAAAAGTTGTCGAAAAACCCGAATTAGCAGGCGATAAGAAATATAAGCCGAAGATAAAAACTAAGGCTATCGACATAGAAGAAGAAACAAAGAAAAATGCATTAAAAGATAAAGATAAAAAGCGCAAGAAAAAGAAAAAATCTATACGTGAGCAGATCACTAAGGAAGATGTTGATCGCGCAGTAAGAGAGACGATGCTTGATATGGATACTTCTTTCTCAACAGGAAACCGCTCTAAATTGCGTCAAAAACGTAAAGAAGAAAAAGGCGAGAAAATCCAGAGAGAATTTGAAGAATCGCAAAAAGAAGACGCTATCTTGAAACTAACTGAGTTTGTTACAACAAGTGATATGGCCGGTTTGATGAATATCACACCAAGCGAAATCATATTGAAATGTATGGAACTCGGATTGATGGTTTCAATTAATCAACGTCTCGATAAAGATACAATTATTTTGATTGCCGACGATTATGGCTATGAAATAGAATTTGTTGATGAAAAACAATTGCAGTTTATCGAAGTTGATGAAGATGATGAAGAAGATTTGCAACCAAGATCACCGATTGTTACAATTATGGGACACGTTGACCACGGTAAAACATCACTTTTGGATCATATCCGTGAAGCAAATGTTGTTGCCGGTGAAGCTGGCGGTATTACTCAGCATATTGGTGCTTATACCGTAAAAACAGCCGCTGGCAAAGCAATAACATTTTTAGATACTCCCGGCCACGAAGCATTTACAGCTATGCGTGCCCGTGGTGCTCAAGCTACTGACTTAGTAGTATTGGTTGTTGCGGCTGACGATAGTGTGATGCCTCAAACAATTGAAGCTATAAGCCATTCAAAAGCGGCTAATGTACCAATTGTAGTTGCAATAAATAAAATTGACAAACCGGATGCAAATCCTGATAGAATTAGACAACAATTAACCGATCACGGTATATTGGTCGAAGAATGGGGCGGTAAATACCAATGCGCTGAAATTTCAGCCAAAAAAGGTATCAACATCGAAGGTTTACTTGAGAAAATTCTCATTGAATCCGAAATGTTGGATCTAAAAGCCAATCCTGATCGCTTAGCTCGCGGTGTCGTCATTGAATCGCAAATGAGCAAAGGCTTCGGTCCGGTATCGACGGTTATTGTACAGAAAGGTACTTTACGTGTGGGTGATGCATTCGTTTCGGGTGTGTTCTCCGGTAGAGTTCGTGCGATGCTCGACGACAAAGGTGTAAAAATCGAAACAGCGGGTCCTTCGCAACCGGTATTAGTTATTGGTTATGATGGATTACCGGAAGCCGGTGATGGATTTATGGCAATGAAAGACGATGCTGATGTAAGAAAAATCGCAAGCGAACGCAAGCAATTGAAACGTGAACAAGAGTTCAGACAAGTCCATCATATTACATTGGATGAAATCTCTGCTCAAATTCAAATCGGCGGTGTAAAAGACCTGAACTTGGTTATTAAAGCCGATGTGGCAGGTTCTTTGGAAGCGCTCAGCGATTCATTGCAGAAATTATCTACCGAAGAAGTTAGAGTAAACATTTTACATAAAGGTGTGGGACCTATCAGCGAGACTGACGTTATGTTAGCCGCCGCTTCGCAAGCTGTTGTGATTGCATTCAATATCAATCCGACAACTAACGCGCGCCGTGCCGCTGAAAAGGAATTTGTCGATATTCGCCGCTACGATATTATTTATGACTGTATCAACGAAGTACAATTAGCTCTTGAAGGTCTATTAGCGCCTGAGTTAGTTGAGAAAATCACAGGTACGGTGGAAGTTCGCCAAACATTCAAAATAAGCCGTACGGGAACGATAGCAGGTTGTATGGTACTTACCGGTAAAATTACCCGTAACGATAAAGTTCGCCTCCTACGTGACGGATTCAAGGTGTATGAAGGTACTATCAATTCGTTGAAGCGTGAGAAGGACGATGCAAGAGAAGTATTAACAAATTACGAATGCGGTATTATGCTAAACAACTTCAACGACCTTAAACCTGGCGATATAGTTGAAGCATATACACTGGTAGAAAAGAAAAGATATTTGAATTCATAAATCGTTTTTATATATCATAATAGTTAATGTCCAACGCTTTAAAGTGTTGGACATTTTTTTTTACTGGGCTTTCTCACAACACAAAATATACGTTATATTCATCAATCAAAAATGATTGACCCCAACTATATATCAATAATATGGTGGGATAAGCATCCCTGCTTGTCACCCATATTTCGAGTTTTTAGACCGCCTCTTGATGATGTAATATCCCTTCGAATCAGATACTTCTGGACATAAAATAAAGTATCCTCGTTTGAGGATACTTTATTATTTTCTGGAGCCACCTGGCGGACTCGAACCGTCGACCTGCTGATTACAAATCAGCTGCTCTACCAACTGAGCTAAGGTGGCATTAAGCCATTTTTTTTATTTTTCAAGAGCCACCTGGCGGACTCGAACCGTCGACCTGCTGATTACAAATCAGCTGCTCTACCAACTGAGCTAAGGTGGCAAAAAAACAAGAATTCAAAAATACGACTTTTTTTCCAATCTACAAATTATTTTCGAAAGATTTTGGAATTATTTTTGATATTTCACTAGCGGTTATCGAGCAAAGTCGAGATGCCCGCTACCAAATATTTATAAATTCGAGCACATAACCCATCCTGTAATCTTCTAATTCTTTAATCCTAATTCTGAGAATAAAGCAACCCACACCCTGCGGAAAAATATTCATTAATAATTTTGCCATTTATCCAAAATATCGTAATTTCGATAAAGTTTATTGATTGCGTTTTGTAGCAATCCGGTTTTTTGTTATTTTTCAGTTTTCGAATGTACATATTTCCAGAAAACATTCCTTTTTTTAAGGTTTAAATTTATGAGCAATATAAAATTATTCCAAAGCAAACAGATACGTTCCGTTTGGAACGAAACAGAACAGAAATGGTATTTCTCCGTTCAAGATGTAGTGGAAGGACTTACCGATAGCACCGATGTGAAACAGTATATAAAAAGAATGCTAAGTCGCGATGAAATGCTCAAAAGCAACTGGGGTACAATTTGTACCCTAGTTGAAATGGAAGCGGCAGATGGTAAAAGACGTAAAATCCAAGCGGCAGATAAAAAAGGCTTACTTCGTATCATCCAATCTATTCCATCATCTAAAGCAGAACCTTTCAAACAATGGTTAGCTCAGGTCGGTTCAGATCGTTTGGATGAAATCGAAAATCCTGAATTGGCAACTCAAAGAACGAGAGAACTCTATAAACTGAAAGGTTATCCCGATGACTGGATTGAAAAACGGATGCGTAGTATTGCAATTCGAGAGGAATTGACAGATGAATGGAAAAACCACGGTATTGAAGAACAGAATGAATATGCTATACTTACTGCTGAAATATCGAAAGCTACTTTTGGAATTATACCGTCGGTACATAAAAAATTGAAAGGATTAAAAAACCAAAATTTACGAGACCATATGACCGATTTGGAGCTTATTTTTTCTATGTTAGGAGAAGCTTCAACAAAAGAAATAGTTGTCAATACGCACCCAGAAGGGTTTGAAGAAAACAAAATAGCCGCTAAAGAAGGTGGTAAAATAGCCGGAGATGCACGTAAAAAACTTGAAATAAAGTCTGGAAAAAAAGTTGTTAGTCACGATAATTTTTTACCACCAAAAAAACAAATAAAAAAATTGAAATAAATATTTTGTCATTTATCAAAATATCGTAATTTCGATAAAGTTTATTGATTGATTGTAAGGATTTTTATTTTGAGAGGTAGGGATATGAAAAATCAGCAAATATTAAAAGCACTATTAGTATTTTTTATTATGTTCCTTTGTACTAATATTGTTTTAGCCAAAGTTAATAAAGTACTTTTGTTTACTTTTAGTAACATATCAAATAATTCTACTGACTGCAACATTTATTTATATGACGAAGGAAATTATGAAATTCATATCGAAAGCGTATATGCTAATTCTGATTTTAGTTATAGTCTTATAATTTCATTTGGAAAGTATAAAATAAAAAATAGTAATCTTTTATTAAAAGATCAATACAATGGAGTTGATTTCAATTTTGAATATCATAATAATTTTGTTATTGCCAAAAAGTTTTTTAAGTGCTATCTTAATAAAACTTTTAAAAATGAAAATTATTATTCAAGTTCAAAGCCTCAATTTCTAGAATATCCACCAATTCCATTAAACAAAGAGCGCAAAAATTTTAAGTCTAATCATAAGGTTGCAAATATATTATATATTGGGACTTATAGTAAAAATAATAATATTATTCTTGACCTGAATAAAAGCAATAAATATATGTTCAAATATAAAGGTTTATTATTATCTGAAGGTTCGTGGATTAGAGAAGGTAATTTGCTAAAATTATTTGATACGAATTTAAAGCATAATTTCTATGTATTTATTAATAAAGAAGTACTTATTTGTAAGTTCTTTCCGTATGATAGTGATGAATTTATTCTTGAGAAAACTAAAGTAAAAAACAATAAAAAATCAAAAAAATAAAGGAATATCTTTTCACTTAGTATTTAGGTTATCCCCAAAAAAAGATAGCCTTTTTAATTTAATGGCTCGCGGGCATCTCGACTTCGCTCGATTACCGTTTCAAATCCTATGATCTTTAAATCCTTTAATCCTAATTCTGATAATGGATTACACAACTGTAAATTTATCAGGGAGATTCCGGCTCGGAGGCCGGAATGACGTTCTTATTTCTTCTCATTTTCAACTTTCAACTATCAACTATCAACTCTTTTTCTTCCCATTAACCATTGACAATTAACCATTAACAATTATTTCAGGTTTTTTTCCAATAGTTTGAATTCGTGTTCAAAATTCGGTGTGAATATATTTTTCCCGAGGTTGCGCTTAATATCGGCGATTTTCCAAAGTTTAAAATCATCCATTTCGCTTTTATCGAATACGGGTTCGAAATCCAATACGGTTATAAAAGTATGAACTAATTCGGTTTCTACTACTGTTTCCCAAACATAACGGAATAGCGCTTGCGGATTGAAACTCTTAAGCCCCACTTCTTCGCTTGCTTCTCGGAACAATGCAGTTTGAATCGTTTCGCCTCTCGATACGTGACCGCCAACCGCGGAATCCCATTTTCCGGGTTGGATTTGTCGGTCAGCATTTCGATGCTGTAGGTATAATCCACCATTGCGGCTAAAAATGTGGAGATGTACAACCGAGTGCATTAATCCGGGTTGGCTATGACAAACCGAACGCGGTGCTTCGCCGATTTTATTCCCGGCATTGTCCACAAGGTCGAACCATTCTTCACCTTCATATAACTTTCCGTATTTCCTCTGTTTCATCTTTTTGTTAAGCAACTCAAAGCAAAACCATATTCCGAAAAGAATGTATAAACCAATGCTACTAATAAACGCCCAAATTTCTTTCGGTAGAAAATATGCCGAATAAACAATTGTCCCTATATGAAAGCAAATTATCCAGAAAAGCCATTTTATACTTTTGCGCATTTGCTCCATCTGAAGTTCGCTTAACTTTAAAGTTGGGAAATAACGGTAAATAAATTTTGTTAAAAGGGATATGTTTACAAAAAGAGCAATCCCTAGAAAAGCCGCCATTGTAAATTCAATAATAGCTGGTTTTAATTTAAAGAAAATCGGATTATTCGATATTATTGAAATACCGCCGAATATTGCCACCAAAGCCAAATCGAAAAGCACGAATTTATCGGCTACCTTACTTCTAAAATATATTACTGCAAATTCCACTACACTCAATCCGGCGGCAATAATCATACCCCATAGCTCACCGAAAATTGCATCCGCAATGATATAAACCAATAATGGGATAATACCGGGTAAAAGCTGTTTCAATATTCCGGATTTATTTGTATTCAAAGGATTCACTATTTCAAGATCCTTGGAACTTCTTGCGGCGGCACCATACCCAATTTGTTAATTGCTATCCAATTTATTCTTTCTGCTGATTCTAACGAAGTTATACGATAACGAAGACCTTGGTTCATAAATTGCTGGATTTCCAATTTATGCTCTAACTTCCTGTTTTTATCCATCAACGCCCTTACGCGTTGGACGGCAAATATATTAATAACTAAAAATCCGGCAAATACGGTTATTAGCCCTAATATTCGCCATCTGTTTATAGTTGTCCATTCTGTGATTTTCATTTTTCCCCCTGCAAATTTAAAATGGCTTATCGAAATGCTGATAGTCTTTAAGACTTGTCCAAACTCCGCCCCATCGCCATTTATTATCCATTAAAAACTTAGTATATCTTGAATCTTCTGTAATTGTGCCCTTCGCTTTAGGGTTGAATTTTGCACCTTTCGGGCTGATGTCGCCGTTGTTGTAAACTGCCGGATTTTGAACAGGATTAAAATCAATAGCAATCCCTTTGGCGTGGTTCGATAGATTTGTTGTACCTGCTACAAAGCGGTAATTAAACGCGCTCGTATTATTATCCGCCATAGAAGCCGAATCCGACCAATCATATTTAACTATCGGGATACACTTTGCTATAGGAAATTTATCCTCTTTCATCATCTCGAAAACTTTTTTCAAATCTTCAACAACTGAATCATGTAAAACTAACTGTCCGCGGTGAAGTTTGTTATCGAAAGAATAATACTCAACCGTTACTAATTCCAGCTTTTCTATTATATCCGCCGGAGCTTTTGTTCCTTTAAGCGCTTCTTTCAACGTCATATCGCTATCAATAATCGGTGAAGAAGCTAATAGATTAATTGATAATGCAACTATGCACAAAGTTATACTAATTACTAATTTCATATTTTACTCAACCTTTATAAACTTAGAATAAATAAATTCTGAATTGCTGTATTCAACATATACTACATAACATCCTATCGGCAAATCGCTAACATCAATACGTTGATTGAAATATCCCCCATTTGTCAAAATATTTTCTTGCGATACAACGACTTTGCCGAATATATCGTATATTTTTATATTTGCGAAATTTGCTTCAGGACATTTGGATTGCAATTGGATGTAATTCATCGCCGGGTTTGGATTAATACTAATAAATTTGTTATCGGAATAATCTTTGACCGCTACTTGATTTTTCAAACAGGTCTGAAGCTCGTTAGCCAAATCATCCTCATCACGCCCTACAGCTATGCAGAATGAGCATTTCTTTACTTGTTCAGGTGCAAGAGCACCTTCGAAACCCATGCCTATTACAACGCTTACATCACCAAAATCACCAACTTGCCACGAAGTGCCGCTTGTTAATGCTTGGTGTATTTTTCCGTAAGTCAAATCTACAGATACGGACCGGTTTAAACCCGCCGCTTGCGGATGAACTCCGGATTCATTACTTATAGATGCTACTCCAAATACCGGATATTCCTTCATTGCAACATTAAACGGGGATTGTGGTTTTGCGGTAGAACTTATGATTTGAGCTGTGGCAATATTCTTTAAATCATCCGGTACACCCTTTGCGAAAGGCTTTGTACTATTGTTTTCATATAAATCAAACAAATCAAAATCTATAAAATACCCTACCGAAACATCGCTCAAATCTACATCGTTTATATTTTTCAGTTCTACTTCTATTTTTGCCGATTTCGCGCTTGTTGATACAAAACCTGCTTTTTGCGTAATTTCTAACCCCAATTGATTTTGGTTTGGTCCTGCGACTGATTTGACAATTCCTGTATTGTAATCCGCTCCATCGTATCCTTTTAACGTCAGAAAATCGTTATAAAACGATGCGGCCGCTTTTGTAGTACCGGCGGCGATTATCAGCCCATTAGAATTTTTATAAATTTGATTACTTGTATATCTATAATAGGAAAAACCTAATCCCCCATTTTCTGGGAGATTGGAATCGAATCCAAATTCTCCGTTATCCGCCATTGAAAACTCAATTTGGTCATTTTGGAAATCGGTGTAATATCGAGCCGGAATAAAAAGGAACTTAAAGAAATCCTTATAGTTATTTTCGCCCGCTATATCGACTCTCATTATCACATTTGTCTGGGTATTTGATTGAACAACAAGTTTGAATTCAGCAATCTCGAATTCTTGGCCGGTAGTAACATTAATATTCGATACAGTTGGTTGAATAATTGTTATAGTATTTTCAACCATTGAAAATGCTTCCGATAATGTGAAATTCAAATTGTTTGCGGCACCCAATAGGTTTTTGGCTTTCAATTTAAAAATAACTGTATCACCTGTCAAAAATCTTACTTTTGAATTTCCTTTAGTGTCGAATGTTTCAGCTTTTATAAACTTAATGCCCGGTATAGAAAGTGGATCCGCTGTTACAGCTTTTAATAAATTTACTCGACCCGGTATAAGTTTTCTAATATTGAACGGATTTAATTCCGATATGTCGTCAGCAGTTTGGCGAACTACTTCCAGCGCTTGCTCAGCTTTCAAATTTGGAAAATGACTTCTTACCAAAGCTACTGCTCCCGAGACAACCGGAGTTGCAAATGAGGTACCCGGTGAACTCATTGTATATGTATTATTGACATCCGTGGTAAATATGTTTCCAGGGGCAAATATGTCGCATGACAAACCGACAGTAGAACTGTTTATTACGATTACATCATTATCATTAGTTTGGCCTACGCCCAATACTCCCGGGTAGCCTGATGGATAATATGTCAGATTATAGGTTTCGCCCGGTGCTATATTACCGGCGGCGGCCACTAAAGCCACATCATAAGCTATCGCATAGTTAATTACACTAAGCTCATAATCGGAGTAAGGTTGCACGCTTCCCCAACTCATATTAAGCACGCTAACACCACGCAGTGCGGCATATATTAACGATAAATAAGCAAATGGTATAGTATCGCAACCATCGCTATCTATTTTTATAGGACAAATTTTACAACCAAATCCCACACCTGCTACCCCCTTTTGATTATCAGTAGAGGCCTGTGCTATTCCGGATACATTTGTTCCATGATTACATGATTCATTTTTTGGGTCGCCTTTCTCACGCCCGTTATATTCCCAACCTAAATTGAATCCATAATAATCGTCTATGAATCCATTCCCATCGTCATCTATTCCATTATCAGGAATTTCGCCTATGTTCAATCCAATGGAATTTTCTAGATCAGGGTGTGTGTATAAGACTCCATTATCGCTTATACCGATTATTACATTTGGGTTGCCTTTCTCGATTTCCCATGCTTCAAATGCTTTTATTGGCACAAAATGAGATTGCATATAAAGTAATGGATCGTTCGGGTTATATGATTGTAAAGCCGGCACATAAAAAGGTTCTGCTAATTCTATATCATGGTTTTTGTTTTTTAGCACTTTAGCATACTTTTCGGGTGATAAATCCGATGTATATTCAATTACATAAGTTCTGAGCAAAGGATCTTCCGCTTTTAAAATTGCATGTATGTCCAAATTCCTTGCAATTGCTTTTTCCATTAGCCTCTTATTATTTCTTATAGATAGATTAGCTGGAAATATTTCGGCTACTACACGGTAACCATTTGCGGCTGAAGCTAATAATGACTGTTTATCATTATTTTGAGGCGCATAACGTATGATTAGTGTTTTAGCTAAAATTTTGGTATTTGCATTGTATTCCGAGGGAATCACGTCATGAACATTAATCCCAGCGAATAAAAAATCTACTGATAAAACTAGGGTTAAAAGTGTAAAACATATCAATTTCATTATATCGCCTCTTGATTAAATAAATTTTCTGTTAAAATGAAATTATGGTCAACGAATTCATTTATATTTTCTTTTTTTGGTAATTCTAAAATACTTAAATTACTTTTATTAGCTCTAAACCAATTATTTATTATTATACACTCTTCGACTTCTTCTCGCGAGTACTTATCTTTAGACGAATTTGAGCTATAATATAGTTTGTTGATTTGCTTAATTAATTTATTTTTTGAAATATCCCCATCGATAAAAAACTCTTGAGCTAATAATCCATGCTTTATCATAAGGACTAATTCGATACTGTCATTTTTAATTACAGCTATATAATTTTGGTCATAGATGGCCGGTTTGGGATTCGATTTTAACCTTTTCAAATCGCTGAGCAATCTTTCAATAAGCATCTTTAACTCAGTTTCCTTGCGGTTCTCAAAGCTGTGAGCGGATTTTTCGAGGTCAGTAAATGCGTCCTCGAATATATATTTCTTCAGGTTTTCAATTTCGATTCTATAAGCTTCTTTGGTCACTAATCCAGAACAAGGACTTTGACATCTTTTAATCTGGAAGTTCATACAACCCAAATTCGGACTTAAAACACCGGTACATTTGCGAAAATAGAATTTCTTGCCCAAAATATGCAGGAAATAATCCAATATATAAGTATTACTAAACGGACCGATATAATAACTGCCATCATTTTCTATCTGGTTTGTTTTCGTAACCTGCGGGAAATCTTCGTTTGTAATCTGTATAAATGGGAATAATTTCGGTTTCTTTTGTGCGGTATTGTATTCCGGGTTGACGGTTTTGATAAGATTGTTTTCCATTATCAATGCCGAAAGTTCCGACAAAGTTTTAGTGTGTTCAACATTATTAACAATACTTACCAGCTTCGCGATTTTCTTTGAATGAACCCTCGAGTTTTGGAAATATGAGCTTACACGCTTGCGCAAATCTTTTGCTTTACCAATGTAAACAATTCTCCCGGAAATATCTAAAAATTTATAGATACCGGGTCCTTGAGGCAATTGCTCAATCACATAGCGAAGTAGCTCTGCTTTTTCTTTTCGTGATTTCGATACATAAGTAACGTTATTTTGGAACGCCATCAACTCATCCAAATCCTCTATCATATAATCTTCTTTCATGATTTTCAGGAATTCAATCAGCGTATAAGCGGTAGCTTTTGCATCACCCAAGGCGCGGTGGCGGTTCATCACCGGAACACCGAAATAATTAGCCAGCGAGCCGACATTTTTCTTCCGTTCATCCGGCAGAATCTTCTGCGCTAATTTCAAAGTATCGAGCATCGGTATATTGAACGGAGTAAAATTAGCGTTGATGAATGCTTCACGGACAAAATAATAATCAAATTTAGCAAAATGGGCAGTGAACACCGCATCCGGAATTTCTATAAACTCTTGGACAAAAGGAACTACATACTTCATGTTTGGAGCAGAACTTACCATCGAGTTATGGATACCGGTTATATCCGTTATTAAAGGCGGAATCTTGCAACCGGGATTAACCAATGACGAATACTCATCCACAACTTCGAAATTATTAACAATTACACAAGCTATATCTATGATTTTGTCAGTTCTATTATTAGAACCTGTAGTTTCTACATCCACTACAATAAAATTTATGTCTTCAATTTTCAGCATTCTTTAAAAATATGGGTTTTTCAATAAGCAAAAGTAATAAAATCTGTCAAATAGATTGGCACGAAAAGTGCAGATTATTGATATTATTTTAAAATGAGTAATAAAATGCATATTAAATATAGATTGTTGCCGATAGCCTTTGTGTTGTTATTCGCTGTAAGTTGTACTAATTCAGTGCGCTTTACGACCGCAACCAAACTTAGAACAAGTCCCGCCAAAGTTACGACAAAGATACAAGTTTCGGAAGGCGACCTCGTTGGAAGGGCATCGTATTATGGAGCGGACTTTAACGGCAGGCGAACAGCAAACGGCGAAATTTTCGATATGAACGATTTAACTGCCGCTCATCGTTCATTACCGTTTGGTACAATAGTCAAGGTTACAAATTTGAAAAACGGTGCAACGGCGAAGGTCAAAATCAACGACCGCGGTCCTTTCGTTGCCGACAGAATAATAGACCTCTCCCAAGCCGCCGCCGAAGAATTGGATATGCTGGGCGATGGTGTTGTGGATGTGAAGCTGGAAATACAGAAATAGGGCTTAGGGTTTAGGGTATGGGGTATGGGTTGTCATTACCAACTTGATTGGGAATCCATCTTCAATTAATGGATAGTTGAAAATGAAGAAGATTTCACCGCAAAGACGCAAAGAAGGGTTTAGGGTTTGGGTTGTCATTCCCAACTTGATTGGGAATCCATCTTCTTGAATAGGGGGCTGTCTCAAAACAGCTCCTTTGTTTTTTTAGTTTCAAACACGAGTTACAAC
>JBAXXL010000075.1:0-12056 GCA_037127915.1 bacterium
TTTCTTCGCATTGACCATTGACAATTAACAATTTACCATTATTCTTTTATCGCGCCACCACAAATCTCTTCGCGATGCTCTTATCTTTCATCTGGATAACTATACTGTATGTTCCATTAGGAAGCGATTCACAGTTTATTTGCAGTTTGGTCTCACCTTGCGGTAAATTACCTTTATATGCTGAAATCAGCTCATTGCCTTGCAAATCATAAACTTTAATATCTGAGTCTGTAGTTGTGGAAAAATTGATTTGCAATTCGATTTTATTTTTAGTAGGGTTAGGATAAATTGATATATTATAATCCTCACCAGTTTTTAATTCAGTTGCGGCTTTGGCTGAGAGTACCGCATTTGTTGAATAATTGACAGCCGTTATAATTTTATCTGAAAATATATCTTGGATTTCCGAACAATCGAAATTCTCATACAAATCATTCTTCGGATTATAGGCTTTGAAAGTAATTGCTTCGTCCGCACTGGCACCATCAATTTCGTATGTATTTTCATCGTCTGCAAATATGGTTACTGCCGCTTTGCCATTTTCTACCAAACCGGAGCCAATAAGTTCACCATTGGTATTATAAGCACCGATTTCATATTCGTCAGGTAAAGTAGTTTCAATGATTATGTTCATATTGTATGGACTGGATTTGGTTATCAGATGCGTTGGTAATTTGACTAATTCATCTATACTACGCTTTCCACTGCCATCAGGATAATCCAGAGTGTCTGCTGAAGTCATATATATCATATACCCTGCACCGGGTTTCATATTGCCGATTAGATTTATATTCTTTGATGGCAGGTACATTAAACCCGCAGAGTTTTTTGCAATTACCATATTCGACACTATACCGGCTAAAGCAGTTACGATAGACTGCTCAGTTTTCCGTGTATATGCTATCATATTCCAGCCCTTAGCTAAGTAAAGCAATGAATCCTTAGGGAGCGGGATACCGGTTATGTCGAGCGTATCATTATTCTTCATATAAAGCATATAGCCCTGACGGGTGTTCCATATTTTGATAAGGTCTATTGATTTTGATGGCAAATACATTAATCCGGCAGAATTTTTCGCTATCACCAAACTATCGGCAACTGGTTTAAGCACAACTTTTATGCTATCGTTCTCTGGTACGATATAAGTTGAAATCATATTCCAACCTTTGGCGAGAGGGATGGTGTGGGTGGCTACTGCGAATGAACTTGTTATTAGTTTTGTTCTATTCCCGACAGCATCGAAAGTAAACGACAAACTATCACCGTTTGAATATTTCACCGATACTAAACGATTCAAATTATCGTAGTGGTAATAGTTCTTATTGGTTTGTGCGAGAGCCGTCGATGAGATTACGACTAAAAAGATTATTATTAATTTATACATTTTTATTTCTCTTGAATGTTCTATTTCTTAAATAAGTAATTAGTTCTATTAAAAGGTTGGGTAAACTTTTTTGAATTATCTTTTACTAAATTCCAACTGCCTTGTCCGATTGATTTAATAATCTTAACTCCAAAGTTCCCAGTTTGCTTAGCCGAATTAATATACGAACTTTTTTGAAGCAGATTATTTGGAATAGCTTTTGCTACTCCGATCCAATCCTTTGTACTGCCCTTAGCAACGACACTTAATGCAGTGGTGAATTCATCGAATTTATTCTTATTAAAAACTTCTCTACCTAAATCTGTATTTTCTGTAGCAGCAGCAACAGCCAACCACGAAGCATCAAACTTAGCATAATCCTTAACAATGTTTAATGCTCTTGTTGGATTCCAATTTTTTATTCTGATGATATGAATTAGTATTTCGGCATCGCCAACTGCGCCCTTTAATTCATTTGCTTTTTGAAATACATTACCATCAACATCCACCAAACCTACTGGGTTATCTCCACCATAAACATACAAATTTGCATCCCAATTCTGGTCTTCGCTGATAAATCTTCCAAGTTCAGAGTCATAATATCTTGCGCGTATATAGTATAAACCATTTCCTTCATCTATAATTCCATGGTTACCCAAAAAGCGGAACTTATTATTATCATTTGTCGGCTCTGTTGAATTTAGGCATTTCCCATAAACGTCATAGTTATATTTATGTGTAATGCTTTGGTTGGCGTCTGTCATAGCTATTACACTACCTCGAATGTCCGAATGATACCAATTTGTAGTAGTGCCGTCATTTTTAATTCTGCTTATCAGCCCCATACCATATATATAATACGTCTTTGTACCAGTAGCTGAATCCTTTTCCATCAGTATTTGGCTCATTTGGTTATCACCATTCAGAGTGTATTTCGTTACTGTGCCATTTCTTCGAGCTATTGTTCTGTTCAGGAATACATCATAATCAAAACTTGAAGTGTTCGTTCCACTTTTTATACTTTTTAGCTTGCTATCCACATCAAAAGTAAAGCTCGTTGATGGAGTGCCGGTTTCAGTTAATTGGTTTCCATTATTATCATAAGTGTAGCTGTAATCCGTTGAAGATGTTAGTCTATTTGCCTGATTATAATTGTAATCAACTTTGTCGGATGATAAGCCCGCAATTGACAAAGGTTCTTTATATTCCACAGCAACGTGATTCCCAATCTCGTCCAAAGTAAATTTATAGGATGCGATAATTTCACCATTTGATTTCTTGTTTATAAGTTCAGTCAATCTCCCGCCACTATCATAGCGATACTTTGTAACTGTACTATTGCCATTGACAACAGAATCGAGTGTTCCATCCGCAAGATAATAATAATTCGTAGCTCTGTTATTCCAATCAGTAACCGACTTCAATAAATTATCATCCCAGTATTGGTAAGTAACGGTTTTATTCCCCGGATACACAATTGACGAAATATTACTTCCCAAATCGTATTTGAAAGTTATAGTATCACCGCTCATAGAATTGTAATATTTTATAACTCTATTCAATGAATCGTACTTATACTGCACATTTGGTCCGCTTGTATATTTTGCCTGATTCAAAGTTCCGTTTTTAAAGTATGTAAATCCACAACTTTTAGCTCCGGTAATACTATTTAACCTGCTGGTTGAGTCATAAGCAAAATTGAAGACATCGCCTTTTGGTGTAGTACGGCTTGATATCAAGCCATCTTTATTGTAATCATAAGATGTCTGATTATTTAATGGATTTTTGATGCTTCTGAATAAATCAGTAGAATCATAATTAAATTGAGTACTATTATTCTTTGGGTCAGTTAAGCTAATTAAATTATCGTTCTTATCATAAGTATATTTTGTCTGATTACTCATAGGGTCTATTACTTTGCTTACCAAATCATTGTTCAAATATTCATATTGAGTTTTTTGACTTTTAGGATTACTACTGCTTGCCAGCCTGCTGATATTGTCATAATCAAATGTGGATGAATAATTTAGATTGTCGGTAATTTTATTTACATCTCCATAACTATTGTAAGCATAGGTAGTAGTTCGGTTAAGCGGGTCTTTAATCGTTTTTACAGTACCATTGGTATTATATGTAAACGAAACAGTTGCTCGTGGTGTCTGCATTGAGGTTAGATTGCCGTTTGCATCATAGTTATTAGTATAAGTTTTATTTCGTGGGTCAATATATTGAGTTACATCATTTGTTTTATTATACTGATACTGATGAATAATATTATATGGTTGCGTTATTTTTTTCACATTGCCCTTGTAATCATATTGATACTTCGACCAATATCCACAGGCATCAGTAACTTTCGTCGGCAGAGTTTTGTTTGTGGTATCACTGTATTCATATAACGTTATTTCTTTATTAGGAGAGGTCGTCTTTTTAATATTTCCAAAATTAGCTTTATCATATTCAATTTTTGTTATATTTCCAAGTTGGTCGGTTATTTGACTTGTAGTTGCTGATTGCTTTGTTATTACTAAACTTCCAGGTAAGCCGCTAACAGATTGAGATGCAATTTTCAAATCGTTATAGCTGTTTTCAATCCAGTTACCTTTTGGAAGTTTGATTTTTTTTAGAAGGTGAATTCTGTTTGTATCCGTGACGTAGGTATAGTGAGTAGTGTCTCCGGCAAGATTTATATATGTTACTAAATTATTATCAGGGTAATTGTAAATAAATTCTACTTTTCTTCCTGTGTAATCTAATACATTTTTAATAAAACTTGGCCAATTGCTATTCGCCGGATAATATTCAAAAGTTAATGAACGATTCTCAGGATTTGTTACTTTTGTAAGCCGCTGATTAGCATCATAAGTAAGAACCAATTCATTGTTATTCCTATCTTTAATGCTTTTTAAGTACCAAATATATGAATTGCTTACTAACTCTTGAAATTTATAAACCGTCTGAGATTTTGTTATAAGATAATAGAATCCGCTTGCAGTATAAAGCGAGTCGTAATTACCGGGATTTAAAGGTTTGTATTTATTATTATCATATTTATAATATCCAATATTTCCATCCGGATGATGAGCAATTACTTTATCTACAAGTTTTTCGATTATAAATGAGTAATTGTGTAACCAGGCAACGCCTACTGATGCTGGAACCGGTCTATATGTATTAGTATTTGGCGTGCTGTACATGTGCTCAAAAACCAAATCAAAACTTGCTCCAGGAATTGAAAATGACGTTTTATCATAATGAGAGAATGTTTCATTTATAGGGTTAATGCCTACCCCGACTTCAGGTTGTGAATCAAGCCAATTTACATAAGCAAAGTCATATACTACGGGAGTATAGATTACGGTTACTACAACATTATTTCCAGCATTATTGAGAATATTTATTAGCCCTAATCTATTTCCTTGTGGTGCTGTACCGGATATTTGAATATTAACTGTTTGATTTGATTGTAACTCTCCGCTTTGAACAGACATATTTACCCATGGTGTTTTCCACATATCCGGAACCGACCATGATAAATATCCGCCACCGGAATTGGTAAGGCTTAATACACTTGTACCTGTATTACTAACGATGATTGTATCTGAAGAAATTGTAACTTTAGGCGGGTTTCCTTCAATTTTTATTAAACCTCTTGGTGGTGAATAATTGCTCCAATCTGAATTTTTGTAATAGCTAACAGACCAATAAACTGTGTCATTGTAACTAATATCATTCCAATTCTTAAGCCATCCTTCATTTGTTGAAGATTCTGTTTTACCGGTAATTTCATCACCAAAAAATTTAGTAGCCATAAATTTGTCTTTAAAGACTTGAATATTGTACTTCGTTGCACCAGAAACAGCTTGCCACTTAAAAATCGGCATAGTTGTATGCTGTGTCAAAGCATTTGGAGTTATTAAAATAACAGGAGGGGTGTTTATGGTTATATCAGAACCATTATCAGAACCAATTAATTCCGGGGATGTAGAAATAATACGAATTCTATATTTAGTCCCATTTGATAATGAGTCAGGCAATTTTACAAGTTTCTTTCCTGATGTAGTGCCTGTGATATCGGCAAGTTGCAGAGAATTAGCAAAATCACCCTGAGAATTTGACATTTGGATATAAAAATGATTACCGTTATTCAAAGGTCCATTTGTAACTACATATTCTACTTCTACATATTCGCCTTTTATAAAACTATTTTTAGTAATGTTACAATCAATTGATTTTGTGGGATTGGAAGTTGAAGACAAAGCAACCGAGTTAGAAGTCCCACTCGATACTGAACCAAACTTAGAACCGGATGCAATTGATTTAAATGCGTATCTCTGTGTTGTAGTTCCATCTCCGACCTGTCCATAATAATTATATCCTGTTCCCCAAAGCGTGCTATCTGTTTTCACAGCAGAAGAATGTCTTTCTCCGCAAGCAATATCCATCCAAGTTGTTAAATTTCCTACTTGTCCGGGTATAATTCGACCCTCTTCAGTACCATCACCGAAAGTTCCATACAAATTGTTTCCCCATGCCCATAGAGTATTATTTGTTTTAAGTCCTAATGTATAATCCACACCACAAGCAATCTTCTTCCAATCAGTACTTGTTCCAATTTTTTTTGGTGACAATCTATTTGTTGTTGAATTATCACCAAGTTGACCATAGTAATTATAACCCCATGCCCATAGAGTACCATCTGATTTAATTGCATAACTTGATTGGGATGAACTGCTTGAAAATACAGACTTCCAATTTGTTTCAGTACCTATTTTTACTGGCGTAGTCTTCGCTTCTGTCGTTCCGTCTCCTATTTGCCCTCTGCTATTATAACCCCACGCCCATAAAGTACCATCGGTTTTTATGGCTAGAGTATGACAACCACCGCATGCAATTGCTTTCCAATTTGTTCCGGTTCCTATTCTCGTTGGTACTAGTTGGTCGGATGTTGCACCGGTACCTAAACTGCCCCATCCCCAATAACCCCAAGACCAAATTGTTCCATCCGATTTTAAACCTATTGAAAATCCATCACCTGCCGATATACAACTCCACGTTTTATCTTTTCCAATTTTGACTGGAGATAACTTTTCATTTGTTGTACTATCGCCTAACTGACTGTCACCATTAGACCCCCAAGCCCAAAGTGTACCATCCGGTTTAATCGCTAATGTGTGTTGAAGACCCGAAGTAATAAACTTCCAGTCAGAAGTACTAACTTCTGTAGGAGTAAGTCTATCGGTAGTTGAACCATCACCAATTTGACCTATATTATTTGAACCCCAACCAAAGTGAGTATAAGAATAAGTAATACTAATATTACTAAAAAGAGCTAAGAAAATAATAAAAATTACTTTTTTCATAAAATACGCCAAAATATGTAAGAAATCTAAATTTAAATCTATATTTTTCGCAATAAAACTCTTCAAATTCCCCCGTCAGCACCTGCCTTTTGCCTAATGTGCAATTTTATAGAAGTATTACACTATTTGCAGGCAAAAAGTATGACTAAATTATGAATTATTTCCCTATTATTACAATTTATTTATCAAAAAAACAATTAAAAAACTAATTATTTCTATCATATTTTAGATTTATGAATAAAATAGGTGTGGTGGTGTGGAATATTTTGCACAGTTCCAAATCAATTACGAATTACGAAGTTGGCGAAGCATTTGGGCTTGCCCAAATGAAGCTCCCATTGTACGCCACGCGGGCAAGCCCGCGTGCTTCCATAGGGTAAATAAAACCCCATGCTGAAGCATGGGGTTGATCTTTCTTCTTCTTTCTTCGCATTGACCATTGACAATTAACAATTTACCATTATTCTTTTATCGCGCAACCACAAATCGCTTCGTAATACTCCTGTCTTTCATCTGGATAACCACGTTAAATGTTCCATTTGAAAGCGATTCGCAGTTGATCTGCAGTTTGGTTTCACCTTGCGGTAAATTACCAGTATATACCGAAATCAGTTTATTTCCTTGCAAATTATAAACTTTAATATCTGCTTCTGTTGCTGAAGAAAAGTTAATTTGCAATTCAATTTTATTTTTAGTTGGGTTAGGATAAATTGATATATTATAATCCTCACCAGTTTTTAATTCAGTTGCGGCTTTGGCTGTTAGTACTGTATTTGTTGAATAATTGATAGCCGTTAGCATTTTCTCTGAAACTAAATCCTGAATTTCCGTACAACCGAAATTCTCGTAAAAATCATTCTTAGGATTATAGGCTTTGAAAGTAATTGCTTCGTCTGCATTGGCACCGTCTGTTTCCATAGTGTTTTCATCGTCTGCAAAAATTGTTACCGCCGCTTTACAATTTTCTACTATACCGGAGCCAACGAGTTTGTCGTTTGTGTTGTAAGCGCCAATTTCACATTCGTCCGGCAAATTGGTTTCAATGATTACGTTCATATTGTAGGGACTGGATTTGGCTATCAGATGCGTTGGTAATTTAACTAATTCATCCACTGTCCGCTTGCCGCTGCCTTCAGGATAATCCAAAGTATCGGCGACTGTCATATAGATCATATATCCCGCGCCGGGTTTCATATTGCCAATTAGATTTTTATTCTTAGATGGCAGATACATTAAACCCGCACCATTTTTAACTATTATGAAGTTGGAATTCAGACCTACTAATGCTGTAGCTATAGCTTGCTCTGTTGTACGTGTGTAAGCTATCATATTCCAGCCCTTAGCCAAATATAGCAATGAATCCTTAGGGATTGGTATGCCTTTTATGTTGAGTGTATCCTTATCCTTCATATAAACCATATACCCCTGACGGACATTCCATTTTTTGATGAGATCGATTGACTTAGAAGGCAAATACATTAAACCGGCTTGGTTCTTCGCAATCACTAAATTATCCACAACAGGTTTGAGTACAAAAGCAATACTATCGTACTCCGCTTGATTATAAGTTGAAATCATATTCCAACCTTTGGCGAGATTGATGGTGTGAATAGATGTTGAAGTTAAACTAGACAAAATACTTTCTGAATTATTGATAAACGAATTAGGACCGGATTCATATTCCGCTTTTGCCACATATTCTACTTGCTTTTGAGCGTCCCACACTTTAAATGTATATAGTTCATCTTCTTCAAAACCGTCTTTCAAAGTGGTTAAATTATCATCACCCCAAACTCGAATATTCAAATCTTGATTATCCCACAAGCCATAGCCGCCGCAAATCAATGAATCATTGCGGTTAAAGAATAACCCAATAGCGTCTCCTGAAATTATATCTCTAAAACCAATTTCCGGATTTATATCAAAAGGAACTACAATATTTGATGACGACCCTGTAGTATCTTTAAAACTCCAATTATCGGGTACATTTATTGGTTTATCCATAACTGTAAATAAATGAGTCGTTGACCAATCACTTTGCGATGTACCGTTGATAGTTCGAAGTCTAAAATAATATTTAGAACCGTGGTTCAAGCTATCCGTTAATTGATAATTTGTAGTTGCTAAGCTATCAATATCGTATAAAGAATTTACAAAATCGGATTTATCGCAAATTTGCAATTGATATGATTCAGCGTATTCAGCTTCATTCCATTCAAATTTAGGCTTTACATCGACAAATTTTTCCAAATTTGCCGGTGCTATAATTTGAGGAGGCAAAAGTTTAGTAATCGTTGTATATGTGTCATAACCGGTTTTTGCATCTTCGATATTTCCGGCAAAATCCACTGCTATTGAATAAAATTTGTAAGCAGAGTCAAATCCGCCTTTGAAGACATATTGATTTGTATCAAAAATTCTGTCATACAATACATATTCTCCGTTATTAGTAGATACAAAAATATCATAGAAATCAATAGCCCCATATTGGTCATCATACTCCAATTCTAATACAAGCGTTGTGTCGAAACATCGGGAAGCTGTGGTTTTTATCATACTTGTCGGATGGTTATCATCGATGCTTACAGTCCATTCATTTGTATAAATTGGATCATTGACATCAAATATTATTTTTGCTTTATTTTTGATTATTGTTCCGTCTGCTACAGAGTCACGCAAATCAACCCTATATTTAACATGCCCTTCACCTTCTGTCGGGTTAATATTAGGAGGTAAGAAGCCTAATACAGGGTCATTGGTCAACTTGCCTGTTTTAGGGTCCATTGCAATAAAATGCCATCTAATTATTCCGTTTGAAGTATCTAATTTAGCATTAACCCTCAAAAAGATTTTATCAGTTTCGGGAAGGTCAATATCCAAAGAAAATTCTTTTACAAAATTCGGTATGAGATATGTTGAATCAGCAATTGTAAAATTTCCGAATTCAAATGTGTTTAAATTAAAAATTGATTTATCAAGACTATCGGTGATTATTATTTCTTGGACAGATGCGGTAGCTGTTTCAAGGTTCTCGAAATAAACGCTGTAGAAAAACTTTTTTGTTGATTGAAAATAATTGTTTACAGTATCTCTTGAAGAAGGACCAATTTTTTTATTTGGGTCGCCAGATTGAATTAATTCCTGATTAAATATCTCAGGTGAAGTACATATATATGTATCGTCAGATTGAATTTTTTGTTGCCCATTTTTGATTACACCTCTAGGTCCACCTGCAGAAACATAAGGAGAAAAATAGAATTGTGGAGGATTAACCGTTGGTTCATTGCAACGTTTTATAGATTCTCTAATAAAATTTGTAATTAAATTTATAACGCTTGCGTGACCTACATCACTATCAGTATAATAATCATTGTATACTGAATTGTCATCAATGACTGGTTCAATACTCAAATCCGATGGGTTATTATATTTTGTAATTTCTGCTACTATATATTTGTATTTACTGTGAGCTGTTACAGTAGTTGGGACATAAGATCTAAACGGTATTCTTTTTTCACCAGATGCATAAAGTCCTGTAACTAATATTGGTGCAAATTTTATTGATTTATATTCACCAACTACATGATCAAAAGATTCTACGATGCAATTTACTTTATCATCGTCACTTTGTAGCTGACTATTTGTGGATGGTTTAATCTTTGGAGGATTTAAAACGATTATTGAATCAACTTTGCCTGCATTTGGTATGCTTACTTGAATTGATGTATCTCCTGCTATTCCGATTACAAAAACTCTGGTATTAATATCATCAATATTGCCATAATTTTTAATAATCAGTTCACTTTCTAATTCTCTTCCACCTCGTATTATGTTGTTTGATAGAATTTCAGTTCTAATTAAAGGATCTGCTTTATCTATTATTTCAATTGCTGCGTTAAATGTTAATAATGTATCATAATCGAGTTTTTTTATTAAAATATTATAATGTCCTTTTTCAGCATTATTCAAATTGTACGTAACATACAATTTTGTTTTATCATAGCTTATTTTTGAATTTGTTTGATTTATTATTATAGTATCTTGACCATTAATTTTCAACAAATCAACTTCAGTTCCATTATTAAACCCAAATCCATTTAATACTAAAGTACTTTTAATATTCTTACCCAATTTGTCGGGTTTGAAATCACGGACACCCATTATATAAATATCTTTTGTAACAACATCACTACCGCACATATTAATTACTTTTTGTTTAATAGTATGCTTACCAGGTGTCATATCGTTCAATTTTGGATTGACTAATGTATCAAAAAGTATATTATCACTATTGTACCATTCATATTTTTCTGAATTCTCTGATTGATCAATCAAAGTAATAGAATTAAAATAACTTATATAATCAAACCCTGCTAACGGTCCATCAATCTCGCAGACTGTGAAATCGCTTTCGACAGGGAAGCTCCACCTGCCTAAACTATCCTGTACTCTAAGAGAAAGCCTGTGTACTCCTAATTCAAGGGTCTTTTTTAAAGAATCCATTACTACTGTATTTATGGCATAACCTTTTGTAATCTTGAGCGGTTTGCCGGAACCAAAGCCTTTTTCTGTATCATATACTAATTCTGCGGCTACAATTTTAACGCTTTCCCTTGACAACATATTACTTTTAAGAAATGTTCGTGTAAAAGTTTGAGACCAGCGGTCGAGCGAATCTTTAAACCTGACACCGAGTTTATTAAATCCGGTTGATAATGTATTTACGGCTATTGTATCTAATATGTTAACAGTGTCGGAAGCAACTATGGTTATTTCAGTTCCATTGCCAATACCCGGGTCGGAATTGAAAAAATACTCGCAAGCAATTAATCTCGGGTTATCGGAATTATCAGTAAAAGTTTTAAGAAATGTTCGTGTAAAAGTTTGAGACCAGCGGTCAAGCGAATCCTTAAACCTGACACCGAGCTTATTGAATCCGTTCGGCAATGTATTTACGGCTATTGTATCTAATATATTTACAGTGTCGCCAGCCACGATGGTTATTTCAGTTCCATTGCCAATACCCGGGTCGGAATTGAAAAAGTACTCGCAAGCAATTAATCTCGGGTTATCGGAATTATCAGTAAAAGTTTTAAGAAATGTTCGTGTAAAAGTTTGAGACCAGCGGTCAAGCGAATCCTTAAACCTGACACCGAGCTTATTGAATCCGTTCGGCAATGTATTTACGGCTATTGTATCTAATATATTTACAGTGTCGCCAGCCACGATGGTTATTTCAGTTCCATTGCCAATACCCGGGTCGGAATTGAAAAAGTACTCGCAAGCAATTAATCTCGGGTTATCGGAATTATCAGTAAAAGTTTTAAGAA
>JBAXXL010000076.1:0-11137 GCA_037127915.1 bacterium
CTAAGTGGACATATTTTTTTTAAAAAAGTGTACCAGTTTTATTTGAAACTCAACCGTTAATTGTCAATGGTTAATGAGAAGAGAAGATTTCACCGCTAAGACGCTGAGACGCAAAGATTTTGTCCGTCATTCCGGCCTCAGAGCCGGAATCTCCCAAATAAAATTTGGGAAAGTGTCATCCTGAACGAAGTGAAGGATCCATCTTCAAAAGTTATAAATTATAAGTTCTGAGTTATAACAGAAGAGACAACCCAATGGGTCGTCTCTTCAATTCAAAATTTTTTATTTTTTATAGCAAAATTGCGCCGGTAGCAATCAGCCATTTCCAGAGCTGTGGACTTTTAGGTTTACCGTCTTTTAGTAAATAGGCATAATGTTCGCAATTGAATTTGAATAAATCAAATTTCCTTTGCAAATTTTCTTTCGATAGGTGTTTAATATAATCAGCTGTCATATCGGATTCAGTAATTGATAAAATTGTACGTGTTTTTATCCATTCGTCAATTGTGTTTATATGTATTGAACCGCCATGATGATTGAATCCTTTTGGTGTATTATGATATACCACAACAGAATCGTTTTCGACAATGACTATACCTATATGAGCAATTAAAGGAAATTTAATCACCCTAGCATAGATTATATCGCCGGTTTTTAACCCCAAAAGATTCTTTTCACTGTAATGGTTTTTTCTGTTCGTCACTAAATAAATACTATATCTGATACATTTGCTTTGGTATTTTCAAACATAAAATACAATTAAGTTTAAAAATACTTTTCAAAAATACAAAAAATATATCATATATATAGTAATTTGTGAACATTTTCATAAAAAAGATGTCCAACACCTTCTGGTATTGGACATCTAAATATTCATCGAATTCGATAATTCGGTTTAATGTCTTGGAGGACGGCTGTCTCTACGATCACCACCTCTATCGCCACCGCGATCTCTGTCGCCGCCACGGTCACGATCACCACCGCGTGAATCGCGTCCACCGCCGCGTGAATCTCTTCCACCATCGCGTGATGGAGCAGGTTCAACAGCTCTTCTTTTCATTTCTTCAAAATGTTCGTCGCTCATTCCTTCCGGTTTTGGTAACAAAATTTTGCGGCTTAAGCGTAATTTTCCATCGCGTTGTACTTCGATTAATTTGATGTCAAATTTATCACCAACGTGCAGAACGTCACCTACGTTTTCAACTCTTTCCCAAGCAATTTGAGAAACGTGAAGCAAGCCTTTTGTTCCCGGCATAATCTCGCATATAGCACCCAAACCTTCGCGAACGTCAATTACTTTTGCTTCGTAAATTTCGCCTACTTCAGGTTTTTTGATTATCATTTCGATTATAGCGCGAGCTTTATCGGCATTTTCTTTTGTTACTGCCGCAATAGTTACCGTACCGTCGTCTTCGATGTTGATTTCTACTTCGGCGTCTTTACAGATACCGCGGATAGTTTCGCCACCTGAACCGATAACAGCGCCTATACAATCAACAGGAATCTTTATTGTAAAGAATCTTGGTGCGTAAGGCGAAACATCTTCTTTCGGTGTATCAATTGTTTTGTTCATTATACCTAAAATATGCAATCTACCTTCGCGAGCTTGCGCTAAAGCTGATTTCATAATTTCGATTGGCAAACCTTCGACTTTGATATCCATTTGGAAAGCTGTGATTCCGTCTGTGGAACCGGCAACTTTGAAATCCATATCACCCAAATGATCTTCGTCGCCTAATATATCACTAAGAACAGCGTATTTATCGCCTTCGGCTATCAAACCCATTGCTATACCGGCAACTTGTTTTTTCATTGGAACACCTGCTTCGAATAAAGCCAAACTTCCGGCGCAAACAGTAGCCATAGATGAAGAACCATTAGATTCTAAGATATCCGAAATAATACGGATAGTATAAGGGAAGCCATCTTTTTCAGGCATATAAGCTTTTAATGCGCGCCACGCTAAATGTCCGTGACCAACTTCGCGGCGGCTAACGCCCATACGGCCTGTTTCACCAACGCAAAATGGAGGGAAATTATAATGAAGCATAAAGTTTTCGGTTCTTGTCAATGACAAACCGTCAATCATTTGCTCGTCGCGGGTTGTACCCAAAGTAACGGTTGACAATGATTGAGTTTCACCGCGTGTGAACAAAGCGCAACCGTGAGTACGAGGCAAAACGTTTGTTTCGCAAACGATACCTCTGATTTCATTAGTTTTTCTACCGTCTAAGCGGATTTTTTCGTCCAAAATCATACTGCGCATCATATTGCGTTCCAATTCATCTAAAGCTTTTTTTGCATCGCTTGTTAGTTTTGCAACATCGACTTCCAAATCATCAGCATATTTTGCTAAAACTGATTCAACAGCTTTATCTTTTATCGCGCTTCTATATAGTGTTCTTTCTTTCTTCGTGCTTTGAGCATGAACAAATTCAAACAATTCTTTTTCGATATTTTCTTTTACTATTTCGATTATTTCAGCAGGAATGATTTTTTCAACTACTTCTTGCTTGATAATTTCAATTCCTTCAAGATGCAATTTTTGCAAACCGTTAAGTTCTTTGATTTTTGCATGTGCAAATTCCAAAGCTACTAAAAATTCATCTTCTGATAGCTCGTGAGCTTCGCCTTCAACCATAGTAATCGCGGTATCTGTACCGGCAACCGTCATTTCTAAATCTGCCGCGGCAGTTTGTACTTCCGAAGGATTTACAATAAACTTACCGTCAACTCTACCTACTCTAACTTCCGAAATCGGTCCATTAAAAGGAATGTCACTTATCATCAAAGCGGCGGATGCTCCAACAGCGGCTAAAGTATCGGGCATACATTCAGGATCGTAAGAATATACAGTAGCAATAATTTGAGTTTCGTGATTCCAAGCTTTGGTTATCATCGGGCGTATTGGACGATCTATTAAACGAGCGCATAATACTTCGTGGTCGCTCGGACGTGTTTCGCGTTTCAAAAAACCACCCGGAATTTTACCGGATGACGCTAATTTTTCTTTATATTCTACCGATAAAGGTAAAAAATCAATGTTTTCTTTTGTTTCGGAGCTTGCCGTTGCAGTAACCAATACCATCGTATCGCCACATCTAACCATAACCGCGCCATTAGCGAATTTGGCATATTTGCCGGATTCCAAGGAATACTTTTTTCCGTCAAAGTCTATTTCTGTATATTTATACATATTTATTCCTATTTAATTAATAAAAGAATGAAAAAAAAACGACGCAATCGGCGTCGTTTTAGTGGCATTACTTACGTAGTTTTAATGCCGCGATTATTGCTCTGTAACGTGTGATATCTTTTTTTACAAGATAATCAAGTAATTTACGACGATTGTTAACCATCTTGATTAGACCACGACGTGTATGATGATCTTTTTTATTTGCAATCAAGTGGGTTGTTAAATCACTTATTCTTGCTGAAATCAGTGCTATTTGCACTTCAGGTTTCCCTGTGTTTTCGGCTTCACCGCCGTAAAGTTTAACTAAATCTGCTCTATACTCTTTAGTTACCATTGAAAAAGCTCCAATATATCTATTTTTTAATTATTATCATTATAGAAAGCAAAATTACGAGTTTTTTGCATATAAAAAAAATGTTTTTTTATTATCCCTTAATATTTATATATTTAATGGACCAAAAATAGTTATCCACAAGCAGAATTTATTTTACAAATTACAATTATACTTATATTTACCTATTTATTTGTTAATTTTGAATATAATTATTGGACAAATAATGATAAACAATATAGATATTATGGCTCCTGTTGGGAGTTACGAATCGTTACACGCCGCTATACAAGCCTCGGCAGGCTCTGTTTACTTCGGAGTTGGACGCCTGAATATGCGGGCAAAGAGTTCGACGAATTTCTCACTTGAAGATTTGAAAAACATCGCCGATATTTGTAGTGCGAATAATGTGAAAACTTACTTAACAGCTAATACTGTTATGTACGACGATGATTTGGCTGAAATGCGCGAAATATTGGATACAGCAAAGCAAGCAAATATAAACGCCGTAATAGCTTCGGATATTTCTGTACTGGAATACGCAAACCAAATCGGATTAGAAGCGCATATTTCAACACAAGTAAACGTATCGAATTTAGAAGCAGTTCGCTTTTATTCCCGTTTTGCCGATGTGATCGTTTTGGCGCGCGAATTAAATCTAAAGCAAGTCAAATCAATATGCACCTCAATTAAAAAAGAACACATCACCGGACCCACAGGCAACCTAATCCAAATAGAAATTTTTATCCACGGTGCGCTCTGTATGGCGATCAGCGGAAAATGCTATATGTCGCTACACGAAAACAACCGTTCGGCAAACCGCGGAGCTTGTCTGCAAAATTGCCGACGCTCATACACGGTACGAGAGTCTGATTCAGATTGGGAAATGGAAATTGATAACGAATATATAATGTCGCCAAAAGATTTATGCACTATCGGTTTTTTGGATAAAATAATTGACGCCGGTGCGACTGTACTGAAAATCGAAGGACGCGGACGCGCGGCGGATTATGTAAAGAAAACGGTTGAAGTATATTCTTCGGCTGTGAAAGCATATTACGAAGGCAACTTCACGGAAGAAAACATAGCGCAATGGAAAACGCAACTTGCTACAGTATTTAACCGCGGATTTTGGGATGGGTATTATCTCGGTCAGCGATTGGGTGAATGGAACGATAGATACGGTTCGCAAGCTACTAAAACGAAAATACAGATTGGTAAGGTTACAAATTACTTTTCAAAAGTTGGCGCGGCTGAAATAGCCATACAAAGCGGCGAGTTGAGACTTGGTGACGAGATAATGTTCACCGGTCCAACGACAGGTGTGGTACAGATGCCGGTAACAGAAATACGGTACAATGAGGAATGCGTCGAGACTGCGGAAAAAGGCTGGACTATTTCAATGCCGGTTACAGAAAAATTACGACGTTCCGATAAGTTATATAAAATTGTTGATTCTGAATTTGCTGATTAATCAGGGGGAAAATTATGGATTTATTTGAAAACCTTTTTGCTCGAAGACGCTTCAACATTCTTCCCGGATTGGAGCGGACAATCGCATTGGCTGAGTTTTGTGGTAATCCGCAGAATTCATTCCGCTCTATTCATGTAGCCGGTACAAACGGAAAAGGAACAACGGCCACTATGTTGGCTTCGATTTTGGTTGAGGCGGGTTATAAAACCGGTTTATACACCTCACCGCATATTTACAAATTCAATGAAAGAATAAAAATCAATGATAAGCAGATACCAACAGCCGATTTGAAGCGAATTGCCGAAGAATTGCTTACAGTAGCCGATGATTTCGGTGCTACCTTTTTTGAAATTACAACAATATTGGCCTTTAAGTATTTTGCTGAGCAAAATGTGGATTTCGTCGTTATAGAATGTGGTATGGGCGGCGAAAATGATTCCACGAATATCATTAATCCTATTTTATCGGTGATTACGCATATAGCAATGGACCATTCAGAATATTTGGGAAACACACTTGAATTAATCGCCACTGAAAAAGCAGGTATAATCAAGCAAAACAAACCCGTTGTAATTGCCGACAATAAAGAGAGTTTGAACTATATATTCGATAATATCGCCGAGAGTAAATCCGCTGAAATATTTTTCGCCGACAGAGCAAAAGAAATAAAATCTTCGAAAATCACTCCTAATCTAACAACAAAAATAGAAACGTTTAATTTCGGTGAAATTGATTTTCCTTTAGCAGGCGCGCATCAACTAGATAACCTTGCTACTGTTCTCACTGCCTCAAATTATTTGTGTCGGGAAGGAATTATCCAACCGGAAAATGTACACTCGGGTATCGAGAAAATGAAAGAAACATTTGGCTTGCACTTCAGAACTGAATTAATCAGCCAAGAACCTCCGGTTTTATTCGATGCGGCGCATAATCCGGATTCTATTCGCGCATTGGTAGCCCTGCTGAATGAGAGTGTTTATAAAGATCGTAAATGGAATTTGATTTTTGCCGCTATGGAAGATAAAGAAGTCAAAGAAATGCTGGAATTATTGGCTCCGTTTACAAATAAGCTGTATCTGCCGAAACTAATCACCGAACGGGCGGAACACCCAAACCATATCGCCAAAATTGCGCGCGAACTTGGATTCAAAAACATACACTTTGACGACAGTCCGTTAACGGCATTTCAGAATGCAATATTGCTAAAAGAACCCGTTCTTGTTGCCGGGTCATTTTATCTGTTGAGTGAAATAAGAATATAATGGTCAATGGTTAATTGTAAATTGTTAATGTTTGGGGCAGAAGATTTTCTGCCTTTTTTGTCAATCAGGGATGATTGACCCACTGATATATCAATAACTTGGTGGGATATGCATCCTTGCTTGTCGTCTATATTTGGATTTTTGAGTCCCCCCTCATTCAATTCACTTCCTAATTATAAACTTAGTAATTTTTTTCCATAAATTTGATTATTTCGGGTAGGTAGCTTTCAAAATTTGGATATTTCGGATTATCAACATAATTTTTACGAATATTATCAGCTAAATCTTCAGTCCAAGGAAAGCCCGCCATCGCATCATCCTTGTTATTGATAAACATATTGCTTATGAAATTGCCTTGTTCTTTAAGATAACAAATTACGCAAGCACGTACTAAAGTTTCTTTCCAAATTGTCACCCAATTATCGTAAGCCATTTGGTGATTGCCGGACATAAACTTTTTGAATAATTTTTGCCCTGAGCGGTCAAATTCCGATAGATGTTTGTCCACTAAAGGATTGCAGTATGAATGTGAAAATTCGTGAATTATAGTGGCATAAGCTGATTTATGGAGAATAGGTTTTTCATTTTCTCCCGCATTAGCTCCGATTATTGAATATAGACTTTCTTTACCGTTAATTGTAGTTTTGACACCATAGTTATTTCTTCCGTTCCAAAGTGAAATAATAACGGTGTAATCCGGTTTGGTCGGCGTCCTGTAGAAATCATCGAACCATTCCATTTTTACTTCGGTGTTTATTTTTTGGCTGATTTCATCGATTGCGGATTTATATTTTTCTGCGTGCAGTTTATAGAAATCAAAGAATTTGGTGTCGTCGGCAAATTGTCGGACCAATAGCTGAAATTCAGTCGCTGATTGGGCAGTCCAGCGAACATCCATCGCTATGGGCAATGGGTCGAAAGGTACTTTCGGTGTTAGTTCATCCGTAAGATGAACCGCATAGCTCATCGGTCCATCATAAGCGATTTCTTGGGTTTTGGATAACTGCGAAGTATATTTAACGGTAGGAGAGTCTTTGAATTTCAAAAACGCTTTATCAACATCGCTTTTATAGGATTGTAGAAAAACATCGTTGTATTCAGCATTACCCCCAAGGTAAAAAAGGATACAAACTAATTCTGTCGAGGGATTCAAACAGACCTTGATTTTAGAGCTTTGATTTTTCACAGAAGAATCGGAACAAGAACAAATAACAAGGCAAACAAGCAAGAGATAACGAGCCATTTTATTCTCAAATTATTTTGTAAATGCTTAGGATTCAAATATAGCAAAAAATATGCAAATCTAGTTCACAAACTAGTGCTTTAAAACTTAAAAAAACGGTATGAAAACTGTATAGATGGCGAAACATTCAACCAATTCATCAATTTTTATAAAAATAAATTAAAATTATTTGTTCATAATGAAACATTTTTAATAAATATGTATTATTTTTATATAGAATTATTTTGCAAAATTTAAAATTTAATTCTTCAATTTTGTCATTTTTGTATGGAGCTTTTATGAAGAATTTTTTGATTCTTTTCTCGTTTCTTCTCATTACATTAAGTCATGCCTTTTCACAGGATTACAATATACCGAAAAAACTAGGCATCAGTTATGCAGGAGAAGAGTTTTATATCACATTTCATCCAACCTTCCGCTCAACTACCGGATCAACGGACAGTGTAAAATTGTACTTATCATCGGAATACGACACAAAGGTTACTGTCAGCATGTATGAATACAGTGTCAATCAGGTACTAACGTTACATGCCAATCAGATAACGACGGTTTCAATTCCATTCGACAAAGTGATGCCATATATTAAACCGAAAGTAACTGTTCCTGACCCGGAGAAGATTTGGGCTAGATGTGCACTCACGGTTATTGCCGATGACCCAATAATTTGTTATGCAATGTTAGAAGGTACGGAAAAAAGTGAAGGTTTTTTAGCATTACCGAAGCAATCGTTGGGTCGCTCTTATATTGTTGCTTCTACACGCAATGCTAATACCGAAACAACAACCGATGAGAATACCTCGTTCACAAGCATAGTAGCACCTTATGATGAAACCAAAGTTACAATTACGATAGGTGGTGAGATTTCGAACCAAACGCCTAACGGTAAGACATTAAATGGAGAAATCAAGGTAACATTGGACAAAGGAGATGTTTATTTGCTACCTGTAGTCGGTGCAAAAAGCGATTTATCAGCAACAAAGATATATGCTTCGAAACCTGTTTCTGTTATATCGGGAAATTCGTGGACGCATTTACCTGAAGCGAATGTAAAAGGTAACTACACTATTGAACAGGAAATCCCTGTCGAGTCTATGGGTACAAGTTATAATGTATTCCCATATTCTTATGATAAGCATGTTATGATGGCTAAAATATTCTCAACTACCGACACCAGAACCGATTATTTTAAAAATGGCCAGTTAGAAAGCTTTTTGAATAAATTTGGTGGTGAAATCAGTTTTGCTTATAACAATCTTGAAATTACGGAATACGCCGGCGCTCATTATACCGCAACTAATCCTGTTTATATAACGCAATATGAAATCACCGATGGAAGAACTTCACCATTTCAAATGGCGTTGCTTTCCGAAAATCAATACAACGAATCGTTTAGATTTACAACTCCCGGCGATTATGATAAAACATTTTTAAGTGTTATATACCGCTGTCCTATTAATACTTTTGAACCTATGGGAATAAACCTAACGAAAAAGAATGCACCTGCAGAAGCAAGCAAACGTTTATCCGATTTTGAAAGTGTAGAAGACCTATTGATAGTAGCAAATAATAACGGTCAGGATGTTAGAGTTCGTACCATTGAAGTTCCGGCAAAAGCACTTTATGAAATCAAAGCCGATTATCCAATAAGCGCTTATCTATATGGTTATAAATCGGAAAGAGCATTTGGCTACCCTATTGGAACATATCTGAACCAACCCCAATACGCATTAGATACCTTAGCCCCTATTTTTGAAGCGGGTACTTTAACCGGATCAAAAATTGCAGGCACTGTTCGTGATGATGATAATATGGAAACCGCATTAATTAGCGGCTTAGGTGAACCTTTCTTGATGAACACTTATAGTGCTAATGTAAAATTTACAATTGATGCTTTTTCTCCGGGTGCTTTAATAAGTGTTAAATGGAATTTGGAAATACTAGATCTAAAGAAAGCCGCAAAAGCCGTAATCGTATTTACTGATAGAACAGGAAACCAAAGCTTGTACGAATACAGTTTTATTCCAAACGATAATGAAGAACCTACTGTTACACATAAAATCAA
The DNA here is from genome assembly GCA_037127915.1 of bacterium. Lineage (GTDB taxonomy): Bacteria > Bacteroidota > Ignavibacteria > Kapaibacteriales > UBA2268 > JBAXXL01. The sequence continues at coordinate 9,569 of JBAXXL010000076.1, forward strand.
CCGTTTTGGAAAAATCACCGCTATGGTAACTGACGAACCAAAAGATGACGATGTTGTTCGTGTTGGCTTGCAAAGCATAGAGCTTGGCGAGGGTTCTGTCAATTATGCTTTAGAAACAAGTACTTTTACCCCGGGCTTGAAAGAATATGAATTTACTGCGACACCAATTGACCCAAAGAAATACGGAAAAGCAGTTTTAGTGATTAAAGATAAAAATGATAATTCTGCCGGATTTACTGCCGAATATAATCCCGACAATGTTCCACCTATCTGCAATTGGTCTAAACCCGATCAATTTACAATTACTGGAAAGATAATAGACAAGCCGGACGACGACAGCACAAGGATCAATTTAGATACTATGTATGTTACTGTATCCGAAAATGTTGAAACCACTATCGATGCTTATACTCCTAATCCGCGGGAAATCAAATTCACATTAAAACAAATCGACCATGCGGCGGCAGGTTCAGTAACGCTCTATGCTAAAGATAAATATGATAACGATTCTACATTCTCGTTCAATTTTGAACCGGTAGGAGCAGTTGATTCTGATAATTTGAACAATTTCGTTCTTAGTCCAAACCCTGCCGGAAATTATCTATCTATAAGCACAAATGGTGAACTGATTAGTAAAATCGAAATATTCAATAATATTGGACTTCTGGTTGCCGAATCGGTTTATCCCGATAAAACTGATGTTTCATTCTTACCTGCCGGTATGTATTATTGCATATTACATATTGGAACGGATAGAGTAAATAGGCAATTTGTTATATTGAGATAAAACAAACAAATTTATGATTTTTCTAAGGCGAACCGGTGTGTTCGCCTTTTTTTTGTCATTCCCGACCTGATCGGGAATCCATATTCGATGAATTGAAGGTTGAAAATGAGAAGCGAAGAATGGCACGCAGATGACGCAGATTGAGCAGATTACCGCTGATTGATTATTCCAATTATCAGAATCAGGATAGGCAGGATTTCAGGATTTTCAGGATGAGAAAATTTTCTCTTTCCCTTGCGTCATGAGTTTCTCTAGACGCATTTCTCACTCTACCACAAACGACCGAACAGCCGAAAAATTATCGCTCGTCATCGTGTAGAAATATACACCTGCCGGTAAACCGAGTTGCTTAACGTTGATTTGCAATTGGTTCATTCCTTCTGCGGCAAAATCTTCAAACAAATTCCTTATTACTCTACCGCTTAGGTCTGATAAAGTGAATTTCACACTTCCTGCTTTTGGCATAATGTATTTGACTGTCGCAATTTCATTTGTAGGATTTGGAACAGCTGTAAACAGTGAATATCCATTTTCGGAAACAACATCCGAAATTCCGGCTTCATCCCATTTGGTAACCGTCAATTTAAATTTCACTTCAGTTTTAGCACATTCATTTTCCAATAAGCAGATGTATTCACCGGCTTGGTTTTCATTAATTGATTCAAGCATCAGAGTAAGTAATTTATCGCCATTGAATTTATCCCAAACGCCTTCTTGGATTAATTCGCCATTGAATGTCCATTTGATAGTTACAGGCTCTGCACCCCATTTAAAATCAACCT
>JBAXXL010000077.1:0-10759 GCA_037127915.1 bacterium
TATAATGCTTTAAAAAGAAATTTACTGAATCATTTGTGAAAAGTTCAAATCTATTTGTAAAGAAAATTAGACCTTCCGATTGAGTGTTTCTACTTACAATATTATAGCCCGTTTGAAGGCTTTTGTATGTCGTATCGTAAGAAAATTGTTGTATATCTCCATTTGGCGAATGAAAGTATAAGAAAGCGGAACCTTCAAATAATGAATTGTTTCGATAATATCCGGTGAAATGGTCTGAATAACCATCGGATATTACATTTTGAACATCCATTATCTTATTTGGGTCATTTGGGTCAAATTCATCTTTGCTTAAGATTCGCCTATTCCAATAAATTTCACCATTTCTGTGAATTCGTGCTAATGCAAGAGAAGTAATTGCACTACTAACAGTAATAATAGAACCATCGTCGTTAACACAAAATATCGGATTGGATAATCCATAATTAGATTGGTTTGAAAAAGAACTCTTTTCATATATAAATTTATAAGGCTCAGTTTTGAGTACTGGCAGTACTAATAAAATCAATATAGTTAGTAATATAGTCTTTTTCATTTAAAAACCAACACATTGAACTTCACAATTCGATTCAATAGGTACTAAGGTTAGTGTTCGGGGAGAGTTTACTCCATCATGGTATACCAAAGTTAGTGGGCATATATTCCATGCTGGTGACTGATTACATAAACTGTAAGGATAAAGATTTACTCTATAGGCTTGTTGATTTTGTGAATTGTAAGCAACACTAATAGTGCAACAGGCATCGTATAAAGGGTTTTCCGTACATTTTATCAAAAAAGCTCTGCCTACCTGAGCAAAAGCATCGTCATAACAGCACCACTTAACACATTGTGCTGGGATATAGCATTTAGCCGTGGCAGTAGGTAAAACTTTATTATTTGCAACTAAATATTCTAAAGCAGATGTATAAACCTCTTCAATAAAATGAGTAGTAGCTCGAAGAGGCTGGAAACAATGTTCCGGAAATTCTGGTCCATATACTTCTTGATTTTGAATATATAATTGACCTGCACAATATCTCCAAACAAATTTCATAGTAAATGAACAAGGGTTACCATTTTCGTCAATCACTGTTACTGGTATAGTTTCATAAGTCCATGGTGCATCGTCTATTGTACAAAAACCAATACAGTCGGAAGGATCACTATCAATACGATTCGTTTGGGATTGAGCTTTTAAATTGGGTGTTGCAATTACCATTGTTATAAATAGTAGGATTAGTAAAATAAATCGTTTTTGAGTTGTCTGCGAGTTGTCTGCGAGTTGTCTGCGAGTTGTCTGCGAGTTGTCTGCGAGTAAACATAATTACACCTTTTTTATAAATTTAAAAAAACATTTAACACAATAATCAAATTTAAGAAAATAAAAATTATTAAACAAACTTATAGGAAAATTTTTCTTATATTAATGATTATTTTCTTATTTTTGAATTATAAATTAATAACTTCAATCCAAAAAAAGTCTAATATTTATGGAACATACTTTTACAAATCATCTTATAAATGAAACAAGCCCTTATCTATTGCAACACGCGCACAATCCTGTTGATTGGTATCCATGGGGTCAGGAAGCCTTGGATAAGGCATTGCGTGAAAATAAATTACTAATTATCAGCATTGGTTATGCCGCTTGCCATTGGTGCCACGTAATGGAGCACGAAAGCTTTGAAGATAATGAAGTTGCGGAATTAATGAACGAAAAATTCGTTTGCATAAAAGTTGATAGAGAAGAACGCCCCGACATAGACCAAGTATATATGAACGTGGTGCAGGTTCTAACCGGTGGCGGTGGTTGGCCATTGAATTGTATTGCGTTACCGGACGTGAAACCTATTTACGGTGGTACATATTATCCTAAGTATAATTGGCTTGAAGTTTTGGAACAAGTTGCAAAATGGGTGGAGGAAAATCCCCAATTGGCGAGCGAACGAGCCGAGCAAATTACGCAACGCATTAAAACAAGTGAATTAATAATAGCTAACAATGAAGAATCCCAATTTACAATCAATGATTTAAATTCTATTTTCGATATATGGAAAAATGATATAGATTTTATTGATGGCGGTAATAAGCAGGTACCAAAATTTCCGTTACCCGTGGGTGCTCAGTTTTTGTTGCAATATAATTTTCTCACAAATAACCCGGCGGCTTTGAACGCGGTATTAATTACTTTAAATAAAATGGCGAATGGGGGTATATACGATCAAATTGGTGGTGGTTTTGCCCGCTATTCAACTGATAAATATTGGTTTTTGCCTCATTTTGAAAAAATGCTCTACGATAATGCTCAATTGGTCAGTTTGTATTCTACTGCATTTCAATTAACAAAAGACATAAATTACAAAACTGTAGTTGCTGAAACTCTGGATTTTGTTCAAAGAGAATTAACATCTGCTGAAGGTGGTTTCTATTCATCATTAGACGCTGATAGTGAAGGTGAAGAAGGTAAATTCTATGTTTGGACAAAAAAGGAAATACAAAGCGCTTTAGGTTTTATATCGGATACAATTCTCGATTATTACAATGTAACAGAAAGTGGAAATTGGGAAGCATTGAAAAATATTTTATTTAAAAAAAATACTGATGCAGAATTTAGTGAATCGAAAAATATTACAGCTGATGATTTAGTGGTTATGGTTTTAGAAGCTAAAAAAGTATTGATTAAAGAAAGGAGTAAACGAATACGACCGGCAACTGACGATAAAATTCTGACATCGTGGAATGCGCTTATGCTGAAATCTTATGTCGATGCTTACAGAGTTTTCGATAATAATCAATATTTAGAAATTGCATTGAAAAATGCTGAGTTTTTAGATACAAAGCTTAAAACTAATGACAATAAATTACACCGAAATTATACGAATGGAAAAGCGAGCATAAACGGCTTTTTAGATGACTATGCTTTTACGATTGCCGCTTATATTGCTTTATATCAGGCTACTTTTGATGAAAATTGGTTACTAAAAGCTGAACAATTAGCTGAGTATTCCATCACTCATTTTTTTGACTCCCGTAGTGGTATGTTTTATTATACATCCGACGATGACCCTGATTTGATTGCCAGAAATATTGATATAAATGACAACGTTATTCCATCGGCTAACTCAGAAATGGCGAAAAACTTATTCATTCTGGGTAAGTATTTTTACAATGACGAGTATATTCAAAAAGCCAAAACTATGCTGAATAATGTGAAGCAACAGGCTTTGCAATACGGTGCGTATTATGCCAATTGGTCGATTTTAATGTCCTGGTTCGCCGCAGAACCTTTCGATGTGTCAATTGCGGGCAAGGATTGCGATAATATTAGAAAAGAATTCGATAAGCACTATTTATCAAATGTTATAATTTCGGGAGCAAAGAAGGAAAGTGGATTGGATTTATTCACCGGCAAATTTACCGCCGGGAAAACGATGATTTATATTTGCCAAGGCAAATCCTGTCATCAAGCTACGGAAAATTTTGATGAAGCATTAAAACAAATTAAATAGTTTCCTATTATTTTCTTATTTTTGAAAGAAACTTATTGCGTTTTGGATTTAACCTAACAAAGAAATACGAGATTTTTATGCAAAATCAAAATAGTGAATTTATTATTTATCAAAACCAAACGGGTAATATTAAAATTGATGTTCGTTTGGAAGAGGAATCTGTATGGCTTACCCAAGCTCAAATAGCAATTCTGTTTAACAAAGGTAGATCTACAATAACCGAGCATATTCAAAATATTTTTAATGAAAATGAATTAGATGAAATTTCAGTATGTCGGAAATTCCGACATACTGCACAAGATGGTAAATTATACGATACTAATTATTACAACCTTGATGTAATAATTTCAGTGGGTTACAGAGTAAAATCCATCCAAGGCACACAATTCCGAATTTGGGCGACTCAGATACTTAAAGAATACATTATTAAAGGTTTTGCTTTGAATGACGATCGTTTTAAAAGCGGGCAATCAATGAATTACTTCAACGAATTGCAAGATCGTTTGCGTGAAATTCGTTTATCTGAACGTTTCTTCTATCAAAAAATCAAAGACATTTATAAAACAAGCATAGACTATAATCCAAAAGATGAAAAAACAATCGAATTCTTTAAAATCGTTCAGAATAAATTACTTTGGGCTATTAGTCAGCAGACAGCTGCAGAACTGATTTATAAGCGGGTTAATGCTGAAAAACCACTTTTAGGGATGCTTTCCTATGATAAAAAAAATACGAGTCTAATAAAAAAGAGTGATGTAACTATAGCGAAAAATTATTTAAACGAAGACGAAATAAAATTGTTAGGATTATTGGTCGAACAATATCTTGCATTTGCAGAAACAATGGCGCAACAGCATCAACCAATGTATATGATTGATTGGCAGGAAAAATTAGATGAAATTTTGCAACTTAATAAAAGAGATTTGCTTACACACGCTGGTAAAATTAGTCATGAAATGGCATTGCAAAAATCGAATTCGGAATTTAATAAATATAAAGAAGAGCTGAAAAGAATGGAATACGAAAATAGTTTAAAAGAAATAGAAGATGATATACAGAAAATGAAAAAGGAAATGAATATCAAAACGATAATTCAACATTAATTAATAAATATGAATTTAAATTACTATCAAAAGACCTCAAAATGAAAAGAAAATTTTGTTTGATTTTAGTAACAATCCTTGCTATTGGATTGACAGGTTGCGCACCTATAATGATGGGTATGTTTGGATTTAAAATGCCAAAACCGCTTAACGAAAAGGATATTTACAAACTCGCTGAGAAATACAAAGTTCCCGTAGCGGATTGTTATGATTTAGACACAAACTATATTTGGTATTTTAAAAATCTGGATACGGCTCGTTATCACTATCAAATTAAAAATCATTGTCAGCCGATGCAGGCACTTTACTATAAAAACACCGGTTATTTACAATCATTTCACGTTAATTGCTGGGCGGGTGGATTTCCAAATTTACATTGGGATAGAGATCATATTTTTAGAAACATTCCCTCCTCTTGAGCAAGCTCCGATTGATAGTATTTTACCTCTTGATTCTTTACTTAAGTATATAAAACCGCTCTCGCAAACACAAAAGTTCGCAGTTATTGATTATGATTACATAGTGGTTGTATTTTGGAATCGGATGATGGGAAAGCAAAGCAAACGATTAATCCATTTCATTCAGGAAAATTGTAAGCTTGTGAAAAAAGAAAAAGTGAAACTCATTTATGTGAATAATGATAATTTCTATGCAGGTAGTTTTATTAAAGAAACCGAACAAAGCAGAAAGAAATCGGGAAAGTGATATTCTCTTTTGAATAGACTCCACCTTTAGGTGGAGGTTGCGTAACCCAAAACTGTAAAACGTTTTATAAAATCCTGAATGGATTTAACGTGAATAGAGAAAGCTAACGATGAATGAAACCAGCAACCGCGAAGCGGTTGAACGTGAATTTATTATTGGATTTAACTACAATGAATAAAAAAATAGCCAGGTGAAAACACCTGACTATTTTTATATCAACGAAAAAGAAGATTATTTAATAATCTTATATACTCTTCTTGAGGTTCCGGAGCTTACAGAAACAATATAAAATCCGCTTGGGATATTTTCTAATTCTACGAAAGCACTTTGCTGGTCTGTTCTTTGAGTAAGATATACCTTTCCTAAAACATCATAAATTTGAAGATCCAAACCAGAGTAGTGGCTTTCAATATATAATTGCTCATCGTATTGCTTAATACTTATCCCTTCTTCTTTTACCTCTTCTGTCCCGCTCGGATTGGAATTAAGGCGCGCAGTATAACGATAAGCATATTTATCTTTGTCAAGATAATAACCTGTAACTATAAATTCATCATCTCCGTATTTGTCGAATCCCATCATTATGCTATTTTCGCCTCTTTCCCATATTAATGAATCAATTAGGTTGAATGAAGGGTCAAATTTGAATATGGCGAATTGCTGGGGTCCATTTCTCGGTAATTTAACACGATTGCACATTCCGGCAACTATTATGTTACCATCTTTGTCACAAATAGCTTTAGCTAAAGTGAAAGGTTTATAATAATTAAATTCCTTATATTTAACAATTTGATTTTTCAAGTTAATTTCTATTAACATCATTATCAAATCCTTGATTGCTGAAGTAGCATAAAATACTAATTTAGTGGTATCTTCACTTGGTATAAAAGCAGTAGAAGTAAAATCAAAGTTTTTTGGAAATTCACTAAAAGGTATGCTTATCTTTTTCTTATAATTCAAATCACAATCAAAATAGTTTATTTCTAGTTTCAAAATCGAATCACCTAAAGCAGAATTATTACAAAAATTTAGATTTAAGATTTTATTATAATTCATATATAGATTATAACCGTAATTTGGAACTTTATATGAAACTGTATCAAATATAATTGATTTTCGTAAACTTGCACATTCGTTATATTTAGTCATATAATGCTTTAAAAAGAAATTTACTGAATCATTTGTGAAAAGTTCAAATCTATTGGTAAAGAAAATCAAACCTTCCGATAGAGTGTTTCTACTTACAATATTATAGCCCGTTTGAAGGCTTTTAAATGTCGTATCGTAAGAAAATTGTTGTATATCTCCATTTGGCGAATGGAAATATAAGAAAGCGGAACCTTTAAATATTGAATTGTTACGATAATATCCCGTAAAATGGTTTGAATAACCGTCGTATATTACATTTTGAACATCCATTATCTTATTAGGGTCATTTGGGTTAAATTCGTCTTTGCTTAATATACGCCTATTCCAATAGATTTCACCATTCCTGTGAATTCGTGCTAATGCAAGAGAAGTAATTGCACTACTAACAGTAATAATAGAACCATCGTCGTTAACACAAAATATCGGATTGGAATATCCATAATTAGATTGGTTTGAAAAAGAACTCTTTTCATATATAACTTTATAAGGCTCAGCTGAAGTAGTGAACACCGTTGCAATAAATAAAACAAGAAACAAAATTTGTTTTTGTATAATCATATTGAACTCGAAGTGAAAATTAAACAAATGTAATAAACAAATTTATGAAATTAAACATTATTAAACAAATAAATAAAGAGAATTAATTTTTGATATTCCCTATTATTTTCTTATTTTTGAAGGATGGTTAAGACGACCAAACGATAATCGAAAATAATTTTTTAATATATAACACTAATTATATGAAACAAATCCTAATATTCACATTTTTAATAGCATTCTATTCGAATGCATTTTCACAGACCAGTAAAACAGTAGATTTTGAAATTAAATATGAACTTATTTCAAAAGGCAAAACGGATAAAATTGAGTTTATTTGTTTAATCGCACAAGATATTGTTGGGATACAAACAATAAAGGAAATAAACTTTTCTTTGGAGCCCAATAACGTTTTTTTTGAAAATGGTAACAAATATGCAAAGTTTGTAATTATTGATCCAGCAAAAAAAGAAAAAATAAAAATTTCTTATACCTTAGAAATCTATCATAATGATTTCGCAACAAGAGTTGAGCACAAAGAGATTCTATTAGACTCAAATAATAATTATTTAAGTATTGAGAAATTTATTGAGATTGATGATGAACAGATTAGAAGAAAAGCTGAAGAATTACGTGGTAATCAAACAATTGAAACTTTAAAAAACATTTATTTATTCGTCAATGAAAACATAAGTTACTCTGGATTCAACCCAAATGATTTAGGGGCAAAAGCTGCTTTAGAAAATAAGGCGGGTGACTGCTCAGAATTTTCTGATTTGTTTGTAGCATTATGTAGAATTAATAATATTCCAGCAAGAGTCATTGGAGGTTATACGGTAGATTTTGAAAACACACCAAAACATAATTGGGTACAAGTATATCTTAAAAATTATGGTTGGATAAGTTTTGACCCCACACCTGGTAACTCGTCAAGTTTCAGTAATATGGAAAATAGATATATCCAAATATCTAACGTTAGAAATGATAAGATATTAAGCAATTACCATAATTTTACTTATCTTTACTGGGGTGACCCTATTGAAGTAAAAGAATATTTTGAATAATTTATTTTACTTAATAATATGACAGAAGAAAAAAAGATTACTCTATGGGAATAACTCTCAATACGAAAGAATGATTTAATCAATTTAATTATAGGTAAATATATGAGCAAAATAATAGTTTTAGGCGCCGGAATGGTCGGCGGGGCAATGGCAATTGATTTGGCGTGTAAACACGAGGTTACACTCACAGATGTGAATGCTGAACGACTGAAGTTTATGAAGAACAAGTGCAACGGCCTCACTACAATGCAATTGGATGTTTGTGATAAGCAAAAGCTCCAATCTGTGGTTAAAGATTTCGATATTGTTATCTGCGCTGTTCCCGGATTTCTTGGATTCGAGACCGTGAAACGAGTTATTGAAGTAGGTAAAAATGTGGTTGATATTTCGTTCTTCCCCGAAAATTGCCTTGATTTGGATTCGTTGGCAAAAGCAAACGGCGTAACGGCGATTGTGGATTGCGGTGTTGCTCCGGGAATGCACAATTTGATTTTGGGTTACTACAATGAACGCTTGAAGTTGACCGATTTCGAATGTTATGTCGGCGGCTTACCGAAAATCAAAAAATGGCCATTTTACTACAAAGCACCATTTTCACCGGTTGACGTAATCGAAGAATATACCCGCCCTGCGCGTTATGTTGAAAATGGCGAAATGATTACCCGTCCCGCGCTTTCGGAATGTGAATTTATGGAATTCGCTCAAGTCGGCACATTGGAAGCATTCAACTCCGACGGATTGAGATCAATCATTTTCACAATGCCGCATATTAAAAATATGAAAGAAAAAACATTGCGTTATCCGGGACACGTGGAATATGTCCGCGTATTGAAAGAAAGCGGATTCTTTAACACAGAAAAAGTCACAATAAATGGAGCGGAGGTTTCACCGCTTTATTTCACGTGCAAAATTCTATTCAATGAATGGAAACTCGGCGAAGATGAGGAAGAATTGACTATTATGCGAGTTGTTTTGAAAGGCACGAACGAAAAAGGCGAAATAGAAGAAATCGCATATAATATGTACGACGAATACTCAGCCGAAACTCAAACATCCTCAATGGCGCGCACTACGGGTTACACCGCCACCGCCGCCGCGAATATGTTTTTAGATGGACTCTTTAACGAAAAGGGCGTTTTTCCGCCTGAATTAATCGGCAAACACGAAGTATGCTTCAATTATATAATGAACTATCTGAAAGAACGAAACATCAACTATAATTGTTAATGGTAAATTATAAATTATTAATGGGAAGAAAGAATAATTATCAATGATAAATTATAAATTATAAATGAGAAGAAAGACAGCCAACCGCGAAGCGGTTGAACATGAATGAATTTAATGTTTACTCAATTAGAAGGAAGCCCAATAATGAAATTCTTATCAAAAATAATCTTTGCATTTATTATTTCCATCTTTATAATGGCTTTACCAAGCTGTTCTAATAATGAAAAAGAAGATGTTGTTGCTGAAAAAAAGAATGATGCGAAAATAAATCCCATTGATTCAAACGATTGTATTGAAATGACATTTAATACACAAAAGAAACTTGAATTTCGCGATACAACTATTAGTTTGAGGCGAAGCATATTTAAAGATATGAACGTATTAATTTGTTGCGATACCAATCAGATTAGTTATGCTTTAGAAAAAACAATTCTTAAGAGTGGTTATTGCATTATAGATTCTGTTACTGATAATTATTATATTATCTTAGATAAAAGTTATGAAGACAAAAAGGAAATTGGATTCTATTATTATGAATCGAAAAAGTCCTGGGAAGAAAGGAGGTTTTTAGTTCAAAATAATAAAATAATAGGTATTCGTCATCACCCTTCGGTTCTTACTCCTTTTCTCACACCAGAAGAATACAAAAATCATAATTTTAATTATGGTGTAGATTAATAAATCAAGCCTCTTTTCAGTCTAGTATTACACCCCAACACTTTACAACACTAACCAAATCAACAACAAAATTACAACGAGACCTCAATATGGGAATTGCAAACATAAGAAAAGAACTGAATAAGCACGACAAGGACGGGCTAATTGATCTAATTGAATACTTATATAAAAACAATAAGTATGCAAAAGAATATTTGAACTTTTATATAAACCCAAACGAGGCGGAGCTGTTTTTAAGGTATAAAACTAAAGTTTATGAAGCATTCTTTCCCAGAGTGGGGCGTAAAATCCGGCTGGGTCGCGGCAAAAAAGCGATTGCCGAATTTAAGAAATATGACCCGTCGAAAACATTGATTGCGGATTTAATGTTATCTTATGTTGAGTATGGCGTTAAATACATTCATAATAATGGAAAATATAGTATGACTTTGAGTAACAGCATCGCTGGTGTTTATGCACAGGCATTGGCTTTAATGAGTGAAGAGGAAATTCTTGATGAATTTGCCGAAAGAGCAAAAAAAATTGTTGAGGGAATATACCACATGGATTCGAGCGAGGGTTGTGCAATACGATCGAGTTACCGAGAATTTTATGGATAATTTCACCAACCACGAAGCGGTTGAATATGAATAGAAAAACCGATTACCAATGTGTATGACAACCGCGAAGCGGTTGAATACGAATAGAAAAATCGAATGAACCGAGATGAACAACCGCGAAGCGGTTGAATACGAATAGAAAAACCGATTACCAATGTGTATGACAACCGCGAAGCGGTTGAATACGA
>JBAXXL010000078.1:0-9950 GCA_037127915.1 bacterium
TTCAACCAGCTAAACAAAACATACCAACAGAAGAATTACATTACCAACAAGACATCATCGTTGACCCAAATCCTACAACAGGAAAGGCAAGCGTCAAATTGAATCTTGAAAAGGATTTAGTTGGGCGGTTGGTACTGTACACAAGCACAGGTGAGCTTATAAAAGAAATATACAACGGTAAACTTCCAGCCGGTACTTCCGGTTATCAAATCGATTTATCTTCCAAACCTTCGGGAATGTATATTATAACCATCGAATCTGATGGAATGCAGTACATAAAGAAATTTGTGAAGGAGTAAGATATGATTGATGAAATAATAAATTAGGGATAGATTTTTGGTCTATCCCTTTTTTTTGTTCCCATACCTGAGCTGAGGAACGAGTGTCTTCTCATTAACAATTTACAATTGACCATTGACAATTATTCTTCGCTTCTTTGCGGAGAAACTCTATTTAAATGCTTTTTCCAGCATACCGTCGCCTTTCATTGACAAACGCTCGAAGTATTCCGGTACCGGTTTGCCTGTTATTTTATCAACATACATTTTGGCTAATTGCATTCCCAACATATAGCCTTGACCGCGTAACCCGACCAATAGTCCATTTTCAGTATCAACGTACATTCTCGGTTCGGAGTAATAACCAGCCCAAACAGCTTGCAATCCAACTGAAGATAAACTTGGTATCCAATCAGTGAATACCTCCGAGAAAATCTCCATAAATTCTTTTGTGTTGATTTTCAGGTTTTTGTCTGCTTCCTGTGGATCAACCGCTGGAGATGCGCAACCGATTATCTGACCGGTTTCGCCCAATTGCTGACCATAAACAGCGACGAAGTTTTTATAATTACGTCTATCGATAAGCATAGGAAGTGGAATTCCATCAACACCCAACATCGGCAAACGACGGGTTATAAACGCTTGATGGCGCACAGGATAAAGCCCGGTAAACAAGCCTAATTGACGGGCGAATTTATCGGCGTCACCACCCATAGCATTAATAAAAATGTCGCTTGTATATTCGATAAATGTTCCATCGTAGTGGTTTTTGACCAATGCTATATATTTGTCGTTTTCTTTACGCACGTCTATCAATTCGCAATTTTCCATCACGCGTCCACCAGCGGAAATACCAATCTTGCGGATTAGGTCAATTACTTTGCCCGGTGTGGCTTGCCAGCAACCTTTCGAAACCAGCGCCGCTTGATATTTATCCATATTAGAATTTATAAACGGCGAAATATATTTAGGAAAATCCTTCGGCTCGACCATAAACGCATTTGACCAAGTTTTCGAGGCTTCCAAAGCATCGTACATATTATTGTCGTGGGCGAAAGTTACATAATCTATCGGTAAGTAATCTATGTTTTCGATTTTTTGCAAATCTTTGAATATTTCTAAGTTGTGTTGGGCTATTTCTGCAATTTCCGGTAAACTGAAACCCGGACGACCGCCCATAATATTACGCCACGAGGAACCGCGTCCAAAGTTTAGCAATACAGGATTTTTTCCGGCTTCGGCTAAATAACGGAATAATGCTGAACCGCCGATACCGCCGCCTGCAACAAGAGCAGGTACGTTGATTTTAAGGTACTTTGAAGCATTAACATTTGGAATTACTTGAGGATGTTTTGAGTGCGGATACAAATCGCCCATTGTGATTTGGTTCGACATTGGTCCGCGCGGTGTCGGGTCGCCAACCACTGTTATCCCCGTGCCATAAGTTACGTTTTTCAGACGTTTTACACAGCGCTTTCCACGGCAGGCACCCATTCCTAAACGGGTATTATGTTTGATTTCATCTATGGAAATAACTTCTCTATCACCTATAGCTTCTTCAATTCTATCTAATTTTACATCATCGCAATGACATATATATGTTTCTTTATCGTAAGTATCAGGAAGATATTCGCCGAATTCCACGGCTGTTGGATATTTTTCCTTAACTATAAACCCACGGACGTTCATCAAATCGTCGTTAGCCACATCGCTTGCTTTTACACGCGCGATATTGGTTTTGTTCGGTTTGATAAGGATTTTTTCGATTATTCCTTCGCCCAAAACTTTGCCTTGGTTATCAACCAAATATACTTCCGATTTCTCGTCGGCGTGGTATTCGATTGGTAAAAACAGTCTTTGCGTTTTGATATTATAGCCAAATATAGCCAAACCCGGACATTGCCAAACACATTCCATACAGCCGATACATTTATCGAAATCAATTTCAGGAACTGTCGATGTGGATGTTTTAATTATGGCTCCGTGAGGGCAAGCAAATTGGCAAGGATTACAAGCGAATCCATAAACACAATCAATCAAAACGAATGGTTTGTTTTTTCTTTCATCTTTAGGTTTAAATACATCGTCAATTACAAGAACAGGTTCTTGTTGTGAATCAATGTATTCTTTAGCGATTTTCAAATAATTATGATGATTGTAGCGGGTTTTCATCACTTCTTTTATTTCATAAGCGGCTTTTGTACCGTGAAGTACCGCGCTGGTGCCTTCGCCTATTCTATTTGAATCGCCAACTGACCAAATATCGCGTCCAAAGAGTTCCTTACCTTTGATAAACAGTTGATCATCCTGAATCAAACCTGTACAAATATTTATGGCATCTATACCTAAAATTGTAGTTTCGGTTCCGTGTATCGGCTTGAAGTCAACGCAATCCGCAATGACGGCACCGATTATACCATCGCCTTTTTCATTTGGAACTGCTTCCAATAAAATTTTACTTGTCAAAACAGGGATTCCCAAGCGGCGAACTCTATTTGCTTGTACAGGGAAGCCGCCTTCGCGAGGCATAGCCTCGATTATAGCCTTTACAGTTGCTCCGGCTTGCATTAATTGATAAGATGTCAAATAGCCTATATTACCGGCACCCACAGTCAAAATATTTTTGCCCAATAGCGTGAATTCTGTGTTCATCATTTTTTGAACAACAGCCGCGGTATAAACTCCAGGCAAATCGTCGTTGACGAATGCGGGCATAAACGGCACGGCTCCGGTTGCAATAACCATATAATCCGCGTCAACATAATAAATTTCGTTTGTGCTTAGGTTCTTAACGGCGATTCTTTTACCTTCCAATATATCGAAAACGGTAGAATTAAGCATTATTCCGCTATGGTCGTCGCCTGCTAACTGCGTAGCTATGTCGAAACCGCGTTTACCGCCATATTTTTGTACTTGCTCGAAAAAGAAAAATTGGTGAGTCTGCATGAGAAACTGACCACCAATTTGAGCATTGTTATCTATCACTAAATTATCTATTCCGGCTAAATTAAGTTCTTCACGTGCGGCTAACCCAGCGGGTCCTGCACCGATTATTGCTACGGATGTTTTGTAAATCTTAAGTGCTGTATCTATAGCCAGTTCTTCGCGTTCGGGTTGATAATCCTTTGGCACTTCGCGAACTTCTTTGACACCATCCACAGGGGTGATACAAATTCTGCGTATCTTTCCGTCAACAAGCATTTCGCATGCGCCGCATTTGCCGATGCCGCATTCTAACGAACGTTTGCGGTTAGCTATGCTGTGGCTGTGTACAGGAAAACCTGCTCTGTGAAGTGCTGTGGCAATCATTTTGCCCTTTTCGGCTTGTATTGTTATTCCATTAAAGACGAAACTACAACTTTCGCCGAGCACGATATCTAATATTGGATGTGTCTTTATCTCGTTCATTTCATTTACCGGAAGTAAAATTAATAAATTTTAATTTTCAAAATTCCAAAATTAAAGAAATTTTTCGAGATACGAAAAAGAATTTGAAAATAATTATAAATAAGGCGGAAGAATTCACCACAAAGACGCTGAGACGCAAAGAAGGGTTTGGGGTATAGGGTATGGGGTTTGGGCTGACATAACCGCGGAAGCGGTTATCCATCTTCTAATAATTGAAAATTGAAAATGAGAAAAAAGAAGAAGAAGAGCACGCTGATGACGCAGACTTGGCAGATAAACGCAGATAGTTTCTTTCTCGATGTATGAAGCTGATATCTCGCTGATGCATTTATATGTCATAACCGCGGAAGCGGTTATCCATCTTCAGGTAATTGAAAATTGAAAATGAGAAAAAAGAAAATTATGCCTTTAGGCATATAATGTTTATAGCAAGGATGATATATCGGATATATGAATTGCCTTTAGGTACGGAATCAATTGTCTGAATCTTAATACCTAGGATGAAAGGATTTTCAGGATGATTTGCACGCTGATTATTGCATTATATAAAATGGATTTCTTTAATGATTTCAGCTAATTCACTATCACTAACAGAATCTTTATGAGATTTGTCAAATACCGATAAGAGATACACTGTATTGTTTACAATTTTAACGAGTGTTACTAACCTCGCTCCACCACTTTTACCTGAATTCTTGCTTTTAATAGCAAATCTTATCTTATAACAATTATGACCGAGGGAAATACCATAACGCGGTTTTTCGTAAATATCCTTAATTACTTCCTCTAAATCATCCTCAAAAGAAAGATATTTTTTGGAAAGAATTTTAGCTTCCTTTTTAAAATTCTCTGTTGGAACTATACAAATACTAGTTAAACTTTTCATTTCTTAATTCTTCAAGAAATTCTTCAATTGGATTTTTTTCTATTATGTCTTCTTCCATCAATTCAACTTCTTTTAAAGAATTTATCAATTTATTTTTAAATTTATTTTTGATATTTTTCCTATCTCGGATTTTTATATAATCAAAACTTGATAGATATTCTAAAATATCCAATTCTTTGTTCTCAGGAACATCAATGGTAATTGTAGGCATATTTCACCTCTTTATTACTTAATACTGTTTTTAACACTATCAAAATTACGAATTTATTATTAGATTATTGCAAAGAATAGGATGCTGATGACGCAGACTCGACGGTTCTCGTTACCAAGCTCACGCTTTGTAACTTTATTCAACCCTGAAAGGGTGAAATATTCCAATAATTCATCACCATAATGTAACAATTCACAAACTTTTGTGTTATTATGGTATATAGCATTTTTTAAAAATTGAACCGTTTTTTGGAGTTATTATGAGATATTTATTTACGTTTTTACTTCTATTTTGCTTTTCAATCATTTCACTTGCCGCTCAGGATATTAAGAATCCGAATGAGGATGAGAAAATACTGAGTAGTACGGATTTAGTAGAACAGATTATTTCTTATAATATAAACGGGGCAGTTGATAGAGAAACGTTTGATTACACTGCCGGCTTTCGGGTGCTATCAACTATACACGATTTTTTGTACAATGGTAATTGGAATCATTCTACCAAAACAACATACACAATAGATTCAAATAATTATATTTACAATCAATCTGATTCTGTTTGGTACGAAGGTCTGTGGCATCTACGACAATCCTACACGTCAAAATATAACTCTAATTGGCAATTACTTGAATATTTGGAAGAATTGTATTATGTTGATACTCTTTATCGGGCTTATCGAACAACTCACACTTTAGACTCTATCGGTAATATTCTTGTTTCATTCGTGGATATTAAGACTACAGGCGATTGGTTTAATTGGTACCGCACAACATTTAAATACGATAAAAACAACAATGTTCTTGATTCCTTGAAACAGAATAAGAATAATGGCCAATGGGTAAATGATTACAATTATATTTATACTTATGATGAAAGAGGAAATAAACTCTCTTCTTGTGAAAATTACTGGTTAAATAATAGGTGGATAAAATTTAATTATGAAATAATGACTTATTATTCTTCAAATAAACTTCGTACTTATTTCTATGAAGAATGGGATTTAGACAAATTAATGAAATCCTATCGTAATACATATACTTACGACGAAAACGGAAAATCACTATCAAATCTGTATGAAGAGCTGGTAAACAATCAATGGATAAATTTAGAGCTTTATACCAACACATACAACTTAAATGGTAATATTCTTACTAAATCATTTAAAGTATGGAAACAAGATAATTGGCAGGTTTCCACACGCGAGAGTTACGTTTATAATTTAAACGAGAGCGAGTTATCGCACTTGACTGAAAATTGGGTGGGTGATCATTGGGTAAATTCAGAAATATATTTATCAAGTTATGATTTAAAAGGAAATGTTCTTAGCCGGTTTAGTAAACACTGGGAAGACGAACAGTGGGTAACAGATTATAGTTTCGAATATAGCTATCACGATAACGGAACTTTACTCACTAGACTAAGAAAAGAATGGCGTAATAATTTGTTATCATCATTAGAAAAAGTTACCTACAGCAGTACAGGTAAAGAATTAAGTGAATTATATGAATCGTGGGAGGATGAAAAATTGTCAAATTCAACTCGACTATTTTTTTCCTACGATACAAACGACAATTTTATTTCAGGAACTTGCGAAGAATTAGAATCAGGTGATTGGGTTAAAGTGCAGGGATCTTTTACATTTAAAGATTCAAGAAATAAATACTTCGACGGTAGGGGCTACAAAGTCGAAGTCACTTACAAAACCATTTCACCCGTAAAAGAAAACATAATCGATGCAAATTTATTTCTGAACTGCTCCCCCAACCCTTCAGCCGGTCAGCTAAACATCAATTATACTTTGACTGAACCTGCGATAACATCCATCAGTATAAGTGATATATCCGGTGTTGAAGTAGCGAGCATAAGCAATAATCTTATGCAATTGGCCGGAAGTTACGCCATTAATTTCGATGCGAGCAAACTCACTGCGGGAACGTATTTCATTACATTGATGTCAGGTAATAAAACAGTAACGAGAAAAATCCAAATCAATTATTAATTATAAATGATAAATGGAATTAAATCAAAATCCTCAGTCACGGAGTGGCAAAATATCATTAACCGCGGGTGTAAGCCCGCGGTTGATCTGTAGGGGCGTATTGAACACGCCCGTCCTATTATTCAAAAAATCATTCACCACAATGTAACAATTCCCAAACTTATGTGTTATTAAAGTATATAGCATTTTTCAAAAATTGAACCGTTTTTTTGGAGTTATTATGAGATATTTATTTACGTTTTTACTTTTATTTTGCTTATCAATTATTACGCTCACCGCTCAGGATATAAAAAATCCGGATGGGGATGAGAAAATACTTGGGAATACGGATTTAGTATATCAAATTATATCTTATAATACTGACGGTAAGGTTTATAGAAATACGTATGACTACACAACAGACCTTCAAGTACGATCTATAATACAAGATACTTTGCACAACGGCAACTGGGTCCATATCACTAAAACAACATACACTGTAGATTCAATTAATTATATATACAATCAAACAGATTCTGTATGGTATGAAAACCAGTGGCTTATATACCAATCCTACACTTCAAAATACAATTCCAACTGGCAATTACTTGAATATTTGGACGAATTATTTTTTGGCGATAAACTCTATCGGGCATATAGAATAACCCATATATTAGATTCAGCGGATAATGTACTAATTTCATTAGATGAGGATGGACCAAAAGGAGTCTGGAGTAATGTATCCAGAACATCATATAAATACGATAAAAATAAGAATGTTCTTGATTCTTTAAAACAGAATTGGAGAAATGACAAATGGGTAAATGATTATAATTATATTTATACCTATGATGAAAGAGGAAACAAGCTTTCTTCTTGTATAAATGAATGGTTTAATGATCAGTGGATAAAATACAAACGAGAAGCAATGACTTATTATTCTACTAACAAACTACATACTTATTTCTATGAAAAATGGGAGTATGAGAAATATTTTGGGGCTTGTCGTATTACATACACTTATGACGATAAAGGGAATTTACTAACGGATTATTACGAAGGGTTAGAAAAGGATAAATGGAAAAATTGCGAACTTAATACAAACACTTATAACACAAATGGCAAAATTCTTACTAAATCACGCAAAGTATGGAAACAAGATAATTGGCAGGATTCCACACGCGAGAGCTATGTTTATGATTCAAAAGAGAACGAGTTATCGCATTTGATTGAAAATTGGGTTGCTAATCATTGGGTGAATTCAGAAATAAATTTATCAAGTTATGATTTAAAAGGAAATGTTCTTACAGATTATAGCAAATCTTGGAATAGCGAACAGTGGGTAACGAATTATAGTTCCGATTATAGCTATAACGATAATGGAATTTTGCTTGTTTCGCAGCAGAAGGTTTGGAATAATCAGGCACCAAGTTCCATCGAAATAGTAAAATACAATGATTCAGGTAAAGTACTAAGTGAAGTACATGAATATTGGGATGATGGGAAATTATCAAATTCTACTCGTCATTTTTTTAATTATGATGCAAACGACAATTTTATTTCCGGAACTTGTGAAGCATTAGAATCAGGCGAATGGGTTCATTCTGATGGATGGTTTCCGTTTGTAGATTCGAGGAATAAAACCTTCGTAGGAGGTGGCTACAAAGTCGAAGTCACTTACAAAACCATTTCGCCCGTGAAAGAAAACATATTCGATGTAAATTTATTTTTAACCTGCTCCCCCAACCCTTCTGCCGGTCAGCTAAATATAAATTATACTTTATCTGAACCTGCGAACACCTCCATCAGTATCAGCAATATATCCGGTATTGAAGTGGCGAACATAAGCGACGATCTTATGCGATTTGCGGGAAGTTACACGACCAGCTACGATACAAGCAAACTCATTCCCGGGACGTATTTCATTACATTAACGTCAGGTAATAAAAGCGTAACAAGAAAAATCCAAATCAATTATTAATTATGAATGATTAATGGAAATAAATCAAAAATGATGAAAAAATTTGGTCATAATAAATTTTGTTCATAATTTGGAATTGTAAAGAAGGACAAAACAATAAAAAACCTTTTTTTTAATAAATTATGACATAAATATTTTGGGTGATAGTATGAGAAAATTGATTTGTGTATTGGTATTTATCTTAGGTTTTTGCTCTTTAACAGCCGGCGAGCAGACTATAATAATAAAAACTTCCGGTGGAGTTGAAAAACAAACTTTAGGGGCGGACGGGAAACCTTCAGGTGAAACGTATATTGGGTACAACACTATCGGTACTGAGTATGACAGCCTTGCGAATAAAGTAAAAATTGAATGTGCCGAAGAAGGCTTAATGGATTTGAAACGAAGCGCGGAGATTCCGGAAATTAAATGCGAATTTACTCCGTTAGTTACCATTATTAATATTGCAATTAAATTAGGTATTAACAAAGGCAGTATTACCGATGTAATTGTAATAAATAAAAAGAGCTATAATAGAACAGCTTTATGGACCTCAACCGGGTATTTAAAGGACACAGAAATTACGATTAAATTGGAAGATGCTAAGTAAACATAAAACAAATTTGGCTGCCTCACAACTCATTTCTCATACATTTCGGAGGCGGGCGGGCTTGCCCGCGTGGAATCATCGCAATTCTTCATTTGGGCAAGCCCAAATGCGTCCATTAGTGCGCGCGTACTTCCACTCCCCCTAAAAAAAATCAACCGCCGAGGCTCCCCCCTGCGGTTGATAAATTAGGAATATTATTATTAAGAAAAATATTATTTTGTGAATTCAGTTCGACTACCTTCGGTATCTTTTTCGAAGTGAATATCAAAAGCTATTAAACAAGCATTTCCGGTATAAGTATCAGCCGCATTACCGCCCTCTCTGTATAAACGGCATATCATCATAGTACTTACGCCACCCTGAGTACCACTTGGGGTGATTCCTCCGGCTCCAACAATATAATGTTTCCAAGCCGTGCCTGAAGATGCGGCACCATCCATTACGTATGTCGTTGATGTTCCAAAAGTACCATTAATATCAACCCAAGTATATTCGAATACCCATCGGCAAGTTCCGGTATTTGTTGTAGTAGGCGCCCAATGAACGTGAGGGTAAATTTTTGAGGTACCGCCAACCCAACTATGCGGCATTTGCACTTCGAAATAGACAGATCTTGTTG
>JBAXXL010000079.1:0-8299 GCA_037127915.1 bacterium
TTCGACAAGCTCAGGAACCACCCGTTCGACAAGCTCAGGAACCACCCGTTCGACAAGCTCAGGTATCCCAAGGTTGGGAAATAAAAAAGTTGGGTGAAGTATTAAAATTAGAATACGGCAAACCCTTATCCAATGATAAAAGGATTTCTAATGGCATTTATCCTATTTATGGTGCAAATGGTGAAAAAGGTAAGACAAATGAATATTATTATGATAAGAAAACAATTATTGTTGGAAGAAAAGGCTCTGCTGGTGAGATTAATTTAACTGAAGAAAGGTTTTGGCCACTTGATGTAACATATTTTGTAACATTTGATGAAAAAAAATATGAATTGTTATTTCTTTTTCATTTATTAAATTACCTAGAACTCACTAAATTAGCAAAAGGTGTTAAACCAGGCATTAATCGTAACGAGGTTTATTCTATTTCTTCTCGATTTCCACCTCTTCCCGAGCAACAGCGCATAGTCGCCATATTGGATGAAGCCTTTGCCGCCATAGCCACAGCAAAAGCCAATTCAGAGCGATGCCTGAGCCTGTCGAAGGCACTTTTCGAAAGCTATTTGCAAGGAGTGTTTAGTAATGGAAAGTTGAAAATTGAAAATGGAGAATGGGAAGAGAAGAAGCTGAATCAAATATCTGAGAATTTGGATAGCAAGAGAATTCCGATAACCAAAAATGTTAGAGACAAAGGTTCAATTCCGTATTATGGTGCTTCCGGTATAGTTGATTACGTTGCTGGCTATATATTTGATGAAGATTTACTTTGTGTTTCAGAAGATGGTGCTAATCTTTTAGCAAGAACTTATCCTATTGCATTTTCTATTAGTGGTAAAACTTGGGTAAATAATCATGCACATATTTTACGATTTGAAAACATAATAAGTCAGAAATATGTTGAGTTATACCTTAATTCAATAAAATTGGATGATTTTGTTAGTGGAATGGCCCAACCAAAATTAAATCAGGCAATGCTAAATAAAATTCCAATACCTTTGCCTTCATTAGCCGAACAACAATCCATTGTACAAAAACTTGATGCACTTTCTTCTGAAACCAAGAAATTAGAAACAATTTATCAAAATAAATTACATAATTTAGAAGAATTGAAAAAAAGTATTTTGCAAAAAGCGTTTAATGGGGAATTGTAAAAATTTAAAAAAGTGTAATTTTGTAATATGTATTATAGAAGAAAAATATTATTAGCTCTTATCCAGTTATTTAACGGTGAATTGGAAAAAATCCGCCTTCAGAAATTGCTGTTTATGTATAGTAGGAAAAAAACAAATTCCGAATACGATTTTATACCTTATCGCTTTGGCTGTTTTTCATATTCGGCAAATGCCGATTTAACTGTAATGGCGCGCACAGGGCTGATTTCCGAGTCGGAAACTCATTTCAAATGTTTAGATACAACAGATTATATGAAAGCAATAAAAGAAACTGACAAAACAATTTTACTAAGTATTAAAAGCCAATTCGGTAAAATGAACAGCCACGATTTGATGTACCATACTTATGTTTATTACCCTTATTGGGCAACGAAAAGTTTGAAAGCTGAGAGTATTTTATCTCCCAACGAATTTGAAAGGGTAAAAAACGCTATACCACCTTCACGAGGTGCTGTCCTATATACAATCGGTTATGAAGGAATTTCTTTGGAAGAATATTTAAACCGACTGCTAATCAATAATGTTAACGTTTTGGTCGATGTTCGACGCAATTCTTTGAGTATGAAATACGGTTTTAGTAAAAGCCAGTTGAAAAAGTGTTGCGAAAGTATTGGTATAGAATATGTTCATTATCCTGATTTGGGTATTGAATCCGAACTAAGACAGGAATTGAATAATCAAAGCGATTACGACAAGCTATTTGAATCATATAATCAAAATCTAAAAAATAAATCAGACAATCAACAGGAATTAATAAAACTTCTGGAAAATAATAAAAGTATTGCGTTAACTTGTTTTGAGGCAAATATAAATCAATGCCATAGGAAACATTTAGCCGAAGCAATTCAAAGATTATCCGGATTTAATTTCGAAATAAAACATATTTAATGTGGTCAACTATATGGCTATTAAAAAAGTTCTGATAACTGTAAAAACTTACCCATCCATATCGTCCAAATATGACGAATTGGTGTGTACCGCCGGTTTTCTTGAAGATGGCACTTGGGTAAGGATTTATCCTATTCCCTTCCGAAAAAAATCTTACTATGAGCAATATTCAAAATATGATTGGATTGAAATTGATTTAATAAAGAATTCTCGTGATTTCCGCCCGGAGAGCTACCGTCCAAGAATTGAGGATAGTGAAATCATAAAGGTTGGCCATATTGATCCAATAAATAATTGGGCTGAAAGGAAGAAATATGTTCTTAATAAGGTTTATTATAATTTAAAAGAGTTGATTAGCGAAGCAAAAGATGAAAGTATTCGTACATCATTAGCAGTTTTTAAACCTGCTCAAATATTAGATTTCAAAGTTGAATATGCAGAAAGAGATTGGGATCCAGCTAAAATAGCAAAACTAGAAGCGGAACGTGAACAATTCAAATTATTCAAACAACCTGAAAATCCAATTAAAATTGTAAGAAAACTCCCATATAAATTTTCCTATAAACTGATTGATGAAATCGGTACTGAAAGTACAATGATGATTGAAGATTGGGAGATTGGACAATTGTTCTGGAATTGTCTGAAGAATCACGGCGGTGATGAAGATAAAGCAATTGAAGATGTCAGAAATAGATATTTCGAAGATTTCACAAAAACAAAAGATTTGCATTTGTTTTTGGGAACTACTTTTATAAATCATCTCAGAAATGCACCTAATCCATTTATTATTATCGGTACATTTCATCCAAAAAAAACTATTCAACCAGCACTTTTTTAAGGGAACTTATGAACGAAGCAGAAACCAGAGCAGAATTAATAGACCCCAAGCTAAAAGCTTGCGGTTGGGGTGTGATACAGGATTCTAAAATCCTTCGGGAATATAATATTACCGATGGCAGAATCCAAACCGGCGGAGTAAGAGCAAAAAAACTAACCGCCGATTATGTGTTAGTCTATAAAGGCATCAAATTGGCAATTGTCGAAGCCAAAAGCGACGTTCAGTCAGTAGCCGAAGGCGTTGCACAAGCCAAGCAATATGCCGATAAACTGCACTTGGATACAACTTATGCAACCAACGGTAAGGAAATCTATAGCATCTGTATGAAAACAGGTGCCGAAGGTTTGGTTGCGAATTATCTGACACCCGAAGAACTCTGGAACAAAACATTCTCCGATCAAAACGAATGGCGTGAAAAATTTGCGGCTATTCCAAACGAAGGCGAATACGGAAAACGCTTCTATCAAGAAATTGCTATAAATAATACTCTCGAAGCTGTTGCTCAAGGCAAACAAAGAATACTGCTGACTTTAGCAACCGGCACCGGTAAAACTGTAATTGCTTTTCAAATAGCGTGGAAACTATTTCAGACGCGCTGGAATTTAAAACGCGACGGTAAACGAAGACCACGAATTCTGTTTTTAGCAGATAGGAACATTTTGGCAAATCAGGCGTTTAATGCTTTTTCGCCTTTCCCCGAAGATGCTTTGATAAGAATTAAGCCAAGTGAAATAAGAAAATTCGGTTGCGTACCCACTAACGGCAGTATATTTTTCACAATATTCCAAACCTTTATGAGCGGGGGTTCGACAAGCTCACCCACCGCATCCAAAGTGACAAGCTCACCCACCGCATCCAAAGTGACAAGCTCACCCACCGCATCCACAGTGACAGGCTCACCCACCGCATCCACAGTGACAAGCTCACCCACCGCATCCACAGTGACAAGCTCACCCACCGCATCCACAGTGACAGACTTACCCACAGCACCCCTGGCTAATAATAATATCGAAGAAATGAAAGATTTTGAAGAAGTTGTTAATATTGCTACCGCTCAAGGATATATGTATATTTTACAATGTTCTGATGGAAGTTTTTATTGTGGAAGTACAAAAGATTTGCAAAAAAGGTTAGAGCAACATAAAAACGGGGAAGGTGCAGAATTTACGAAACACAATTCACCAGTAAAATTAGTTTACTACGAAACATTTGATAGAATAGATGTTGCTTTTGATAGAGAAAAACAGATTCAGAAATGGAGTAGAGCTAAGAAAATAGCTTTGATAAGCCACGATATTAGTTTGCTTAAAGAGCTATCTAAAAATCATCAAACAGACAGGATTACTGCACCAAAGGTTGGTGAGAGGGTTGGTGAGAGGGTTGGTGAGAGGGTTGGTGAGAGGGTTGGTGAGCTTGTCGAACCATATTTTGGTGATTATCCTGCGGATTATTTCGATTTTATTATTATTGATGAGTGTCATCGCGGTGGTGCAAATGATGAAGGAAATTGGCGGGGGATTTTAGAATATTTCTCACCGGCAGTTCAATTGGGTTTAACCGCAACCCCAAAACGAAAAGACAATGTTGATACTTATAAATATTTTGGAGAACCGGTTTATATTTATTCGCTTAAAGAAGGAATAAACGATGGTTTCCTAACACCGTTTAAAGTAAAAAGAGTTTCTACAACCTTGGATAAATATATTTACACAAGCGATGACCAAGTTATAGAAGGTGAAATTGAAGAAGGTAGATGGTACGAAGAAGCTGATTTTAATAGGATTATTGAAATCAAAGCAAGGGAATCAAAACGAGTTCAAATTTATATGGACGATGCTAACCAAAACGAAAAAGCAATTGTCTTTTGCGCCACTCAAGACCACGCCGCCGCTGTTCGAGATTTGATTAATCAGTATAAAAAAAGTAAAGACCCAAACTATTGTGTTCGCGTTACAGCAAATGATGGCGAAATCGGCGAGCAATTTTTGCGTGAATTTCAAGATAATGAAAAAGCAATTCCTACAATATTAACATCCTCGCAGAAGTTATCAACCGGTGTGGATGCAAGAAATATAAGAAACATTGTTCTAATGCGACCGGTTAATTCGATGATTGAATTTAAACAAATTGTCGGCCGCGGCACTCGTTTATTCGACGGCAAAGAATTCTTTACAATTTACGATTATGTTGATGCCTATCATCATTTTGCCGATCCGGAATGGGACGGTGAGCCCGAGGGACCCGATAATGGTGGCGATGTTGAACCTAAACCACCAAAGGAACCGAAAGAACCAAAAGATAATGGCGATGAGAAAAAAAAGGAAAAACCAATTCGCATAAAAGTAAAATTACGCGATGGCAAAGAGCGCGAAATTCAATTTATGATGGGAACATCATTTTGGAACGCCGATGGCAAACCAATTTCAGCAGAAGAGTTTTTGGGTAATTTGTTTGGTACTTTACCTGATTTCTTCAAAAGTGAAGAGGAATTGCGGACAATTTGGGGAAATCCTTTGACAAGAAAAACGCTTTTAATGAAATTGGATGAAGCGGGTTATGGCAAGGAAGCGTTGAAAGTATTGCAACAATTAATTAATGCTGAAAAAAGCGATCTTTTCGATGTGTTGGAATATGTATTTAACAGCGATATAAAACCTATTACAAGGGAAGCCCGAGTTGCTGCCGCTCAAGCCACAATTTTTGCATTGCTCAACGATAAGCAAAGTGCTTTTATTGAATTTGTATTGAACAAATATATTGAATCCGGTGTTGAAGAACTTGACCAGGAAAAACTACCTATATTATTACAAAATAAATATCAAACCTATGAAGATGCGAGTGCAGTACTTGGCGATTTATCAAATGTAAAGAATTTGTTTATCGAATTTCAGAAGTATTTATATCAGCCCAAAGTGGCGTAAGGTCATTTTTTTGCCTTGGGCGGGCGGGGTTCTTCATTTTCAAAATTTATAATTAATCCGGGAGATTGCGGGTCAAGCCCGCAATGACGGCAACAAATCTCGGGTCAAGCCCGCAATGACGGCAACAAATCTCGGGTCAAGCCCGCAATGACGGCAAGACGGGCAACCACAAGGGTTGCCCCTACGAAATATGACACGGCACGCCGTGTCCCTA
This sequence comes from bacterium, assembly GCA_037127915.1. Classification (GTDB taxonomy): domain Bacteria; phylum Bacteroidota; class Ignavibacteria; order Kapaibacteriales; family UBA2268; genus JBAXXL01. Next base: position 6,034 of record JBAXXL010000079.1, read on the forward strand.
CAATTCATTTATCATTAATAATTGATTCTCTTCCTTCTTCTCAAATGCCTATTGACTGCTGGCTATTGCCTTTTTCAATTGTTTTAAAACCAATTTTTTGTCCTTCCCACGAAAAAAAAATAATTTCGCCCTTCAGAACCGCGGTATTTTTTTAATTTTTAATGAGGACATAATGTCAAATTCCCGTCTCGACGCATTGCGTATGGTTGACCCCGTGCTGACTACCTTAGTATCGGGTTACAGCAACTCGGCGTATATAGCGCACAAGCTATTCCCGCTAATCACCGTTTCGAAAATGAAGGGCAAAATCCCCGTATTCGGCAAAGAAGCTTTCGCCGTCCACGAAACAGAACGCGCCATCCGCGCCGCATCGAATCGTATTCCGCCTCCGGGCACATCGCTCGTAACATTCGAAACAAATGAGCGCGATATAGAAACCGCCATAGATTACTTGGAAGAAGAAGAATCATCGGACAGCTTCCGTTATGAGCAAAAAGTAACAAAAGATCTGATGGATATTCTGCTTTTGGGTCACGAAAAGGAAGCGGCCGACTTTGTGCAGAATCCTGCCAATTATGCCGCCACAATGAGAACAGCACTCACATCGGCAAATGCTTTTGACAACTACTCAGCCGCAACCGGTCCAATTGATGTTATTAATACAGCCAAGGAAGCTATTCGAAGCCGTATTGCTAAATATCCGAATGTTATGGTAATGGGCACATCGGTTTATAATGCGCTCATCAACAATCCCTACATAACCGATTTGATTAAATATTCAGAATTCCCATTGGTAACGGGCGATATTTTGAAAAAGGTATTCGGAGTGGATCAACTATATATCGGTTTCTCGGTTTATAGCGAAGATGGCGACGGTTTCACAGACGTTTGGGGCGATAACATTATATTGGCCTACGTGGACACGACCCCCAATTCCCCGAGCGAATTTAACCCGAGCTTTGGTTATACTTTCCGTCGCGAAGGCATGCCTGAAGTGGATACTTATTACGAAAACGGCGGCAAGATAAAAGTTATCCGTGCCACCGACAACTATTGCATTAAAGTAACCGCCGAAGATGCGGCATTTTTGATTAGCGATTGTAATCATAATTAATAATTGGAGTTTATATGAGTTTATGCACAAAAACAGCCAATCCGGTTTTGGCGATTTCCGTTGATGCATCGGAAGATTTAACAGCGCATCGTTTTGTAGGATTCTCGGGCGGTGTGTGCGCTTTCGACGCGAAGGCATTGGGAGTCGTAGATTTGGATTGGAAAAGCGGCGACAAAGTTCCGGTAACGGTTCTGGGTGTAATGGCCGTCGAAGCGGGTGAAGCTATAGATATCGGTGCAGAAGTATCATCCGATGGTAATGGCAAAGCCCTAACAGCAATTTTAACATCTAAAGTAAATGGGATAGCGTTAGAAGCTTCTACAGCCGCAGGTGAGTTCATTAGAGTTTTGCTGAAAGTCTAACAGAAAAATATATGAACTACTCAACAAATGATGATATTTTGCTGGAAATAAGTGAAGAGGACTTGGCAAAATTGACGGGTGACACGACCGGAATGACGGTTGATTATGACCAAATAGAGGCGGCACGAAATTCCTCGGACGAGCTGATTACTTCCTATTTGTCGAATGGCTATACGATTACCGAATCCTTTGTAAACCCGTTAGTAACCAAAATAAGCGTTGACCTGACAATTGCCGCACTTTACGAGCAGGCAAAGAAAAACACAATGATGCCGGAAACTATCGCATTAAGAAAGAAAAACGCGTTGAGCATTTTGGAGCGCATTCGCAAGGGCGAAATTTTAATCAGCTCTGCGAGGACAAAGACAATATTCAGCAACATAACGGGTGCAAGGATTTTCGATAAACAAACTTTGGCGGAATATTCAGGAAATTGAAATGAAAAAGATTAATTTGATTAAAACTTTGATTTTCTGCGCTATTGGCGGAGCGGCTTTTTTAGCCCTCCGTCCTTTAGCCGAAGAAATCAGAACATTCTTACTCTTGATAGCGGTGGAATGTATCGCATTGGCACTTGTTGCGCTCGCACATCTGCTATTCCGCAAAAGCAGCGATAGTCCCACAGGGTTAAATGGGCAGATATTTGTGGGTGTGCATATTTGCTTGGGATTGAGTATGATGACGGTGTATTTGGCGCAATGGAATATTTAAGGAGGTAACGATGAAACAATTTATAAAGTGAAATTTATGATATTAATTGGAGTTCTGATGGTAGTCGAATAGTTAGTGC
>JBAXXL010000080.1:0-7772 GCA_037127915.1 bacterium
TTCTCAAAATTTCCCCTGATTTTGAGTCAATGATGTAAGGTGTATCTCCCTTTACGGCGATAATATTCCCATCGGGTAAAAAGAATGCACCGCTGGCTTCACCCTGTACAGTTTTGCTGAGATCACATAATGTGTCCACGGTGATTGTTGGCACGTTTGGCTGTGTTTTTACCACTGCCCCGGGCAAGATAAATGCGGCTAACAGGATAGCTACTGCGAGAACTAATTTCTTGTAATACATATTTCAGAAGTCCTAAGATTTTTATTAATGACACAAATAATGCTCTGCGGCATATAAATTGCCAATTATCAATATCAATAAGACACATTAAATGGAAAAAAGTTTCACTTTTTTCTCGTTAATTAAATTAATTCTTTTTCATAATTCTAACATGCTGTATTTTCGTTATTTACAAAAGCACAATCATAGTTATTTTTTCTTTTTTTGTGATAAGAATTTGGTGTTTTGACAAAAGGGAAAGAAAGTTACACAAAAAAATAGTTCTCATATAAAAATGAGAACTATTTTTTAATTTTCTATGTTTTGTAATTTATTTTGCTTATTTCCAATTTATCAGCATCGAGAATCTCATTGTATTTGCCAATGGATGGTTCGCTTCGATAGTGTTGATATAACTGAAATCCAAATTAAATATATCGTAGCGGATACCTGCACCGAAGTTCCAATATTTCCTACCGCCCATAACGGAAGGTTCGTAAAAATAACCTGCTCTCAAAGCAATTAGTTTATTATACCAATATTCTACACCGCCAGCCCACTCGGCACCCGGGTTTCTCCAACCTGTAATCAATGATTTAGGAACAGGATCGCTCGATGTTGAGTCTCTATAAACTAACAATTTTGCAAAATCCGCTGTAACGGTTAAATCATTAAATTCGTCGCTGTATATTTGATAACCTACACCAAGGCGTAATGTTGTTGGCAATGGGTCCGATTCGCTGATATACGTGATTTTTGGACCAACGTTCTGCAAATTAAAACCAAGCGAAAGATTATCGCTCATAAAACCTAAATCAGATGGTTTCCACAAAGCTCCCAAATCGAATGACACACTTGAGCCTACGCCGGCATCTTTTTGTGAAGCACTACTAACAGGAGTTAAATTAGATTGTATATAACGTCCTTGTAAACCAACCGCGAAATCCTTCGCTATAATTGTACCGTAGGACAATCCAAAAGAAAACTCGTTAGAAGTAAAAGTTCCTAAAACTTTACCATCAACCGCTGTACGGGTAAATTCACCTAAATTCATAAATATGAAATTAAATGCTACAGTACCGTTCAGTGACTCAAAATACTGGCCTATTGTTCCATTGCTGTAAAATAAATCGGCATTGAATTGGGGTAACCATGGGGAGAACGACAATGCAACTTGACGGAACGGTATATTTTCCGGTTCATCATATTCATTGTTTTCCGGGAAATAATCAAAGAAGCCCAGCCCTGCAGGATTCCAGTAGATACAGTTAATATCATCCGCAATACCTGTACCTGTTTCGCCTCTGCCGCTTGCACGTGCATCAGGTGATATAAGTAAGAACGGAACAGCTGACCCTCCAGCTTGCGCTTTGGCTTCGATTGAACTTCCAAATCCCACGCTTAACAACAGCAGGAGGAAGGCACTCACTTTAATTTTCATATTCATAACCTCTATTTATATTCAAAATTAATATTTTTTTCATTATTAAGCATCATATTACGATAAAATTTATTTTATCATATACATATTTCCATACGATGTGGAAATTTTATTTTTCTCTTGTAAAATTATACGGAAGTAATAAGGTCCGCTCGGTAAAGTGTTTCCACGTTCATCTTTAGCATCCCAAGGTACTTCCGAAGTTCTTAATTCGGTTTCTGTTTCTTTCAATGTACGAACCAAAGCACCGATTTGGTTAAAAATTGCAATCTCAACATTGTATGGAGGAACTGCTGTATGATCAAACTTGATTGTCGTACTTTCAGCAAATGGATTAGGGTAATTTAAAATGTCAAATATTTCTGCCGGTGCATCAGGATTTTGAATTATAAATTCCGTTTGCGCAGTAGCGAAATTATTATAAATATCCCATACCCTTATTTTAATCTTGTGTGTGCCGGGCTTTAACCCGCTTAATATATCTTCGATACTGCCACGGCGGCTATCTTCGAAAGATGTTGTAAATTTCTTTGTCAAATCAATTGATAGCGGATTATCGTCAACCCATACTTCAATTTTATGCCCGATACCCATACCTGTAGTGTTAATACCGGATTCATCGTATAGATCAGCAATCAACAATGGTGCCGAACTTACCACATCGCCGCTTATAAATTCGCGTGAATCCAAGAATAAACCAACTTCAGGACCTTTTGTGTCTTGATCAGGGTTATCTTCAGTACCATTTATGATGAATTTATTATAAAAGCCTTTAGCACTGATCAATGATTCATTTTCAAAAGCCGATAAAAATATACGGCCTGTTTTTGTACTGTAACTTATATCTTTTGGTATAATAAATTCTATAGCGAAGGTTCCGTTAGTTACACTATACGAGCTTTTATTTAAGGCTCCACCATAAGCTAAAAACTTATATGTTCTATTATCATCGTCTGTTACAGCGGCATTATCGTCACCGTCAAACATCGTTATTATTCCGGTACCGTTGAAAGAACTATATAATGAATTATCCGCAGGATTAGTAACTCGACCGGTTATGCGGACTTTCTGTAAAGCTTTGAGTTCTAATATCGAATCGTTATTTGTTATTTTGCATCCTGCTAAGGAATCAATGCTAATATTATATTTTGGGAAATTTGGTCGTACCGAAGGATCGCCCAATAAAACGTATTTCTTATCATTTTCATCGTGCAATAGCATCTTGGTATATTGCAATGACTCGCCAAATGTAGGATATTCCCCGGTTGTAACATCATATTCAAATAAATAACCATAAAAATCATCCATAAGCTTTGCATTTCGGTCTTGATAGGATATTCTTGATGCGGCTATAACACCTATAGCACCACCTGTTTTAGAAATAACCATATCTTCCGCACCACTCCGAATGTTTGGGTCATCGTATCTGCCATATTCACATGTTCCTGCCACACAAAAGAAGAGTTTTTTCGAATTAATAAGTGCCGGTAATGTAATATCACGATCCAATACTTCTTCATGAGACCAGACACGCGGATTTCCGTGACCCATCCAATTAAGTATTACCGCGCCATTAGTATTTACTTCAGTTGTCCAAGCTTTGTTTAAAGCAGGTTTCCTGCGTTCGTTAGCCGATAAACGTTCAGTAGGATATATCGGGTGATACATTTTGTTTGTAAGCATATAATCGGGTACCGATACATCTATCATCGTTTCCGTACCGGTAACGTAAATAGCGTCATCTTGGCGACCATCTTCAGCATTACTATCGTCGGCAAGTAAAATCATTTGTGTTTGCCAAGCACCCTTATCAGGGTTCTGCTCGTAATCAATAATTTTCTGAAGCACTATGTTGGAGGATTCTAAATTATCTACCGGTAACCTTCCTACAGCTATATCAAAAACCGAATCATCACCCTCAATATTTCCAAAGTAATCATCGGTTGCATAATTGCTAATCTCGCTGGCTCTAGTGGAATCGCCCAAAACTTGATATGTCGGCACAAAATTCACTGCTTTTGACTCGATATTTCGGAAATCATAATGTGCATCGCCCCATAAAACTACAAAGCGTGGTTTAGTTTCCCAATTTTTATATGCCCAAGCAATCATATCGCGAATAGCTGTTGGATCTGCTTTCCCTGAAGCAAATTCAGTATAAATATCGTCGGTATTTGCTAAATAAACTGTAAATCCTGTTTTACTTTCACGGTATTCTTTATATTTCTTGGCTGTTTCGGACATTGATTTGTTATATACAAATATAATATCTGCACCCTTTGTTTCGCCCATAACATCCGTAAAGCTCATCGTCTCGATAGAAGGTGTTTTCATTACTGCGCTAACAAAATACTGTTTGTATACCTCATTACTGTCAATTTTATCGCGGAATTTGAAAAGTCCGCCGGTGCTTGAATTATTCGGAAGAAGTTGAGGACTGTTTTTATTCGTTATGTCGAAACCGTAGATTTTATCAGTAAATCCATTTATGGAATACTCGGCTATTACATTTTTTTTCAAAGTAGTACTATCTATATCGAATGTAATTTCATTATTTATTGGAACAAAATAGCGTGGATAATGGATTTCATAATAATCAAAATACGCTGTAGCACTAAAATCGCCGGTATTTGGTTTATATTCAAATGAGAGCCTCGAACGGTCATCAGATGAGATTTTTTCAGCAAGTATAGAAAATTTTGCCATACCCATTCCGGCAAATGTATAATATCCATTAGAATTCTGGACAAATACATTTCCTAATGAATTACTATTTTCGTAGCAATATATCCTTGAGTTATCAAAAGACTTTTGACCAAACGCAAAACGATAATCAATCTTTCCGGATTTATCTAAATTATATAATTGATTTACAAATTGGAGCGATATAAAGGATTGCCCAAACCAAGTTCTTCCCCCGCCATTCGGATAGGGATTGCTTAAATCTTCATCCAGCGATATATGCTGTTTATAAGTAGTCGGGAAATACGTAGGCTCGCCTGACGGCTCTGTAACCGGTTCTGCACGGTGGCCGTTTTCACCGCCGAAAGTTAGAAGGTAATAATTTTTATTTGAATATGCGTTTTTAAAATGAGCAAACGTTTTCTCTTTGTATTTGTATTTAAAACCGCTGGTACCGCTTCCAAAAAACAAAACTTCCTTCAACGTTCCGTCAGTATTGGTATTAACAATTATATCCTGTTCGTTCATTGCATATTTATAAGCATCGCTAACTTTTTCGCTTAACTCTTCGCCCGATGTTCCGAAAATCTTAATCGTATTTACATTTTCTTTGGGAATATTGAATCCCAATCCTTCGAGTTGGCTCGCGGTTATTTTATATAAACCATCTTCATTTATAGCAATCTTAGCCCATTGGCTTTGGCTGTCAAATTGTAGAGTATTCCTAGTCTTCGTTAGTTTAGTATTTGTTTGAGGAATTATATAATCCGATTGAGTGCCTGCATTTAATATGTTTTTTGCGTAGATTGGATTAAAGTTTTTTGGAGCTGACCCAGTGGAGTTATATCGGATTTTGATGATTATTTCTTCGGGTACATTTATAATGTTTTGTTCGGGTAAGAATTCATAAGCATAAATTTCTAATTTGGCTAAATACCGATTTTGACTTATACCTGAATAGCTAATCTTTGCCCACTCGTGCTGATAGCCTTGGTAGTACTTATTGTTGTCGATACGAAGAATTGAATTCGGAGCATTATCGGTATCCGGTGTTTCCACAGGTGCCAATTTAGCTTTGTATTGTTTGGACTTGATTATTTTTATATCTATTATTTCATAAGAATCAGGTGCAGGTACAGAAAGCAAAGCGTTTGATCCTAATTTTTTATAATTACCGAATTGTTCAATATTCAATATGGTACCGTTGATTTTTGGAATTAACAATTCCTCGCCATTTTCACCAATTACCTTGGTAAACCCATGAAAATTCGGCTTGTATGACAATACAAGCTCATTCGCGCCGGAACTCACTAATTGGATACCCTCCAAGGAGTAAGCATTTATAAATGGTATTATAAGAAGGGCTATATACAAAAATAAGTTTCGCCTCATATCAACACCTTACTCTATTCATAATTTAACAATAAAAACTGTTTTCCCATTAAGGGAAGTAGCAAATATAATTTTATTTTACAATGTAGCAAGAAACAATAGGCAAAACTTCTTTTATTTTCGTTTAATAAATTTGATTTTCAACAATTATAATAATCAAATATAACTAATTTTTAAATACTAAACGTAAGTAAACTACATTTATTATTTAACATTTCTGCATTTTTTAGTAAGTAATTTTAAATCTAAACAAAATTTGATGAAAATGTGTAATTATCTTTACAGATTCAATAAATTCCGTTCCCAAGCAAGAGCTTTGGAACTATATGAAAAAATCAACCCTATGCTTAAGCATAGGGTTGATTGAGCTATCTTCTTATTCTTTATAAACTTTCTACTTTATAAACTTTATGAACTTTACAAACTAAATCTTAGGAACAGCCGCAGGATCAACCACCGGAGCTTCGTTACCTTTTTTGATAACAGAGGTTGCGGTTGCTATAATACCGGCGATATCGGCCATATTAGCAGGAATAATCATTGTATTATTCATTTTGGCAAGTTTGCCGAATTCCGCTAAATATTGTTCTGCAATACGTAAGTTCACTGCGTCTTTGCCGCCTTCTTCCTTTAGAGCTAAAGCGATCATACGCAAACCTTCGGCTGTAGCTGTGGCAACGCGTTCAATTTCGAAAGCTTTACCTTCGGCTAAGTTGATTTGCTTTTGTCTTTCACCTTCCGAGCGAGCAATAAATTCTTGTTTATCACCATCGGCACGGTTGATTTTAGCATTTCTTTCACCTTCCGACTCAGCAATAATCGCTCTTTTTTCACGTTCAGCACGCATTTGTTTTTCCATAGCTCCTTTAATTGAATCAGGAGGAATAATATTTTTCACTTCATAACGAGTAACTTTTATTCCCCAAGGTTCCGAAGCCGCATCAACAGCTTCAACAATATAGGTGTTTATGGAAGTACGTTCTTCGAAAGTCTTATCGAGCGGCATTTTACCGATAACACTACGCATTGTTGTTTGTGCTAATTGAATAGAAGCAAAGCGATAATTATCTATTCCGTAAGAAGCTTTTGCAGGGTCTAATACTTGCAAAAAGAGTACACCGTCAACTTCGACAGAAATATTGTCTTGTGTAATACATTGTTGTGAAGGCACATCGATAGCTTGTTCTTTAAGGGTGTGCTTGTAAGAAATCCTATCAATAAATGGAATTAGTAAATGAAAACCGGCTTCTAATGTTCCGTTATACTTGCCAAGGCGTTCAACGATAAAAGCGGATCTTTGTGGTACTATACGGATAAATTTAAACAAAGTTATCAATACAAAAAATACCAATACAATAAGCAATAATGTTAATGCAGACATTTGGGTAGTCCTTATAAAGGTTTAACAATTAAAACAATACTTCTTTTTCCGATTATTCTGACGCGGGTTTCGGGTGCGATTTCTTCATCCGATTCAGCTTTCCAAAGGGAACTGCGAAATTGCACTTTCCCGGGTTCTTGTGGAGTAATTTTTACAGCAACAACAGCCTCAGCACCGATAATATCTTCTATCTCGCCGCTGAGATCTTTTTTGTTGAACTTTTTAATGATATATTTTCGCATGAATTGTATCATTAGCAATGAAGACACAAGAAAAATAATTACTTCAGCTTGCCATGGAATATCAAATATCCAACCAATCAGACCGGCTAACAAGGCTCCGGCACCGAAAAAACCAATAACCACTCCCGGAATAATCAATTCCAGTAAAAGCATCAGCAATCCTGCTATAATCCAATATATTAATAAATCCATAACCGCTCCGGTTGTTTGTGCAATATATTTTTCAATTTTAGTATTTTTTTTTTCTACTAAATTTTTTGTTTTGAGCGGAAAACGGGACTCGAACCCGCGACCCTCAGCTTGGGAAGCTGATGCTCTACCAACTGAGCTATTTCCGCTTTTTTTCAAGAGCCACTCACGGGACTCGAACCCACGACCTGCTCATTACGAATGAGCTGCTCTACCAACTGAGCT
>JBAXXL010000081.1:0-7605 GCA_037127915.1 bacterium
GTGCCGACGATATTGAAAACCAACTGGTGGCCGATTCCATTTTCGATTTCGGAGTTAACGCGGGTGTACGCACCTCGGCTTCGCTTGCGCAACTGGTGGTGGAAGCCGACCCCGACGGAGTTATCGGACCTGCTACCATCACGAAGCTCAACGCCTTCGACCCCGATCATTTTCTGGCTGCCTTTACCGTTGCCAAAATTGCCCGCTACATCTCCATAGTAAAGAAACGCCCCGAAAGCCGGAAATATTTTTATGGATGGATCTGTCGGACAATTAATAATGCATAATTCATAATGCATAATTAAAAATGTAGATTATGCCATGGTAAATTTCCTTCAAAATAATTATGAATTGTGAATTATAAATTATGAATTATATGTTATGAGCTTTATTACCGATCTTTTCTCCGGCGGAGCCGGCAAGCTGGTGGACAGCGTGGGCAATGTGCTCGACAAAGTGGTAACCACCAAAGGCGAAATCATGCAGCAGGAGCTGGAAATGAAAAAAGCCGAACTTCAATACCAGTTAGATACCAAACGACTGGGAGTGGAAGAACAAAAAAACCTGCTGCAGGACATCGACAGTGCCCGCCAGCGCAGTACCGCCGTGGAGACGAGCGCCAACGCCTCGTGGTTCTCCAAAAACATCAGCGCCCTGCTGGCCGTGACGAGCACCCTGCTCACCTTCGCCCTGTTCTATATCATTATCTTCCGCAACGACCTGATACAAACCTCCGTGAAAGACGTGGTTCTTTACGTCCTCGGCGTACTGAGCGCCATCATCACCCAGGTATTCAGCTTCTACTTCGGCTCCTCCCTCAGCAGCGAAAATAAGAGTAAGTTTATAGAGGGGATGGGGAAATAAGGAAGCTGAGCTAATACAATATTCAAATTAATTACAATATCCATTTATAAAAATTAGTCATTATGAAAAAGCAAGAACCAAAGATGAAGGAATATAAAATTAAAGTTCCAGTATTTCTTACAGAGAAAAACAAAGGAAATTTTAGTTATGAATCAGTGATTTCAAGAATTGAAACCGAACTTAAGCACTACAATTCTAGTGAACAAATTCCAAGAATTGCTTTTAAGCGCCAAAACAAAACACAACAAAAGGTTATTAGTTCAATCAATAGTCATAAATTCATATTAGGAGATGATGATTTAAAAGTACCAGCATTATTTTTACAGGTTACAACGTACAATACTAATCTATTAGACGGTTATACTGAACAAGATGGTACAATCAAAGTTTTTGACAATAAAACAAAATTGGGCTCAGAGAAAAACTTTATGATTATGTTCCCAAATTTGAATGGGTATCCACCTAATTATGAAGCTAACTGGTTAGTGTTTGTATATATTGATACGAATAAGATGGACTCGGAAATGATAAATACTGCGAAATTAGTTGTGAACTCTGTACTTCATCTGAACAACATTCAAATCACGAGAGAAGATATTTTATCTAAAATAAAAAAAATCAAAGTCCCTATACTTAAGATTAGGTATACTGGTGTTGATATTAATGATGAAGTTGATGAAAGATTCATCAATTTTTTAGTGGAAAGCAAAACGAGAAAAGATAAATCTGAAACATTCAAAAATGTACCCTTCGAATTAGCCAATCAAATTATTGATGCGGAATATCCAATAGATGAATATCAAAACAGAGAGGTGAAGTTTATTTACGGTAATAGTGAATATAAACTAACAAAGAAATTATCAGAATCTTTACCTAATGAATATAATGAGTTTGATGTACTGGTTAATGAAGCAAGAAATATATTTAATGAAGCTGCCGAACATACATTTACCGATTCTTTTGCACTATTTGAAGATGAATTAAGTAAGATGTACAATAAAGATTATATTATTGATAAAATATCACCAATAATTACCAATTATATAAAAACATATGATATCAAGTGAGCAAACCGAAAAAATATTAAACCTCTTGGTTTCATTTAATTTTACAGTATTTGGCATTGCAATTACATTATTCACGGTTATATATTCATTTCTATTGAATAAAAAATCAGAATTATGTGTATTAAATGAAAATTACAAAAGGAGAAATAGTGAAAGTCCTGTATTGAAAAAGAAAATTGATTTTGCATTGAGTTATATAGCAACTTATAAAGAAATAAATGTATTGCTAATTATTTTAATAATTGGTTCATTTGTAATAGGGATTTCTGCTTTAATCTTATTGTTTTTACAAGTATCTAACTACTGTGTATTTGTTCTTATTGGAATATCACTATTATCTATATTCTATATCATATATCTAATTGCCAAAATAACCTATATGTATCATAGAGAATTCTTGAAAATAAAATAATTCAAATATATTCTATTTTAGGTTAACGAATTGAAATATTTACTATATTTGTCGGAGAAAATTAGCAACTAGCTCACACATTTCAATAGAAGGTAGATATACAGACTAAAAAACAAAACATATGCGCGTATTATATACGATTTCTCATGCGTATTTATCTGTTAGTGATGTGCATAAAATAAATCAAACTGAAAATAATTATGGAAAAACAAACTGAAAATACTAAGTTCATAATCCAACGTTATGACAACTATATTACTGGAGCAAATACAAAAGGGAATTTTCTTATAGCCTTTAATACATTTTTAACTGGAGGTATTCTTACCGGTTACTCAAAAATCAAAGAACTAGTAGTACTTAGTTCAGGGAAAACGCTTGTTGATGTGCTCATTTGTATTTTGTTTAGTTTGTGTATTATGGCAATTGTATTAGTTATAAAAGCTGTATATCCTTTCCTAAAATCAGGAAACTCTAGCATTGAGAAATATCACTCACATATTTTTTTTAATTCGGTTGCTGAGTTCCACTCTGACAAAACATACTACGAATCATTAACAGGTCTCTCAGAAGAAGAATTTAACAGAGACTTAGCGAATCAAGCATTTCAATTAGCAAAAGGTCTTAAAAATAAATACCTCTTCTTAGAATGGGCTATGCTAGTTGTTTACAGTGAACTTTTTATAATCATATTGACCTTAATTACAATAATTATCTACTAATGAGACTATTTGACAACTATTTAAATGGACTTGATGACGTATTGTCGAAAAAGTTGAATGTTACCCCGCAGCTTCTCAGGGAACAAAGATCCTTTAATTCAAATATTCAAAAAGGGTTAGAATCAAAAGCTTTAAATTTGATGGATTCCGCCTCACCTGCTGTTATTGAAGGACCAAAAGTGTTATTTACATACGATAAACAGTTTATTGAAAGTAAATTTGGTATTAATCCCCATTCTTTTAACACGATAACAATCGGAGCTCACCCAGACTTTAAAGAGCTATTAGATGAATCAAGCTATATAAATCATCACTGTGTTTCTGTTTTTGTTGACATTAAAGGATCAACAAGATTAATTGAAAAATACACTCTTCTTGAAGTTCGATTAATAAAAGACTCACTTTTGACTTTAGCAATTCAAGTTGCAAATCAATTTGGTGGTCACGTTCATAGATTGCAAGGAGATGGTATTTTTTTACAATTTGTAAGAAGAAATCAGCACCAAAATGACGCAATAATTAACGCATTAAATGCCTCAGCTATTCTTACCCAGTTTGTAACAACTGACTTAGCCGAAATAATGCAACAGCATAATCTAAATCCATTAAAGATTAGAGTTGGAATTGATTTTGGGAGAGAAGAAGATGTATTATGGTCATATTATGGCATTCCCGGTTGTAATGAGTTAACGACAACTAGTCTGCATACGGATATGGCCGCAAAGCTTCAATCGAAAGCATATGACAATACAATCCTTATTGGAGGTAATGTAAAAGAGACATTAGACTTAAAGCAAGATTTTTATAGTATATATGAAAATGAAGTAAGTAAAGAAAAAGTCTATTATGTATCAAAACAATTTACTTATCCTTTCTTTGTTTTTAATTGGAAAGATTTCCTATTGTCATTACCTTTTATTGGAAAGAGTAGTAATGGTAGAACTTTAGAAGTTAATGAAAAAAGCATAACAATAGAATGTTATATATCAGATGAAAATGGAGCAAATCAAGAAAGGTATTATCCCAATTCAAAATCAATACCAAAAGGAAAGAATATATTTTATCATTTAAAAAGAGGAAATTCGCCTTATGTGAAACAGTACTTTGAAAAGATTGAATGGTATGCATTTAATTCGGGTAAAGAAGCTGCTGACGATAATGCTACAACTCATGACTTTCACAAAGATAATCACAACAAAGTAATTTGTGAGGCTCATGCTGGCTATCTCGGTCACCATTATGTAGAGTGCAGGATTATTAGAGATCACAGTGAAAACGAAAGAATCACATTTCCAATATTTGTTCAATAATTAAATAAAACACTGCTGTCTCATAATTTTATCGCGTGTTGGTAATAAAATAATAATAACTATAAATTAAAATATAATGGAAGAAACACTTTTTGATAAAGACGGAACTCCGGTGGCATATATCGACTATAATGATGAATCCACCATTTATTTTTGGGATGGAACACCAATATCCTACCTAGACGAAGATAATAAGATATATGGCTTTAATGGCAAACATTTAGGTTGGTATGAAGATGGAATAATAAGAAATCTAACAGGAGAGAAAAATAGTTTTAACAGCTCTAGTTTGCCTGGATATGCTAAGTATGAGCCATACAAATCGTATAAAAAATATAAGCCATATAAATCAAAGAGTATTCAAAATACAAACCTTATTATAAATACTCAAATAGTAATGAGTCTTTATCTCAGTTTTTATTACGCGGGAAAAAATAAAGAGTATAAAGCCATGTTAAATAATTAGATTTCTTATATGCATTCAAATTAAATCAATTATCATATGAATCAAAAAGTATTCGTTTTCAGAGTATCAAAAGGTCATGAAGGAGGTAGTCCTAAAGGTCATTGTCCATTAGATTATAGCAACGTAAAACAAAGAATCAAAAAACTGACTAGAGATGAGATAACTCCAATTGATTATGATGGTTGTGAGAAATTTGTACAAGAACAGCTCTGGAATCAAAATATATTAAGGCAAGGCTGGGGCTTAGAAGATCTTGACTTAGTATTAGATACAAAAGTCTGGATTGAAAATTATATGTTCAATGGCAAAAGGTTTTGGGATGCAAATATAAGTTGTGATCTTGCAAAAGGAAGATTGAACATACTAAGAAGGATGTTGGATATTAGAATAAATGATATTATTATATTGCCAAAGACCTCTGAATCTAATATTGATGATTATCACAGATTTTCAGTTTGTCAATTAGACTCTGAGTATTATTTCGATAGTAACAATGAGTATTCAGATTTTGGCCATTGTTTGAAAGTAAAGAACTTAAAGTCATTTGGATATAATAAGGATACTTTATTATCAGGTGATTTTGGGTCTCCATATTTATGGGCTATAACAGAAGTTCGGGAATATCATTCAAGATATAGTCGATTTATCGATTTCCTTGAGAAAAATTATATTATGTAATTTAGGCTGGCACGGGTATCCTATCCCATGTCAGCAGAAGTTGACAATCATAATAACTTTATAATTTACTCTTCGTCTTTCTCTAGAATTTCTTTTATTAGTTCGAGACTATTCTCAAAAGCTTCATTTTTTATCTCAGAATCCATATTTGATGAGATGATACAGAAGTTGAAAATTAATAAAGCTGTAAGATACAATTTTAGTTTATGCATATTTGTTTTAATTATAAATATGCAAGGATTGAATAAAATCAATAATTTTAAAAAATAAATATTTTCAGACGGGAATCCGTGCTAATATTAAAATTTAAGACACATATCATGAAAGAATTACTAATTACAGACAAGCAGAAGTATCTCGAAGAAAATTATCCGTTCGTGAACGTACCAAAACTAACTGATCAGAAACGTTGTATTCATTGCGACAGTATCATCACAGTTGGTGATTTCAAGGTATTTGCAGACAAAAAAGCAATAGAATATATTTGTTGCCCCAATGCTCCGGAATGTAACGGAACAGTTATTGATTGGATTGATCCAGAATAAAGAGAATAAATTATGCAAACGCTTCAATCCATACAGACAGCAAATTTTAGATACGACACAGGTGATAAGCCTGTGTTGCTGTTGTGCAGCGATATGCAGGATTATGTTTGCAAATATGCACTAAACGGGAATGCACGTAATTTGGTGTGCGAATATATGGCTGCTTCGTTTCTGAAAATTTGGGAGTTGCCTGTTCCTGATTTTTCTTTTGTTGAAGTGAATTACGAGCATGTAAAGCATTTGGGTTTAGCACGGCAGAATTTTGAGAAAACATGTTTCGGCAGCAAGCATAGCCGTCACTTATTGGAACTAACCCAATTCACAGATGAGCCTGACTTGAAAAAATTTCCAGGAATTGCCGCCAATAAACTAAACTTATTAAAGATTGTATTGTTCGATATATGGATTGCAAATGAAGACCGGAACCTGAATAATATGAATTTGTTGGTTGATGTACAAAACAATTGTAATCTGGTCCCGATTGATCATGGCGCTGTATTTAATTTTCGCCAGTTTGATGGCCCGATGTCTGTTTTGACTGAAAATGATTGTCTTACAGATACTGATTTAATGAAGCATTTATATCCGAAACGCGAATTTAGCAGAGAAGATGTGAATCAACTGAAAGAATATTTCTATCTTTGCAACCGCAATTGCAAGCAAAACCTCCATGAAATACTGAGTTTTATACCGCCCGACTGGACCTCTGACCTAAAACCGGTCACTGAAAAAATAGAAACCGAACTCTTCACCGAACAGTGGGAGGAAAAGGTTATAACAGCTTTTTTAGAGTATATTCACTCACCTTTCAACTAAAAAATATGAAATCTCATTATAGCATATTATCAGCTGTGGTTAGACCTGAAGTACAGGAGAAAATCACCATTGGCTTGCTCCTGGTTTCTACTAACGGGCTGTTTTTTCTGTGCTCAAAAAATAAACTATCCGTTGTTCGCTCACTGATAGATAAATCGCTTTACAAATACCTGAGCGATTCTATCCGTCAGATTGAACAGGCAATAGACAAAGAAACAAGCAAGAAGGGCACTATATTTATTGATTCCCCGCATGATATTCAGTTTTCGGAAGGCTATCTGTCTTATCTTAACCGCTATAGCAATAATCTGATTAACTTTTCAGCACCGTTTCAGATAGACAGGGAGGCAAACCAAGAGTTATTTGGCTTCCTTTTCAGCAAATACGTGGATGCAACGGAAATTCCACAAAAAAGAACCAAGTCGGTTGATGCAGTTAAAACAGAATTTTTTCCTCAGGTAAAACCGTATTACAATACCGAAAAAGAAGTGAGTACGTCCGAAATTCCTACACTGCTTATGCCAGTAAATGTGGATATGATTGGCAAGAATGAAGTTCCGGTTTTTGCTCAGCTAATTGATTTCGAAAGACATCTGAATTTTATACAGCAGGATGTATCAGTGCTTGAGTTTATGTTTAGTGCATTAGAGTCTGAACGCCCAAAGAGTTTTATGATAGCCTGCGAACCGGAAAAGGCAGCTTATCCAAAAGCTCATGATGCATGGAAT
>JBAXXL010000082.1:0-7525 GCA_037127915.1 bacterium
TCGAAGCCTACTTTGAAACTCAATTCTTCACCAGGTTGCATGGTATAACCAGGTAATATACCACCATTTTCTTTGTAGATTGATTTGTCTAATTTAAATCCGTTGTATGCCCAATTACGTCCTTTTTCTGTAGATAATAAAAGAATTGAGTCAACAACTACAGGTTTTTGAGATTCATTTATTAATTTGAATTCTCTAAATTCAGTTGGGTCGTTATATGCTTTCAAGCCCCAGTTCTCAATTCTATTTTTGATAGAGAATTTGGTGCGTTGATATTCAATTGTTATTGTTGTATCATTACCGGCGCGATCCATAAATGCTAAAACTGCTTTTGCGTCAGATTCGATATCTATTACGTTCAATGACCAGTCCATGATATAGGATACTCCGGGTTCGAAACTAGCTTCGTCAAAAGCAAGATCTGTAAAGTTATAGCTTTCGCCTTTTACTAAACGAAGATCTGCCATATTTGAACGTAATTCTTCATTATTTTCTGGTTGTTCGATTACTCTGCCAATTACTTGACCGTTACAATTAATGGCATAAGTTGGAAGAGGAGCCCAAATATCAGGTTTTGACAAATCTGCCAAAGCAACAGATACAGGGTAACCATAAGAATCGCACCAGTCAAAACCATATCCGTATCCTGCCATACCTTCGGCACCGCGTACTGAATAAACACCCGCAGGATCTTCTAAGGTAATTGTTAGTGAACGGTATTTACGTAAGTCAGTTACTGTTTCATCAATAAACTCTTGACCAGGATTACCGGCTACGGTAGATAGTTTTCTCCAGTTTATTACGCCGTTACTTACTTTACCAAATTCTATATCATCCGGTATTTGTCCGTCTTCCGTTGATTTGTAACATAAGTTCAAATAATTGAATCTAAATGATGAACCGCCGTTAACACCAGGAGTACACCATACGAAACCTGTTTGATATTGTTCAATTGGAGTTAATGCCAATTGGAATGGATCACTATCGACACCATCATCATTCATACCGCAGTTATATTGAGTAACAGCGATACGATTTTTAGCGGATATTGTAACAGGGCGTAAATCTTCACCTTTGCTGACGCCACGTCTTTCAATATATCCTGTACCTTCTTTACCACCAACGCCTTTAACTAAAGACCACTCATTACCATCACGGTAAATGACTGTGTTGGCTTCTGAGGCTAAAACACGTATGACGGAAGCGTTCAAACGTTTGACAATTCTTGTTACGTGGTATTTATACCCCCATGATTCCATAGGTAAATCCTGCTCACTTATAAAGTCGCAAGCAGATACTTGGATAGGGATATAAGCGCAGAAGCTACCTGAAATAACAGCAACTTGTTTATTGGCTTCAACTGTGGTACCTGTCAAATCACTATAATCGCCCATAGTACCAATTAACCAAACGTCACCGCGGTCTATTCTATTATCATCACTATCACCTGTTTTCAATGGTCGAGCACCAGGTGTATAATTACTGAAACGACCGCCTAATTTAATTTTTACATCGGTTTTATTATATACACCGACAATACTTGTATAGGATGTTAAATATTGATTCCCATTATCGACGCAGGGATCGTTATAAGAAGAAACGATATATTTTTTACCCAAGCCACTTTTTGGAATTGCTAAATACCCATCCGATGTATAACGATAACGTGTCATACCGTAGCATACAATTGGTTCTTCAGATGTAACTATTATACCGAAACCTTTAAATACTCTCTGTGCAAGAGGAGGTTCACGGTCTGTTTTTCGATAGCATTGAGCTATTCCGGGATCCAAATTTACCTCAATGATGTCATTAGGTAGTGTTGTTCTTTGAATAAATACTTCTCTACCCGGAATTTCAACTGTTACACGGGTGGCAACTGCCGAAGTGATGTAAATCTTACATCCATCGGTAAAACCGGCTTCTTCCCAGCAAGGATGGAAAGTCATAAAGAACTCAGTACCTTGGTTCGATGAACCTAAGAGCCTTGGAAGTTCTTTGCGGATTCTGGCTTCATCATTGTCTAATGCATGGGCCACTGTTGCTACCAGCATTAAAACGAATATTAAAGCAGAAACTTTTGTTAATAATGTTTTCATAAGACCTCTTATGTTTATAGTATATTTAATTAAAAATAATTCATAATTGTTTTGTACATCTCACAGACTTGTAAGTTAATAATTTGTTTTCATATATACAAAATGCTAATAAAATAATTTGTTTTTTTAATTTGTACTTTTTCTATAAGTATAGACAACTGAGAAGTGCATTTCTTTCTCTTTCCTTAAAAAATAATTAAAAAAAGTGAAAATAAATGAAAATAGTTTCGAGCTGTCGTTGTGTAATCATCGTATGTAAATTAATTATTTGCTAATTACTAGTTTTGTAGTACAAACATAAGGACCGGCTTTTAATTCGATAAAATAGAGCCCGGAAGCTAATTCGTTAACGGGTACCGGTACATTATGTAAACCTGCTGTTTGTTTTTTGTTAACCGGTTTGGCAACAATTGAACCTACAGAGTTAAAAATTGTTATTTCTGTTGTACATTCGAAACCTAAAGAATAGCTGATTTCCGCCCCGTTTGTTCCTACCGGATTTGGGTCAACTTCTTTTAGTCCAAATTGACTTTCGTGAATGTCTATAGTACGTATGCTTTCTAAACAGAGTTCTTGTAATTCTGCATAGGGATCGGCAAATGCATCATTAGTATAGGGTGATAATGAAATGCAAGCCTCGTTAGTTGTTACTCTTTGTTTGATTTGAATAAGCTTTTCTCCTTTCTTTGATGAATCTATAGTTTTTTGAGGTAAAAAAACGTTAAAGTTTAATTTACATATTTCAATCTCTTTTTTACTTATAATCGGGTTACCGCTAATGTTTTGTATGGTTGCGCGGATGATTGCAAACTTATCGTCTATTTTGGTTTCTGTAACATTTACTATTAAATAGTCTGCGGGGTTTAATCCTTCACCTAAATCAACAACAATATGTTTTTTCAAGTTATCAAATTCCGCCCCTAGGAAATTATAATTATATACAATCTCAACATCAAAATTAGTCTCTTTAGTAATCTTTGTCAAATCATTGCTAACGCTATCAAGATAAACTGAATAGCTGAATTTATTGCTCGCTTCGCCGCTTGGATTTTTTGACGAGATAATCTTCAAAGGATTAGCTTCGGAATATGACTTTCCATTAATCTTTCCAATAGTTTTTCGTGGATACGATATTGTTGAGCAATTAATAGGAGCCGATATTTCCGGTGTCGATTTTATTGATGTTACAAAAACAATATCCGCATCTGTTATACCTAAATTGTCTTGTTTGTAAATTACTTGGATGTCTTTGCTTTTTCCTGCGGCTAATTTGAATGGTTTATCGTCTACTATAGTAAGTGCTGTAGAATCGCCGCCTATGGGCCTGATATAAACGTCGGAAACTTGGATTTCGTCGTCTGCTATATTGGTAATAGTAATTGTTCCTAGCTCAGAGTATTTGACGCAAGAACTGATTGTTGTTCCCGTAACGGATGCTCCTTGAGTAATAGATTTGCCTGACCATTCGGATGTATAATTACTCACATCGGCGTCTGTTACATAGACTACGTGCGCAATAAACGGATTCGCTCCGAAAAATGGACTTGATTGCACCGGATAGTACTTTGCCGGAAAACTGAGTGTGTCACCGAGATTTAATGTAATCGGAAACTTTAGTGAATCATTTTCGAATGCGAATAATCTATCCCCGGGGATTGAAATATCCGTCGAAATTCCTTTACCTTCTGCAAGCATTAACTTAAGATCGTATATCTTTATACCATCGGCAAATTCGCCCCAGTTATCAGAAGTGAATTTAACATTCACATCATATCCAGGATGATTGCTATCCGCAATTGCAGTTTGATTAGGCTCATCTTTGGTAAACATATAATTAGCTGATATTCCTCTCGGATAAACGCCTGTTCCGCGGAATGTACATTCACCTTCTATTTGAAAACCATCTTTTTCACCCTTGATAACTATTGTTACCGAGTGATTACCTACATCCTTTGGATCATAAAAGACAGGATATATTGTAATATCATTAGGCAGTACTATTTTATTTTTGAAAATATTTAAGTTATCGGATATCGGACCGTCCGGTTTACCATCATTATTAACATCAATGAGAAAATATTCCGGATTTACAGTATCTTTAATAAAAGCTTCAGTAATTGTAAAATCCTGATTCCCTGTATTGCTTAACCGCATGGATGTGAATTCCGTGCCAACTTTAGAAGTGTAAGGGAACATTGAGTTTCCGTGCGGGTTATTTGCTTGGTCGTAAACCGATAGATGAACGCGCAATCTAGGCCAATCAAAGCCAATTAGTTCTAAGCCGGGCTGAATACCTTCGCCGGTTAATTCTAAAATTGGGTCATTACTGGAACAAGTTAGATTTGCATCGCTTTCAAATACTATTTGCGAAGGAAATTGAATTACATCAGTTGGAGTAAATGTAACTTTAAATTGATAACTTCCGTTCGGTTCAATTATCAAAGGATTTCCTGCACTAATATTAATTAAATCCGATGTATAAACACCTGCGGGCAAAGTATAACCGGTAATTGTTAAATCCGTGGTTCCTTTGTTGAATATGGCTGTAGTTTTGGTTAATGAATTGTTTACCGTAACTTTACCAAAGTCCAAACGATCAATACTTATACAGGGCGATCCGATTGTAGCTTTTAGAGCTGATCTGTATTTGAAATAACAGAAATCGCGAACATCTGTTGACCAATAAGCTTTGATTCCTATTGAATCTAAAAATTGAGTTTTTCCTGATAAAATATCGTCCACCAAAGTTTGCGGTGCGAAGCTGACTTTGAATTTCAATTCTTCTCCGGGTTGAATTGTATAGCCGGGTAAAACACCTCCATAATCGCTGTAAATCGATGAATCTATTTTAAATCCGTTATAATTCCAATACCGCCCTTTTTCACTTGAAATCAAAAATAATGAATCGACTATAACCGGCTTTGAAGACTCGTTTACTAATTTGAATTCTCTCCATTCTGTCGGTGCATTATAAGATTTAGCACCCCAATTTTCAATTTTATTTTTTATAGAAAACCGTGTGCATTTATAATCTATAGTGACTACTGTGTCGTTGCCTGCACGGTCTAAGAAATTTAAAACTGCTCTTGCATCGTATTCAATATCTTGAACCTTTAGGCTCCATTGCATCATCATAGTTGTTCCGGGAATGAAAGCGGCTTCATCATAATCAATTTTTGTGAAGTTATAACTTTGACTTTTAACTAAGCTGATATCTGCTAAATTGGAGCGCAATGACTGATCATTTTCGGGTTGATCTATTACAATTCCTTCTACTTGGCCTATACAATCTATGGAATAGTTTACTAAAGGGGCCCAAATATCAGGTATTGTCATATCCGACAATGCTAATGATACCGGAAAACCATAAGAATCGGCAACGTCAAATCCATATCCATAAGCCGCCATACCTTCATTGCCGCGTAGTGAATATACTCCGGCGGGATCATCTATAACAAGAGTTACTGTATGGTAATTAGCTGTTTCTGTTTCATCAATAAATGGTGTACCTGGATTAGTTGCTACGGAAGATAATTTTCTCCAATATATAGTACCATTGTTTACTTTTCCAAATTCGATATCATCAGGTATTTGTCCGTCATCTGTGGCTTTAAAACATAAGTTTAAATAATTTCGCCTGAAACTTACGCCACCCTTGAATCCGGGTGTACACCATAAAAAACCTTTTTGATATTGTTCGATTGGTGTTAAGACTAATTGGAACGGATCGCTCTCTACTTGATCATCGCTCTGCCCAGTGTTATATTGCGTTACTGCTATGCGGTTTTTGGATGATATCATAACCGGACGTAGTTTATCTTTTACATCAACTGAGCGACGTTCAATATAGCCTGTGCCTTCCTCTCCGCCGACACCTTTAACCAATGACCATTCATTACCGTCGCGCATAATGGTTGTATTTGGTTCGGAAGCAAATACACGGATGATGGAAGCCTTTTTCCGCCCAAAGAAATTAGTTACGTGATATTTATAACCCCAAGTTTCCATAGGTAAGTCTTGCTCAATAATAAAATCACATGAAGATACTTGGATAGGAACATAAGCGCAGAAATTGCCCGATATGACCGAAACCGGCTTATCCGCTTCGACATAAGTACCCGTTAAATCTGCATAATCACCTTGAACGCCGATCAACCATACGTCTCCTTTGTTCAGCTTCTCAGTACGGCTGTCATCTGTATGCATACTATTTAGCCCGGGGGTGTAATTGCTGAAACGTCCGCCTAAGCGCACCTTAACTTCTGTTTTATTATAAGCCGCAACTATACTAGTAAACGATGTCAAATATTGCACACTATTATCTTGACATGGATCATTATACGAAGAAACAACATACTTTTTACCCAACGCGCTTTTTGGTATTGCCAAATACCCGTCCGATGTATATCGAAAACGAGTAACACCATAACAAACAATAGGATCCTCGGCAGTAACTATAATGCCATAACCTTTGAAGATTCTTTGCGGTTGCGGAGGCTCGCGGTCTGATTTGCGATAACATTGACCAATAGAAGGGTCAAGAGTAATTTCAATTATGTCGTTTGGTATGGTAATTCGTTGAATAAATACTTCTTTTCCGGGAATTTCAATTGTAACCCGGGTTTCTACTGCCGAAGTAATATAAATTTTGAGATCGTTATTTTTACCTGATTCTTCCCAACAAGGGTGGAATGTCATAAAAAATTCCTTCCCTTGGTTTGTGGTACCTAAGAGGGCAGGTAATTCTTTGCGGATTTTTGCTATGTCATCGTCAAATGCCTGAGCAATTGTTACCGCAAAAATCAAACATATAATCAAAACCGAGAACTTTTGTATCCTATTTTTCATAATACCCCTACTCCTAACAATCAAAAAACGTTTTAGTAATGAGTTACAATTATTTTTGTTCACTTAAAATGCAAATTAAACATATTTTAAATTAAAAAAATCAAATTTGTCATTTTCATAATGTATAGACAACTGAGAAGTCCATTTCTTTCTCTCGACTGAAAAAAAAAATGCAAAAAATGCAAAATAATTGAAAAAAACTGCTTTTTTGGTGCTTTTTAGCTCATTTTTCGGTTTAGATGTAGTCCATCTTTGCCTAATGAAAATCACAGCAAAATAAATTTTGAAAATTAATTTATTTTCATTAATCGCTTAATTTGAATAAAAAATGTTAATTTATTATAACATTGAAAGTAAAATATAAATAACTATTATAGGAGTAATTAAAGACAATAAAAGTCCGAATTTAATTTGAGATTCTGAATTTAATAAAGATAAGCAGTTATAATAGCTGCATTTTGTAAATAATAGAAGGATTTTTAATTATGAGAACAAAACACATCGTTCTCGCTGTGGCTATCTTGTTAGCCGCATTTACCCAACTACACTCGCAACCGGTTGCTGAAACGCTCACTGTA
>JBAXXL010000083.1:0-7434 GCA_037127915.1 bacterium
AGCATAATTATATCTGTTCCGTATTCACCATCCCGTTAGGAATGAAATGTTTATAAATTTGACCTTCATATTTCGTTTTGTTTGTCCCTTTAGGGACAATATGTTATTCTTCAATGGGTTTAAATATATATCGTTCATTGTATGGTACCTTGAATTTTTTTAAGAAATCTAAATATTCTTCAATAAATGATCTTGTTTTATGATGTTGTTCCTGATTATTAATATATTTTACAACCTGATCTATTTGTGATATTGAATACGAAAACGCACCATATCCGGCTTGCCATTCAAATTTTCCATTAATAAATCCTTTTTGATGTATCCATTTTGATGAATCGCCTTTAACATCTTGCATCAATTCAGATAAGGATTGGTTTGGATTCATCCCAACAAATAAATGCAAATGATCGGGCATTCCATTAATTGCAATTAACTTATGACCTTGATTTTGTACAATGCCGGTTAAATATTTGAATAACTCTTCTCGCCATTCTGAACGAATTAATGATATCCGATTTTTAACGGTAAAGACAACATGAATATAAACTTGTGTGTATGTATTTGCCATAATTGTAAAAATTTTATTCCAATTAAAATATTTTTTCCAAATAACATTTTTGTACTTATACAAACTTAATGATAAAACTATTAAAAAAGTGTTATTTACTAAAATATATTTGAATATTATTAAAAAATAAATCTGAGGAGTGAGTTGAATAATCAAAGAGTTTGTTATATTTGAATTAATATTATTTATAAAAATCTGAAGATTATGAAAACTATTATAATTTTATTATCATTTATGGCGGCAACAATTTCTTGTTTTGGTCAAATTCATCTTGGACCCGGACAATCTTACCCAAATATTCAATATGCGGCTGAAGCCAATATAATTCAACCTGGAGATACTGTATATCTTCATTCCGGCTCTTATGCCGGTTATCAAATGGTAACAAAATTAAAAGGAAAAGAAGATAATGGGATTGTTATCTGCCGATTTAAAAATGATATTATCGATATCTCGGGTACTTGGCAATTTATAAGCTGTGAATATATTAAATTCTTAAACCTAAATTTTAAAGCTAACACCCTACATCCGGGAAGACTCTTAAGTATTGACAATGGTGGAAGCTGTGAAACAAAATCGCTTTACATCACGGTCGATAGCTGTTCATTTTCTAATACTTCCGATCCAACTGCTATTACCGCATTTAAATTGGCAGGAGTCGATAATTTTGAGGTAACAAATTGTAGTTTCAAAGATTTTCCTGTATGCGACGCTATGGATTTCAATGTCTGCCATAACGGTATTATTCGCGGAAATCGGATACAGAATTGCCTTTCCGGCGGTCATATCAAAGGCGGCTCATCCAATATAACAATGGAACGCAATTATTTCATTAATGCATCCAAGGAAAGTTGGGTAGCATTCGAACTTGGTGGAGATACCGGCGCGGAATTCTACTGTCCGGAAGATAAATTTGAAGTGAAAAATCTGAAATTTTATTCGAACATCGTTATGGGCGGTTATCGAGGTTTAGCTCTTTCGTCGGCTGTTGATTGCAAGGTGATTAATAATACTTTCTATAATTGCGGACAAGCTACGATGAGATTTTTAACAACCAGTACCCTTTTCCCTACTCTATCCGGTAATCAAGTTGAAAATAATATTTTTGCCTTTGGTGCATCGGCATATTTTAATGGCGGAACTCAAACGGCAGGGGCTGTTTCATTCAGCAATAATATTTATTACAGTATTATGAATGTAACTTTTAATGGACCTTATTGGGATACACCCGACTTGGATGCAATAAAGGATAAGAATCCAATGAATTATGGTTCCGGAACCAAGATTTTTGCTACCTCACAAAGTTTTGAATTTAAACTCATTGAAGGTAGTCCTGCGATAGGTACAGGCAAAAACGAACAAGAACCTGCTACCGATTTTTATGGAAATCCTTTTTCATCGACAGCGCGCTCAATCGGTGCCGTTGAATACATAGATAACTCAGCTATCGATGAACTCAGTTCGTCAATTAGTATTGTTTTTCCTAATCCGGCATCTTCGAACTTAAACATTCAAACTAATTCCAGTGGAATTCAAGAACTGATTATTTGCAATATTTTAGGTGAGTGCATTTTCAAAGAAGCAATTTCCGGCAAACGAATGGTTGATGTTAGTTCTTGGTCAAGCGGAACTTATTTCGTTAGTATTAACAATGAAATGAGACGAATTATTATTCAGCATTAATATCCAAAAATAGTTTTATAACATAATAGTCTATTATGAGTTATTTTAGAAATTGGCAAAATTAATATATTGAAGACAACAACAGCTATAGTATTACTGCTTATATTCGCTATCAATCTATTTGGTAGCGTATTGCTGTTTTTTATTCAAAAATCGGAAATCCAAAATGAATTTCGTCAATACCTTAAGCACAGCGTGTCTGTGAAAAACCTTACTTTAATAAAAATTCCAAATACGAACGAATCAAAACACTCGCTTCATTTCACAAAAAGAGATGAATTTAGATATAAAGGTTCGATGTACGATATAGTTAAAAAGAAATTAACCAAAGATTCAATTTATTATTACTGTTATAACGATAAAAAAGAAGAGTCCCTTCACAAAAACTTCGTTAATAATTTTAAACGCTCCGAAGAAGGTAACAATTCATCCAGAAGAAATTTCTTGAAATTAGCTAAATTGCTAACTTTTGGTTTTTTAGATAGTAAAGATAAATATGAAAATGTTGTTCAAGAAAAGATTTCAACAGTTTTCATTGAAAGTCATCATATTTCATTCATTCCCGATACATCATCTCCCCCACCGGAATCAATTATTTAAATATGTATATATCTTAAATGGCTTACCGTATATGATCATATCACGGCTTTAGCTATATAGTTCAATGTATTTGAATCCCAAAATGAGATTCAAGTTTTATTCACATTTTAAAAATAATTGAGAAATCAAATGAAAAAAATAATATTTTTTATGTTAATTGCATTATCTTTCAATTCTTTATTGGCAGAAAACAAAGATAATGATACGTTGACATTCAAATCGAAAAATCTAATATTAGTTACTGCTTCGCGCATCCCCGTAGCTTCACTTGTAAATCCATTTTCCAGCAGTGTAGTATTTCAGGATTTATTATCAACAATGCCGCGCTCTATTGCTTCGGACGAAGCATTGCGTATGGTGCCGGGAGTTCGAATAGACAATCAGGCAAACGGCTCCAGAATGCATATGTCCATCCGCGGTCAGGGTATTCTAAGCGAAAGAGGCTTACGCGGAATTAAAGTATTTTTAGACGGTATTCCCCTAAATGATCCATCGGGATTCACGATGGATTTGTATGATATCGATTGGGCAACTGTTTCCAGAATAGAAGTATTACGCGGGCCATCTGCTTCGTTTTACGGCGGCGGCGGTTCAGCCGGAGTACTTAATATAATTACTGATATCGGAAGCACTAAGGGTCAAGAACGTGAATTGTCATTCGATGGCGGTTCAAACTCATTCTTCAAGGGTTTAGCTTCTATCAAAGGTTCAACAGAAAATGTTGACTATCGCATAAGCTATTCCAAATTCTTAGGTGATGGCTATCGCGACCATACCGGATTTTGGGGCGACAATTTTTCAGAAAGAATGAAATGGAATTTATCGGATAAAATAAAGGTTAGCCAATCATTTATCTATACCGATTATTTCAACCAAAATGCCGAAGGCTTGAGTTTAGACCAAGTGAAGGAAAATCCACTTCAGGCAAATCCCGACGCAGTTCCATTTAACGAATACCAAAAAACAAAACGCATTGTTGGCGGAATCAACGGCAACATTATTCTTAACTCTTTCAGCGATTTGCAATTGAATGGCTTTTTACGAGTTACGAGATATAAAGAAACCAGCAATAAAGCCGCTCAATATCGCGACTATGTAGCTCCTGGAGCAGGTTTTCAATATAATGTCCGTTTAAACAAGGGTGATTTCAAAAACACTTTCGGCCTTGGAAGTGACTTCCAGACTCAAACTATTGATGAAGTTAAATTTAAGAGCTTGAGCAATCCGGCTAGAAAAGACGATGGTACAGACGACACTAATATCGAAGACACAACTTTGCTTGCCAATCAAGTAATATCACAATATACTCTTGGCGGATTTGCATTCTATAATTTAGAATACAAAAAATTCCAATTGAATGGTTCGTTGAGATACGACAAACTTCACAATGATTTACACGACAAGTTGAACACAACCTATAATTTATCCGACACCGCCGATTTCAACCGTTTTTCTGCGAAAATTGGGGCTTCATATTCATTTTCGGAAAAATTAAATTTATTCGCAAACTGGGGTCAAGGATTCATTCCACCTGCAACTGAAGAGTTAGCAAGCAATCCGATTTCGTTTAGAGGGTTCAATACAAACTTGGTTCCTGCAACTTCAGTTAGTCAGGAAATTGGTTTACGCGGATATTTGGGCGAACGTTTCTTCTATGACGTTACAGCATTTTATATGACAACCGACAAAGATTTCTTCCGCTATAAATTAACTGAATCTAGAGGAAATCAAGAAGTATTTTACGGCAACACAGGTTCGAGCAAACGCTTAGGACTTGAAACCTACTTAACAATTAAACCAATCGACGATTTGAATATACAATTTGCTTATACTTATTCCAATTTCAAATATTCATCTCCTGATTCGATTGATGGAAACTTCATTCCGAATTCACCTGAACATCAGTTGAACATTGATATTGAATATAAGATAATAGACAATTTGAAAATCGGTGCAAGCAGTGAAACACAATCACAATGGTATATTTATACCGATGCAGTACATAAAGATATTTCGCAGGAAGGATATACTTTATTCAATTGCAGAATTACTTATGATTTGAAACTCTTAGGTACAAATGCACAAATCGGTGTTTATGGTAAAAACCTTGCTGACGCCAAATGGATGGGATTCACTGAACCCGATCCTGATGGCAATTGCTATCAACCGGGAGCAGGAAGAGAATTCTTCGGTTCTTTAAAAGTTAGATTCTAAGAACATTATTCTATGGTATTAAAATTTATCCTCTCTTTTATAAAAAAGGGAGGATTTTTTTGGGGGGGACTCTTTTTATAAATGTCAATAATTTTTATTATTTTTGAAATAGCTATTAACTTGATTTTCGTAATAACATGATCAATAACCAAGAATTGCATCTAAATAAATCCGTTAGACTTCATGAATATGATTATTCACATTCTGGATATTATTATATTACTGTTTGCACTCATAATAGAGAGCAATTATTTGGGCATATTAACGATGGAAAAATGATTTTAAATGATTATGGTAAAGCTCTAAAAATAGAATTATTCAAAACAGAAGAATTGCGGCCAACCATTGATATTGATTATTACTGTATCATGCCCAATCATATACATCTAATTTTGATAATAAAGCATAGTGAATGTAGTGACACGGCGTGCCGTGTCTCAGCCGAATCTTTTGGTAAACCTATTACCGGATCAATTCCAACAATAATTCGTTCATTAAAATCTGCCGCAACAAAAAGAATTAACGAACTACGTCATACTCCTGGTTATTCTATTTGGCAACCCAACTTTTACGAACATATAATTCGAAACGAAAAAGAATTATATGAATTAAGAAAATATATTGAAAATAACCCTTTAAAATTTGAATTGGATTATTAGCGGACATGGTACGCCGTGTCCCTACTAATAACTTCACGGATACGGACACGGCACGCTGTGTCCCTACTAAATGCTTCACGGATACAGACACAGCACGCTGTGTCACTACAGTTTAATAATTGTTTTAATTTTTTTCATTCACAACATAATTCGAATTCTTTCGTAATTAATAAGGTTCAGATAACAGAAAATTAAAAACATTTGAAAAAGGTTGAATTATGAAATCGTTAAAAACGAACATCTTCTTTAAAATCAGCATGATATTTTTAATAGGGTTAGTTTTACTAATTCCTGCTAATATGATTAGAGGTCTAATTCGTGAAAGAGAATACAATCAAAAAACAACTATCAAAGAGGTAGGCTCAAAATGGGGTAAAGAACAAACAATATCCGGTCCTTATGTTACAATTCCTTATTACAGAAGCGTAAAGCAAACTACTCAAGGCGATACAACTGCTAGAACTACCCGTGTAAAAGAGTATATGCACTTTCTACCCACAGCATTGAACATAAACGGAACTATCTTCCCTGAACGCAGGTATCGTGGTATTTATGAGATTGTGGTATATAATTCTAAACTGAATATATCTGGTATGTTCGATAATATTAAATTTGCCAATTCCGATATTCCAAAGGAAGATATTTTATTCAACGAGGCTTTCATCAGTATTGGAATCAGCGATTTACGCGGAATACAAAAACAAATTTATTTTGATTGGAATAATAACAAATCATTATTCAATCCGGGTACTGTAACAAATGACAATATTGAAAGTGGAATTAACGCACCGATTGAGATAGTCAATAATGATAGTTTAGATTATAACTTTTCATTTGATTTAGTTTTAAAAGGTAGTCAACTCTTGTACTTCACCCCCGTCGGCAAAGTGACGGATGTAAATATAAGCTCTTCTTGGAATAATCCAAGCTTCAACGGAGCATTTTTACCGGATTCAAGAAGTATTACAAAATCCGGTTTCAAAGCAAATTGGAATGTTTTGCATCTGAACCGGAACTTCCCTCAAAAATGGGTCGGTGGATCGTATAACACAAGTTCTTCGGTATTTGGCATTGATTTATTACTTCCGGTAGATAATTACCAAAAATCAACCCGTTCTATTAAATACGCCGTTTTGTTTATATTTTTTACTTTTTTAGTTTTCTTTTTCGTAGAAATATTAAACAAAGTCTTTATTCATCCGGTCCAATACTTGCTCGTGGGTTTAGCATTGATTGTGTTTTACACTCTGCTCTTGTCTATTTCTGAGCATTTAAATTTTAATTTAGCATTCCTTTTCTCAGCACTGGCAACGTTGCTTTTAATATCGGGATATGTTAAAGCTATATTAAAATCCAATAAGTTAACAGGTTTCATCGGAGGAATATTATTGATCCTCTACGGATTTATATTTATAATCATTCAATTGCAGGATCTCGCCTTGCTAATCGGTAGTATCGGAATATTTTTAGTCTTATGTTTAGTTATGTATTTCTCAAGAAAAATTGATTGGTACAATCTGAAAATGGATGACAAATAGCGCTGAAATTCTTTTTTATGGGGATTCCCTACGTAAGAGTTAGGAATCCCCATTTTTTTTGTAATTTTAAATTATTATTAAATTAATTTTATGATAAATTGAGTCAGGTGCGTAATGATTAATGGTTGAGTTTCAAATAAAACTGGTACACTTTTTTAAAAAAAATATGTCC
>JBAXXL010000084.1:0-7432 GCA_037127915.1 bacterium
TTTTATGTTTTATGTTTTATGTTTTATGTTTTATGTTTTATGTTTTATGTTTTATTTTGTCTATTTCAGCTCATTTAGAATAAAATCAACTCTTTAACAAATCTTTCATTATGTTTTCAAATCTTGTGTTGCTGATTGGATGATAACTGATGACTTTTCCATTATATATTATGCAAAATGTTCCGAATGCACAGGGCAAATTTTGGGCTGATTCTGAGTCTATAAGTTCTATTAGATTTGCTTCAATATTCATTTTCTTTGTCGATTCCAATATCGCCATTACATTTTTTTCTGTATAAGGGCATTGTGGAGAGCGAAAAATGTGAAGACCCGGTGCGTATTTTTCCGGCGACATATCTTTGAACTTTGGATTTGGGTTTGATTCATTAAATTTTAGCACCAATAATTCAAAATCAGGTTTTACTTTATCAACAGAAACAAATCCTTTCTTCAAAAATATATCATTCGCCGCCATAAAGGAGCCTTTTCGAGTTACAACAGCAACACCTGACATATTTGCTTGGTTTGCATCATTTATACACTCCTCCAACAAAGCAGAAGCATAACCTTTACCTTTGTAGTCTTTTTTAAATCCAACAAAAACGCAG
The DNA here is from genome assembly GCA_037127915.1 of bacterium. Lineage (GTDB taxonomy): Bacteria > Bacteroidota > Ignavibacteria > Kapaibacteriales > UBA2268 > JBAXXL01. The sequence goes on from JBAXXL010000084.1 coordinate 609, forward strand.
TGTATAAACATATAACTTTCACAATCAACAGGTCGGTGGGTGTATTTGCCGGGAATATATTCCAACATCCCTTGATAACTTCCATCTTCAGCAATAACAGCTTTTATTCTGAGACCTTTTGGATAGTATTCTTCTATCCATTTAATTTTCTTTCTCAATTCCAAATGCTTCTTAGCATCTTTATAGCCGCAGATACCATATTCAGCTATATTTGATGGTGTTATATCAATTATTTCAAAATCAGTCATATTGATAATTCGCCTAAATAAATGTTTTCTTATTTTTCTATAATTTGAATAATTATTTAAATTATAAACGGTATAAATCTTTTACTTCGTTTCATATAGTCGCGGTATTGATCGCCAAAGTATGCAATACACTCTTTCTCGTCCAATATCGAAGTTATTACAAAAAATATTGATGACAGTACGGAAACAACAAATGATACCACGGTAGGGCTTTTGAAAAATATACCCCAAGTTAGAAAAATCAATGAAGAATAAAGCGGATGGCGGATATATTTAAAAATTCCGGAATCAATTAATTCAGTCGTTTTCTCAAATTGATAAAGTGCTTTTTCATTCCTATCCTTTGTTGATTTTCCTTTTGTTTTCATTTGTATTACACCCGCGATGACATAATAACTGCCAACCAGTAATAAGACCCAAGAAATAATTTGTTCTAGACTAAATGGATCAACGAACCACGAGCGAAAGTTACTTGCTATAAGCCAGAGAATCCCCTCCCATCCGAAAAAACGATAAAAGCCATGGCTTTTAACATTAAATAAAGTCCGCCACGATATAAATATTACCGGCAGACTTAAAACACCAAATATTATTAATCTTTCCATAAAAACTACTTTGTGATTGTGAAATTTATTTTTGTTATGATAATATGATCATTAGGACTTGCTCCGTCCGAACCTCTTTCGGACGTTATTTCCACTTCATCCGTGCCAATATAATTTTCAGTCGATTTATAAGTGTAAATTACTTTTCCTGTTCCAAACTCCCTGCCTATTTCACTAATTTGAAAATGAGTTGCTTGCTGGCTTATGTGAGCGCCTTCTTCATCACCAAAATATCCTAAATCATATTCGTATGTTAAGCCGGCTTGGATGGGAACATTGATTGTGTTTGCATCGGGATTTAAAACTTGGTCCTTTTTACAACTCTGAGCAAGCAACAGAATACATATAATCAAAGCTATTTCAAAGATGTTTTTTTTCATATAGTCACCCTTATTAAATATTAGTGTCGCTAAACGGATTTATCGCTTATGTTTGGAGAAATTTTAGCCTCTGTATGTTTTTCCAGATAATCTTTCACATACAATTCTTCGATTAATACAATCAAAACTACAAGTATTGGAGTAGCCAGAATTAATCCCAAAACTCCTGTGAGAAGCCCAATAAGTATCATCCACAATATTGTTAACGCAGGAAGAAGCGACACCATTTTCTTTTCGACAAATGGGGTTATCATATAAGTCTCTACTAGTTGAATACAAGTGTAAAGGATAATAACAAACAAGGCTTTTTCGGGTCCCTCTAAAAAAGCAATTAATACTGCCGGAATAAGTCCAAGATATGGTCCAATATTGGGGATAAAGCAAAGTAGAGCGGCAATTAACGCCAATGCGTAAGGTAGTGGTATTCCTAAAATCTGTAGTCCTATAGCTGTCAAAATACCTACTACAGACATTGAAATCAATTTAGCCATCATCCACAAACTCAATGTATGATATATTTTATCCATTACTTCGGAAAGCCGTTCGCGGAAATTGACCGGAAAAAGTCGTATAAATCCTTTTCTATATTTTATAGGATTAGCGGCTATAAAAACACCGATAATAATAATTATAAAGAAATTAGCTAAAGCACCAATAGCGGATAAAAATGAACCGAGCACTGTGGAAAATGCTTTTCCTTTATCTTTGATTAAATCACCTGGATTATCAGGTATTTGACTTATAATATTGTTACCTAAATTAGTGTGAGTGATGTCTTCTTTTAGTTTCACGATTGATTTTGGAATCGTTTCCATCATCTCTGAAACTTGTACACCAATAGAAGGACCTATCATAAGTACGATTCCACCAATTAGAACTAATATTAGTACCAAAACGATTGCCAATGACAAATTATACTTTAGTTTAAATTTTTGTGCAATCAAATTTGATGAATAATTCAGTACGACTGCACATAGAATTCCTCCAAACACAAGCAGAAAGAAATCAACGTGAAATACAAGCAGTGCAAAAACTGAAAGCATCAATAATGATATAAATATCGTTTTTATAATTTTCCAATTAAAACTTGTTCTTCCGTCCATAAAGTCCTATCAATTATGTTAGTAAAAAGGTCACTTAGGAATGGCCATTTAAAGATATATTTTTTAAAAATACACATGTCATATTACACAAAACTAATAAATATTATTTAATATCTATATACTTGCTATAAAAATAAAAGGAACTCTGAATATTCAAGGTTCCTTTTTGGCAATAAGAATAATAGTCATGGTTTTAAAACGGAATTGCATATCCTAAAGCGGTTGAATAGTAATTTCCAGAACTGTAAGAATCTGCAAATTGATCGAACTTGAGATAAATCATACTACCTTTCGAAAAGCGTTTGCCAAGCGTCAATCCTATATCAGTAATCACACCGGTATAGGCTTCATCGTTATCATTGTTCTTTGTAGTAATTTTTTCAGTTCCGCCTTCAAATTGAATCGAGAATGATGGTTGTAAAAGCCATGTTTCACTCAAGTGAAAGTTGATCGATGTTACTAAGCCAAAAGTACCTTCAACAAATGATTTATAAACGGAAGTATCGCTAGAGAATTTTGCGATATATTTGTAGTTATCAAAAGAAGAATACTCAAATCCACCCGCAATACCCATATTCAATTCTATAGTTGGTGTTAATTCAGTTCGGAATAACCACCAAGTTGCTTTACCGCTGAAAAAGTTGGCTGTGGCATCACCATTTGTCAATTCTGCCATATATTTACTGTAAGTCTCACTGAGATGAAGAATTTCAATGTCAACTACACCTCCTATAGAACCACCAATTTTTCCACCTAACCCGGTAAGATTGTCACCCATTTCGGCACCGGCTTGGATACCTATTCCACTTTTACCTTTTTCTAATAAGGTTGAAATTTGGGCATTTGCTGTATAACTAATGCAGATTAGAATTGCTACGAAAAATACTTTTTTCATAATACTTGTCCATTGATACGTTAAAAGAATATTAATAATATATTATATACAAAAATTTTGCCAAAGTGAAAATAGTTATAGTTAAATTTTTATGATTTTTATTAGCTATTATCGCTTTTCTAATGTATGTTTTGAAACCCAATCAGCAAATGAATTTGTAAAGAACCTTAAATTAGCAAGAACTGTTTCATTTGTGCATATTCCTTCTTCATTAAAGATTTTTGCAACACCACCCAAATATTCTTCGGGTTGTTGCATTGTTGGAATATTCAACGAAACAAATGACTGTCTTAGATGGTGGTTTGCACCGAATCCACCTAATAAGCCGGGTGAGTTACTTACCACCGCACACGGTTTCCCATTCCAGATACTTTGCCCGGAAGGTCGAGAACCAACATCAATCGCGTTTTTAAGAACAGCAGGTACCGAGCGGTTATACTCAGGTGTAACAAAAAGTACGCCATCGAATGTTTTCAACTTATTGCGAAACTCTGTCCATTCTGTTGGTGGCGATTCTTCCAAATCTTGATTGAACATCTGAAGCCTGCTTAGATCTATTATTTCAAGAACCAGCGTATCAGGTGAAAGAGTTATTATTGTTTTGGCTACTTTTCTACTAAATGATTCTTTTCTAAGACTGCCAACTAAAACTGCAATTTTCTTCGATTCCATAATTATATCACTTAAAATCATAATATTATTTATACAAACTTAACATAATTTTTCTTAATTTTGTGAATTAAAATTATTCAATCATCAAAAAATAAAAACAATGAAATATAGAAATCTTGGAAATACAGGAGTTGAGTTATCAGCACTTGGATTAGGTTGTATGCCAATGAATCACGGATATTCCGGCAGAGACGAAAACGAATCTATCGCTACATTAAACAAAACTTTAGAATTAGGAATTAATTTTTGGGATACCGCCGATATATATGGCAATGGCGAAAATGAAACTCTAGTTTCAAAAGTCTTAGCACCTAACCGTAATAAAATATTTATAGCTACAAAATTCGGATTTAAGGCAACAGCAGAAAATCCTATGGTATTCGATGGTTCTCCAGCTTATATGAAAACTGCCATAGAAGCGAGTTTACGCAGGTTAAATATCGAAACAATTGACCTATATTATGCCCACCGCATAGACCCAAATGTTCCGGTTGAAGAAATGGTTGGTTCTATGAGTGAATTGGTTAAGGAAGGCAAAGTTCGTTATCTGGGTCTTTCCGAAGCATCAGCCGAATCAATTCGCAAAGCTCACTCTGTACACCCAATAACAGCATTACAAAGTGAATACTCACTGCTAACGCGCGATGTGGAGGACGAAATTCTACCCCTTTGTCGTGAATTAGGGATTACTTTTATTCCATTCAGCCCGCTTTCGCGCGGATTAATGACAAACACTCTGGATAATAAACAGATAACCGCTACCGATTTTAGGAAAAGTCTTCCGAGATTTTCTGATGAACATTGGGATAATAACAGCAAATTAGCCGCGGCATTCGCAGAATTGGCTAATGATAAAAATTGCTCGCCGGCTCAATTGGCTTTGGCTTGGGTTTTAGCAAAAGGAAGCGATATTATTCCAATCCCGGGAACGAAACAAAGAAAACACCTGATTGATAATGCCGGTGCAGTTGACGTGGAACTTTCGACATCCGAAATAAGTGAAATTGAAGGGTTACTCACGCGTTTCCCAAATATTGGAGCAAGATATACAGAGAGTTTATCAAAAATGACCGGGAAATAATGGAAGCGCGAGATTAGAGATGGAATGTAGAAAAGGTTGTGCGGCTTGCTGTATAGTAGTTTCAATTAATTCGCCCATACCCGGAATGCCGACCGGGAAAAAAGCCGGAGTAAGATGTATTAATCTGGATGATTCTAATTTTTGCAAAATTCATAATGAATCAAATTATCCGAAATTTTGTTCAGGATTAAAGGCAAGTAAAGAAATGTGCGGCGATAATAACGAATATGCTTATGAGTATTTAACAAATTTAGAATTGTTTACAAAACCGGAAAAATATAAAAACTGAAAAAATCGCAAAGACCATTGTTTATATTGAAATAATAATTAATTTTGCTTTATCATTTGCCGAGAGTACGTAGGTGAATGGAGATATTGAAGTAGTGCTTATAAAAGAACTGATTTGGGTTATTGCGCATAACAAAGAGTTGACACATTTAAAGGAAATAGTAATATGAAATATTTTAGCCTGATTTTGATTTGTATCTTATTATCTTGTACAAGTAGTTATTTATTCTCTCAAGAAGAAGAAGAGTATCCAAGTAAAGAAGAGGATAAGTATGATGATAGTCTTAGAACAACATGGGAATATAAAGAGTTTGCCCCTGTGAGTATCGAAACTGCAAAAAATAATAAATATGATTATGTAAAGATTGTAAAAGTTGATAATCCTGTAATTTACAATTCAAGACATATGTTTCCGGAAGGATTGGATTCAATTATCCAATCAACAGAAAAAAATCCTAATGATTTCAAGAAATTTGATTCAATAATGACGGCATTGCAGAACGAAAAAATTGGAATTATTCCAAAAATGTCCGTGATAAAACAGGAAAAGAACGGTAATAATTGGGCAATAATATACACTGATTCAAAGTATGATGATTTTATTTATGGTGGTTGGGGATATTGGCTTGCATTATCAAATGATGATGGAAAAACTTGGAAAAAGTATTATACCGGATTAACTGAGAATTGTTACTATTCTTTTAAAAGAAAATCTAAGATTGCATTATGGAAAGATTCCAATACTCTTCAAATTGAAGCTGCTATTGTTAGACAGATTTCGGAAGTGGTTCATCCAATGCCTGCACAATTTGAAGCGGTTCAAGATAGCATAGCCGTTCAAATCGATATTAGTCAAATAACTAAAGACTCGGATAACGATGGTTTAACAGACATAGTTGAAAATAAGATGATGCTTAATCCTAATAATCCCGATTCGGACAGTGATGGCATCGTTGATGGTGAAGATAAAAATCCTAGATTCAAAAGTATTAAAACAGAGAAGGCTCTAATTTATCAGACATTAATAGAAATTTTTCGCCCAAACGATGATGGAGAAATGGTATTAAATATTGCCAAACCACCAGTTTATCAAAAAAGTGAAGAAGATTCCTTGTACGGAAGTTTTGAAACTGTTAATATATTTGTGACTGATGATAAGGATTTGCAAGGTTTGGAACTCCAAGGTGAGACTATGATAATTATGTCATCAAAAGAATATAAAGACTATGAATTAAAATATCCTTCTCACTCTATTGAATGTAGTTATTCACCAATGTTTAAGTGTGATGGGAAGAAAGATACATATAAAATTGTTACTTCCGAATTTACAGGAGGTACGACTTATATTATTAAAAAAATAAAAAAAGGATGGAAAATAATTATGTTAGGAGGATGGATTTCATAAAATATATAAACAATCCCATATATTATATAATATATTGGCTTGTATCAAAAGAACATTCCCCCATCCAAAACACTCAAATCTTCTCCCAAAGGGGCTGTCTCAAAACAGCTTCTTTGTTTTTTTAGTTTCAAACACGAGTTACAACCA
>JBAXXL010000085.1:0-7201 GCA_037127915.1 bacterium
AATTTGCTCCACATGCAATGCTAAAAGATCAAGGTTGTATAATTTTTAGGGATAGAATTTATTCTGCACGTTGCTTACAAGGAAAATACAAAACCAAAGATTATGATAGTATATTCAGAAATCACGCGGATAGCTTATGTGATTGCGATATAGATGTGTATTGGAGAATAAATGAAAAGGCAGAAGAAAAAAAATAAGTTAACCCAACTTCCCTACTTCTCCCCGCCACAACCAGTGGCGGGGCTTGGGAAAAAGAGAAAAAAATATGAAAACTAAAATAAAACCTTTTATTACGGCTCAAACGGTCAAAGAGTAATAATCGGATGCCATCAGATGAAACATCTGACGGCAGGGCAAATGATAAAAATGGACTCCACTTTCAAAGTCGAGTCCATTTTAAAATAGTATTTAGACTAATATGTTATTTCATCAAGAATGCATCGCCGAATACGTGGAAATTGTATTCGTTTTTGATGGCTCTTTTGTAAATTTTCATCAATAGCGCGATGTCGTTGTTGCAAAATGCGCAAGAACATAAAATCGAAGGTGTTGCCGACGGATGGAATGTTGTCAGCATCGCTGTGGCGATTTTAAATTCGTAATTAGGATAAATATATTTATCCGTCCAACCTTTGTTTGGTTTCACTGTGCCGGTTGTTAAAACTGAGTTTTCCAACGCGCGCACAACACTGGTGCCGATTGCATAAACGTTCTTTTTTGCTTTCAGGGATTTATTGATTATCTCAGCATTTTCGCGTGTAATTTCGAAATATTCCGAATACATACGGTGCTTTGTAATATCCTCTACTTCAACTTCTTCGAATATTCCTAAGCCGATATTCATAACAACTTTTGCGATTCTGACGCCTTTTTCCTGCAGAGCGTCAAGCATTTCCTGAGTCAGGAACAAACCGGCCGATGGAGGTGCAATAGACGCAATAAATTTATCGCTAGAATATACCGATTGATAGCGTTCTTTATCTTCCGGTTCAGCAGGACGGCTAATATAATCCGGCAAAGGCATTTTACCTATGCGTTCAATTTCGTTAAATAAATCGCCGTTGTAGCTAAAGCGAACTGTTCTGCCGCGGTTTGTAGTGTTATCTATAACTTCGCAATAAAATTTACCATCGTCAAAATAAATTTTATTTCCTATGCGGACTTTACGGGCAGGTTCTACCAATACGTCCCATATTTTATCTTCTTTATTTAACTCACGCAGGAGCATCACTTCAATTTCAGCGTTCGTTTTCTCTTTATAACCTTGGAATTTAGCGGGGAATACCTTTGTTTCGTTTAGTACGATACAATCGCCGCGCTTCATTAAATCCAACAAATCGCTGACCTTTTTATCTTCCAATTCACCGGTTTTTTTATCTAAAACCATCATTTTCGCCGAACTTCTTGGGTCCGCCGGGTATTCAGATATAAGATTTTTTGGTATTTTAAATTTGAATTCTGATAGTTTCATTTTTATTACATCGCTCAATTGTTTTTAAAGTAAAGCTAAAGACGTTCGGCGTAAATTATTATTTTTTTTTAATATACATTAAAAATATAATACTACTAAAATAGTACATTATTTTCTTCGTCTCAAGTTATTTAATACTATAAAGATAATAAAATGGTTGGTTTTGGATATGATGTTCACCGCCTCGCCGCCGGTGAGAGTTTTATTTTAGGCGGCGTATCTATCGATTCATCAATTGGAACCGTGGCTCATAGTGACGGCGATGTACTTATTCATGCAATAATTGACGCGCTCCTCGGTGCCGCCGGATTGGGTGATATAGGCGACCATTTTCCCGATACCGACGATAAATACAAAAATATTGATAGTTCTGTACTTTTGCGCAAAACATTAAGTCTTCTCGAAACGTATAATCTTTATATTGTCAATATTGATGCGGAAATTGTTTTAGAAAAACCGAAATTATCGGCATATAAATTGATTATTAAGGATAATCTGGCTAAACTCTGCGGGTTAGCCGAAAGAAGAGTGAATATCAAGGCTACCACTAATGAAAAAATGGGTTTCTTGGGCCGTGGGGAAGGTGTGGCAGTTTATGCGGTTTGTCAAATTGAAGAAAAGTAATTTGTAATAAATAAAAAAGTATGTATTTTTATGAAGATTAAATTAACCAAAAGAAACAAGATTATAGGCATCTCCGCCTTAGCTGTTTTAGTCATTATCATTTTATATTTTGTATTCAGAACCTCCGATTCGGATTCCATTATTATTAACCCTAAATACGGCAGTTTTATTGTCAGTGTTGTAAATACCGGTGAACTGGCATCGGAAAGCTCAATTGATATTGACGCGCCGGGAGAGGCTATGTCGATTGGCATATATGAGATGAAAATCGAATCTATTGTACCGGAAGGCAAAGTGGTCAAAGCCGGTGATTTTGTTGCTTCACTCGACAAAACGAGCATCAATCAAAAGCTTAGCGAAGTTCAACTTAATATTCAAAAAATCCAAACTCAGTATTTCCAAAAGCAATTGGATACTACAATGACATTATCTTCAGCTCGTGATAATGTGGAAAATCTGAAATTTAGTGTCGAAGAAAAGAAATTAGTTGTTGAGCAATCTAAATACGAACCACCCGCCACTCAGCGCCAAGCAGAATTATCCTACGACCGCGAAGTGCGTTCGTATGAGCAGGCAAAGAAAAATTATGCCACTCAAGTTAAAAAATCAATCACAGATCTATCGATTATAAAGACCGATTTATCGAAAGAGCAGAATAATATGGCTGAGTTGATGCGCGTTTTTGAATCGTTCACTATAAAAGCTCCATCGAACGGGATGGTGATTTACGCGAAAGATTGGTCCGGTCAGAAGCGGAAAGAAGGTTCATCAGTTTCGGCTTGGGGCGGCGCGGTAGCGCAATTACCGGATTTAACAAAAATGCAATCAATCACTTATGTGAATGAAATTGACGTTCAAAAGATAAAGAAAGGTCAGAAAGTCAGAATCAAATTGGACGCTATCGATAATAAAGTTTTACACGGGAAAGTAGTCAGCGTGGCAAATATCGGTGAACAACGCAAAGATTCAAAAACAAAAGTATTCGAAGCTGTAATCAAGATAGCCGGTAAAGACACCACTTTACTGCCGACTATGACCACTTCGAATGAAATATTTATCAAAGAAATTAAAAAAGCTATATATATACCGCTCGAGTGTGTTCATACTTACGAAAAGGGGAAAACAAAATTCAACTATATCGTTTTGAAAAGAGGCGGCGGTGCTGTTCGACAAGAAGTAGTGCTGGGTGATTTCAACGAAAACGAGTGCGTTATAGTGAAAGGATTAGAAAAAGATGACAATGTTTACCTTTCGATGCCGGAAAATATAAATGAATTGGATATTAAACGCTTAAACAAAAGTAAGAACGATGATTAAACTCAACTTAAGCTATAATTTTATCATTGCGTTAGAAGCACTTAAGCAAAATAAGCTCCGTTCTTTGCTTACTTCATTAGGTATTATCTGCGGTACCGCCTCGGTAATTGCTATGTTAGCAATAGGTAAGGGGGCAGAAAAAGAAATAATGGAGAAAATGGCGATTTTAGGAACGAACAATATCATAATTAAAACTTTGGATCCGAAAGCAGAAGAAAATGCCGCAAGTACAACTACCGAAAGCACCGAACAATCTAAAGAAACAGAAAAATATACACCCGGATTAACTCTTGACGATGCCAATGCGATTAAGTTAATTATCCCATTGATCGATTATGTTTGCCCTGAAATCGTGATTGAAAACATAGGTTTAAGAAATTCATTAACCCACAAAATAGTTACCTGCGGAATTACTGCCGATTATCTCAAAGCAAACAGCATAAAGATGAGTGAAGGAAGAGGCTTTATTGAGCAGGATTTTTCCAATTCCGCACCTGTATGTATAATTGGCGACCGAGTCAGAGCACGATTATTTCCAAAGGATAACCCGCTGAATAAAACCCTTAAATGCGGTGATGTTTGGTTGCGAGTTGTAGGTATAGCCCGAAACCGAGGATATTCCGAATCCGGCTTAACGGCATTGGATTTACGTGATTTTGATAACGATGTTTATGTACCTATCAATACAGTACTTCTACGCTTTGTTAATAGAGATGTAATCACTAAAAGCGATTTAGGCGGTTCACGAAGGGGTAGTAATTTTATTATTCTCGAAGACGGAACTACGGAAGTAGTTAATAATAATCAGTTGGATAGATTAATTGTTCGTGTGAAAGACAGCAAAGATGTAATGAAAATTACTCCAATAATTAAAAGAATAATGGAACGTCGTCACAATGGTGTGAAAGATTTCGAAGTTGTTGTACCGGAGCTTTTGCTTCAACAGGAAAAAGAAACGCGGCGGATTTTCAACATAGTATTGGCTGTAATCGCTTCTATTTCGTTGGTTGTAGGCGGTATAGGAATTATGAATATTATGTTGGCGTCGGTTTTGGAACGCACAAAAGAAATTGGCATCCGCAAAGCTGTCGGCGCAACTAAACGGGACATATTAGAGCAGTTTCTATTCGAAGCTGTTGTAATAAGTTTAGCAGGTGGTGTTATTGGAATATTGACAGGTATAGCAGGTAGCTACATTATTCAAATTGCAACCGATATAAAAACAGTAATCACACTTGGCTCACCGCTTTTGGCATTTTTCGTATCAATTGCAGTGGGTATAATTTTTGGTATTTTGCCGGCTCGTAAAGCCGCTAATCAAATAGTAATAGATTTATTAAGATATGAATAAAAAAATAATATTGGTTTTAGCTTTATTGATTACTGCGTTTGTTGCTAAAACATCTGCACAAAAGCTTTTAAATGACTATTCCGGTGATACTAATGTTGTCGAAATCCAAATTCGTAATGTGAATATCAACAGGTTGAAAGTATTTGAACGCGATGATAAAGACTGGTTCTTCGGTTCGAATTTGGCAAATAAACTTCATTGTTTAACCCGCGAATACATCATTCGTGATGAGCTTCTATTTACCGATGATTCTTTAGTTGAAGAAAGCTTTGTTGACGAAACCGAAAGAAATTTGCGCGCTAGTGAACTTTTTACGGATGTAAAAATTCAATACGATTCCGTAACACCATACTCTTACGATGTATATGTAACCACGAAAGACCGCTGGTCATTCTTCCCGGAAGCGTTGATAGGTGTGGGCGGCGACAATTACCAATACGGAGCTCGATTAACCGAAACAAATCTCTTGGGTGCGGGAATATTTGTGAGTGCGGAAGCATTGCACAGAAGTGAAAGCAATATCGGCTGGCAGGAAATTTTACAATTCAAAAACAAAAGGCTCTTCAGAAGCGAACTCGGATTGGAGCTTTATATGCTGTATCACCAATATAGAACCGATTACTCTATCAATCTTGAAAAACCTTATAGAACATTGGATACAAAATTTTCTTACGGCATATTTTTAGAAAATATGTACGGATATGATTTTAAATATAATAATAGCGTGGATTTCGATACGCTCTATCTTCACAAGCGATTAGCAAGTGTGTTTTTCTCCCGTGGGTGGATGCGGACAGATAGAGTTTTTGCTTCTGCCTTATTTGAAGTTAGCGACGTTGTTCGCCCCGACCCTACCTATGAACAAGCGTTTGACAATGGCGGCAAAGTCCTTTTGCAGTTTTCTTCCGTTACGCGCTATTTTCATAAGGTTTCACGAATTAATCAATACCACAAGGAAGACCTTCCTACCGGCGGTTACGGTCAAGCCGTCATCGGTTACACTTTTCCGATGTTCGGAAATGGCGAATATTTATATTACGTAGCCGGGGAAGGTGAGCAATCATACTACAAAGACGGATTATACCTATACGGCAGAGTGCAGGGTTCGAGTGGTTTTGCGGGTGGTGCCGCTAAATATACTTATGAAGAAGCAACGGGCTTAGCTTTCTATCAGTTTAGCGACTTTTTAGTGCTTGGTGCCAGATTTCAACAACAGACAGTTTGGAATTGGCATAAATATCATCAATTGATTTTGGATAACGAATCGGGATTACGCGGATACCGTTTGAATGGACTAACCGGTGATAACAGAATTATAGCAAACCTCGAACTAAGAGTTTTCCCGGATTGGCGGGTTTGGGTTTTTGATTTAGCCGGTGTAGCTTTTTGGGATATAGGCACAGTATGGAACGAAACCATCGCTATCAATAAAGCGCAATGGCACAATGCTTTGGGAGCAGGAATGAGGTTCCATTTTACAAAATCCTCATCCCTGAAACATACTTTTCGAATCGATGCTTCGTATAATTTTGATGAAAAAGGTTTCGGAAGTATAACATTTGGTAATGAACAGCACTTCAACTTCTTCGGTAAGCACGATTACAAAAAACCGAAGATATTTGGTACTCAATACGATTATGAATAACACAAAAAACTATATGAATCGAAAACTTTAAAAATAAATTGTAATATTAAGTATAAAATTTAATGTGTTTATCTTTTTTGTTTTATATTTGTAAATATTAATTTATACCATTGCTTAAAAAATAAATTAGGATATAGATATATGGACAATATGACCGGCTATTGCGGATTTAATTGCTTCACGTGTTCTGTTAGAATCGCAACAATTAATAATGATAGAGCTTTAAAACAAAAAATAATAGATAAATTTCAAAAATTAAATAAAAATCCCTACGTGATACCTACATTTACCGAGTGCGTCGGTTGTAAAACGGAAAATACTTCAGAAACTAATGATTTAAAAAAATCCGGGTGCGGAGGGTCGAAGCCAAATAGGAAATGCGAGATTGCAACTTGTGCAAGTGATCGCAATTGTGCCACTTGCGGAGAGTGCATATCTTATTATAATTGTAATATAGTTACAACAGTACACCAGTTATAGAAAAATAAATTTAATTATATATAATAAGGTTAAAGAAATGAATAGATTTATTGCGGCTTGCGGTATAAATTGCGAAGAATGCGACGCAAGAAAAGCAACTGTTGCTGATGACGACGCATTAAGAGCCGCCACAGCAGAAGTTTGGCACACTCAATATGGTATTCCATATATTCCAATTTCAGCAATCAATTGCACGGGTTGCCGTATGGATGGAGTAAAATTTGCGCATTGTAGCGAGTGCGAAATTAGAATATGCACTATCGAAAAGGGTTACGCGACTTGTGGTGATTGCGGAGATTTGTTGGTATGCTCG
>JBAXXL010000086.1:0-6921 GCA_037127915.1 bacterium
GGGCTTGGGTGAGGTTTTCAACCCTCCTTTGGAGGGGCCGGGGGAGGTCTTCACCCCTCCTTTGGAGGGGCCGGGGGAGGTCTTTGCACCAATAGATATATTAGATTACATATATGCAGTTTTACATTCGCCGACCTATCGCGAAAAATATAAAGAATTCTTGAAGATAGATTTCCCGCGCGTGCCGTATCCGAAAGACCAAGGTACGTTTTGGCAATTGGTTAAATTGGGCGGCGAGCTAAGACAGATACATTTATTAGAAAGCCCGATAGTTGAGAAATACATAACCCAATATAACGAGGGTGGCGACAATATGGTAACAAAAATTTCTTTCTCCTTATGTCCTAGCGCAAATCTCGAAACCCCTGCTAAATCCTCCCCAGAGGAGAGGACTTCCGAAGAATTATCATTTGTGTCTTCCACCTCCCCTTTGGGGAGGCCGGGTGGGGTCTTGATTCCTGTTGGCAATGTTTATATCAACGAAACCCAATATTTCGGCAATGTTCCCGAAGTAGCGTGGAATTTCTATATCGGCGGCTACCAACCGGCCCAAAAATGGCTCAAAGACCGCAAAGGCAGAGAACTGTCATTCGAAGATATTCTGCATTATCAGAAAATAATAGTCGCTTTGACTGAAACCGATAGGATTATGAAAGAAATTGATGAGATTAATATAATAGAGTTTTATTATGTATAGAAAATGGCTTTTTTTATATATAAAACAAATAATATTTATAATTTTTTTATAATTTAGCATATTAATGATTCAGTATATTGAAATTTGGAAGGATTTTTATGAAACGATTTTGGACTTTGGTTTTAGTATTTGGATTGATGTTTACATTCAAGACGTCGGCAGAATGGGTGAAATTAGATAATGGCTTGGCAAATAATTATATCAGAGATTTAGCAATAAGTGGAAGTGATTTATTTGCCGCTACTTTAAAAGGTGTTTGCTTCTCATCGGATAATGGCAATACTTGGGTCAATAAAGGATTGGGAGAAAGTTATATAAACGCGATAACCATTAGTGGAAGAAATATTTATGCCGCTGGACAAGGTGGAATATATTTATCAAGAGATAATGGAGACAGCTGGACTAATAAAGGCTTCGGGGGGCATGGTTTGGGGGTAAATGATACTTTGATTATTAAAACAGCATCCCACGACAAAGTAGTGATTGTTGGAACAAACAATAATGATTTGTTTATTTCTACCAATAATGGGGATAGCTGGCAAAAGTCGTACAATGGACTGCCCAAATCTATACTTAGCGAATTAGCAATCAGCGAGAATAACATTTATGTCGGTTTTAGAGGTGCCGGTGTTTATCATTCATCTGACAATGGTCTTAACTGGACAGCCAAGAATTCAGATACAAACAATCTAAATATATGTTCATTAACCGCTAATGGCAATGAAGTATTAACAGGAACCGTGAACAAAGGGATTTTTCTTTCAACAGATAAAGGTAATACTTGGGTGGATAAAAATTCAGGATTAGAGTATAAATATATAACAGATGTCATTAAAATTGGTAAAAACTATCTACGGTTAGCTGACTTAGGATTTTATCTTTCTAAAGATGAGGCAGAAAATTGGACACGTGATTATAGTTTCAGTGGTGATTATTCAAATTCCCTTTTTGTTAAAGAGAATTATATTTTTATATTAGGTCAAAATGGATTGTATCGCTCCAAATTGGTAGATTTAGGAGTTACTGATATTGACGGAATCAAACTATCAAAAACAATTAAATTCATCGTTACGCCCAATCCGGCTAAAGAATATATATTAGTTACACCTTTTGTTGATTTAGATAATGCAGTTATAAGCATAACCGATTTTTCCGGGAAAGTATATACATCATGTAATTTCCCTTATATTGCGAAGAGTCATTCTGTTGGGATTGACACACGGGAATTCTCGTGGGGTATGTATTTCTGCATAGTAAGATCGGGTTCTTGTTCAGGGAGTTTTCAATTTATGATTAATAAGTAGTGAAACAATTACGAATTACGAATTACGAATTACGAATTACGAATTACGAATTTTTTTTATTTCTTGTAATTATCAACTTTCAACTATCAATTGATTAATGATATTTTGGCTAAAGCCTATAAGCTTATGCCCAATTCTTTCCACTACATAAATGTAGTGGCTACTCAAGAAGATGGATCCTTCACTGCGTTCAGGATGACTAAACAACTCATAACTTATAATTTATAACTATCGAAGATTGATTCCCTATGCCTCGGGAATGACCTCCACTACCCCATACCCCAAACCCTATACCCTAATCCCAAAGTAAACGTGTCCGCATTCTTCGCCATCGAAATCGGCGATGTTTGGCATTGACGCCCATTGCTCAAAGCCAAATTTTTGCATTAATTTAATACTCGCGGTATTCCGATCGAGTATAATAGTAAATATAGATTTATAGCCTAATTCTTTTACTTTTTCTAATGAGGTACGTAACAAATTCTCAGCTATTCCCAAGCGCCTGAAACTTCTATCAACGTAATAACTGACTTCAACAGTAAAGCGCAATGCTTCACGCCCCGCACGATAAGGGCTGATGCTGAGCCAGCCGGCAACTTGATTATCTATCTCACAAACAAGAATAGGGTATTTTGCCGGTTCGTGAGCTAAAAACCACTCCATCCTATCATTAACCGCTATTTTCTTGGTATCTGCTGTACAAAATTTCTCTTCTATCGCTTGATTATATATTCTTACAATTGATTCTAAATCATTCAATTTCGCTAGCCGTATATTGCTTTTGCTAATCATCTTTATTCCGTTATTAATTTGTTCAAAAATAAAAAATAATTGCGGAATCAATGAGCGATTTTTAATATTTTCCACTATTTTTGAAATAAAAAAATAAAAAAACATCTACGATGTTGTAACTTTTCATGGTATTTTTTGTTATATGATTGTTAAATTTGCATTTTTAAAATAATCGATTTTCGAGGTTTATCTTAACATGATCAAAAGTAATCTTACAAAATTTATTTTTGTCGTACTTATAATGAATTTATTCGCGCTAACAAGTTATTCTCAGAACAACTTGACTTATGATGGTAAAAAATTATTCCAAATAGTAGAACAAAAGCAAAACAGCTCTGAGCAACTTCAGGGCGAATCAAACACACCGGCAAACACAATTTCAACCTTTGAAATAAATAAAAATAATTGCGAATATATATTTAAATATTCGGGCGAGATTTTAAGAATTGAAAATTTTCCTATAAATTCGATTGAAAATGGAACTGTGAATCTGCGTAGAGTCAAATCTGCCGTTGATGCCGACACTAAATGGTGGAGACAGGCCAAATCGGGATTGATTGCGGGTACGCCGCCGGAAATAATTTCTTATGCAGGTACTTATGAGAATGATGCCGACACAAAAATATTTTTGAACTATTGCGGCGGGAATATATTCGCGTATATTCGGTCAACTGATGGATATCAATACGATATGGTGACGGTTTTAAATAAGGATAATCCAAATTCGACTAGCCTTGTTATAGCCGAACAAAACCACAAAATCCAAAATCAAGAAGACGTGAACCCTTTTGAATGTTTAACACCTGATATTGTACCCGAAACAACTGAACAAGCAGATTTGTTCAAATATGGTAATGAATTACAAAAAGACGAGAATAAACTATATGAAGTGCCTATAGGTATCGACGCTATAAATAACTTTTTCCAACTTATGGGAAATGATTATAACAGGACAGCTAATTATATAGCTTCCCTTATGTCACATGTATCATATTTATATGAAGAAAATTTTAACGTTAGGCTTTATATTCCTTATGTTCTTATTAGAGAAATCAAGGAAGAAGACCCTTATGTAATCTATGAGTATAATGATTTTGAGCAAAAACTGACTAATATGGAATGGATTTGGGATGGTGGTTTTAATGACCGTCCCGAGAAAGTAGCATTGATTTTTATGCTGGCTTCATTACGTGATAGACCCGGAGGAAGCTCGGTAGCAGGATTGTCATATTCAGGTTATCCTACTAAAGGTGTTCTTTGCGATCTGAAATACGGTTTCGGAATTGCAGGATTAAACGCTGATTGCAACTTTCCTAACTATAATTATACTTGGGATGTCAATGTTGTCGCTCACGAATTGGGGCATAATTTTGGACTTCAACATACACATAGCTGTTATTATCAACCTGATATGATTGATACCTGTGTTACACAAACCTCACCTTGGCCAATCGGGGATGCTTGTTTATCAGGTAAGAATATTCCTCGCCCGGGTACATTAATGAGTTATTGCCATATCGCAAATTCTACAGGTTCGGTTCAATTGAAGTTCCATGAACGCGAAAGGCCATTGGTTAGAAAAGCTGTCCAAAGGGCGGAATGTTTTACGGAAATGAAAGTACCGTATATTAAGATTTTAAGCCCGTTGGTTAAAAACATTTATGTTGCGGAGGATACTATCCAGATTCGATGGACAACAGTAAAAATAAACAAAGTTAATATATTTTATTCAGTTAACGATGGTGGTAATTGGGTCAATATTGCATCATACGTATCGGCTAATGATTCAATTTATAAATGGCCTGCTCCGGCGATTGAAACTGATAATATGATCTTTAAAATTCAGGACTCCGATAATAGTTCCACTTTAGACATAAGCAATTCAAGAGTAAAAATCATCATTCCTAAAATTTCATTTATTACTCCTTCTAAGAAAAAAGAATACAGTAATAGAGAAAAAATGAAGTTCTCGTGGGAAGCCAATATCAGCAAAAGATTCAATGGTTATTTCAGTTCCGACAATGGACTTAATTGGAACAAGCTATTTGATAACACAGGCCTAACGGAATTCTCGTATGAACTGCCTGATATTACTTCTGAATCCTGCATTCTTAAAGTGGTGGACGCCGTGAAAAATGATATTGTCGCTTTATCTCCCATATTTGCAGTTGGCGAGGCATTTCTCGATTTATCAGGTCCCCGCGAAGGTGAAATTTTGTGTGCAGGACGCAAATACACTATCACATGGACTTCGAGGTATCTTAATAGTTTTCTAATCGAATTTTCACTAAATAATGGTGTTGATTGGAAAAAATCAAATTTAACCGCTATAGAAATTGATAAAAATGAATATAGCTGGAACATTCCGGATGTTATTGAGGATAGTATGCTTATACGGGCAATAATATATGATGATCGCGATGTTGTAGTATATACGGCAGACCATTATTTTGCTA
This sequence comes from bacterium, assembly GCA_037127915.1. Taxonomy (GTDB): domain Bacteria; phylum Bacteroidota; class Ignavibacteria; order Kapaibacteriales; family UBA2268; genus JBAXXL01. Next base: position 5,250 of record JBAXXL010000086.1, read on the forward strand.
TAGATACATGCGCCGCATCGATAGAAGAAAATGTCAGTTCGAAAGTTTTGATTGAAATTACCGGCGCTAAGCCAAATCCAATGAATAATTTTGTCGAATTCAAAATCTCGAATAATTCTTTTTCACAAAATGCAGAGCTATCATTGATTAACATCAGTGGGGCAACTGTTTGGAAAGATCGAGAAAGAACGCTTTTTACGGGTGAGAACATAGTACATTGTGATTTTTCGACAATACCGCAAGGCGAATATTATTTAATTCTAAAGAATACTAATTGTAATTTATCATATCCAATCAGTATAATCAGATAAAGCATTATAATACAAATTAATAGTGATTTATATATTAAGTTTAAATAAAACATAAATGGAGATTTTTAGAAATGAAAAAACTCGTTCTATCTTTAATTATGCTCTTAAGCATAGGTTTTTTACGTGCAGAAACAACAGTTCCTGTAGATTCCACTCGAGTTTACAAGTTAGGTGAGATACTTGTAACATCCGACAAAATTATCGAATCGGCAAGTCCAAGTTCAATTTTCAAACTCACCCGCAATGAATTGCAAAAAAGGGATGCTATGACATTTCAGGATTTAAATGCTTTAATCCCATCGAGTAATATCTCAAAAAATTCCCGCGGAGAAGCGTTAATAACCATTCGCGGAATGGGCGACCGGCGTGCAACCATTTTCTTCGATGGTGCATTACTCAATAACCAATGGGACAGACGGTTCGATTTGTCATTGCTTCCTACTGACCTGATAAGCAAAATAACGATTTCCAACGGCTCTGCTTCTGTTTTATATGGAGCCAACTCATTGGCAGGGTGCATTGACATCACGAGCGCTGAACGCTCTACAAACGGTTTTGGAGGCTCTCTCAGTTTATTTGGCGGTAACGGACCTTACGGCAATATATCTGTTATGCAGAATGGAAAATCGGATAAATTTAATTACATAGTTGGTTTTTCGTATCTGGATTCAAAAGGAATGGTGCTAAGCGGGCAATCAATTGACCATGCAAACGATACTACATATACTGATTTAGTTAATCAAGATAAAAACTCGCGCTTACGCACAAATACCGACAAAACCCTTTATAATGCTTATGTTAGAGCTGAATATACAGGCGAGAACGCTTCTTGCGGTTTATCATTTATGCGCATTGGCAGTGATTTCGGTGTCGCACCGCAAGGCAATGAGACCAATCCAAGATTTTGGCGGACAACTGATTATGCAAGAAATTTGCTGACATATAACGGTATAGTAACCACCGACAAAGAGAATCAATCTTCTTTTCGCACAACATTATGGTTGGACAATACTACTTTGCCGATTGATGAATATACCGACATGACTTTCTCAGCTTATGATAGTGCCGCTAGTACTTTGGACAAGACAAATACTTACGGCGCAAGATTGATATATGATCTTAACCCAAACAATGTGAATTCATTAAAAGCTACCGCAACTGCCTATTATACAGCAAATACAGAATCTTACAAAGATTTATCAATTCAAGCATTGGATTATTCCGAGCTGATTTACGATGCAGGTGTTGAGTACAATTATCGGAATCAATCTGGTTTAGTGATTACTGCGGGGGCATTGCTTACCGGTCAGATTACTCCAAAAGCAGGTGCATTTACCGATGTGGATGGGAAAAGTACAATG
>JBAXXL010000087.1:0-5560 GCA_037127915.1 bacterium
GTTATAAAGCTATAAAAAAAACTTTAAACCATGAATAATTTTTACCGTTTTTCTAATACGGTTTTAAATCCAGACTCTGTCAGGTCTTCATGCCCTGACAGGTCTGACCAGCCGCCTTCGCTTGTTTGAAGTTTACGCCAAAGGTTGCCTCGAAATCGCGTGTGATTTCCTTCCCCAACCGGAAATTGACAACCTCGCATTTTCAGCAAAATTCCTGACCTACTTTATGTGCTTGCATTTCATTCCTGACCATCTCGATGGCGATCGCTACACAAGATTCCCTTTCCGGGATATAACCCCGCACGGGCGAGGGAGCAGTTCAGGTTGGTGGGGAGTAAGGAGGAAAGGGGTATAAGGATGCTTGCACTCTCAATCACAAATTCTTTAAAACAGTTTGGATTTGTTCTTCTGATTACACTGGTTTCATTAATCCCTATAATTGGAATTATTGCTCCCTTACTAACCTTTATTGTGCAAGCTTATTACAATGGTATATTAATGACGGACTATTCATTTGAAAGAGAAGGTTATGACCTAAATAATAGCAAGAAATTTTATTCCCAAAACAAACCAGTCATGTTTTCTATTGGTTTGGGATTTATGTTTTTGTTACTCATTCCGGTTGTTGGATGGTTTTTAGCGCCTACAGATGCTTTAACGGCGTCATCATTATATTTTTTTAAACAAAAAACGTAATAGAATGAAAAAATATTTGGTTAAATAATCGTTTCTTTTGTTGTCATAATACAGTATTCATTTACAATCAAATGCCCGCAACACCACCGGCTTCAGCCAAATTAGTTTTCAAAAAAACTCAAAAGCAGCTTTAAATTAAGAAAGGCGACAATCAGTCCGACGAGGAGCAACGCAACTTTTGTTCTTGGTTTATTCACATATTTTCCCATGACCTTTACCGACGAGGTGAGGTAAATCTGCAAAAATATTGTGAAAGGCAGTTGGATACTCAAAACCATTTGAGAGATGATCAGACCATGATAAGGATTGCTGATGATAAAGATGATGAGCAGAGCGATAACCAGAGAAATTATGACGCCCAGCCGCGAATGACTGTCATGGATATCGAAAGGCTCTCCAAATAAACCCGCGAAAATACTGCCTCCCGCCATTCCGGAAGTAATGGTTGAGGCAACGCCTGCAAACAACAAAGCAACCCCAAAAACTACTGCGGCATTGTTTCCAAGCAGGGGTTTCAGAATGCTTCCGGCATGCTGCAATTCATTCACCGGGATCCGGTTTATAAAAAACGAAGATACTGCAAGCAGGATGATGGCGCTGTTAATTGCCCATCCAATCACCATTGAAAAAAGGGTATCGAAAAGTTCATAATCCAGTTGCCGCCTGATCACCTTTTCGTCCTCCAGATTCCATTGCCGGCTTTGAATAATTTCGGAATGGAGAAAAAGGTTATGAGGCATTACCACCGCGCCCAGCACACTCATCACTATGATCATTGATCCTTGAGGAAAGGAAGGTTTTACCCAACCAATACCTGCTTGCGCCCAGTTAATATCAATCAGGGTTAGTTCGTATAAAAAGGAGAGCCCGATGATGGAGACAAACGCGATGATAAATTTCTCAATCTTCTGGTAAGAATTGGTAAAAAGCATAGTAATCACGAAAATGAAAGCCATGATGGAGCCAGCCGGAATCGGGATGTTAAAAAGCATATCGAGCGCGACGGCAGAACCCAGTATTTCAGCCAGCGAAGTTGAAATGGATGCGCCCATTGCAGATATCAGTACAGTTCGCGATACCCATAAGGGAGTATGCTTGTTTGCCGCTTCGGAAAGGCAAAGACCTGTGGCGATGCCAAGATGCGCCACATTGTGCTGGAGAATTATCAGCAAAATAGTTGACAAGGTTACTACCCACAGCAGTTCATATCCAAATTTGGAGCCTGCCGCAATATTCGACGCCCAATTACCAGGATCTATGAACCCAACCGTGACAAGCAGCCCCGGTCCGATATATTTCAGTATGTCAAGTCCACCGAAACGGGGTTTATGGTCGCGCCTTCGAATATCTTTTAGAAAATCGAAAACCATACTGCGTCTGTTATCAGATGCGTAAAGTAAAAAAATGCAATGATATTCTGGAAAAGGCTACTTTTTTTCCGGGAACTTCAGAAGATTATTTTTTTGCCAGTCGGCATAAATCTGCTGCGCAATTGCTACTGCCGCCTGATCCACGTAGTTGGGATCGGTCACCGCAATTTCCGCAGTCCAAACAGCGTCCTTGGTAGCTTTGGTGTAAAGTTTAGCCTGGAGGTTCACAACTGAAGTAGTTGTCCAGTAACCTCCTGTTGTTACAGCGCCGCCATAATAGCCGCCGCCATAGCCGCCGCCCCAGTAGCCGCCGCCCCAGTAGCCGCCGCCCCAATAGCCGCCCCAGCCGCCGGTTGCGTAAGTTGTGGGAGGAATATAGTTCTCCGACTTATCAGTTCCTTTGTATATAAAAACGAGGATGGCGTCGGCGCCGAGACTGTCGCATTTGCGCTTGATGTCGTCTATCGGATACTTTATATTTGGATTGAGAAAATCAAGCGACCCGATGGCTTTAAGTCCTTTATTGTTGAACCAGAGATCCAATGACTGTTCAAAAGGTTTCATATATTCGAGTTTTTCGAATAAAGGCATAACCACAACCTTTGAAATTTGAGTGTTTACCGCTGGGTTTTTCCAACTGGACAGCGTGACGGAAGAACCGCACGAGGTTAACATAAATGCAGCTACGATTGCGAGGAGTGCGAAATAAAGTTTTCTTGTTTTCATAAGTATTTAGATTTGTAAGTAAAGGTATAAACTTTTTCGGAAACGCATGACTCTAAATCTCAAGGATATTTGTTTTTTAATATCCGGTTGTTTACCTACGGTGCATTCATCACATTTTTCTGTTTGGTTACCAGACAATGTGCTTGACTACGAAGCGTGGCTAGTTTATTATTTTTTTAAACTCAGCATTTGAAATATAACCGTATTTCTTTCCTCTGTTCCCAATAAAATTAATTGCATATTGAATTAATCTTGAATATAAATCAGACTCTTGTTAATTATTCTCAGTTCATAATTATATTCTGATACCCTAGAAATTGCTGCCAAATCGCCTTCTTGTGCTATTTTTGTATATCGTAATTTACCTGTTCCTAACCTAAAATCTAAATTGTTTTCAGCTTCAAAAGTAACCCTACAATCATTATCCAACAAATCTATGTCTATATAATTCATTTTAATTATGGCTGAATACGTTGACTTTTCTCCACGAGCATTTCTAATGGTCAATGCTGGAAAAAAATCATACGAATCTTTAATAAGCCAAAAATACTGAGTACCCAAACCTGCTGTATCTCCAGAAGATGCTTGTATCCTTGCTGTGTCTGCATGAGAAAGTGAAAATAGCATTGTTACTTCTTGCTCATCATCAAGTCGAACAGTTGAACCAATTTCATCATAAAGCAATTTCCAAGAAGGGTGGTTTTTATCAGTTAAGTTTGGCTCATATATATCCCATTTTTGTCTAAAAAAACTGTCAGTAAGATTCTGCCACGAAAACCCCATTTGCTTAGCATAGTTTTCTTACAATAATAATGAAGCCTCAATATTTTGAGACACTCCTGGGCCTGTAAAATTTCCTGATGAAATTACTAAAGATTCACCTTTTTTTGAACTATGTCCATAGCATTTTGCATGTAAAAGTCTCTTTCTATTGATAATATACACCTTACAGCCAACATCTAATAGTTGTTATACTACTTGTTGACTTGATAAATTTTGAGAAGTACTTCCTCCCAAAAAAGCGATACACTGACCACCTTTGTCGATGTGATGCTTAAAAGTTTCATAAAATCTAACACCTCCATTATAGTTAGAAAAACCCGATACAATATAAAATGTACCATCACCTGGTTCTTGGTCTCTAACCCAAGTCTGTTCTAACATATGTAAAAGCCCTTTAGATTTAGGGTCTGTATTGTAGACATTTGGGTGTATTGCAAACTGCATAGTTCTATTTCTTGAATACTATTAATGACTCCTTTTGTACCGCATTGGATGAATTTAAGCCATATCTTTGATATGCATCTAATTCAACTATCTCATGTAGTGTAAATCCCATTTGCACCCCTAAATATGACAATAATTTTGGGGTATCTATATCTGTGCGACCACCGCCAATTGTTGTGTGATTATATCCAACAATAAGACAAAAGTATTTATCTTTTTTTAATAGTCTATGTACTTCTTTAAATGCCAACCCCATATCATTAAAATATCTATATAACAATGGAGGCAAGGCTCTTTTTCTAAAACCTTCACTTGCTTTCAACTTTTTATTTAAACTAATGCAAAAAGAATGAATTTCCTCTGGAAGCGAACTTTTATTGTTAATGAGATATGAATACCATTTTAAATGTTCAGATTTTAAATTAAACTCCCTACTTCCTATCAACTCACCTTCAAGACTTTTAATTTCTTTAGATGAGATTAGATTTAACCAAACAAGACTTAACCTCTGTGTATCAATATATGGCAAAGCTGTTGCATATGGAGGACTTGTTATTGCAAAATCAAAAATATTCTCATTGGCCAATTCTTCAATTTCATTTGAGTGTTTAATATCTGCATTAAATGCCTTGTTGTTTGATTTAAATGGATTTAACGAAGTTTGAAATTCTTTTAAATTTGATGCAAAAAAATTAATAGCAGTTTCTAATTGTTGAATAATAGAAGTCTCAGGGAATGGTGAAAATCTTCTACGAATCCTTAAATCTGTTGGCTCTTGTAAGGAATAGCCTCTTAGTAAATTGCTAATGATAACAAGATAGATATTTCTAATTGATTCATTTAGCTCCATGGCGGATAGTCTAAGAGATTCAATTATTCTTAGAGTATCTTCAGGAAACCATTTTTTTAGATATTGTATTCTCTCATCATTATTATTAAGGTTAAAATTATTGTAAATAGTATAATGCCTATTGAAAAATCTTTCCTTACTTTCATATATTTCATCGGCGGAAATACCTAATGCTTCAATCTTGGTATTTGCAATAAAGGCAGCTAAAGGATTTATATCTGTTCCTTTTGCTAAAACATTATCATGTGCGGCTTCAACCAATGTAGTTCCACTTCCACAGAATGGATCCAAAATAATATCCCCTGATTTTACATTATAAATATTAAATAATGACCTTACGACTTGCGGATTAAATTTTCCCTTATATTCATGTAATCCGTGAACAGAATATCTTGTATTTTATCTTTTTTGTCTAATTACATTACCACTTCCATTTTCAAACCCGAATTGAATAGTTGCATAAGTCTCCTTTTCAATTTTCGCATGCGAAAAATATACTAATTTCTTTAATTCTTCGCAATTAGTTGATTCCAAAATACGAAGCCTATCATCAAATATTTCAAGAGTTTTTGGATTTAACAATGATAGGTTGCTTGGGGGGCGTTTTCGTAAAAAATATAGGTTTCCATTTTGAAATTATTTTTGTTTGGTTTATTCCGTTTCAAGCTCCATTTTATAATCATATCATCCC
>JBAXXL010000088.1:0-4001 GCA_037127915.1 bacterium
TCCCTTCACATCTTCCCGTAGAGGAGATCCATCTGGAGCCAAAGCAGGATACAACAGGTCTTAAATGTATCGGCCAGGAGGTTACCAGTGAATTGGATTATACCCCTGCAAAACTATTTGTCCGCAAATATATCCGCAACACATATGCCCTTCCCGGTGGAGAAGGAATCGTTATCGCAGATCTTCCTGCACGCCCAATTGACAAAGGCATAGCCGGTCCCGGACTTCTTTCAAACATTCTGGTAGAGAAATTTGTTGACCATCTGCCTATTTACCGCCAGATTGAGCGGTTCAAGCGTGAAAAGGTTGTTATTTCTTCCTCGACCATTGATGGATGGGTTACCAAGACGGCAGATCTGTTAACACCGCTTTATGACCACCTTGTTAAGCAGGTAATTGCCCAAGGTTACCTTCAGGTGGATGAAACACCGATCAAAGTGTTGGACCATCAGAATAAAAATGGCAAAACACATCAGGGGTACCATTGGGTTTACAATGCCCCGCTTCAGAATGCCATTTTCTTTGACTATTGCCATGGCCGGGGAAGAGAGGGCCCGATGAGATTGCTAAAAGATTTTAAAGGATATCTTCAAACAGATGGATACAGCGTTTACGAGTGGTTTGCCCGGCAGGACGGAATCACACATATTGCCTGCATGGCCCATGCCAGAAGGAAAATATCCAATGCCCTGGAATACGACAAAGAAAAGGCCGGGCTTTTAATGAAAATGATTCAGGAACTTTATGCCATCGAACGTGAAGCCCGTGAGGCTGGTCTGACACCAGAACAGCGAAAGGAACTTCGGCTGGACAAATCTTTGCCAATCATGAACGAGCTCGGTAAGAAAATTGCCCAAATGTTTAAAACCACAATCCCTAAGAGCCCAATGGGGATTGCACTGACTTACGCCGTTAACCGGTGGGACAACCTGCTGAGTTATCTTTATGACGGGTCACTGGAAATTGACAATAACTGGGTTGAAAATGCGATTCGTCCCAGCACTTTGGGAAGAAAGAATTTCTTATTTGCCGGATCGCACGAAGGTGCAAAAAGGGCAGCTATGTTCTACTCATTCTTTGGTACCTGCAAAAAGAACAACGTGAATCCGTATGAGTGGCTCAAAAGAGTACTGGAAATTATATCTCAATATCCTGCCAACAAAATCGGCGACCTGCTACCACAGAATCTCAAGATTTAATCACTAACATTTTTTTAAAGTCGCGCAGACAGCAATAACTGACCAACATGGGTTGGTCGGACGGATACACTGATGTAGTAATTACTGCTATTGAACAAAATCCTGATCAAAATCCTGTAACCATTACTGGTGTTGAATCTGTTGACGGTAAAACTCAATTAATCTTAAATGGTAATAATCTTAATGTTCACGCATTACCAAAAGCTAGTGGAGTGTATCAAGCAAAAGTATTAATTAAAAATGCTACAGGCGGACTTGATAATGCAATCCTAAGTGGTAATATTATTACTGATTCACGTATTGTTGTTTATCCTTTTACAGCTCCTAATGATAGTACTTTTGATTATTTAGGTTCTGGTCGTATTTTTAAAAATCATAAAGAACTTGATGATATGCAATTAGCAAGACTTGATAGTATTATTGCCGGAACATTTACTGATCCAACTGATAAAAGATTATTATATAGAGCAGATTTGAATGCTGATGGCGCAATTAATAGTATTGATAGAGCTATTTTTGTTGATGTAAAAAATGGTAAAAGAGTACTTCCAAGTGATTGGAATAAATTAACATATGCCGAGCAATTAGATTGGACAAATAAAACATTTGAAAATATACTTAAACCGTATTTTTATCCGTTTGTACAATCGAGTATTTGTAATCAGTATTCTAATCAGTTAATGATTGATAATAGAGGATTTAATCAATCTGATTTATCTACATTTTTAAAAGTCTATCCGTATAATGTTGATAACAATGGATTGGTTAATATTCCAATGTATGAAGTACTTGTAAATAGTGCAGCAGGTTCACATTTGATGAATGCTATTCTCATTGGTAACGATGCTAGAGTTTTTAGTAATTGGTGTTTTATTGAACCTCAAAGAAAAGGTGGAGTAAATATTAAGCCCGGACAATTTTATTTTCCAATTACTAGTAGAGTTAGTATCAGATCACCTCCGATAAATTATCCTGGGGATGGTACTATTGGAATGGTTGATGGTCTTCTTTTTAATATTGATAATGGTGTTGCAACTTTAAATCCTTATACTAATTCTAATGTTAATTGGATTTATACTAAATAATTTTTTATTTTTCTTAACTAATTTTTTCTGATTAAATTATTACTAAACCTAGTTTTAGGTGTGATTATACCTAAAAATAGGTACGTGTTAATATTTCTAATTTTAAATTAATAATATTCGTAAATCTTTCGGAAAATTCTTACAAAGGAATATAAATTGTTGATTAGTAAAGTTGATGGGGCAGCCGGAATGACTGTCCCATTTCTTTGAAATAAACAGGTATTTTTTAAAGATGCAATTTTGTATCTTTATCAGAGAGAATAAATTTTAAAGCATTATGAGCAAAAAAAGCACATTAAAGCTCTTTGAAGATAAAAAAGTCCGAACGGTATGGGATGAGGAGCAGGGTAAGTGGTACATTTCAATAGGGGATGTCGTTGAGGTTTTAACTGATAGTCAGTTGGCTACAAATTGTAGTCAACTGAAAATGCAATCTGCCGATGGAAAATATTACAAAACCGATGTTGCAGATGTTGAACAGATGAATGGGAGGAGCGGGGAGTAAAAAAAGGACAAGAATATGCCACTCTGACCGATATCATTACACATGTTTGATTTCAAAACAAAAGAAACCAAATACTTTAGAAGAAAATAAAAGGGTAGCAGCCCGAGGCGGTTCTATTATTGGAAATACCAGGAAAGAGATTGAATCCAACATTGGCAAAAGTATTGTTTCACCATTAAATGCAAAGAACAAAGAGTTGCCAAATAACCCGGTAGAAAGTTAATTAGCGGTTCTTTCCTGCTTTCCACTCATATTTTTATGATAAATATTCGGAGACTCTGCCACTATTACCCCCGGATGGCATATTTGTAAAGTCCGGGCCCGACTTCGAGTCGGACCCGGACTCAGACCCGGACTGGTCAACAGAACAAGGTGCAGAGCACCACAGATATTTGTAGAATAACAGGATGTAATATCTAGCAAAGGTGCAGTGCACCGAAATCTAAGTACTAAATCTGCAATAAGGTAATAAGGTTGGGAATCACCTTTTCATAAACATTCTACTAAGGTTAAAATCGGAAAATAAGGTTTTACATCCAAGATGCCTATATTCAATCTGCTAAGGTTGTCTCTAGCAAATATGGTTTGACCCAAAAACCTTATCTTAATTTTTTTTTAACCTTAGTAGTTGGGGCCGATTAAAACCCCCACCACCACTAAACCTTATTTACCTTATTTCTGCATGAAGTCCGGGCCCGACTTTGAGTCGGACCCGGACCATCTGGAATCTTACTCCGCAGGAGTTAACTGTTAATGACCGCCGGCATCGCCGGCGGTAAGGAAAACCAAGGGACCCCAACCCGAAACGGGTTGAATATTTTAGTGTGAAAATTACGAAAAATTGTGACCTAATTTTAGGGTTAACTGCAATTTATTAACTGACATTCAACCCGTTTCGGGTTGGGGTGTTGTCGCTATCTCTCAACCCCCAAATTTTTTGGGGGTCACTAACATTTATCCACCGTTGGTGGAATTATACCGTCACGCGAAGAATTACTCTGCGCTGCACATTATTTGCAAAAAGTCAATAATCAAACAGAAACAGGTGCAGAGCACCACAGATATTTGTAGAATAAAAGGATGTAATATCTAGCAAAGGTGCAGCGCACCGCAATCTAAGTACTAAATCTGCAATAAGGTAATAAGGTTGGGAATCACTTTTCATAAACATTCTACTAAGGTTAAAATCGGAAAATAAGGTTTTACATCCAA
>JBAXXL010000089.1:0-3583 GCA_037127915.1 bacterium
GGTTATTGAAATTTTGCCACTTCGTGGCAATAATCTAAATTTTTTCTATAAATCTTTTATTTCCCCGGCTTTTTAATTGAATTTTTGCGAATATTGCATTGTATTACTTTTTTATTAGCCTCAGAATATACGTTGCTTATAAATTCGACATTTATTTTTTTGCCGCCAGCAGTTTCCAACGGTAAATTTTCATATCGAATAAATTCGTTCTGCTGTAATTCTATAAATTTATCTTTATTAGCGATTATATCTTTAAAGAATCCAATTTCCCATATTGTTTTTTCGACAAATTCCTCTTTGGAATAATCCAATAACTCAATCAAAAATGGGTTAACATCTACAATCATCCCTGATTCGGCATCAAGTATAAGAATGCCGTCTTTCGCTGATTCAAATAGACGACGGTAGCGTATTTCAGAATTAGCTAATGCATCGTTTACTATTTTAATTTTTAATTCAAGCTTCTTGGCTTGGGAAATATCACTGAAGGTCATAACTAACCCATCTATATGGTCGTCGTGTGTACGATAGGGCATAATTCTAATAGTGTACCATCTATCGTCCTTAGTTGAAATCGAAGTTTCGATAGTTGTCAAAGTTTTAAGCACTTTCCTTGCGTGAGCATCAATTTCCGGATACTGCAAATCGGTAACCAAGTCTGTAAATGGCCTGCCTATATCTGAACTCCGAAGTTTAATTACGTGGGTTACTGAATCTGTGAACCTACGTATATTTAATTCTTTGTCAAGGAATAGCGTAGCAATTTCAGTACTATTGAGCAGATTTTTCATATCATTATTTGCCTGAACAAAATCACTTACCTTGCTTTGCAATTCTATATTTACTGTTTGCAATTCTTCGTTCAAGCTTTGCATCTCTTCTTTCGATGTTGTGAGTTCTTCATTTGTGGATTGGAGTTCTTCGTTCGTGGATTGCATCTCCTCGTTTGTGGATTTCAATTCCTCTTGCGATGTTTGCATCTCTTCGCGAGTGCTTTGCAGGTCTTCGTAGCAACGTTGCAGTTCTATTTCTAATTCCTTTTCCCGTACTGATGAGCTGTGTTTGCCTGCTTTCGGATTAACCATGTTATGTTCAACTAATGCGGGTACATCTGTGAACACAATCATTATCATCCCTCTAATAGAAGCCGGATTTTCGATACGCTGTACGGTTACATCGACAAATTGTGTACCGCCATTTGTACCTATTTTGATATTACGCAAAATCACCGGATCATAATGTTGAGCCGCTTTGCGGAAAGCACCCGGTAAAGCTTCGCGAAATCCTTCGCGTGCCATCACATAAATATTCCAATTTGCTTTACCCGCAACCGGTTCAAGGTATTTTCCGGTACGCCCTGTTATGTATATTATGTCACCTTTGTCATTAACCAGTACACTTGCCGGCGAAAAGCGTTGAAGCAAAATCTGGTCGGCAAGTACTTGAATATTCTCAATTGCTTTTGGGGGATTTACTTTTTCTATAACATTTTCGGCTAAACGATGAAAAGAACTTGGGAAATTTATAAGTTGCGATGGTACTACATTTGCGGAGCGTGTGAAAATCTTTAATTTACCATCAAGTTCTTCAAACCCATCGGTGTGACCTCCAAGTGTTTCAGCTGTACCTAATATCAAAATTCCTTCAGAATTGAGACTGTAATTAAACAAAGTCATTAATTTTTTCTGTAATTCAGGTTCCATATAGATAAGCATATTACGGCACGTTAGGAAATCGAGTTTAGTAAAAGGCGGGTCTTTAATCACATTTTGAGGTGCAAACACAACCATTTCGCGAATAACCGTATTCACACGAAAGCCATCACCGTCGGGAATAAAAAACCTGTTTAGCCTTTCCGGTGATACATCGGAAATCATACTTTTCGAGAAATATCCTTTCCTCGCTTTTTCAATGGAATCAACATCAATGTCAGTAGCAAAAATCTGCAATGACAAATTTTTATGTTTTTTTATTTTGTCCATAGCTTCTTTAAAAACTATAGCTAATGTATAAGCTTCTTCACCTGTAGAGCAACCTGTAACCCAAGCGCGAAGTATGCGTCCATTTGGCATTTCATTTAAAATTTCAGGCAGAACTTCATTTTTAAGCTTTTCCCAAACGGCAGAATCTCGGAAAAAACTAGTTACACCAATCAATAACTCCTTGAAAAGGATTTCGACTTCTTTAGGGTTTTCCTGTAAAAAGCGGACGTAGTTATTAATCTTTTCTATCTGGTGAATTCCTTTACGCCTTTCGATTCGACGAAACAATGTATTTTTCTTATATTGTGAAAAGTCGTGGCCGGATTGTTCACGTAGCAAAATAATAATTTTTTCGAGGTTGCTTTTGCTTATACTGTCTATTTCAGGACTTGATTTAACAGTTGGAATATAATTTAAGAAAGTAATCAATTTATCAGGCAATTCCTCAGCAGGCGCAATAATATCGGCTATTACAGCTTCTATAGCACTCGATGGCATACTGTCAAATTTTGCTGTTCGTGGTTCCTGAGCGAGTACAACACCGTTTTTTTCCTTTATTGACTTTAACCCTAAGCTTCCGTCGGAACCCATTCCCGATAGGATTATACCTATGCTGTTTTCTTTTTGGTCTTCGGCTAATGAACGGAAGAAGATATCAATTGGTAAACGCAAACCACGGGTTTCAATCGGTTCAAAAAGATATAATGCACCATTAAGTATGGACATACTCCTGTTTGGCGGTATTACATATACACAATTAGGCTTTACTTTAAGTTTATCGCTTGCCTGAAATACCTTCATAGTAGTGATTCGTTGCAAAAGCTCAGGCATTATTCCAACGTGTTTAGGGTCTAGATGTTGAATAACAACGAATGCCATCCCCGTATCTTTCGGCATATTTTCAAAAAATTGCTCTAATGCCTCAAGTCCGCCTGCCGAAGCGCCAATACCAACTATTGGAAATACGCTGGTTTTTACTACTGCTGGCTTTCTGCTCTTTGATATTTTTTCCATAACAACCTCAATTTTGAATTTTCATTTCTACAAACATTGCGTACCTAAAGGCACGCTTTATTGTCAATCGTACTCTTCGTTTCTATAAATATTTTGTGCCTAAAGGCACAACGTTTACCTATATCGTATTGTTTTCTATAAACATTTGGTGCCTAAAGGCACAACATTTACCTATATCGTATTGTTTTCTATAAACATTTGGTGCCTAAAGGCACAATGTATATCTTTTTATTGTATATTCCGAATGCATCATCCCGATAGGGATGGAATGTTTATAGCATAATTATATTTGTTCCGAATTCATCATCCCGTTAGGGATGAAATGTTTATAGCATAATTATATTTTTCCGTATTCATCATCCCGTTAGGGATGAAATGTTTATAGCATAATTACATTTGTTCCGTATTCATCATCCCGATAGGGATGAAATGTTTATAGCATAATTATGATTGTTCCGAATTTATCATCCCGTTAGGGATGAAATGTTTATAGCATAATTATATCTGTTCCGTATTCACCATCCCGTTAGGAATGAAATGTTTATAGCATAATTATGATTGTTCCGAATTTATCATCCCGTTAGGGA
>JBAXXL010000090.1:0-3474 GCA_037127915.1 bacterium
ATGCACATCAGTTGGATATTCGTATTGATAAAGAGTTTTATTTCAAAAAATGGGTCTTAAACCTTTACACCGACATTCAGAATGTGTATAATTTCAAAACACAAAGTGCTCCGATTTATACAAATTTGGACACTAACGGCAATGTAATTCCCGATGCTAATGGCGATCCAACCAAACAGGGTTTGCGAACATTTGATTCATTTGGAGGAACCATTTTGCCAACAATCGGGATAATAATTAAAATATAATTCAGTTTATAGTTCATAATTCATAGTTTATAAAATGAAAACAAAAATCATAACCGGAACAATGTTGCTATTTTCAATAGTAATTTTTGCTCAAAAGAAAAAGGAAGTTTTCTCGCAGGAAAACTATGGGGTAAATAATTCAGGAACTGCCATTTCCATTCAGTTCGAGAAAGGTTCAGAACACAATCATCCGCTTTTTGCTATTTGGCTGGCTGACGAAAAAGGTAACTATATTCAGACTTTGTATGTGTCCGAAAGTATTGGTAAAGGCGTTTTTCACCGTGCAAACCGAAAAACCGGTCAGTGGAAAGCCGGTGAGATTCAACGTCCTGCAACTTTGCCCTATTGGGCGCATCAACGTGCCATGAAAAATGAATATGGCTCGTATATGCCAACTCCAAAACAACCCGTTGCCGATGCATATACCGGTGCAACGCCATCAGCTTCATTTGTTTTGCACACCAAAACTGATAAGCCACTAATCGGAAAATATAAAATTATGCTGGAGTTGAATCAGTCGTGGGATTGGAATGAATACTGGACCAACGACAAATATCCGAATGATAAGGAGTACAAAACTTCGAGTCAGCCTGCATTGGTTTTTTCGACGGATATTGATATTTCCAATCCTAAACAAGAATATGTTCTGAAAGCAATTGGGCATAGTCATTATGCAGGTGCTGACGGAAGTTTAGATAAAGATTTAAGTACAATGACTACTGCACTTAAAATTGCAAAGAGAATTACAGTAAAGTTAGATTAATTCTAACAGTAATAAAAATAAGAATCCTCCAAGACCTCATGTTTTGGAGGATTCTTATTTTTCTCCCCTTTAGGGGTAGGGGGCAACAATTTTATTTATTTATCTCAGGGTATTTAATCCGGTTATGGTAAATATTTTTGATTTTTTCTTTGAAAACAGCTTTCACCAATTCCACATCGCGGAATGTAATAGGTGCATCTTTGAATTCACCTTCAGCTATTTGGTTATCAATCATATTTTCAACCATTTCACTAATGCTTTCGTCGGTATATTCAGTCAGGCTTCTTGAACGTGCTTCCACAGCATCAGCCATCATCAAAATAGCCGTTTCTTTATTATTCGGAATTGGTCCTGGATAGGTAAATATCTCGTCATTAGGTTTTTTATCCGGGTTTGCATTGATATACGAGTAGTAAAAATACTTGGTTTTGCTCGTTCCGTGGTGCGAACTGATAAACTTAATAATCTGTTCGGGCAAATGGCTTTTCTTGGCTATTTCGATGCCATCATTCACGTGATTAATTACAATTTGCGAAGCATCTTCATAATCAATTTCGGATAATGGATTTTTACCACCCAACTGATTTTCAATAAAATACTCAGGATGTTTCATTTTGCCAATATCGTGATAAAGAGCACCTGTACGAACTAATAAACTGTTTGCATTGATCTTTTTTGCTGCTTCTGTAGCCAGATTTGAAACCTGAAGTGAGTGCTGAAAAGTTCCGGGAGCACGTTCCGAGAATTGCATCATCAAATCGCTGTTTATATTGGTGAGTTCCACCAAAGTCACACTTGAAACCAGGTTGAATATTTTTTCGAAAATGTAAATCAGAACGTAGGCAAAAAGAAGGAAAACGCTACTTAAGGCGAAAACAATAATATATTGCCAGTCAATTCGGTTAATGTCACCTTCCGAAATTAGTTCAAAAGCCACATACATAAGCACGTAACTCAGGAAAATGTATAAAGCCGTTTGTGCTAGCTGTGAGCGTTGCGACATATCCTTCAAACTGGAAACTGCTGCCATACCTACAGTAATTTGCAAAAGTATGAACTGAAATGCATTATCCACCATAAATGAAATTATCAAAACGGTTATTATATGCGCAAATAAGGCTGTTCGGGAGTCGAAGAAAACACGTATAATAATGGGTAATAAGGCGAATGGAACTATAAAGTAACTTGAAGAAGTAAACCGTATAGTAAACGAAGTAAGACTTACAATTAATAAAATCAATAATAATATAAATACTACATGACTTGTTACTTCAAATATGCGGGGGCGGAACAAATATAGATACAAGAAAAATAACGCAATTAACCCACAAGTCATAATTACTTCACCCAAAATTACAACTGAAGATTGCTGAATAGTTGATTTTCTTTTTTCGCTTTCAATTTTTAGCGAATTGAGAACCTGATAGGTGCTTGGTGAAACAATTTCTCCACGATCGACAATTCGTTCGCCGGATTGTACCATACCGGATGTCATAGAAAGATTCTTTAATAATTCATTTTGCGAAATGGCTGTTGTTACACTATCAAAGGCCAGATTTTCAGAAAGATATTTATTGATATTATAATCTTTTAGTGAGGCAGGAGCATTGGCAGTAATTTGTTCGTAAGCAGTTCTAGGTGTATATACATTCTCCATCAACATTACGTGAGTGAGCCGGTTCGGAAAAATGCATGATATTTTTGTCCGGTTAGTTGTCAGTAGTTTGTTGTATTCAGTTGCCGAAATAATTCCTCCTGCATAAATTGATTTGAATTTAGTTCGAATATAGTTGAGTGTATGTAGCTGAATGTCTTTTTTCTCCTGCAAATCTGCAGTTAGTTTTTGCAATTGCTTGCTAACTAAAGAGGTGTCAATCTTATAATATGGCGTAAAATCCTTCAGTATTTCTTCTTTTTCCTTTGCTAATTGCTGCTCACTTTTATATATTGGAAAATCGAATGAAGCTGTGATTAGCTCATACGACCATGGTTTCCCAACCTCAAACTGATATTTGAATGTATCTTCTGCCGGATAAAGTAATACGATAAGTATTGATAAACAGGTAAATAAACCGATTATCTTTATATTTTGGATTTGTGTTTCCGATAATTTTAATTTCATATCCTAAGCATTTTTGTGTTAAGAAAAGGAGTGTGCTAAAACACCGGAAAATTACAAAAAAAAATCGTAGCAAAACCATTATTCATATTACTTTCATTATTTTTGCATTAAAAATCTGAAAATTAGTATATTACCTGTCATTTTGTAATACTATAAATATTTGTTCATTTTGATGTAATAAATTTATATTCTTTTCGTCATATATGTAGAGCAGGTTATTATATGGTTTTGATTTTCGGAAAGATGAGTAAATATAAATCAAAAAACATGGATATTTTGTCAGTTGGATTTGATGCAGTTTAAGCCGAATGGATTCAAAACAGTTTAATAATCAGGTTATC
>JBAXXL010000091.1:0-3307 GCA_037127915.1 bacterium
CAAAGACTTTGTTGTGAAGTACAAATTAGCTGGCGACTTGATTAACAGCGGTTTGTTACTAAGCAGAGGTGAAGGCAAAGATGCAGAGAACTTCTTCCTGCTGACTGTTCAACCACCGAAGCGGATCGACCCAGCTTATATTCCACCGCGCGAATATGTATTTGTATTGGATGTTTCGGGTTCCATGAACGGATTTCCATCTGTAATGGCAAAGAAAACCATTTTAAATCTGTTAGATAAACTGGATAAGGATGACAAATTTAATTTGATTTTATTCGCAAGCGGTTTTGATGTTTTTTCAGAAAATTTGGTAACCGCCAATCGAGATAATTTAGAGAAAGCGTTTAAATTTATGGCAGAATCTCGCCAAGGTGGTGGGACTGAGTTGTTGCCCGCGCTTGAAAAAGCCTTGAAAATGCCCAAAGATTCTAAAGCATCGCGCTCGGTTGTGGTAATTACTGACGGTTTAATAGACTTTGAATCGAAAGCATTTGAGCTGATTCGCAATAATTTAAACAAAGCTAATGTATTTGCTTTTGGTATAGGTA
The DNA here is from genome assembly GCA_037127915.1 of bacterium. GTDB lineage: Bacteria > Bacteroidota > Ignavibacteria > Kapaibacteriales > UBA2268 > JBAXXL01. The sequence continues at coordinate 549 of JBAXXL010000091.1, forward strand.
CCTCGATGAACAAGTTGACAATCGAAGGTATTGCACGCGCCGGAAATGGTTTATACTTCGAAGCAAATCGCCTTGATGACGCTGAATACCAATCCGAGCGTTTCGTTAAATACATTGCCACTCCAATTTTAACTGATATAAAAGTTACTTATGACGGATTCGGCGTTAGTGAAGTCGAGCCAATGTCCGTTCCTGATTTATTCCCCGATAGACCGATAATTATTTACGGAAAATGGGATGGAAATTTACAAGGCGGAATAAAGATAGAAGCAATCAACGGACAAGAAAAAATATCAGTCGAATTACCTATTACAAAATTCGGAGAAATGGTTGAGGGCGATGCATTGAAGCAACTTTGGGCGCGCAAGCAAATTGAACTACTATCCGATTACCAAAGTTTTGGCGAGCGAGACAAATACAAAAAAGAAATTACTGATTTGGGTTTGAAATATAGTTTAATGACAGCTTACACTTCGTTCATTGCTGTGGATAATGAGATTGTGCCGAATATTGATAAAGAGGGCAATAATAATCCTCAAAGCTTCCAAATCAGAAATAGTCGAGCTAACGATACTCAAGTTAAAGTTGATGGACAAAGTATCAGCAACGCATTTGTTGGGGGTATGGGTTCAAGTGGTGTGCAAAGTTCTGGGTCAGGTTTAATTAAGAAAGCTGATATTTCATCTAATAAGGGACAGGATCCAAATGCAGCGATAGATTTAAATTATTCAGATGAACCAAATTTTATTGAAAAAATAATACATTCTTTTTATGCGTGGAAAAATCATTATATAAGTTATGATATAAAAGAATTTGATAAAAATATTTATCAAGCTCAAAAAGAGCTAAACTATTATGGTGAAGGTCGTGCCTATTTGTCGGTAAAAGTTGATAGAAATGGACAAGTGGTTAAAATAACTCCTAAGGATACTAATAAAATACTGAACGAGATTGCAATACGAGCAACTAACAGAACTAAATTTAAACCAGCACAAAAAAATTGGAAAAAAATTGATCAATGGATTGAGATTTACAGCTATATTACTTTACCAGAAGAAACATTTGATTATAATTTCCAAGGAAGAACGTACAAGATGAGTTTTATTGAATCTAATAATATAAAGTATAGATTTACGAAAATGGAAGATGGTATTGGGGAAAAAGTCAAATCCATTGATAAAGTTAGATTTGCATATAGTCTTTATAATGAACAACAGCAAATTCTTGAATCGGATACAATTAATGTGTTTTGCGGGATAGGTGAAGTTATTATTGTGCTTGAGGAAGCTCTTAAAAATATGCATCTTGGAGAACAACAACTTATCATTTTTGACTATGACACTAGGTATTATTATTCAGATAAACCTTATTTATCATTTAAAAAGTTTCCTTACAATAATAAATATTTTATTAAAATCAAAGTACTTGAAGTCAATCCGAAATAAATTCAAAAAATTTTTTCAACCTTCGGAAGTTTAGAAACCTTCCGAAGGTTTTTCCTTTTTTAAATTTTACTTAATACTTGTCTTTGCAATATAATTTATCAGATTTTCGTCTAAAAATTATAATAATTATATGAGGTTGTGATGAAGCCATATTTCACCGCGATTATTGAAAAAGAAGATGATATGTTCGTTGCTTTGTGTCCTGAATTGGATATAGCAAGCCAAGGAACTACTGTAGAGGAGGCGAAAACAAACTTGAAGGAAGCGGTCGAGTTGTTTTTCGAATTCGCGTCTTCTTCTGAAATACAAAGTCGCTTGCATTACGAAGTTTTTATATCTCCATTAGAGGTGAATATTGGGAAAACTGCGTACGCTATCGGGTAATGAAGTTTGTAAAATCTTAATTATTTTTGGCTTCAAAGAAGTTAGACAGAAAGGAAGTCATATAATAATGCAAAAAAGTATTGAAGATACTACAATTACAATTCCAGTGCCAAACCATAATGAATTAAAAGTAGGTACTCTTCAATCAATAATCCGTCAATCAGGATTACCGAAAGAGCTATTTTTGACTAAATAGAACTAAAATTTACACAACCTTCGGAAGGTTCCAAACCTTCCGAAGGTTTTTCATTTTTTACTAACTTATTACTGTAATTGCAATATAATTTATCAGATTTTCGTCTAAAAATGAAACATTTTCTCGAATAAAAAGTTATTATAAGTAATAACATTACTAATTAGAGGACCCATTATGAAAAAGATTTTAGTTTTATTGTTTGTGCTTATGACCGCATTTAATCTCTATGCGCAAAACACTACCGAAGCGGGTGTTTCCGGTTCACCGTATTTGATGATAATCAAAGATTTGCCGACAAAAGCCGATGTAGAGTTAACCAAAACCGATGTTGATGTGAATATTAGCGTTGTTATTGCCGACGTTACGGTTCGGCAGTACTATCGCAGCGTTTCCGATCAGGTATTGGAAGCGGTTTATGTCTTTCCTGCTTCGGTTCACGCGGCAGTTTATTCGATGAAAATGAAAATCGGCTCGCGCGAAATTGTGGCTGTAATTAAGGAAAAAGGCGAAGCTCGCCGTGAGTATGAGCAGGCAAAATTGACGGGTAAACGCGCAAGTTTGCTCGTACAGGACCGCCCGAATTTATTTCAAATGAACTTAGCGAATATTGCTCCGGGCGACCTGATTGAAATAGAAATGAAATATACAGAGATGCTTGTTCCCGATGACAAAATCTATTCTTTTTCATTTCCTACAATTGTTGCTCCACGCTATGGTGGCGGCGAATCCTCTGA
>JBAXXL010000092.1:0-3094 GCA_037127915.1 bacterium
AATTGAGTTTTGACCCTGACAAATGGCGGTTGTTCCAGTTATTGTCCCGGCACTTAGAGGTAAAGTTGTTACTGTAATTGCTAATGAAGAGACTATCCCTCCACCACAATCATTAAATCCTTGAACTGAAATACTCCCTGATATAGCATCTGCGGCATAATCTACGCTAATATTATTCGCAGTTGTAACCTCTGTCGTTCCATTGGGTAATGTCCAATAATAATAAGTTGCATTGAAAATTACCGGAACAGTATAAGCAACTCCGAGTTGCCCTTTAGTAACAGTTGTAAGTCCTGTAATTGCACCTGCTGATACAGGTAAAGGATTAACAACAATTGCCAAGTATGAACTTTTGCCATCCCCTAACGAGTTTCGCCCTTTTACTGAGAGGTTTCCTGAAACTGCCGCATCTCCATAACTCACAGTGATACTATTGGTTGTGCTGACACCCATTGCCCCAGAAGGTAAGGTCCAAATATACGAAGTGGCATCAGCAATAATTGGAACTGTATAAGCTTTTGAACTTCCAATACAAGAACTCGTAGAACCAGTTATTTCTCCTGCATCAAAAGGCAAAAACACACCTGACAAATCATCTACTATCGTTGGAAAGTCCTTCCATACATTTGCAGATTTGTAAGCATTTATAAAACCTGAACGGACATGGAGCGTAGTGTTATTATAAACGATTGATCCCATTTCAAAATCATCAGCCGTTACATTGACAGGATTAGAAGGATATGCATAAACCGAAGTCAAGTTTCGACAACCAAGAAAAGCATCTCCACCAATATAATTAACCCCTCTCCCAATAGTCAAACTAGTTAAACTGTCACAATTCATAAATGCAACAGCCCCAATTGAGGTTACAGAATTTGGGATTGTTATACTCAGCAGACCTTTACAATTGTAGAAAGCTCCGTTGGGTATTGTTTGTAAATTGTTTGACATTGTGATATTTGTAAGGGTTTTATGATCACTAAATGCACTAGCATCAATTATATTTACTGTATTAGGAATGGTGTAAGATGTGTTTAAATTACCAGCTGGATATTGAATCAATACGGTTTGATTTTTATTGAATAAAACACCGTTCACACTCGAGTAATTTAGATTGTTTGATCCAACGGTAATAGTTGCTAAACTTGTACATTTATATAAAGCTCCACCTCCAATTGATTTTACAGAATTAGGAATTATTATACTTGAAAGCTTATTACAATCTGCAAATGCCATTTCACCAATTGAATTTAAAGAATTTGGAAGTGAAATACTATTTAGACCCCAACATTGCAAAAATGCTCTATCACTGATTGTATCTACTGGGCTAGGAATTGTAACATTTATAAGACCCACACAATAACTAAAAGCCATTGCCCCAATAGAAGTAACTGAAGTTCCAAAAGAAACATTAGCCAGACTACCACAATCTTCAAATGCAGAATTCTCAATTTTCTTTACAGTATTAGGAATTGCAATGTTCACAAGTTTGTCACAGTTTTTAAAGACAGAATTATTAATCGAACTTATTCCATTTCCTAAAACCAAAGTTGATAAATTAGTACAATTTTGAAAAGCACCCTGATGAATCGAATTCACAGTATTCGGGATAGTTAAACCTGTCAATCCGCTACAATTAAGAAATGCATTTTCGCCAATGGTTTTGAGATTGCTCGAGAATTGTATAAGAGAGATTCTAACACAATTTGAAAAAGCATAGTTCCCAATTGAAGAAACCGAATTTGGTATCGTTAAAGTTCCCTCTAAATTAACACAACCTAAGAAAACAGAATCACATATTTCATTGAGTGTAATAGGTAATTTTAACGTTTCAAGAAATTCTTTATTTTGAAGAGAACTATTATAAAGTTTATTCTCAAATAAATTAACATTTGATATATCTAAATCAATTAAGAGTGACAAACTGTCTCTAATTAAAATCATATCATTTTTATTTAAATTACCATTCACAGTTAAGTGAGTTATATTTGAATATGGTTTGTATCCTCCATTAGCAATAGATTGAGATAAATTACCTGATGTAGCATTATTGATTATCACTCGTTTTTCTGTAACAATATTCATTATACTCCAACCAGATGCAGTTTTATAAGAATTTACTGCCGAGTTAGGGACAAAAATTAATGTAGAATTTGTTAAGTCAAAAGGTGTATCCTTTAATATAGGTGGTACTAAACTCAAGCAATTAATTGTTTTAATATTATAACATCTACTAAATGCCGAACTGTAAATTGTAAGATTATCTCCACTTAGGGTTAGATGTTCAAGATTAGAACAGTAATTAAAAGCTACAAAACCAATAGAGGTTACTGTTTTCGGAATGGTTAATGTTTTGAAGCTACAACCATAAAATGATTCTCTTCCTATTGTTACTAATTGATTTCCAAAAATCACATTAGTAAGACCACAAGCTTCAAAGGCAGCTGCCCCAATCGAAGTAACTGAATTTGGTAATGAAATATCTTTTAATGTTGCTTTACCACTGTATGTGGAGCTACTAAAAAACGCAGTTATAGGTATTTCATTAGCTGGATAAGTAGAGGAAATAGAGGACCCAAATGTTCCATCTGTCCCTGAATATGATGCAATTGAAACATTTGTGATATTTAAGTTTGATAACAATGGCATGAAATCTCTCATTACAACAAAGTCACGAGCATCAATATTTCCTGTAATTGTAAGACTCGTAACCGTAGACTTTTCCGAGCTTGTCAATGAAGAACTAAGTGTGCCCGCAGTAGTTAAATTTATCGTTTTTGAGACTTGTGCATCAACAAAAATCGTAAATAAAGAGAAAATAATTAAGTTGGATAAGAGTTTTTTCATAATGTTACAATTTAATTTAACTTAGTAGCTTGATAGAAATATAATTTAAAAAATAACATTCACTGTCGAAATTTGATAATAACAACTCATGTTGCATTTTAATGATTCTTACATGAAATCAAAATTAGTATTGATTTTTAATGGTTTATTATTTCTTGTTCATACAATATTACGGTTTTATATTTTTTGGAACCTAACGAGAGTCTGCGCAAAAACCTTTTATTTTCCCGTTTTGCTATGATTTTTA
>JBAXXL010000093.1:0-2846 GCA_037127915.1 bacterium
AAAAATTAATTTCAAAACCCCGAAAGAAAATCGGATTTATAACTGAAGAATAATTTTGACTTTCAAATGAAATTGTAAAATGATCTTTATATTTGCAATTCATTATAACAACTCGTCTGAGGTAGCGACAGTGGCAAACCATATTAGCAAAGCGTTATCTTTTATTCCAAACTAAAATTACGGATGAATTTATGAATGAAAATTTACAGCTCCAACCCTCTATTATCCAAAATAAAATTTATGCTATCAGAAATCAAAGAGTTATGCTTGATTCTGATTTAGCAGAACTATATGGGGTTGAAACCAGAGTATTGAATCAGGCAGTTAAAAGAAATATTGAACGATTTCCTGATGATTTCATGTTTCAATTGAATGAAAATGAGTGGTATAGCATGTCGTCACAATTTGTGATGACATCAAAATCAAAACGTCCGAAATCTGCCTTACCTTTAGTTTTTACAGAGCATGGTGTTACTATGTTGTCAAGCATTTTGAGAAGTAAAACAGCAATACAGGTTAATATTCAAATTGTACGTGCATTTGTAGCCATACGTAACTTAATATCAGTGAATTCAGTTGATAGAGTTACTCAACTACAAACTGAATTTACTGAACTGAAAGCCTATATCTAAGATGTATTTGCAGATTATAACGACATAAATGAAGATACCCGCATGCAGATGGAGTTGATTAATCAAACCTTAGCCGAATTGCATACCGACCAAAAATTAATTTCAAAACCCCGAAAGAAAATCGGATTTATAACTGAAGAATAATTTTGACTTTCAAATGAAATTGTAAAATTATCTTTATATTTGCAACTTATTAAAACAACTCGTCCGCTGTAGCGACAGTGGCAATCCATATTAGCAAAGCCTTAGCTTTAATAAAGAATCACATAACTTTACTACGATGAATAAAATATTAATCGATAAAATAGAAGATCTTAAGAAACTCTGTAATACTTACAGTGTGAAATCAATGTATGCTTTTGGGTCGGTATGTACCGATAACTTTAACGAACATAGTGACATTGATTTACTTATATCATTTGATAATCTTTCTGTAGAGCAATATACCGATAACTATTTTGAATTACATTATAAGCTGGAAGCATTGTTTAACCGTGAAATTGATTTACTGACCGATAGATCACTCTCAAATCCGTATTTTATTAAAAGCGTAGAACAAACTAAAACATTGATTTATGCAGCTTGATATTTTGACATATCTGCTTGATATTCAAAATTCCATTGAATCAATAAACGAATATCTTGGTGAAAATCGTAATTTCAATGATTATCTTTCTAACAAATTACTCAGAAGAGGCATTGAGCGTGAATTGGAAATAATTGGAGAAGCTGCAAACCGGATACTCAAAATAGACCAAAGCATAGCAATTGACAATGCCCGAAAAATAGTGGATTTGCGAAATTGGGTAATACATGGATATGACAAAGTAGATGATGTTATTATTTGGGGAATCGTTTCCCAACAACTTCCAACATTAAAAGAACAAGTAGATAAATTACTTATAGACAATACTTAAAAAAATATTATAACAACTCGTCCGCTATAGCGACAGCGGCATTACATATTAGCTAAGCCTTAGCTTTTATTCTGATCAAAATCTCTATATCCTTTTATGACTGAAAACTTACAACTCCAAATCACAAATATCCGAAATCAAATTTACACTATTCGTGGTTTAAAAGTGATGCTCGATAGAGATTTAGCATTAATATATGTTGTTAAGTCGACTCGTTTGCGAGAACAGGTAAAACGAAATATCCGAAGATTTCTTAATCATTCTAATGGCTAATAGTTATAACTATTGGTCATTACAATATTTGTTCTTATATTTGCAGCAAAAAAATGATAGACAGGACAATAGAGCATATAATTAGCGAAAAGATGCATAGCGGTAAAGCTATTGTATTGGTTGGTGCCCGTCAAGTGGGGAAGACTACACTGATTAAAAACATTTTGAGTACGAACGATTATTTGTTTTTAGATGCGGATGACCCTACCGTTAGAGCAACTTTAACAAGTCCGAATACTGAGCAAATAAAAACACTAATTTCCAAAAATAACATTATTTTTCTAGATGAAGCACAGCGAATATCCGGAATTGGTTTAACCTTGAAAATTATCACAGATCAATTTAAAGATGTGCAGTTATTGGTCAGTGGATCTTCATCCTTCGATTTAGGAAATGTGCTAAATGAACCACTCACAGGTCGTAAATGGGAATATGAATTGTTTCCTGTATCGTGGGAAGAATACGAAAATAGCATTGGTTATCTCAAATCGGTTCAACAGCTTGAAAATCGGTTGCTATATGGTTTTTATCCCGAAGTAATAAACAACCAGGGCAAAGAAAAGGAGACATTAATGAATTTGGTTAACAGCTATTTGTATCGCGATCTGTTGGCATTTACTGAAATTCGACGACCTGAAGTACTTGAAAAACTGCTACAGGCATTGGCACTCCAAATGGGAAGTGAAGTGAATTACAATGAGTTGGCACAACTGATTGGCATAAACAAAATTACAGTTCAGAAATATATCGAAATACTTGAAAAAGGTTATGTTGTTTTTAGATTAAATAGCTTTAGTGGCAATTTAAGAAATGAAATAAAACAAAATCGGAAAATATATTTCTACGACAATGGTATCCGTAATATGATAATTGGTAATTTTACACCCTTGGATTTGCGGCAGGACAAAGGAACACTGTGGGAAAATTTTCTTATTTCGGAGCGATTGAAACAAAACAAGTATAAACAGACGTTTGCTAAAATGTACTTTTGGCGAACAAAACAGCAGCAAGAGATTGATTTTGT
>JBAXXL010000094.1:0-2730 GCA_037127915.1 bacterium
TTATATTATAATCTCGATTCAAATGATTAAGTAATGTACTAATGGCTTCAGGATACCGAGCATTAGTATTGACTAAATCCCAAACTGATGATATACTAATTCCAGCAGTTCGCAAATCATTGATTAAATCGTCTTCTGTATTAATTATTTTTTGTTCCATTTTTTTATTCAGTTTTCAATTATTTGTTTCTTTTTTTACTTTTTTCGTTGCAGTGACTAGATAACTGGGCAGACTTTCATCCGCCTTAGTAATTAACAACTTTAATAAACAGCATGTCAAAACGTAGTTGTATGATTGTTTAAATATAAGTATTTATTGTTTCAATAAAAAAAAACTTTATGAATTGATAATGCCATATATTGTTTTTCAATTCCTCTTTGAAAATATGTTGCTGCAATTGGTGTTCCAGTTTCATACTTCTGAATTGAATCAAGCAATATTTTAAGTACTTCAAATTCTTCATCACTTACGTCTTTTTTATTAATATACTTATGAATATAATCCTCTAATGAAAATGATTCAACGTCTTTTACCCAGCCATATCTTGATTTAATATTTGAATCAATACTACTTATAAAATTTTGGCTTTTCGTACTTACTAATTTCTTGAAAAATAAAGGCTTTATATAAAGAACTGTATCATCAGATACATAGCATTTATTTTCAGGATTGTATCTTGCTACTAATATTTTATTATAGTATTTCATTATTTCCTTTTTCCAAACCCCGCCACTGGTTGCGTTGGCGGGGGAAAGGTATAATTATTATTCTCCATTATGATTCTTCAATATGAGCTATTTCAAAATTAAATCCAGTTAACTTTTCGTTAATTATCATCTCCCTTAATTTCTTTGAACAAAAATATATTGGTTCGGGTATTAGATAACCGCGTTTTACTCCTATTTCCTGATTTGATTTTAAAAAATCATAACTTCTAATTAATGGATTGTCCTTTACAAATGCTTCAGTTAATAAGTTAAGACCTATGGTATGACCTAATGAACATTTATAAACTTCCGCTGGAAAATCAAATTCCATACCATTATCGAGTTTTAAAGTACTTGCCTCAGAAGGTTCCGTTGAATAATCGAAAGGGTTTACTCCTGCTTTTGTCTTTTGAGATAAATCTATTCCATTGCTAAAAACTAACTGTTTATAATCCAATAGGTTCTTTGATGAATAAACATTTTTGAAATCAGCCCCTGAGATTTTATAAGTTTGACATAGTTTGACGAATTTTTCAGAAACAATTATTTCACCTCCGATGGTTCTTGCTATATCAAGTTTTGGCAAACTACTTTTTCGTAGTTTTAAATCACCAACTTGCGTTCTATGGGCACCGCATATTTCACAAGCAGTAGATTCATCGTAAATTGTACCGCAATCTTCGCCTGTTGGTTCAAAAGTTTTTTTTATCAAGAATTGGTAAAATGAGCTATTATCAAATTCTTTTTCTGTATATTGTCTAATTATTTTCCATCCAAAGAAAAATAAGTCATTACTCACTTTTAATACCTTATGATATAATTTTGATACCTGGGCTGACCTAGGATCATTTGATGCAAGTCGTACAAGTTTTACTGTATCCCCAAGATTTTTGCCTTCATCCTCCCTAAAAAGAAGGTGAGCATAATCCATATTAATTCTTAATTCCAATATTTCTTCCATATTTTTTCCTATTTAGTAGCAGTAAATTCTAACTGGGCGGACTTTCATCCGCCCAAAGTTTTTTTGGTATTACACGCTTTCAATCATCTAGAATTGTAATTGATTCAGCTAATAATTCAATATCAAAATCAGGAAGAAAAGATATATAAAAGTAACCTTTATCTTTTCCTTTTATAATAGTTTCTGTATTATCATCCATACAGTTACCTAAATAAATCTGATCAACAATTATTTCCTCAATTTCAGGTACAAATTTTAGTTTAATGATTTCTGCTTTATTGAAAATAATATAAATCAAATGCTTATTTGTTCTGCTTGTAAAAATAATTGTTAAGCACGAAAAAAGAAAATCAAAATTAATTGATTGACAAACGTAATCATTATGCAAATCATAATGTTTATCATAAACAACTAATTCAGTTGCGAAATCTTGAAACTTTTCGATTGAATTAGAATTCATATTCATATTATTTCTTCCTTAAATGTTTTTTAATTATTCTGAAATCATTTTTATCAAAGGGAATTGCATTCTTACTCTGCCTTGTAATGCTTCCAACACTTCTAAATGGGCGGACTTTCATCCGCCCAGGTAGTTTTCGGTTATGGAAGAGCTAAATAACTACTATTCTTCCGTTACTTCTACCCAACTATCTAAAGGGATACCAAATTCTTCAAAAGCCTGTTCTTTGCAAATATCTACGGTATCTTGAAGAAAATCATATTCACATCTTCCATTTTTGTAAATGTATAAGTACGAACCAATTTCTGGTATATCCATAATTATTTCTGCAAAATATATACCTGATTGAGCAGATCTTTTTTTGAATTGTTTATAATAATCCATCATTATTTTCCTTTAAAATATATTCTATGTTTACCTTTTACAGCATCAACCCATTTGCCATTAACCTTTTTTTGAAAATTTTCAAATTGGGCGGACTTTCATCCGCCCAAATAGTTCCCGTTTATGTAAGAGCGAAGTAACTACTATTCTTCTGTTACTTCAACCCAACTATCTAAAGGTATTCCAAATTCTTCAAAAGCATCTTCTTGGCATATTT
>JBAXXL010000095.1:0-2647 GCA_037127915.1 bacterium
AAGGTAACCTATTGGTTACGTCTACCGAGCTATACACCGTTGGGGTTGACCCTAAAACTCTCAAAAGAAAAGAATTAGTTTGCAAAATCCTTGCGGCTAAAACAGACAAAGACGAAAAATATTATTTAAATCTAATTAATAACTGTAAAACAAGATTCGTATATTTAGCAAAAGGTTTGGATGAAAACCAAATCATTGCTTTAAAAACTTTGAACGACAAAGGCGTTGTTATATTATCCAATCCCTATAGAAATTATATTTATGGAAGAAACGGAGCCCAGATATTCGGTCTAACCGACATCGAGGGTATTGGTTTGAGTGGGTTGGAGCTTAAATATGCTGATGAACTGAAGGGTGAAAACGGGTTAATGACCTGCCAGCGTGACGGGTTGGGAAATTTACATTTATCGGCTTCACTGCCGGTAATTCCGGCTAAAGACGGCAATTCGCTTCAGTTGACTATAGATATAGACCTTCAAAAAATAGTAGAGTATGAACTTCAGCGCGGTGTTCTTTGGTCACAGGCAACTTCGGGCACAGCTATAGCCATTCAACCCCAAACGGGTGAAATTTTAGCAATGGCTTCGTATCCGAATTACGACCCGATGAAACGTTCCACCGCAACTAACGAGAGAATTCGTAATCGGGCTATAACAGACCAATACGAACCCGGCTCTACTTTTAAATTAATTACAGCCGCCGCCGCGATGGAAGAAGGAGTAATCACCGAATCTGACAGCATAAATGGATATGGCGGGGTGTTAATGATCAGGGATAGGGTTATTCGCGATGTTCATCCTTATGGTATAATGACTTTCCGGCAAGCTGTTCAACGTTCTAGTAATGTTGCTTTCGCTCAAATTGCGCTTCGAATTCCATCGAAAGGTGGCACGAGTCTTTTCTATAAATATGTACGCGATTTCGGTTTTGGTTTAGAATCGGGGGTTGATTTATTAGGCGAAGTTGGAGGATATCTACCGAAAGCAAAAAGGTTTAATAATAGTGTAGTAAAAGCATACATAGGTCATGGATACGGCCTGTCGATTACTCCCATACAATTAGCCGCCGCTTATGCTGCCGCTGTTAATGACGGTTTTCTGATGAGACCACATTTTGTTAAAGGGATTGTAAATTCAAAAGGTGAACAAATCCAGGAAATACATCCTGAAATGATAAGGCAAGTGATTTCGGATGAAACTTCTCGACGTTTGCGCAATTTATTTGTTGCGGCTGTAGATAGTGGAACGGGAAAAAATGCCTATATCGAAGGGATTAATATCGGTGGGAAAACGGGTACATCGCAGCAATTAGATGCTTATGGCGCATACTCAAAGCAATATTACAATGCTTCATTTGCCGGCTTTTTCCCTGCAGAAAATCCGCAAATTGTTTTGCTAGTGATTATCGATAAACCAACAATTAGTTATTATGGCGGTGTAATAGCCGCTCCAATTTTTAAAAATATTGCCGCCCGCTGGATAGCCGTTCGTAGTTCTTATGCTCAGACCGATTATGAGGTTGATTCTGTAATGAAAATAGACAGGACGTTACCATACTATTACCGAAGTAATAGTATTCCGAATTTGTTGGGTATGAGCACTAATTCGGCTGAGAAAATGCTAAGCAAAATTAACATTGATTTGGAAAAAGAACAGGACGGAATAATTTATAAACAAACACCTGCTCCGGGTTCAACATTGTCTAATGTTTCCAAAATTTACGTTAAAACTTATTCTAACGAAATTACATTTGAGCAATCACAAAAGAAAAAATTAAAACCAAATGTTTATAATTTACCATTAAGGCAGGCGATAGCTTTACTTCACCGCGCAGGATTTGCTACAATTGCACACGGAAGCGGTAGAGTATATTCCCAATCTTGGACAACGGATGTTAATAATAAACCCGTTTGCGATATAGAGTGCAAATAAGTTATGAGTTATGAGTTATAAGTTATAAGTTATTGAAAAAAATATGAGTCCCGTAGGGGATGGAATATCGGTAAAAAACGAATGATATGTCTACGTACAAAAGTCCCGTAGGGACGGTATATCGGTAGAAAATCCAATTCATTATTAACAAAAGTCCCGTAGGGACGAAATATTGGTAGAAAAGATATGTCAAATACTTATACACAGGTTCACATTCATGCTGTTTTTACAGTTCAAAATCGTGAATGTATCATAAGAAACCAATGGAAGGACGAATTATACAAATACATTACCGGTATAATTCGCAACAATAATCATAAATTGCAAGCTATTAACGGAATGCCCGATCATATTCATATATTATTTGGGATGAGACCAACGCAGTCATTATCTGAAATTATGCAATTAATAAAGGCGAATTCTTCTAAATGGATTAATGAGCAGAAATTTATTGCCGGTAGATTCTCATGGCAAGAAGGTTGTGCCGCTTTTTCATATAATAAATCATTATTGCCTAATGTAATAAATTATATTGCAAGGCACGAAGAGCTCCACACAAGGAAAACCTTTATCGAAGAATACAAAGAAATTTTAGATGCTTTTGAAATTGAATATAATGAGCGGTTTCTTTTTCATCCGGTTGAATATTGATTTATATGCCGGGGCTGTCTCACAACAGCTCCATTTTTTTATTATGTGGAAAACTTTTTGTCAAT
>JBAXXL010000096.1:0-2552 GCA_037127915.1 bacterium
ATCGGTTGATTCCTTTTTTGCTTTTTTCGGTTTTCATTTTTTCCTGGAAAAGCATGTGGAAGGGGCAGAAAAGGCAATCCGGCAATAATGCCAAAAAACTCTCACCAAATCCAGATCCCATGAAAAAGTACTTCAACGATCCCCGCCCGCTTACCGTCAGGTACCAGGCTAATTGTGCCGAATGCGGCACCATTCTGAAAAAAGGCACCTTTGCCTACTACTGGCCATCCGATGGCAAACTCTACTGCCAGGCCTGTGGCGAATCCGAATTTCGCCAGTTCCTCTCAGCGGCCGCTGATGAAGCCGTTTACCAAGGCATCGGTAACCCTTTTGCCTACTGATCGATTACAAATTAATTATCTAGCCCGGTACTCCCGGGCTTTTTATTTTAAATATCTTTTCTTTCTATCTTTACCATAATTAAAATTTCGATTTTGTAATACAATATCATCTGACAGCTATTGCAATATTAATACTGAAACAAAGGAAAATTAAAAATGAAAGATTTTTATTACATACTTGGTTTAAAGAAAAATTCTACTGAGAAACAGATTAAGGATACTTATAGGAAACTATCGCTTAAATTCCATCCAGATGTTAATAGTAGTGATGAATTTTATACTGAATACTCTAAGCAACTAAATGAAGCCTATATGGTCTTATCTGACCGTAACAGAAAATTGCTTTTTGACAAAACCTACGAGGAATTTGAAAAAAGAAGTTTTTCATTCATTGATTTTGAAGAAAAATATCAGAAATTGGAAATGAAGGAAAAAGAGTTAGCTAAACGAGAAAAGCAAATTTCTGATAGCGAATACCATTTATTCCAGAAAGAAAAGCGTTTTGAGGAAGCAACAAAATCATTGAAATTTGAAAAAAATGAAACAGCGAAGTTTGAACGGAAGTATTATGAGGTTAAAAACCTAAGCACGGTAGTCATAATCATATCCATTTTAACTATAGTCTTTTTTCTCGTTTTTATAAATAATAAAAATAATGAGTTCAGAAAAATGGCAAATGAACTTGAAAAAGCTAATATGTTTTTAAATCGATCTGTAAACCAAATAGATAATATTAAGAATGAGTTTAATGTTAAACTTAATGATATGGATAGTAAAAATGCCCAACTTATTAACCAATTAGCACTAACTAAAGAAAATAATAACCCCAAAACAGAACAAATAGCCAAACCGAATTATAACTCACCAAATAGTGACAATAACAATAACAATTCAGCGGTATCCAAGGCTTTGTCAAAACGATTCAAGAACAATCTAGTAATCGTTAGCATCGAAGGACTTGTTGTGCAGGACGTTTCATGGAAATGGTCTGGCCACGATGGGGAATTAAATTTGCTTTATGACATTGAACGGATATCTTTTGCGAATAACACCGATAGGTCTATTGTGGGCTTTGACTATGAATACGAGCTTAAAAGCCCCAGTGGGAAAAACTTAGATTCAGGTTCTGAAACTACATATGGTCCTAGTTTTGAAAAAATCCCTCCCGGCAAAACAAAAACTGTGGCTTCGCCATTTTCAATTCCTCCAAAAAGAAATACTTATACTATGCTAATTAAAATTACAAACATCAGGTTTGCTAAATAAAAAAGCCAGATGATGACACTAAATATAGCCTACATCCGCTTTAAGTTTATCAAGCCAAATGAGTGGTATTTTAATACGAATAATATTTACATACTTTGTTGGCTTTTACCATTTCTTAGTATATTTGCTTATGCAAAATAACACTAAGATGAAAGTATTTGCTACAATAGTACTATTGACTATAATAATTTTAATTATAGTTTTCCCTCCAACCTCTGATTTTGATTCTTCTAATACAACTATTCCAAATTCTCAAAGCACCAATACTGATAAGGAAGATTCCTCAATAGTCAAAAACGATAATTTCTTTTTACATAAAGATAACTCGATAGATAATATTGTATCTAACGTCCAAAATGGCTCAATAGAGGATTTTATTGAGATAACAAAGAAGGAAACGAAGACAACACGAACTTTTGAAACATATTTAGTCTTAACATTTAGGAATATTAGTGACCGAACTATTAGTGACGTTGAAGTTTATTACAGAGGTGTTTTATCTGATAGAAATATGGCTGATGATGTGATAGAAAATAGTTTCCCTCGATCTGTTAATTTAGGACCGGGTAAAGAAACATCAATAAATATTCCATCTACAGACATATCCCTAGATATTATCAAGATAAGTAAAATAAGATTTGAAGACGGTACGGTTATTGATATTCCAATCCCAAGAATCTTGGAAGCTAGACCTATAATAATAGAAAAGTAAAAGAAAATTACTAATCCTCCATTCGATTTTTTGTAAGACTTGCTTATACTACACCCTCCCCACCTTCCACATCCTCTTTCTATTAACCATCACTTTTGCTAGGCAAACATACCTCACCGCATCAATCCCATGATTGAATTTATCAATCGGTTCATTGGTCGCTTTGCCGCTCTGGTCTTCCTTCCATTTATAATTCTTAAACTCCCGGATCAGGTTAACGGATCCTTTCGTGA
>JBAXXL010000097.1:0-2337 GCA_037127915.1 bacterium
CCGATTTTAAATTAATTGAGATTCTGAATTTAATAAAGTTAAGTAGCTATAATAGCTGCGTTTTATAAATAATAGAAGGATTTTTAATTATGAGAGCAAAACACTTAGTTCTCGCAGTGGCTATCCTGTTAGCCACATTTACACAGTTACACGCTCAACCCGTAGCCGAGACTCTCACAGTAGATACTCTTTGCTACTTAGGCAAAAACGTCGCGGGTGAAGCGGGAGGAGCTTATTTCCTCCCCGATGGAAATATTATAGTGAGTTGGAAAGACACACCCCTAATTATTGATGCGAAAACAGGGGAAACTTTCAGAAGTCTTGAATCTTGTAATTCGGATTTTGTTATTAATGCAAAAGTATCAAAAGACGGAAAAAGACTAGCTGCAATTAAGGGTGGTTCATACTTAGTCGTTTGGGATATTATTACAGGTAAGGTGCTGAAAACCTTTGGAAATGTAAATGGCTATTGTATAACACACAACAGCGAACAACTTTATATTATTGGCGGCAATTCAAGCGGATTAGGTGCCGTTAGGGTATTGGATATGAATACATTGGAAGAAATCGAAAGATTTGGTTCATTTCCAAGTGGATTTCATATAGACATATCACCCGATGGGCAGACACTTGCATTATCAGTTCATAAAACACCTGATAATGAATACGACAAGATGACGAATCAAATAGTTCTTATCAATCTCAACGATAAGAAAAATTACACAATTGTTGAAACATTATTGTCCGGTGTTAAGTCTATGGAATTTTCACCCGATGGCAAGCAAATAGCTTTCTTGCACGAAAGCAGTTCTTATGAAGATATATATATATATATCTATAACATAGAGACTAAAGATAAAAAACTAATAACTAATAAACAATTATCGGCATTGTTCGGTAATATTGGAATTGCTGCATTAGGAAAACCATTTTTTGTAGATAATAATACTTTATTATTTGATTTAATTGGTTCCTTAGATAAAAATTACTGGTTTTTGGATTGGAATATAATTGAAAACAGAATTAAATATTACATTAATTCAAAAAATAATTATAACATAGAAACTAGAGAAAATTCAATTCTTTTATGTACCTATTTTGGTGTAATTGGTTTTTTAGATAAAGATATTGTACCTGTTAAAGATGACTTAACAACAATCGAAACGTATTTAAAATATTCAAATAATCATCTGGAATATTATTCCGATAAGTCTTTCCTTGGTGAGTCAACCATTTATGATACAACCGGTAAAATGATTACGACCGTAGGACCGCAACCCTTTGTTATCGGCAAAAACATCATTCGAATTAATCAACCTTTATTGAAAGGTGTTTACATACTTACTATAAACGATAAAACTAATCAATTAAGTTACAAATTTATGGTTGAGTAAGAAATGAAAACTAAAAATTTAATAGCTATATTAACTATCTTAATTACAGTAATTGCTACTGCACAGGACAGAGGACCGGGTCAAAGAGGTTTAATATTAGAACCGATTTTTGGGTATGTAAATCTAACGAGTGAAGACTATCCATTTTCAGGACCTGACTCGTTAGTCATTGGTTTTCAATGGCCTAATAATTTATCGGTAGCGAACGGGGTATATGCAAACCATAATGCACTTACACCCCAGTTCACCCGAAAAAGAGTCATTGTTAATGGTGATACAACTTATCCTATTGATTCAGACAAAGCTCCAAATGGTGCTTATATGACATTGAATGGATTCGATGCGAGGAATCCGGCAAGTGCTATACATTCAGTCTTTTCTCACAATTTGCAAGACACAGCCATCCTTCACGTACATAGTATGACGTGGGAAACGAATATGCAAGTCAACCCGGAAGATAATCAGTATCAAATATTAGCGAAGAGACCAAGTGACCAAACACGACCGATTTTTGGTATGGGAACTGTATATGGAAATGTACCATCTTCCGGTGCTAATTATAGCTTTCTTGAGATACCCGATGCTTCATATATTGATCATATTATATTTCGAGATCCTTGGGGTTCGGAATATTTGTGGAGGAGCTAAATAAATTTAAATTAGCAAAGCAATTATTTGATTTTATTTTGCTAATTTAGATAATTAGTTAGATTCAATTTTAGTTTTAAATTTTTCCATTGACATAAGGAGACAAATTTCCATTTAAGATTTTAATTTGAAAAATTCGTAATAAACATAAATTGCCGAAAGACGGCAGTATTTTATAACAATATAAGGAAAATACCTTATGAATTACATTCGAATTATTATGATTGCGGTAACACTGGCGTTAGCCGCATTTACCCAACTACACTCGCAACCGGTTGCTGAAACGCTCACTGTA
>JBAXXL010000098.1:0-2326 GCA_037127915.1 bacterium
ATGGTTCATCTGATACACAAACAAATCAGGTTGTTTTAATCAATCTGAATGATAAGAAGAATTATACAGTTGTAGAGCCTGCTGGGTCCGGTTTTTTATCAATGCAATTTTCTCCGGACGGGAAACGAATAGCTTCATTACACACAGGCGGGAACCCAAGTGATATATATATATATATATATCACTTAGAAACTAAGGAGAAGAAAAAAATCACATATTATGAAATATCGGCATTGTTTGGGTTTGATATTGCCGGTATAGGTAAACCCTTATTTATTGATTCTAATATATTATATACCGGCATTAGTGATGAGTCAGATAAAATTAAATATAATTTCACGTGGAATATCCCTGAAAATAGAGTAAAAAACTATATAAATTTCAACTACGCAAGATCTTTTGACTTTAAAGATAGCTTAATCCTGTTATGCAATCAAGCTGGTGTAGTTGCCTTTTTAAATAAGAATATTGTTCCGGTGCAAGAAGGTTTGGTTATTAATGAAAGTTATTTAAAATATAATAATAATCAATTAGAATTTTTTTCTAACCAAAACTTTACTGGTGAATCAGTAGTTTATGATACTACGGGTAAATTAATTGTTGATTTGGGTTCTCAACCATTTATTACCGGAAAAAACATTATAACAATAAATCAAACTTTAAATATTGGTATATACATACTCACTATTAATACAGGGTCAGAACAATTTAGCTTTAAGTTCATTGTGGAGAATAAATAAAATGAAAGTAAAATTAGTGCTATTCGCATTTGTATATCTATTTAGTTGTACATTAGTTGCTAAAGCACAAGACCAAAATATAGAGCAATTGAAAGTTAATATAGATAATATAGACACTTTATTGTGTGATACTATTTATGGGTTTAAAGGTCCTCGAGGCATAATCCGCGGATACCAATGGGGCAATGAAAAAAGTGCATCGATTGGGATATTAGCAAATCAAAATAGCATAATCACGGATTTTTTGTTTGACCGAACGACTGGTTTACCAGATCAAAATTTACAGGATAGTGCTTACCTTTTGGTTAGCGATTTTAGATTTTGGACAGCAACTATATATGATACGTCACTAAGCCATTCACATTCTATGACATTTGAACCAACATTGCATATAACAGAAAATAATCCAACACAATATCAAATATTGGAAAAACGGCCAAATGATCCAACGCGTCCAATATTTGGTTTCACTCAAATTGACAACCTTGCTCGAATACCAATTGATTCAAGCGATCCGGATTCCAGCTTCTTGATAATAAATAATACTACACTAATTGATTCAATGGTTTTTTCCGAACCTTGGGGAAGTGAGTATTTGTATAGAACGGATTTTGAAAAAATGCAAAATAAAAATGCGTTTTGTCAAAACCCCAATTTATTTTTGCAAAAATCGAAAAAAAACTATGTTTGTACTCTTGTAAATAATTATTTATATGATGCTTAGAATTATAAAAAAGAATTAATTAAAATAATGCAAAAAAAGTGAAACTTTTTTCCGTTTAGTTTGTCTTATAGAAGTGAATAATTTACAAATTTGAAATAACTAAAATATTTTTTCCGGTTTTTAACAAAAAATCAGCAAAAGTATTTTGATAATAAAAGCGATTATCGGGCGAGTGTCCGGTGATCATTTATCAACTAACTCAAGGAGTACAGTAATATGTGCTACAAAAAAATTCTAATCGTCGCGGCAGTACTTATAGCCGCATTTACGCAACTGCAAGCACAGCCGGCAGTTGCAACGATCAACGTTGATGCGTTGACTAATCTCGCCAAAACCGGCGGTGGCGAAGCAGGAGGAGCATTGTTCCTCCCCGACGGCAATATTATTGCCCTTTGGAAAGGCAGACCACTTATCGTTGATTCAAAATCAGGTGAGATTATCAGGAATTTGGATGCGCTGGCGAGTGGATTTGCTTCCAGCCCAGAAGTAACAAAGGATGGCACAAGATTAGTTACTAAAGTAACGGGTCCGAAACTAGCTGTTTGGGATATCCAATCAGGAAAAATTATTCACCAGATTGATTATGATATTTCATATTTCTGTCTTTCACCGGATGGAACAAAATTATTTGTTACTTTACCAAACAAAGCCGAACATCCTGGAATAATTTCTATCTACGACATGATTACTTTCAAAGAAATTGAAACATTGTCTTATTTTAGTTTAAAATCAGCTTACAGTATTGATATTTCACCTGATGGACTAACACTTGCAGTATCGGTAGGAAAGACACCAAATGGTTCATCTGATACACAAACAAATCAGGTTGTTTTAATCAATCTGAATGATAAAGAAAATTATA
>JBAXXL010000099.1:0-2248 GCA_037127915.1 bacterium
CAATCAGATATTTATATTGTTAATAACTATTTAACTTTCAACCCTTAATTCGCATAATTAATAATATTCACTTATTATTGATGCGTTTGATTTCAATATATCGTGCCGCGAAGTGGCACAATCTGAATAACCGTGGGTGTAAACCCACGGTCATCTATAAACTGAATGACACAGCCCTGAAGGGGCTGAATATTAGACTGGTATAGTGGGTTCATTATTCAACCCCTCCGGGGTTGCCAGAGAGTTTTTTGTCTTTACCGTGGGTTGCACCCAAGGTTATTCAGATAAAACCCCTCCGGGTGGGGTGAATTAAATCAATATAAAAGAATATATATATTCGTTCCAAATGTTGGTATCTAAATATTTTTTTTGTAAATTGCAATTTTAACAATAACAAAGCGATTTACTATGGCAAACATTGAATGGGAACAACGAGCCAAGGAGCGCAGGCTTGAAAACAAACGACTTAAAAAAAAGATTAAAGAGTTGACAACTAGTAGGGATTTTTGGAAAACAAAAGCCATGGAAAGAAAGGCTAGCTTAAATGAAATGAATTCAAAACTAGCAACAGTAAAAAAAAACCTACAACAGATAATAGGACTCTAAACACATGCAAACCCAAACGGTCTCATTATCTTACAGTATACATACTAATAATTCTATCAGCCAAAATTAAAACAACAAGTAGCTATAGAAGTTTAAGTAAGGTTATTTTTGCAGTTAATTTGTATCTAAACATTGAACGCACAGCGCCATCTTTTTCCACGGCAATGTTATGGGTTAAGAAAATAGGTTGCTATCAATTACAAGCCCCTAAGGAAAAGGCTGATGATTGGATAATCATTGTCGATGAGAGCATTGGTATTGGTCAGGAACAAGTACTTGTTGTATTGGGAATAAGGCAGAGCAAAGTTGACTTTACGCGCCCTCTTAAAATACAAGACATGACACCAATTACAGTTAAATCAAAAGAGAGATGGACTGGACAAGATATAGCTACCGAACTTGAAATTGTTAAAACGAAGCTAGGCACAGTTAAATACGCAGTAACAGATGCCGGTAGTTCATTGAAAAAGGGTTTGAAGGAAGCGGATATTAGCCATGTATATGACATCACACATGCCATAGCTAACGCATTAGAATGGATATATAAAAATGATGATGAATTCAAGAAATTTACCCATCAGGCAGGTCAAATGAGGCTTAAGTTATGTTGCAGTAATAACGCACATTTAATCCCGCCAAACCAGCGGTCTAAATCAAGATTCTTGAATCTAGACATCGTAGGCAAATGGGGTATGAGTGCGATATTGGCTCTGGACAAAAACAAACTGCCACTAGCAGAAGCAGAACAGCTACAATGGGTAAAAGATCAAGAGTCGTTTATTATAGAAATGAACAACATAATTTCTGTCCAAGAAAAAATATCCATACTATTGAAGAATGAAGGTCTGAGCAAGAAAACAAAAGCAAAATGTTTTGCGTTATTAAAAAATTTCAAAAAGGGAAAACTTAAACAATTCAAAGAATACATGATTACATATTTGAAAGAAAACGAAAAACAAATAAATAGAAAATCAAAAAAACTAGTATGCTGTTCCGATGTAATTGAATCTACTTTTGGTAAATATAAAAATGAATTAAGTAAGAATCCAATGAGTGGAATAACAGATTTAGCTCTTATAATATCTGCTCTCACAGTTGACTTAACAATAGAGACAGTTAATCAAGCTATAGACAATTGCACAGTAAATACTATAGAAAAATGGAAAAAAGAAAACCTATGCAATTCACTATTAGCAAAAAGAAGAGCAGTATTTAGCAACTAAATGGAGTGAATATAATATTTAATAATTGGGGATTTAATTCACCCCACCTGAAAGGGCGTTATATAATAGCACAGGGCGAAGCCCTGTGTAAAGCAATATAAAAACCATGAAATAATAAAATATCATTTCATTATATAATATATTTTGTCATTATTTTTTGATAAATAAATAAAATATGTGTAAATTCGCATAAACAATAAGGAGAAATTATGAAGCTGAATGTCAGGATTCCGGTTTTTGTATTTGCACTTATATTCTTGTCCGCATTTCAAATTTCAATTTGCGAACAACCGCGAAATAGTATCGGACTTACCGGTGGCTATTTGAATGCCTCCAATTCCGCTCATTTCGAATACAGTTGTTTGGATAGCATTTATATGGGTGATTTCAACTCAAACTCATATTTCATGGGTATTTCC
>JBAXXL010000100.1:0-2085 GCA_037127915.1 bacterium
CAATCGCAATTCAACAACTGTAAACCAGTTGCTACTTGTATTGCTTCGTGACCACGCGAAGTGCTGTGCACATACTTGCAGACCTGTCGGTTTGCATCGTATGTCTCACACATAGCTTTGGCCGTAACCATCAGCTTGTATGCACTCGTTAAAATATTTGTGGTCAACATTTTTTGATAAAAATTATTTTATAATCAGATCAAACATTTTTTCTTTCTCCAGATATCCTTCCAATAAATCACCCACCACACATTCACCTACCCCTGCAGGTGTTCCTGTATATACCAAGTCGCCTATATTAAGTGAGAAATAAGTGGAGATATTTGCTATGATTTTATTGAAGTATCTCCACGATACTAAAAAGATTACTATTTGGAGAGATGTTAAATAATAAATCAAAAAAATATTAACTTACATAGTATGTCAATAATTTCACAATATGTAAATACTATACACTAAATAATGCCTACTGAACAAACACCATTTTTTCGTACACCCCTTCAAACAGCCACGATTTCATAAAAATCCAAAAATGGTGCAAAAGTGTGCGTAGCACTTTTGCTAAATTGAGCGTAAGAATAGACAGGGCTACCACTGTTTTGGTGGTGTCCTCTAATCGTGCCCGAATCAGCCCCATGCCAAACTTTCCTTTTGCCAAGCTGAAAGCACGTTCGACTTCTACTCGTTCACATTCGTCCAAATAGTTCTGCACTCTGTTGACAATCGCATCTTTCTTTGGTCGTCCCAAAGCAGGACCGGCTAAACGAATTTCGTTTTCTTTACAAAAATTCAAATTTTCTCGATTGCGATATATTTTGTCTGCCAAAACGCGAGCTGGATAATGCCCAGTGCGTTGACGATATCGTTCAATGGTTTCCATCAAATATTCACCCTCGTTGTAGGCGTCAAACGATTGCTTTTCCAAGCGGACAAAACCATCCACTACGCTGATGTCTAACTTTATTCCAAATTCCACCGGTGCTTTGGCTTTACCTCGCACAATCGGGCGAATGTATGGTTGTGAAATGCTAACAATGCGATCGGCAACTTTGTGAGTATGGTTATCAAACATGAACAACTGTTGTTGGTACACCGTTTTCACAACGTCCAGACGGCCTTCTTGCCGCACAGTGAGTGTTGCACCTCGCTTCTTCATGCCGTCCACATGTGCTAAATTGCGTTTAACATATCTCAGTTGCTTGCCAATGGCTTTGCGGATATCTTTTGCTGTTCTCTTCTTCTTGCGTGCTAAATTCAGGTAATCCTTGCGTGCTTGTTTACGATAAGTGCGGGGTTTAATACCGTCAATAGGTTTGTGCAATGTGTCGATGAGGTCTTCGAGGTATTCTCGGCTTTGGTTGAGTAACTCGGTATCCTGTGGATATTTTATCTTTGATGGTGCGCAAGTCGCATCCACAATCAATGTGCCGTCATTGGGTGGGGTTGGTGGAGTATGATTGTCTTTATCATCGTCAGTTTCTTTGGGTGCATCTTCAACGATTTTGGGTTTTTGTATGTTTTTCAAAATCATTTCGTTAATCTCACCGAGTATTTCCGGTGTCAAACGTTTACGAAAATATACCATTAAAGATGGGTCAAAGGGGCGTTCTTCCGAGTATTCACTGATACCACAAAAATATTGCAAGTAAGCTGTTTCTTGTATTTGAAGCATTGTTTCAACATCTGAATACCCATATTCCGTTTGAATAATCAATGCACCCAATGCCATCCGTAGCGGTTTTGCTACATTCCCTTTTTTATTCGTGAAAAGCTTGGCATAACCCAACTCAATTTCTTCCCACGGGATCAAATTCGCCTTCTTCACCCAGCGATTTTCACGGCTCATTTTCATTCCGATTGGTTGATTAAAATCCTCAAATCGGATCTGTTTACTCAAAAATTTATACACATCCATCACCCACAATGCAAGCTTTTTTAAGGTTTTTCTATAAAACCCTTGCACTTATTATACCACAAAACATTCAAAAAGTCCAGCATTTATGCGGATCTTTGGTTTGTTCAGTGGGCATTACTTATGTGATTGGAATATTAAAAACCCAAAATGTCCTTGACAAGGGGTACACT
>JBAXXL010000101.1:0-2056 GCA_037127915.1 bacterium
AATGCTGCTGCAATACTCGAAGCTTTCTATCCCGGGAATCAGGGTGGAATGGCAGTTGCAAAGATTCTTGCGGGTAAAGTAAATCCATCGGCCCACTTGCCATATAGCATTCCACGGGGTGTTGGTTATCTTAATTGCTGGTATTATCAGCGGCCTTCGAAATATTCTAAAGGTCAATATTCAATGACTCCAAAAAATGATGGTATGTATCCTTTATACGATTTTGGGTATGGGCTGTCCTATACCAAATTCGAATATTCCGAAATAACTGTTTTGCCAAAAATAAAAAAAAGCGAGAAAATAGAGTTATCTGTAACAATTACCAATATTGGTAAATACGATGGAGAAGAAGTGGTATTACTTTTTGTAAATGACGAAATTAGTAGAGTAACTACACCAGTTAAATTATTAAAAGATTACAAACGAATTTTCTTGAAAAAAGGGGAAAGTAGCAAAGTAACATTTGTATTGAATCCCGATCAATTGATATTTTTGAACGAGCAGTTAAAACCAGAATTGGATCCAGGTATGTTTACATTGATGGTAGGAGACAAAAAAGCTCGCTTTGAGATTGTCAACTAACGATTATCCAAATTTAATACCCAAAAGGTCAAATAAAACTATCGATTTAAATAGTCTTATTTGAAAATTATAAAAAAATTGAACATTAACAACAAAACACTAAAGTGAATCGTATTTATTTCAAAAAGTCGTCTTATTTATTGTTTGCAACATTGTTGTATGCATTCATGTGCTCTGCCGCAGAACCTGTCAAAACGTTGCCTCTTAACGAGATACAAGTTGGAGGTTGGATGAAGAACCAGATTCTTCGCGATATTACAACCGGATACATTTCGGTTTACGATAAAATTCAACCTACTTTAATGCGAAATCTATTTGGTCCGGTGAAAGCAAAAAACCAACCTTCCGAAAATAAAGGCGTTTGGAATACACGACTCGAAACCTGGTGGCCGGGCGAACACGAAGGTTATTTTGCAGATGTTGTGGTTCGAAGTGCTTTTCTCACCAGCTATCAACCTTGGTTAGAAAAGGCTAAAAAGATTATGGATAATGTAATTGAAAATCAGGACACATCCGGATACATTGGGATTTATACGCCGGAATGTCGTTTGGATAGTCTTGTAAAAGAAAATGGAGAATTCTGGTCACAGAGCCGAATGCTGAATGCGATGTTGGCTTATTACGAATATACTGGAGATAAAAGATATTTCGATGCTGCAAAAAAGGCTATAGATTATGATATTTATCGTTATACAAAATCAGGAAAATCGTATTTCAATATTCCAAATCCAAATGGTGGTGGTTTAACACACGGATTGATGATTGTTGAAACACTGGAATGGTTTTACAAACTAACTCACGATAAAAAATACCTTAATTTTGCCGAATGGCTGTATAAGGACTACAGTGCTGCGGGTGACAGGATTGGAAATTCAGATAATCAACTCGCTAATCTTTTAGATCGTGAGCTTATGTACAAAGAGCATGCGGTTCATATTTGTGAATCATTGCGTGTTCCCTTTTTTCTGGCTTCAAATACCGAAAATTCACTATACAAAGAAGCTTCTGATAATGCGCTTTATAAAATTAAACGCTCATTAAATCCTTCGGGGTCTATAGCAACTGACAAAACAAAACATGAAAGTGTTGCCTATAATTATGGTTCTGCAGATTTGCCGGTAGAATATTGTACTATTACAGAATTAATTGTCAGTTTTGGATCCGCATTTCAGAAAAGAGTTGAAGCGAAATTTGGAGATATGATAGAAAGTCTTGCTTTCAATGCAGCACAAGGTGCACGCCTGCCCGATGGTAGTGCTATTGTCTATTCATCGACTGATAATCAAAAAGATGCACTATTTAAAAATAATTTTCGCTATCAATATGCAGCTTGTCACAGTGTGGCTTGTTGCAATTTGCAGGCATCCAAAGCCCTGCCCATCTACATTAGTAATATGTGGATGAAAAGTGTCGACGAAAAGTCAATATATGCTGTTACTTTTGGTGAATCGGAAGTAAATACTCAGGTGAATGG
>JBAXXL010000102.1:0-1900 GCA_037127915.1 bacterium
GGGGTAAATCAAAAGGATTAATGTGGTGCTCTGAAGAGAGTGAAATATTAAAATATCTTCCGCCAACAGCTTCTGATAAGAACTCATACTCTCTTTCTGGGTCAATTATTATTACGTCTACATCGAACATAAGATATCTCAAAATCTCGAGTTTTGTGAAATAAGATTTTCCGGAACCAGATTTTGCAAAAGTGACAGAGTTATAGTTTTCCAAAGAAAATCGATCAAAAATAACTAGACTAGAGTTATGACGGTTTACTCCGTACAAAATTCCTTTTGTAGAAGTAAGGTCGAAGGAAATAAACGGGAAAATACTTGAAAGTGGTTCAGAATTTAATTTTTGATGAATATTTATTAAGTCAGTTCCGGTTGGTATAACACTTTTAAATGCTTCTACCTGTTGGAAAAGGGCTGGTTTGATATAAATCAATTATGATAATAATATTGATTTTATTTCACTCTCTATTTTAAATAATTCTAATTCATTATCAGCATAGCGCCACATAATTTGTGAAGCAATAGAGACAGCCTTATCAACATAAGAAAGACTTGCTTCATAGTTGCCATGTTTGTATTCTGAAAATGCTTTCTTCTTTATTGCAGCATAACCTGCTTTTACTTCACTAAGTGTTATTTTCATAACTTAAAACAATTTATAGCATACACCACTTTTTCTTCTTCCGTCATTACCGGACTCATTGGCAAACTAAGCTCTTCGAGATGAATTTGCTCGGTAATCGGTAACGATAACGAACTAAATTCAGAATAACATTCTTGTAAATGAGGTGGTATTGGATAATGAATCAAAGTTTGAATACCTTTCTCTGTCAGGTAATGTTGCAGTTCATCCCTGCGTTTGGTTCGTATCGGAAACAAATGAAACACATGGGAATCACGGTCTTTGCGCTGAGGGAGTATTATGTCAGGATGCTTTATGTTTTCCAGATAATAATCTGCAACCTGTTTGCGTTTTTCGGTATCAGCATCTAAATATTTTAGTTTCACATCCAAAATGGCTGCCTGAATTTCATCTAATCGACTGTTTCTGCCCGTGTAATTAAAAACATATTTTTGAGAAGAACCGTAATTCGCCAAAGCTCTTACCACTTTGGCAAGTTCATCATCATTAGTTGTTACTGCGCCTCCATCACCCAATGCACCCAAATTCTTTCCAGGGTAAAAACTATGTCCTGCTGCATCACCCAACGAGCCTGTTTTTCTTCTTGACACTTGCTGCTTACCACTTACTGCTGAGTAAATACATCCTACCGCTTGCGCATTATCTTCAATCAGTTTCAGCTTGTATTTCTTACACAATTCTCCAATATTCTCTGTATAAGCGCACTGACCATATAAATGAACGATCATTATTGCTTTGGTTCTGGAAGTTATGGCTTGTTCAATCAATGAATCATCAATCTGAAATGTATTTATATTAGGCTCAACCAAAACGGGTTTTAGATTATTTTCAGTAACAGCCAGAATGGAAGCTATATAGGTATTTGCCGGAACAATCACTTCATCGCCTTCCTGCATCACGCCCATTTCAATATAAGCCCGAAGTATCCAGATTAGCGCATCCAAGCCGTTGGCAACACCAATACAATTCTTTGAACCAATATAAGTGGCATAATTAGCTTCAAACCGTTCATTTTCCTTTCCCTGCAAATACCAACCGCTGTCAATCACCCGATTAACAGCCTCTTTTATTTCTGCCTCGTATTGGGTATTTATCTTTTGTAAATCAAGAAATTTCACCATATTAATCCAAACCTCTCAATGAGTTTTTAAATTGTATTTCTAACTTTTTTATATCCTGTTATTGACTATTAATTATCAACTGGTATACATAGCCTACTTACTACTTACTACTTACTACTTACTACTTACTACTTACTAC
>JBAXXL010000103.1:0-1763 GCA_037127915.1 bacterium
ATGTTTTGACCAGATTTTATGAAGTCCAAACGTTCCAGCACGGGAAGCTTGGAGGCAGCATCGGGGGGAAGTAGTTCCCGTTTCAAATCGTGTAAATGCATTCTGGATGGAAAACCAGCTTGACGGATGAGTTCCTTTTTGCGGTTTTCCAAACGTACATCGTATTCCCGCTCCATTAGTTTTAGTAAAAATTCTTCGTATTGGGCATGTTCCTTAGCCGATTCTTGAGCTATCTCCTCGTACTCATTTCTAAATGTGGGAAGATGTAACTCTTTGCTATAGTGTATTATATTCTCTTTTATTTCGTTTTGTATTTTCATCTTTTGTGCTTGTTTTATATTTGTTATTACACTTGTTTTATTTTTATTTTATGCTAAATTTTAATTGATATTTTTAACCGCTATTTCTTAGTTCATTAGTGCCGTTAATTCTTTTAGAAGGTTTTTTGATTGGTCTGCCGTTTCACTCTTGTCCACCACCACACAGACTGTTTCCACTGGTTTATTGCCCAAAAGTGCAGTTATCTTTTCAGTGGTAATACTGTGCGTACAGAGGCTAAGAAGCAGCTTTACGGTTTCTTCCAACTTTACTTGTGGTACATGGAAGCGAACGCAGAATTGAAGCAAATCTACAAAGTCGCGTGGGGTGGAGGTAAAAAAATCATCATACAATTCTTTCAGATAAGGGCTACTCACCAAGGCTACACTAGAGTTCAAAGCACCCGGCTTACGCTTAAATGTGGACAGGTAATGCTCAATGGAAATCAGCCATTGCTGGCGACCAAAATTGCGCTCATGGG
Organism: bacterium; assembly: GCA_037127915.1. Taxonomy (GTDB): domain Bacteria; phylum Bacteroidota; class Ignavibacteria; order Kapaibacteriales; family UBA2268; genus JBAXXL01. The sequence goes on from JBAXXL010000103.1 coordinate 800, forward strand.
TGGCTACAAGCGTGTTACGATAGAACATCTCTAGCTTTTGACTGTACACTTTTACATCTACATGTAGGTTGACCAAATGGTCGGGTACAGAGTAATGATTGGTACCAAAGCATATAGTGGAGTATTTATCTACCCTGCAAGGAGTTGATTCGCTAAATGCCAATGCTGAACCTATTTTGTATAAATGCGGTAGCTCCTGTGCAAACAGTTCATCGGCAGTCATACCCGTTAATTGCTGCTTGGTTTGATTCAACCGATTAACCGTTTGGTGAAGATGGGCTTGTGCCTCTTCTAACGTTGAAAATGAGTGTTTGGGTGCAAATGCTTTGCGCCTAACGTACTCAACGCTTCGCTCTACATGACCCTTTTCGTTCCCGCTGTAAATATTGCAAAATCGGTGGGTAAACAAATAATGACCACGCATTTGAAGCAATGCCTGGGTGGGTTCCTTTTCATGCAAACCTACAAAGCGTGATACGGCAACACGCATGTTGTCGTAAGTCATTTGATGGTAAACGCCACCTATATGTGAGAAAAACAAAGTGTGAGACTCCATAAAGGCCAATGTGTCTTGACGTTGAAACAAAAGGGAATAACGATAATTGCCATAAGCAGACGTGAATACCGCTAAATAATAACGATTCAATACCCCGCCAATCTCCAACTTTACTTCGCCCCAGTCGAACTCACATACACTCCCTGGTTGGTATACTTGACGGATAAACGCCTCTTTGCTAGAGTGTCTCTTCAACTTATTGCGAACATAGTTGCAAACGGTGGTATATCCAACCTCAAAACCCTGAAGCTGCAAAGACTCCAAAATATCAATACTCTTTAATACCTGTTTGCCAAGACCTGAACCTAGCTTTAATTCATTGTCTGACATGTGAATATCGATTGCGGCCGAAACCTCGTCGGTCAACTTGCGCTTTGCACCAACTCGAATAGCGTAGCTAGGGGGACA
>JBAXXL010000104.1:0-1690 GCA_037127915.1 bacterium
ATCTATTTATGTATATGATGACAGTTCATTACATTCAAAATTATATTATTTCAAAAAAGCTGGAAAAGGTCTAATGGCAATAATTGGTTCTTCAAATTTCACTGGCAGCGGAATCTACAGCAATAAAGAATATAATATAACAACAACAAAAGAATTAGACAGAATTGAAGCCTACTTTAATGATTTAAAGAAAGAATCATATGGTAAGCTTAGCACAAATATTATTGAATACTATAAAACATTTTATAAAAAACCTAATAAAGATGAACGATATAAAAATGCAAAAATATCAAACAAGCTAACAGAAGATTATGCCAAGTCTCTTGAAAAATATTATTTAGTTAAAGGCATTTTAGAACGTGAAAGCAATTCCAAGCTTCCATTTACATATGTATTTGATTCATTTTGCCACTTCTTCAAGACAGAAATAAAATCTGATTATGCAATTAAAGAACCTGACGTTTTCGACAAAGATATATTAAGGAAGTACTTTAAAATATTTCTAAATAAATATCTCCAAAAAGATGAAGTATGGAGATTCGAAAGGTATAATCTATCTAAAGACATTGCTGAAAACTTGCAAACAATTTCAAGTACGGAAATTAAAAAATTCTTTCTTGGTATTCATAGTATCTCTTCTGGTTCTGGCTCAGGTATTCGGAAACAAAATATAAAAAATATTGATGATGAAACTTTGAAAAATCTTCTTGAATTTCTTTTAGAATCCAACCTGGATATGCCACAAAAGTATTCAGTAGCTTTAACAAGTATTGAGAAAAATGGTCTTAGAATCCCTTTTATTGGAGAATCAAGTATAGGAGAAATTCCCGGTTGGCTGATACCTGACAAATATCCAATTAAAAATGGTAAGCTTCATTACATTTTCGATTTTTTTAAAATATAGTTAGTAAATGGCAGCTCCGTCCCCGCGCTGGACCAGTTTTGTAATCCATTCCGGTATAATTTGCAAATCTCCGATGGCGCGCATTCGTAACTCGTTACGTTTCAGAACGATCAATACCGATTATGTTTGCTCACACATATCATCCTACAACCCAAAACTGAACAATAATAAAAAGGTCAAAAATTTTTGTTAATAACAAAACCAAATAAAAGTATATGTCATTCCATTTAAGAGTTTACGACAGCTTCCATTATTCTGACGAATCCGAAGCAGATGATATCGGTCATTTCGAAACGTATGCCGAAGCCCTCGCTGAAGCAAAAGCAATCGTTGATAAATTTTTACAATCAAATTGGAAAAGTGGAATCACTCCGGAAAAGTTATTTGCACAGTATGATGATTTCGGCGACGATCCTTCCATAATCCCCGATGATCCGAAAGAACAGAATAGTAACCAGCACTTCTCTGCCCGCAAGTATGCAATCAGCAGAGTAGGCCCTATTTGCGTAGAATTTGAAAAAACTAAAATAGAAATACAAGCACTCTACCAGAAAGCAATCAATTTTGCAACAGAGAAACATGTTTTAATGGATCAGAATGTACCGGGCACAATCCTGCCTTATGTCGTTCATTTAAGCAACGTCGCCATGGAAATACTCACTGCCGCGTCAAATACACCCAGCTTAGATACCTCATTTGCCGTTCAGGTAGCCCTGCTTCACGACACCCTCGAAGACACATCAACCACATTCGAAGAATTAGAAAGCAAATTTGGAATTGAGATAG
>JBAXXL010000105.1:0-1610 GCA_037127915.1 bacterium
GTATTTGTATCCATTAATTCTAAAAGCTTCGCCAAATGGATTCAATTTTGGATAAACTGAATGACATGTTATACAACTAGTGCTATATTTTCTTGAGAATGCTGGTATGGCTTTACCTGTTTCAAATAAAAGTATAAAAACCAGAGTGACAATAAATATCAATACAGATTTTGCTTTTATTTGATTTCCCGTTTCTGTTAAATATGTTTTCAATGCTTTCGATATTAAAATTTGGATTGTGCAAATTAACTTTCTTTCACGCTTAGATTTGTCATAGAATTTTTATAAAAATTCATAAAATTCCTCAGTATGAAATATTAGTTATAGGTTGAATAGGTACTCAACGATGATTTATACTCTTTAACTGTTACACCGGTTAATGTTTTAAACTGATGCGACAGAGCCTGAACACTACTATAATTATACATAAAAGCAATTTCAGATAAGTTTAGTTGGTTAGTAATAATCAATTCTTTTACTTTCTCGATCTTGAGCTTTATGTAATATTTCTCTATAGAACTGCTTTCCCGTTTTGAAAACACTTTGCTTAGATACGAATAGCTTAAATTGATTTTATTTTCTAAATATCGGGTCATTTTCAGACTGATATTTTCATTATCAAGAAAATAATTTAGTAGTTCAGTTTTAATTTTATTGACAAGGATTTCCTCCCTTTCATCCAATATTTCAAACCCGTTAATTTTTAATATTGAATATAATTCATCTAATTCACAATTGTCTGTGGATACTACAACAACACCATTTTGGATATCTAAAATCTGGATTTCATTTTTCACAATCAGTTCCTTAAGTATTGTGATGCAACGTTGGCAACATAAATTTTTTATATAATGAGATTTAGTTTTCATATTAGTATTATATCAGAATCCTAGATTAAATAGAAACGAGGAAAAAGGAGTTTTAATGACCTGCCAAATACGGCCAATTAAAGATATTTTTTTATATCCGTTAACTCGAAAATTTAAGTCCATCTTGAAAAGCTAGGGTTGTCAATAACGGGGCTAACCGAATGTTTACGTTGTTTGCTTCAGCCTCCGAATTGCAGTGTGCAATAACATCATCAGCATATCTCTCAAATGGATTGTTCGGATAGTTCCGATGCATCCATTTATCAAAAGCATAGTGCAGAAATAAGTTGGCCAACAACGGACTAATAACCCCGCCCTGAGGTGTGCCTCTATCTCGCTCTACGCGTGTCCCATCTGCTTGCTGCCCAGGAGCTTTTAGCCACCGTTCAACATAAAGAAGAATCCACTTGCTGTCTGTGTGTTTACGCACCGCCCGCAGGACAAGTTCATGATCTAGGTTGTGGCTGGTAGAATTGGGCCTCGGGATTTCTCCCTTGTGCCCAAAACCCCAAGCAAAACCCGCCGTGCGGTTTTCCCGCAACGGGCTTCCCAAAGTAGATTCACGTTTCAAGCTATACACCTGTGTGAAGAACTTCAGCATATGGCAGCTTAAACCAGTCACGACTTTTCAGATAACTCCAAAATACATGATGTCTTTGGCTGCGTCGCTTAATGCTGCGCCTCCATTGACGCTGCACCTCTCCAAGCACCCAATCTAACTTGGGTTTGCAATGATACAGT
>JBAXXL010000106.1:0-1504 GCA_037127915.1 bacterium
TTTTTCAGGCAACCGTCATAATATTGCTTCTAACAATAGTTCAAGGTATGTTTTCAGATATAATCAGGTAGTAGGGCAAGATTCTGTTAGAATTTACGCTATGACAGATGCCCATGGATACTCTTCTTGGCCCGAAGGTAGTAGAAGCTACGAAATATACGAAAATCATTATTCATCAAACGCTACAAATCCAATGCGAACCGCTATCGGTATAAGAGGGGGAGATGGTGTGATTTTCAACAATTCCTGTACGAATCAAATCCTTCGAACCATTGAATTATCGGTAGAAGGTTTTACTTGTGGCAGCACATATCCGGGTCGTGACCAAATACTTTCTTTATATATATGGCACAATGAGTCACATGATGATCTGGGTTACACAACAAACGGAGTTTGTAATAACTGCTCCACATCAATTCTATTAAATCGTGATTATTTCATAAATGCTCAACCTAATGGATATATACCTTATACCTATCCACATCCATTCCGCTTTCTAAATCCAGTTACTAATATTGAATTAGAACATAATAATTTAGTTACGGTTAGCCCAAATCCTTTCAATAATTCATTTTCAATAAAAAGTGATAAAACGATTAAAAACGTACTTATCATAAATACGCAGGGTAAAACTATTTTGTCAATACCCGCAAATTCAACTCTTGTTGAAGTAAACAATTTACAATTAAGCCCGGGCTTCTATTTTGTAAGAGCCAATATCGAAGGTGTATGGATTACAAATAAAATGTTTAAACAATAAGCAAATGTTTTTTGCATTATTTATTTGAATGTAGACTGCCAAACAAAGAAATGCGACTTCAGAAGGAGTCGTATTTCTTTGTTTGGTTGAAAATTGGTTTGGCTTTTAGAGTAAAGCAAAACTGAAAATGACTATCTTTGAGTAATATATGTGCATTCTCATACTCCTTCCAACGCTTCCGGAAATTTATAAAATGCTCATTCAGGAACAAAACTTCACTAAACGTATTTTTTTTACACTGCATTGGACATTTTTTCTACATATCTATTTCTGCAAATAGTAATATATTTGCACAGATAATTTCCGATAACTATAAATTTCATTAATTGCTTTTAATTTCATTCTAATATCAAAATTAAATATTAACTTTAATAACCAATTGTCTTATGAAAACAATTACTCTTCAAAATTCAAAACGAACCTTTTTTCGTTTAATGTTTATTTTTGCCTTTATGGGCATGTCGCTCAGCACGTATGCAGCTACGGTTTATCTGGCAAATGCCCACGATGGAACCTGGGAAACTGTTTCAAATTGGGTGACAACCACTGGTGGTTCTACAGCCTATGGTTCTGTACCCCAATCGGGTGATAATGTGGTAATTCCTGCGACAGTAACAAACCTTACTTTGTCAATTAACTCAGCCGTAACAATTAATCAATTAGATCTTAGCAAACTGACATTGACAATTCAATCGGGTTCATTTACAGTAAATCACGCTATTTTAGCTGCAAATGCTGCTACAT